>NZ_JRMV01000281.1 GCF_000758755.1 Actinomyces sp. S6-Spd3 | reverse complement strand
CGATGGTACTGCACCTGGGAGGGTGTGGGAGAGTAGGACACCGCCACAACACACTCAACGGCTTGGCCCCGGAACCCACACGGTCCCGGGGCCAAACCTTTATATACTGATGCTCGCAAGGCGAGCGAGCGGCCGACTACCGCGACGATGCCTAGGTTGGGTGATACGACACTTAGATACGATTTACGCAACGCGGTCGACGAGGCCAATCCCACAGTTTTTGGCAATCCACAGGTTGTCAAGCGCGCTGGCTTGTTTGCTACTCGCCCATTATGCTGGATGCGTTCATAGTTTTAATTCAAGATAGGTGCGGTCGAAGGGCCCGAAGAAAGTAGGAATTGTGGCAGATAGGTTTGACTCCTCGCAGCGTCGCGGACGTGGATCAAGGGGAGACGGCGGTTCATACTCTCGCGGCGATTCTTCTCGTGGACCGCGCCGTTTCAATTCTTCTGATCGACGTTCCTCGCGTGATGGTGGGCAAGGTTTCGACCGTCAGGGACGCTTTTCCGATCGCGACCGTGGCAATTTTGATGGTCGTCGTTTTGATCGTGATGATCGTCGTGGGGGTGAGCGTTCCGATCGTTCGCGTTTTGATCGTGGTGATCAGCGCGATGGTCGTCGTTTTGACCGTTCTGAGCGTGATTTCCGTTCTTCTGATTCTCGTGAGCGTCGCTTTGACGGCGAGCGTTCGGGGCGTTTTGACAGGGATTCTCGCGACCGTCGCTTCTCAGGACGCGACGACCGCCGAGGGAGCCGTCGTTTTGATCGCGATGACCGTCGTGGGGGTGAGCGTTCCGATCGTTCGCGTTTTGATCGTGGCGATCAGCGCGATGGTCGCCGTTTTGACCGTTCTGAGCGTGATTTCCGTTCTTCTGATTCTCGTGAGCGTCGCTTTGACGGCGAGCGTTCGGGGCGTTTTGATAGGGATTCTCGCGACCGTCGCTTCTCAGGACGCGACGACCGCCGAGGCACAGGACGCGATTTCCGAGATACGAAGCGCAGCAGCGCACCTCGTTCGCGCGACGAATACACCGCACCCAACGGAGATGAACCAACTATCCCCGCCGGCGTATCAGCTGAAGAACTCGATAAAGATGCGTTGCGTTCCCTGGCAACGCTTTCGGGGATCAACAGCGACATTGTCGCTCGACACCTTGTTATGGCCGGTCAGTTGATCGACCTCGATCCTGAGCTCGCATACAAGCACGCGAAAGCTGCAGCTTCTCGCGCAGGCCGTGTCGACGTTGTCCGTGAGGCCTCGGCGCTGACGGCTTACGCTGCAGGACACTACGAAGAAGCACTGCGTGAGGTGCGTGCGATGCGTCGCTTGCGCGGAGACCTCTCTTTGCGCGCCATTGAAGCCGACTGCGAACGCGGACTTGGGCGTCCTGAGCGAGCGATTGAAATCATTGACCAGACGGATACCTCTCAGCTCGACCTTGCAGAGCAGGTTGAGTTGGTTCTCGTCTCCTCAGGTGCGCGCGCAGATTTGGGGCAAAATGAAGTCGGCCTCGTTATTGTCGATGACGCGATCGCTGCTCTTGGTGAGGATGCTGATCCTGAGTTCCTTCGCCGCCTGATGTCGGTTCAGGCAGATCGTTTGCGCGAACTTGGCCGAGATGAGGAAGCTGATCAGGTTGAGGCAAACATTCCTGAAGAGGAAGAAGATCCCGACATTGTTGACGTTGGTCTTTTTGCCGATGCGGATGTCGATGATCGACGTTCACCGCTGAAAGGCTCGAAGGGAGCGCTCTACACGAACTTTGACGCGGCTCTTCTGGATCTTGACGGTACTGCCTACTCTGGCAAGCTTCCTATCGAACACGCAGCTACGGCCGCTGAAGAAGCGCGCGAAGCCGGCCTGAAGATCGGTTTCGTAACGAACAATGCTTCGCGTACTCCGCTCACTGTTGCCGAACAGCTCAAGGAACTGGGCTTCAAAGCCGAGCCGAAGGACATCATGACCTCGGCGATGGACGTTATTGCTGTGATGAGCGAGCACCTCGACGAGGGAGCATCGGTATACGTGGTTGGCGGAGAAGGCTTGCGTCAAGCACTCCGCGAAGCCGGCTATGTTCTCGTTGACAGTGCTGACGAGGAACCCGCGGCGGTTGTCCAAGGCTTTGATGCCTCGGTGACCTGGGCTCAACTTACCGAGGCCGCCTTTGCCTTGCAGCGCGGCGCGCAGTATTTTGCGACGAACCTCGATGCAACACTCCCGCAGGAACGCGGATTCGCACTTGGAAATGGCGCGCTTGTGCGTGCGGTGAGCTACGCGACCCGGAAGCGTCCGGTTGCTGCAGGCAAGCCTGAACCCGGTATCTATCAGCGCGCTGCCGAGCTCCTTGATAGTGAGAATCCAATTGCAGTCGGAGACCGCCTCGAAACCGATATTCTCGGCGCTGTTGCGGCCGGAATCCCGGCACTGCATGTTCTTACCGGTGTCCACGACGCTCGCGCGGTAATTTGTGCGCCCAGGGGCCAGCGCCCCAGTTATCTCGCAATGGATATGCGCGGATTGCTTGAAGAACACCCGTCGCCGAAGCACCACGCGGATGGAACCTGGACCTGCGGCGTCTCGCAGGTCGCGCGCCTGCGACGCGACGGCCATCTGACCCTGGATGACGTTGAATTGCGTGAAGGCGCAGTCATCACGATCGATTCCTATCGTGCGCTTGCCGCTGCAGCGTGGGATTCTTCTTCCGATCTTGACGTGGTTTGCCCGACTGTGACGGTCGTTGCCAACGATGACCCCTCTGGTGTCTTCGAGGCGCTCGAAGAAGAAACTGTTGAGGCGCCTGTTTCTATTGCTGAACAGACTGCGGAAGGTGAAGAGGCACTTGAGTTTCTTCCCGGCGAAGAAGACCTCCAAGAACTTCTCGCAGAAACCGCTGATCTTGACGAGCAGGACGACTGATTATGCCGTCTGAAGTGAGCGAGACGGGGAGCTCGTCGTTGCCCGATAACTTCGATGAACTCCCAGTCGCGCAGCAGATCGAGCTGCTTGAACAGCTCGATCTGCGCCTTCGGCGCAAGCTTGAGGAGCGCATTGCCCCATGAAATTGCGTCGTATCGATTCAGAACTTGTTCGGCGGAACATGGTGCGCTCGCGTTCTCACGCACAAGAGTTGATTGCGCAGCGACGCGTCCTTCTTGACGGACAGGTTGTTGAAAAACCCGCACGCCAAATGGATCCGGCGCAGGCTTTGGTCATCACTCAGGGAGATGATCCGGACTACGTCTCTCGAGGCGCCTTTAAGCTTGCAGGTGCCCTCGATGCCCTGGCAGATCGTGCACCTACTGTTGAAGGACGGCGATGCATGGACGCGGGGGCCTCGACTGGGGGCTTTACTGATGTCCTGCTTCGTCGAGGTGCGGCGAGTGTCGTTGCAGTTGATGTTGGATACGGCCAATTAGCGTGGCGTCTTCAAAGCGATCCCCGTGTGGAAGTCATGGACCGGACGAATGTACGGCTCATGAAAACGGGAGATATCGACCCGGCACCGCAGTTGGTCGTGGGGGATCTTTCATTTATTTCCTTGACCCTCGTGCTTCCTGCCCTGGTTGCTGTAGCGGACCCGAAAGCAGATTTCCTCCTCATGGTTAAACCGCAATTCGAAATTGGTAAAGACCGTCTCGGAAGTGGTGGAGTGGTGAGGAATCTCGATCACCATCGAGAGACCATTGCCAAAGTTATCGAGTGCGCGCGAAATCTGGGCCTTGGGATCGCCGCCGTTGAGGCCTCGCCGCTTCCCGGACCTTCTGGAAACGTCGAGTATTTTGTTTATATGCGCGCTGACCATCCCAATGCTCTTGAAGAAGATCAAATTCCAGGAGCTATCGACAGAGCAGTCCTCGAGGGGCCTGCTGGACGCACGCGCGCGGCGAACTCTGCCCGCGATACGCAGGAGGGATCGGCCTCGTGAAGAAAATTCTCTTAGTTCGCCACGTTCAACGCCCTGCTGCTATTGCAGCAACTGAAGTCGCAATGCGCGAGTTGGAACAGCTCGGTATCGCGGTTGTGAGCGAAGACCCGCTCAAATCAGAAGTAGCAGACGGCGATTCTCCCGAACTTGTTTTGGCGATGGGCGGCGATGGAACGATTCTTGCCGCGGCAGAAAGTGCTCGTCGTTACGACATTCCTCTTTTGGGAATTAACGCCGGCCATATGGGTTTCCTTGCCGAGGCCTCTCCCGAGTCGATACCGAAGCTCATGCATCGTCTTGCTACGGGTGATTTTGACGTTGAAAAGCGCTCAACACTTGATGTCTCCATCAAGCTTCCCGGCGATAACACCATCGAAGACTGGGCACTCAACGACGCAGTCGTGAAGCACACCGATCCAGCGCACCCGGTTCATCTGATTCTCGTTGTCGACGGACAGGATGTTTCTACTTACGGTGCTGACGGCATGATTTTGTCAACGCCGACCGGGTCAACGGCCTACTCCTTCTCTGCAGGCGGGCCGGTTGTCTGGCCAGATACTGAGGCTGTTGTCATTTCTCCGATTGCAGCGCACGGTCTCTTTACTCGTCCTCTTGTTGTCGGGCCTAGTTCAACAATCGAAGTATTCATCAATGAAGAGAATTGGAGCGCGCCGGAAGTGTGGTGTGATGGGCACCGGCGTACCGTGGCTCCTTCGGGAACATCTGTCATTGCCAAGGTTTCGGCGAACCCGGTTCGCTTGGTCCGGATGTCACACACTCCTTTTTCTGAGCGCCTCGTGACTAGGTTTAACCTACCCGTGCGGGGGTGGAGAACTCCGGAGGGGAACGCTTCATGATCGAGTCATTGGACATCGACAACCTCGGCGTCATTGAAAGCGCACACGTTGACTTTGGCCCGCGCTTTACGGTGCTCACTGGGGAAACCGGTGCTGGTAAAACCATGGTGCTGACCTCGCTCAATCTTTTGCTGGGTGGGCGCGCCGACCCGCAGATGGTCCGCCGAGAAGGGGAGGACGAGAGCGCTGCACGGGCGAGCGTCGATGGCGTTTTTTCAGTTCCTCCATCGATCGCTCAAGAAATTGACGAGATGGGCGGGGCTGTTGATGACGGTCTTTTGTATGTCTCTCGTACCGTTCCATTGAACGGGCGTTCTCGGGCTGCCTTGGGCGGGCGCGCAATGCCGGCCTCAGCGCTGTCACGAATTGTTGGCTCCTTGGTGACGATTCACGGCCAATCTGATCAGTTGCGTCTGCGCTCGCAATCAGCTCAGCGAGACGCTTTGGACTCCTATGGAGATGCTCAGCATAAAGAATTGCTGGCCTCCTACGGGCATGCGTGGAAGAAAGCGGTGGAGATAGCCAATCGTCTTCGTGAGGTGCGCCGCTCTAGTAGCGAGCGGGAAGAAGAGATTGCCCGCCTGAGCCAGGCTCTGGAACTTTTCGATGCCCTCCGCCCACACGAAGGCGAAGAGGAAGAAATGCTTTCGCAGATCCAACGCCTGACGAATACGGAGGACCTGCGTCGCCATGTTGGAGCTTCGCTTGCCTTCTTAGAAGGAGACGAGGACACGGATGGGGTTATTGATCTCATTGGACGGGCGCTGGATTGCCTACGTACGGCGGCGCGTTTCGATCATTCGCTGACCGCTATCGGCCAACGCTTTAAGCAATCCGCCCTTGAATTATCGGCAGTACGTGACGACCTAGCGCACTATCTCTCTACCGTCGAGGCCGATCCTGAAACGCTAGCGGCACTACACGCCCGTCGTGCATCTTTGCGCCAGTTGATGGAAGGGCGAGCAGCAGATATTAGCGGACTTCTTGAATGGGAGAAGGAAGCTCGTGCCCGCTTGCAGGCGCTAACCGGTGAAGATGATAACCCCGAATCCCTTGAGCGGGCTTTAGCGCAGGCTCAAACAGCTGTTCTTGAATGGGGCGACAGACTCGCTGCGTCACGCCGACAACTTGGCGCGGAATTGAGCGCGAAAGTCACGAGTGAACTTCACGCACTTTCGATGCCGGATGCGAATTTTACTGTGTCATGGGAGGAGCATTCGCCCTCATCCACCGGTTTGGAAGATCCGGTCATGCTTTTGCAACCCCACCCACAAGCCCCGCCACGCCCGCTTGGCGTCGGGGCATCCGGCGGTGAGCTCTCGCGAGTCATGCTGGCTTTAGAAGTGCTTTTGGGTGAATCTGACTCCGATGTGACCTTTATTTTTGACGAGGTCGATTCTGGAATCGGCGGGAAAACCGCTGTAGAAGTGGGAGCCCGTCTTGCGCGTCTTGCTGAGCATCATCAAGTCGTTGTCGTCACCCACCTTGCGCAGGTTGCTGCTTATGCGGATCACCATCTTTTAATTGAGAAGAATGATGGACGTACCAGTATCCGCGTGCTCGAAGGAGAAGAGCGAGCAGGGGAGCTTGCGCGGATGATGAGTGGGGATGCGCACTCTGAGGCGGCGCGCCGGCATGCTTATGAACTCTTGGGGCTGGACATGCCACAATCGGAAGCGTGAGCCAAGAAAAATCAGGACTTTCAGGTAGCAGGAGTACCTCGGTTGAGGGCCGCGTATGGATTGCGCGCGATCTCCATCAGAAGATTCCGACAATTGATGAAGGCGATTTCCTGCTCATCGAGGATAACGATCTTACACAGGCAGATGCCGAGCTCCTCATTGAAAGTGGCGTGCAGCTCGTCATCAATGCGGCGCTATCGGTCACTGGACGCGTGCGTAGCCGAGGCCCTCAGACACTGATCGATGCGGGTATCGTTCTCCTCGATGATTGTGGATCTGATGTCTGGGCGCTTAAAGATGGTGATTCGATTACAGTCAAGGGAACGGACATCCTACGAGAAGGCAAGCGAGTCGCTCAGGGGCACCGCTATGACTCGCTGAAGGATCTTCCCTCAGACATTCCTGATGTGGATCAGGCTCTCTCCGACCAACTTCAAGCTTTCGAGGCCTCGACCTCGACATTCTTGGAATATGAAGGTGCGGGCGTCCTACGAGGGGAGGGCTACCCGGAGCTTGCGACGCAGGTTAGTGGCCGTCAGGTCCTGCTCGTCTGCGATTCCCCGCGTGCGAGCCAGCAGTTGCGTGATCTTGGCCAGTGGATTCGCGATACGCAACCGCTTGTGGTGGCAGTTGAAGGCGGCGCATTGCGCGCAAAGCGTGCGCATCTTAAACCCGCCATTATCGTTGGAGACATGACCGAGGTGCCTGACAAGATCATTCGTTCAGGTGCAGAGATTGTCGTTCCTCGTGCACATGAAGGAGATCAGGGGCGCGACCGTTTGAATCGTATGGGGATCGACTACCATCAGATCGATCTCAGTGCCTCGGCTCAAGATGTCGCAATTAGTCTTCTGAGCTTTATGGATCCCGCAGCGATTGTCGTCGCTGGCGATGCGCGCGAACTCGAGGACTACCTTGAACTGCCTCGTTCCGTCGTTACTCCCGCTTTTTTGATTCGCTTGCGAGCTGGTGATTTGTTGATTCCAGCCCATGCAGTGAGTGCAACATACCGGAGTCGTATTCGAGGCGGATGGCTCTTCCTCCTTGCATGCGTGCTTTTCGCGTCGATGGGAGTGGCACTTTGGGCTACTCCGTGGGGGCATGACCTCTATATGAGTGTCTGGAATTGGATCTCGCAATTGTGGTCCCCGTCAAATTCTGCTAGTTCCGATCTAGTCCACTGGACTGAAACTGTCACGTTCTAAGGAAGAAAACATGGTCAACTTTCGCTATCACATCGTGTCTTTGATCGCGGTTTTTGTTGCACTGTGCTTGGGGGTTGTCCTGGGTGCAGGGCCGCTGCAATCGCGTATTTCTTCCGGTTTGACGCCCACTACCTCGACGGCCTCGTCAAATGAGGCACTGGCGCAGGCTCAGAACAATAGCAAAATTGAAGCTCGCGCTGTTGCAGAGCTCGCCCAGGGGCGCCTTGCAGGATCGCTCAACGGCGTTTCAGTTGCGATCGTGACTGTTCCTGGAAGTGATAGCTCAGATGTTGCTTCCATGCGAGATACGCTTGGAACTGCAGGCGCTCAGGTCGTTGGTGAGGTTGAGCTTACCAACACGTGGCTCAGCGCCGACTCTGCAACTTTCCGCAACACCCTTGCAACTCCTTTGGCTTCGCACCTGACCGGTCTTGCCGGTGATGCCGGTGCAGAGGCAGTCATCGGACAGGCGATCGTCACCTCTCTGACTCAGAGCGGATCTGAACCTGATCTTGTCAAGCAGATTCTTACCGGGGGAGATACTCCCGTTATGCGCATGACCAAGGATCCGCAGGGCGGTGCCCAGGCTATCGTTGTCGTCGCACCTCGTGGCAACACTAGTGCAAATACGCAGACGGCAGATCCTTCCTCGCTCGCATCACAGGCATCATGGGAAGGCCTGGCAAAGACTATTGGGAATGCGCCTGCCGGTGGCCTCATCTTGGGTGATGCTTCGACTGATCGTTCTACTCTCACAGCTCTGCGTCGCGGGAATGTTCCGGCAACAACCGTTGATCAAGTCGGAACTACGCAGGGAACAATTTCGGCGGTTTTGGCGCTGAAAGATGCCCACTCAAGCGCACGTTCCTTCGGTGTCGGTAGCGGCGCAAGTGCAATTTTCCCTCCGGCCCAGTGAGGAATGACCATGACTGAGATTCGTGACCAACACGTTCCCGTTCAGACTCTTTCGTCGCGCGAGGTTTTTTCTGGAAAGGTTTTCGGTATTCAGCGCGACGAATTAGTCCTGAATGAAGCACAGGAACCGATCCTTCGCGAGTACATGTCTCATCCGGGGGCGGTCGTTATCGTCGCTCTTCGCGGTGACGGGGGAGAAGAAGAGATTCTCCTCGAACGTCAGTACCGTCACCCGGTCGGCGCCAAGCTATGGGAAGTACCGGCTGGACTCCTCGACATTCCGGGAGAAGACCCGCTGGTTGGAGCTCAGCGAGAACTCGCCGAAGAGGCAGACCTTGTTGCGGAGCAATGGGATGTTCTCCTGGATATCTTTAATTCCCCGGGCTGCTCGTCGGAATCGATCCGTATTTTCCTCGCACGCGAGCTCTCACAGACACAGACTCCCTTCGATCGAGAAGATGAAGAGGCTGATTTCGAATATCAGTGGGTCAAGCTCGATGATGCCGTCACTGCGGCATTGCAGGGGCGTTTGCACAACGCCTCGACGGTCTGCGCTGTTCTTGCAACCGAAGCAGCACGCAGGCGCGGATGGGAACTCAGAGGGGTATCATCCCCTTGGCTTCGATAGATTCAGGACCTTCGGCCCAAATTCTGTGACATGAGTCGCCTGTTCTACCGGGTATTTCGCAACGAAAATGTTGCTTAAAGAGCGTATGATTTTCCTGAGATTCAAGAGTTGTGAATGTAGATTCGCTTGGAGGGCAGCGTGGAAATCAGTGATGCGCGCACCCGGCAGCAGGTGCGTGATCTTGTTGTCGAAAAGGGGCCCGTCACAGCATCAACGATTGCACGGATCCTTGGGTTGACAACCGCTGCGGTGCGCAGGCACCTGACGATTCTGCTTTCCGACAGTGAAATTGCAGAGCATGAGTTTGCTCAGGTTGGTCGCCGCGGCAGGGGACGTCCGGCCCGTCATTACGTCGCAACCGCGCGTGCTCACGAAAAGCTTTCCGATAGCTACTCTGACCTGGCCGTCAAGGCATTGGGTTATCTCGGGCAAGTTGGTGGGGGAGAAGCCATTGACTCTTTTGCCGCTGCTCGTTCGCGCGAAATTGAAAGGCGCTACGCCTCGACTGTTCGCGAAGCTGGACATGACCCTCGCTTGCGCGCTCAAGCGCTTGCTGACGCCCTGACTGCTGATGGCTACGCTGCAACAGTGCGAGAGATCGGCGGAGGCGGATTTGCTGTGCAACTGTGTCAAGGCCACTGCCCGATCCGGCAAGTTGCCGGTGACTTTCCGCAGCTCTGTGAGGCTGAAACTGCCGCTTTCTCGCGACTACTCAATGTTCATGTCCAACGACTTGCAACCCTTGCAGGCGGAGAACATGTGTGTACAACCCACATTCCTGTGGCAACGCCCGTGATCTCACCCGCAGCGCGAGCCGCTCTTCGCAAGTAGCTCGCACTCCAGAAATAACCGAATTGACGAGGAAAAATATGACCCAGTCACCACCGGTCACCGACGCAACTACTCTGAGTGACGATGAGATCATCAGTTCCATCGGCGCCTATGAGTATGGGTGGCACGATAACGATGACTATTCGAAAGACGTCCCTCTTGGGATCAACGAGTCGGTCGTTCGTTACATCTCCGATGTAAAGGATGAACCTCAGTGGATGCGTGAACGCCGCCTCAAGGCGTTGGAACTCTTCGAACGCAAGCCGATGCCCACCTGGGGTCCGGATTTGTCGCACGTTGATTTCGATGCATTCAAGTACTACGTGCGTCCGACTGATCGTCAGGTTAATGACTGGGAAGACCTTCCTGAAGAAATTCGCGATACCTACGATCGTCTGGGCATTCCAGAAGCCGAAAAGAACCGCCTTGTTTCGGGTGTCGCGGCTCAGTATGAGTCCGAGGTCGTCTACCAGCAGATTCAAGAAGATCTTGAACGTCAAGGTGTGATTTTCACGGACACAGACACTGGTTTGCGTGAACATCCCGAAATCTTCGAAGAATATTTCGGTAAGTGTGTTCCTTCCGGTGACAACAAGTTCTCTGCACTCAACACAGCTGCGTGGTCGGGTGGATCTTTCGTCTACGTTCCGCCGGGTGTGCATGTGAACATTCCTCTGCAGGCCTACTTCCGCATTAACACTCAGGCAATGGGACAGTTCGAACGAACGCTCATCATCGCGGACGAGGGTTCTTACGTCCACTATGTTGAGGGTTGTACCGCTCCGATTTATGACGAGAATTCCTTGCACTCCGGTGTCATCGAGATTTTCGTTAAGAGGGGCGCTCGCGTTCGCTACACGACGGTTCAGAACTGGTCGACTAACGTCCTTAACTTGGTGACTCAGCGTGCCATGGTTGAAGAGGGCGGGACCATGGAATGGGTTGACGGCAATATGGGTGCCGCCATCACTATGAAGTACCCGGCATGCTTCCTCATGGGTGAACATGCCCGCGGCGAGACCTTGTCGATCGGCTTCGCCGGTCCCGGGCAGCAGCAAGATACAGGCGCAAAGATGGTGCACATGGCGCCGCATACGTCTTCTTCGATCGTCTCAAAGTCGGTCTCTCGCGGCGGTGGGCGTACCTCCTACCGTGGCCTCGTGCAAATCAATGCGCGAGCACGTCATTCCAAGTCGAATGTTCTGTGTGATGCGCTTTTGGTCGACAAGGTTTCGCGTACCGATACCTACCCCTATGTCGACGTGCGCACGGACGACGTTGAAATGGGACACGAGGCAACGGTCTCTAAGGTGTCTGCGGACCAGCTTTTCTATCTGATGAGCCGCGGCTTGGATGAGAACGAGGCCATGGCGACCATCGTGCGCGGCTTTGTTGAGCCGATTGCCAAGGAACTTCCTATGGAATACGCCCTCGAATTAAACCGACTTATTGAATTGCAGATGGAAGGATCTGTTGGCTGATGACGACCCAAGAGACCATGGCCCGTCCGCATTCTCATGGAGCGGGAGCCCCGGTGGCACATTCCTCGCGTGGAGATCGCCCGACCTCGTTTTCGCTGAGCGATATCGCCGTCCCTCACGGACGTGAAGAAGACTGGCGTTTTACTCCAATGCGTCGCATTGAGAAACTCTTCGAAACTCAGAACTTTGAGTCTGAATCTTTGGGTGTGCGTATCGATGCTCCCGAAGAAGTCCTTGTTGAAGAAGTTACTCGTGATGATCAACGTCTTGGTAGCGTGCTTGCGCCCGGAGACCGTACTTCGGTTGTGGCATGGAACGCCTTCACAAGCGCACAGATTGTTACGGTTCCGAAGAAGACCGAGCTATCGGCTCCGATCATGATTGACATTGATGGAGACGAGGCGACTCGAGTCCAGCATCTAGCCCTTCGCGTCGAGTCGCAATCGGTCGCCACCATTGTCATGAATCATCGAGGCGGCGGGCATGGCGCGCTCAATCAGACCGTTGAGATCGAGGCAGGTGACGCCTCGGACCTTACGATCGTTTCCATTCAAGAATGGGATGATGAATTCCTGCACGCCTCCAACCACCGTATTGCGATCGGACGCGACGCGAAGGTCCGTCACATCATCGTGACCTTGGGTGGCGACTTAGTGCGTATCTGCTCCGACACCGATTACCGAGGCCCCGGTGGCGAGCTCACCATGCTCGGCCTGTACTTCGTTGATTCGGGTCAGCACTTGGAACACCGAGTCTTCGTTGATCATTCGCAGCCTAATTGCTACTCTCGCGTGACCTACAAGGGTGCGTTGCAGGGGAAAGACGCTCACTCGGTGTGGATCGGGGACTGCCTCATTCGTGAAGCTGCCGATGGAACCGATACCTACGAGCTCAACCGCAATCTTGTGCTCAGTGAAGGTGCGAAGGCAGACTCTGTCCCGAACTTGGAGATCGAGAATGGTGAAATCATCGGAGCAGGCCACGCCTCGGCAACGGGACGCTTCGATGATGAACAACTCTTCTATCTCATGAGCCGCGGAATTGCCGAGGCCGATGCACGACGTCTGGTCGTGCGAGGCTTCTTTGCCGAACTCATTGAGCAAATCGGCGTGCCCCAGGTGCAGGAACACCTGATGAACGCCATCGAAAAGGAACTGGAACGCGCCGCTCTTGGCGCCTGAGGCTACACGACAGTAGTACGAGAACTACAGTGCGGCGTCTAGCGCCGAAGAGGAGAATAACAATGTCGACTTTGACGATTAAAGACCTTCACGCATCGGTTGAGACCGCTGAAGGCCCGAAGGAAATTTTGAAGGGCGTTAATCTGACCATTAACTCCGGTGAGATTCACGCAATCATGGGCCCCAATGGCTCTGGTAAGTCCACCTTGGCTTATGCTCTCGCGGGGCACCCCGCCTACGAGATCACCAGCGGTGAAGCCTACCTCGATGACGCCTCGATTCTTGACATGAGCGTCGATGAGCGCGCCAAGGCGGGCCTCTTCTTGGCAATGCAGTACCCGGTTGAGGTTGCGGGTGTTTCCGTCTCGAACTTCCTGCGTACCGCCAAGACCGCCATCGACGGCCAAGCGCCTCAGCTGCGTCACTGGGTCAAGGACGTCAACCAGGCAATGGAAAACCTGCGCATGGATCCCAGCTTCGCCGAACGTGATGTCAACGTCGGCTTCTCCGGTGGTGAAAAGAAGCGCCTTGAGATCCTGCAGATGGAGCTCCTCAAGCCTTCCTTCGCGATTTTGGATGAGACTGACTCCGGTCTTGACGTTGATGCCTTGCGTATCGTCTCTGAAGGCGTGAACCGCGTCCATGGAAACACCGGTTGCGGCGTCATGCTCATTACCCACTACACTCGCATTTTGCGCTACATCAAGCCCAGCCATGTTCACGTCTTCGTGAACGGTCAGGTTGCTGCGCAGGGCGGTCCTGAACTGGCCGATGAGCTTGAAGAGAACGGCTACGATTCCTACTTGGAGAAGTGACCCTGATCCGTGTCTGAAGATTTTTCGCTTCGTGAGCTGAGCCGCCTGCGTGCCGACTTTCCCATCTTGGGACGTGTCGGCCGCGGCGGCCAGGCGATCGCTTATCTCGATTTCAGTGCGACTTCACAAAAGCCGACACCAGTGATTGAAGCAATCACTGACTTTTATCGCTCGACTAATGGGGCAGTGCATCGGGGAACTCACCTCCTTGGCGATGAATCAACTGCCGCTTTTGAAGAAGGTCGCTCGGTCCTTGCAAGCTTTATCGGTGCGCGAGCCGACGAAATCGTGTGGACGAAGAATGCAACCGAGGCGATTAATCTTGTGGCCTTGGCGATTCGCAATGCGACTGGGCTGGGGGAGAGCGCAGGCAACCCTCTTGCGCTCGCTCCGGGGGATCGCATTGTCGTAACTAGGGCTGAACACCATGCGAACCTTGTTCCCTGGCAGCAGTTGTGTCAGGCAACCGGTGCCGAACTGCGCTGGCTTGATTTGCATGAGGACGGACGAATCGATACCGATACACTCGATGTCATTAACGAGCGTACGCGAGTAGTCGCCTTTACCCATGTCTCAAATGTGACCGGTGCTGTCTCACCCGTGAACCAAATTGTTTCTCGGGCACGCGAGTGTGGCGCCTTGGTTCTCTTGGATACCTGTCAGTCCAGTGCGCACATGCCAATCAACGTTCGCGACTTGGGCGTCGATTTCGCCGTCTTTTCTTCGCATAAGATGCTCGGCCCAACGGGAGTCGGCGCGCTTTGGGGCAAGAGAGAGCTCCTCGACGCGATGCCTCCGGTTCTCACCGGTGGTTCAATGATCGAAAACGTCACTATGGAGAGCTCGAGTTTCATGCCGGCTCCTGAACGATTTGAAGCTGGTAGCCAGCCCATCGCTCAAATTGTTGGCTGGAGTGCGGCGCTACGATACCTATCCGCTATTGGCATGGACCGCGTTGCCGAACACGAGCGCGTTTTAACCGCCTACATGCTTGACGGAATTAGCGGAATCGACGGAGTACGTGTTCTTGGGCCCGGCTCAGAATTTGAACGTATCGGTGTTGTTGCTTTCGCCGTTGATGGAGTTCATCCTCATGATGTGGGTCAAGTTCTTGATTCTCATGATGTTGCGGTGCGAGTCGGCCATCACTGCGCGATTCCGCTTCATAGCTTCTTTGGTGTTCGTTCTTCGTCGCGCGCCTCAATCGGGCCGACTACGACACGTGAAGAGGTCGACCGTTTTATTGAAGCACTTGGCCAGGTTCGTTCCTATTTTGGAGGTTGCTGATGTCAAGCTTGGAACAGATGTACCAGCAGGTGATTCTCGATCATGCTCGTGAGCGTCACGGCTGCGGTAATCCCACTGAGTTATCCGCCTCTTCTCATCAGGTCAATCCAACCTGCGGAGACGAAACGACCTTGGGCGTGACACTGAGTGACTCCGGTGTCATCGAGTCCTTAGCGTGGGATGGGGACGGCTGTTCGATCTCTCAGGCATCCCTCTCGATGCTTTCTGACATGGTTGCAGGTGCGGATCTTGCTCGAGTACGTGAGCTCTATTCCGCGATGGAAACAATGATGCATTCACGAGGGCAAGGCGTGGATGAAGACACTTTGGACCTATTAGAAGACGCGGCTGCCTTGGAGGGAACTTCTCAGTTCCCCAATCGTGTCAAGTGCGCGCTTCTTGGTTGGTATGCGCTGCGCGATGCTCTCGCTCAGCTTGGAACCGATATTGCAGGAGAAAACGAGTAATGGATACTTCTTCCAACCCGATGGCACAAAACGATGCCGTTGAGCAACGCTTTGCTCCTGCGGCCTCGGCTCTGCCAGAGTCAGCTGCCTCTCACAGCGATGCGCCCGCTCCTGGGAACATTTTCAATATTGAGGGCACTGATATCAGAGAAGATGGGACTATCGCTGGAGTCGATGTCCTCGAGGCGCTTAAGGACGTTATCGATCCCGAACTTGGGATCAATATTGTTGACCTTGGCCTGGTCTATGGGATCAACATCTCGTCCAATGATGCCGTTGTCATTGATATGACGCTGACCTCCGCTGCTTGCCCCCTGACCGATGTGATCGAACGTCAAGCTCAGATGGTGTTAGCTCCGCTTTCCAACGATGTTCTGATCAATTGGGTCTGGATGCCAGCCTGGGGTCCAGATCGAATCACCAGCGATGGACGTGAACAGCTTCGCGCGATCGGCTTTAATGTCTGAGCGCGTAGTCCCCTGTGTGTGAACCCCTTCCGCTATGCTGGAGGGGTTCACCTCTATCGAGCGAAAGAGAAACGATGACTGTGGCCGACGCTCCTGTGCAGCCTGTTCTTTTGGGCGGAGATTTTGGAGTCTACGCTTTGGCGCGTTCTTTCCACGAGGCCTACGGGGCTACTTCGATCGTCCTTTCCCATGCTCCGACGGTTTCAATCGCGCGCTCGTCGTTTTGCCATGTCGAGCCGATCATTGCGCATGCCTCAGATGAGGTTTTGCTTGAGACTTTGATGCGCATTGCATCGACCTATTCCGATCATGCTTTGGTTCTGGTCGCCAATCATGACCTCCATTCCGAGTTCGTCGCGAGGAATTGGGATGCGCTCAGCGCTCATTACGCATTGCCCTTCCCCTCCATGGAAGTTATCGACTATGTGACCGACAAGGGGGCATTCGCTCGCTTATGCAACGATTTGGGCGTTCCTACGCCGGCAACCGTCGTTGTTTCTTTCCGTGATTTCTCCACTGCCGAGGCCTGGGTTGCGCCTAAGATTCCCTTTGCCTTTCCCGTGGTCGCTAAAGCTGCTCGAGGCAATGACTACGATGGGCTGGAATTCGAAGGAAAGCGCAAGATCTGGTTTGTCGAGAGTGCCCAAGAACTCGATGAACTGTGGGCACGTTTGGGCGAGGTCGGTTTTAAGGGAGACTTCGTTGTTCAGGAGCTGATTCCTGGTGACAACACGCAGATGCGCTCGGTGACCGCGTATGTGGACTCGAAGGGACGCATGACGCTGATCGGGTCAGCGCGCGTGCTTCTTGAGGACCATGCGCCGACCATGATCGGCAATCCGGTTGCCATGATTACTGAATCTTTCCCGCAGTTGTGGGCGGATGCTCAGCGTATTCTCGAGGCTGCCAACTACCGTGGGTTTGCGAATTTTGACGTGAAAATTGATCCACGCGATGGACGGGCGCTCTTCTTTGAAGTCAATCCGCGAATTGGTCGTAACAGCTGGTACATGACCGCCGCTGGGCACAACCCAATGATTCCGATGGTTGACGACTTAGTTAAAGGTCTTTCACGGGAGCGCGATGAGGTCCACGAGGAGATCTTGTACTCGATGGTTCCCGATCGTCTGCTCATGCGCTACCTACGCGATCCCGAGCTCGCGAAACGGGTGCGTGGTTTGATTCGCAGTGGAAAGCGATTTGACCCGCTGTTCTACTCGCGTGATAGGGATCTTCGCCGATCGGTCACTTTGCATCTGCAAAAGCTCAACCACTATCGCAAGTTCCATCGGTATTACCCTCAAGCGAACGATCGTTCATTCTAAGGGGATTTTTGTCATGTCACAGGTACAGCTCCGCTCGATTACAGCTGAAGAAATGCGTATCGGCGCTGCCGGCGTAACCCCGCTTCCGGTTGAACAATCTGCAATTTGGGAGCAATACGAAGCTGTTGAAGGACGTAAACTTTGGGGTCGCCTCGAGTATTGCGAGGAAGGAAAGCGAATCGCCCTGGTTGCGCTCTACGAGTACTCAATGCGAGGAGCGCGCTATCTGTGGGCGAAACACGGCCCTGTGTGGCTGAAGGAAGCAACCCCTGCACGTGAGCGCGCATTCCGCGATGCTTTGGCCCGCTATGTTCGCGAAAAAGACTCTTCGGTTGTCTTTATTCGTTTGCATGCGACTTTCTCCGCAGACGATCTTCGAGATGTCATGCAGATCATCACCTACGATCGGACGGTCATCATTCGGTCCCACGGTGGTGATGAGGAGAAGATTCTTGCTGATATGACGAAGGAAGGCCGTCGCCAGCTTCGACGTTCCCGAAAGGCCCTTGCGCAGGTCGAAACCAGCATTGCTGACGAACGCGAAGCCGCCGCACAGGACTTCAGTGAATACTACGAAGTTTTGAAGGAAACCGCGCAGCGCGACGGTTTCCACCCGCATCCTCCCGAGGTCTATGCAACGATGCTCAAGGTTTTGGGCGAACAACATTCGCACCTATATGTCCTTCGCGTCGATGGCAAGGTTGCCGCGTGGAACCTCATTTTGGTGAACGATCGTCAGGCCGAATGCTATTACGGTGCAACGACAGCGCTGGCGCGCAAACTTGGCGCGATGCCAGAGCTGGATGTTCAATGCGCACTCACTCTTGGCCCCGATCTTGATCCGCAGGGTGGTATCGATCTTATGGGCATGCACTCGCCTCGCGTGCCGGAGCTTTTTACCGTTGGCAAGTACAAGCTGAACTTTGCCAAGGGCTACACGGATGTCCCCGGAGCGTGGGATCTTCCTTTGCGCCCGCGACTCTACGCGGGGCTGCGTAACTTGCTTTCACTCAAGCGCGCACTGCGTTCGTGACATTGCCGCCTCGGCGGCTACGATAGAAGGGTCCAAGCCTGTCGATTCTCGATAAGAGCGTTTGACGCGCCTTCGTATGCGTGCAGTTGACAGGTAGAGATGGCGCTTGTCGCCAGAAACCCGAAGGAGCACAGCTCGTGCCTGTTATCAACGCAACTATTGATGGCGTTGCTGTAGAAATTGAAGAAGGCTGCACCGGTTTGCAGCATTATGCCTCGCGTAGCGACGTCGTCGCTATGACAGTCGATGGAAAAGCATGGGATCTCTCCCGTGAAATCCCATCCGGCGCAACGGTGGAAGCAATTACCCTGAACTCTCCAGCCGGTCTGGAAATCCTGCGTCACTCCTGCACACACGTCATGGCTCAGGCGGTTCAGGAAGTGTTCCCGGACGTGAATCTTGGAATCGGCCCCTTCATCACCGATGGTTTCTACTATGACTTCGGGAATATCGATTCGGTCACTCCTGAACTCATGCGCGACCTGGAAAAGCGCATGAAGCGCATTGTCAAAGAAGGCCAGACCTTCCGTCGCCGCGTGGTCAGTGAAGACGAAGCCCGCGAAGAACTTGCCGATCAGCCCTACAAGCTTGAGCTCATCACCACTAAGGGTGGGGGAGCAGAGGATGCTTCTGTCGAGGTTGGCGGCTCTGAACTGACAATCTACGACAATGTGCGCCGTGACGGCACAACCGCTTGGAAGGACCTGTGCCGCGGCCCCCACCTGCCTTCAACCAGGCTGATCGGCAACGGTTTCGCGCTCACCAAGTCCTCTTCCGCATACTGGCGCGGTGACCAAGCCAACGACCAACTGCAGCGAATTTACGGAACTGCGTGGGCCTCGAAGGAAGATCTAGTCGCCTATCAAGAACGACTCAAGGAAGCTGAGCGACGTGATCACCGTCGCCTCGGTGCTGAGCTTGATCTTTTCTCCTTCCCAGAGGAACTCGGCGCTGGTCTGCCTGTTTTCCACCCCAAGGGCGGCGTCCTCAAGCGTGTCATGGAAGATTACGTGCGCGAAGCCCACATTGAGAACGGATTCCTCTACGTGGGTACTCCCCACATCTCAAAGGAAGATCTCTTCCATACCTCGGGTCACCTTCCCTACTATGCGGACGGGATGTTCCCGCCCATGGATGATGACGGTCAGCTCTACTACCTCAAGGCCATGAACTGCCCGATGCATAACCTGATCTTCAGGAGCCGAGGCCGTTCTTACCGTGAACTTCCGCTGCGCCTCTTCGAGTTCGGTACCGTCTACCGCAATGAGAAGTCCGGTGTTCTTCAAGGACTCACTCGCGTTCGCTCGATCACTCAGGATGATTCACACTCCTATGTGATGCCCGAGCAAGCCGGTGATGAAATTAAGCACCTGTTGAACTTCATCTTGACGCTTCTTCGCGATTTCGGTTTGAACGACTTCTACCTCGAGCTGTCTACCCGCGACACCGATGGAAAGAAGAAGGACAAGTTCATCGGAACCGATGAACAGTGGGAGGAAGCCACCGAGATCTTGCGTCGCTGCGCAGAAGAAACCGGTTTGGATACCGTTCCCGATCCGGGTGGTGCTGCATTCTACGGCCCGAAGATTTCCATTCAGGCGAAGGACGCGATCGGACGTACCTGGCAGATGTCGACTATTCAGTACGACTTCAACCAGCCGCACCGTTTTGGACTGGAATACACCGCTCCTGACGGAAGCCACCGTGAACCGGTCATGATCCACTCGGCGAAGTTCGGCTCGATCGAGCGCTTCATCGGCGTGTTGACCGAACACTATGCAGGAGCATTCCCCGCGTGGCTTTCGCCCGTGCAGGTACGCCTTGTTCCCGTTGCCGAGGCCTTCGATGAGTACGTGGATACGGTTGCTCAGCGGTTGCGAGAGCGTGGTATTCGCGTCGAAGTTGATCATTCCGATGATCGCTTTGGCAAGAAGATCCGTAACGCCGCAAAGCAGAAGGTTCCCTTCACTTTGATCGCGGGCGGGGAAGACCAAGAAGCGCAGGCAGTGTCCTTCCGTTTCCGCGATGGCTCCCAGCTCAACGGTGTTCCCGTCGACGAGGCGGTTGAGCGTATCGCGCACCACATCGCGACCCGCAATAACGCTGATCCCAGCGCTGAGGACTGATAACAATGAGTGACACTCTTCCGACCGAGGACTCACGGGCACTTGCTGGTGTTCCCGACGGTTTTGATCGTTTGTGGACGCCGTATCGGATGGCCTACATACATGGCGATCACAAACCCGCCGATTCCTCGTCGGAAGAGTGTCCTTTTTGTGCTGCGCCATCGCGCACTGACCAGGAAGGGCTCATCGTTTATCGCGGGGACACGTGCTTCGTTTTGATGAATCTCTTCCCGTACAACTCTGGGCACCTCTTGGTCTGTCCCTATCGCCATGTCTCTGACTACACGCAGCTGAGCGATGAAGAACGCATTGAATTGGGGCGCCTGACCGCAACGGCAATGCGAGTGGAACGCGAAACCGCCAACCCCGCTGGATTTAATTTGGGGATGAACCAAGGCGAGGTAGCGGGAGCGGGGATTGCTGCTCATCTCCACCAACACGTCGTTCCCAGGTGGGCAGGAGACGCGAACTTCTTCCCCATCATTGCGCGCACGAAAGCTGTGCCTGAACTACTTGAAGACGCGCGTGCGCGTCTAGCGGCGGCTTGGCCAACGTCACAGGAGAACTAGTGCTCGGAAACCACGGACGTTCAATTACCAAAACGATCTTCACTCCGCTTGCCAGGCTTCTGCTGGCAGCACACGTGACACCAAATATGGTGACCGTTACGGGGACTCTCGTCACGATCGCGGTTGCAGTTTCTACTTTGCCAAGGGGCTATCTCTGGCAGGGGGCGCTCGCGTTAGGAGTCGTTCTATTTTGCGATTCTATTGACGGAGTCCTTGCACGAATGAGTGGGACCTCTTCGCCTTTTGGTGCTTTCCTTGACTCGACGATGGATCGCCTGGGCGATGGCGCTGTTTTTGCTTCTCTTGTTGCTTTTGCCGTTTTTACCATGGAGCCTTCGACAACTCGAACAGTGGCGATTATCGCGGGCCTGATTGCGATTGTTGGCGCGGCGACCGTTCCCTATGCTCGTGCGCGCGCAGAGTCTGTCGGTGTTATTGCCAAGGTTGGGATTGCCGAGCGTACTGATCGATTGATTGTTGCTTTATTGGGAGCCGCTCTTTACGGCTGGGGTGCTCCAGTCTTCTTCTTTGCCGCAGGTCTATGCTGGGTTGCTTTCGCTTCTCTGGTGACCGTTATTCAACGCGTGCACTTCACTGCTCGCCACATTGAACAACCCACGGAGTCATGATGTCGGGTCGCGGCCTTGTGTGGGCGTTTAAAGTCGTTCCACATCTTCCTTTCGGATGCGTCCGATGGCTTGGCCGTCGCGCGGCGGATCTGATGTGTCTTCTCAACGGTTCGAGCGTGCGAAGAATGCGCGCAAACCATGAGCGTTTATTAGGACACCCAATTTCGCGCGTCCAGTTGCGCGAAGCTGTGCGTTCACACGTCAATGCCTACGTCGAACAACTTAGTTTTGGCGGACGCATCGGCGAAGCGCTGCGCAGCCGCGTCGATTTAAGTCAAGCCCAAGGGCTGATCGAACTGAGTTCCTCCGGTCCGGTCGTGCTTGCTCTTGCGCATTCGGGGACATTCGATCGTGTAGGCGCAGCGGTTTGTGCTCAGGGACTGGGGATTCTTACCGTTGCAGAGAAACTGAATCCACCAGAACTCTTCGATGCCTTCGTCAACCTGCGGAGCAATGTTGGCATGGAAATTATCGGTGTGTCGCCGGGGGACAGCGTCTTCCACACCCTTCGTGATCGGGCTGAAGGACGCGCAGGCCTCGTTGTCCCGCTTCTTGCGGATCGCGATATTTCCGGATCAGGGATCGAGGTGGACTTCGGTTCCCGCAAAGCGCTTGTCGCAGCCGGTCCTGCGGCGCTTGCTCGCGCGCTACGAGCACCCTTGGTTGCCGGGGTTGTCTCCGATGTCGATGATTCGGGCCGCCCAGAATTCGTTCGTTTGGAAATTACCGAAAACCTCTACGATCCAGATACCGAAGATCCCGACGTTCCCGAACTGACCCAGCGATGGGTGAATGCGTTAACACCGATTCTTCAACGTAGGATTCGCGAGTGGCATATGATGCAAGCAGTCTTTGTTGAGGATTTAGATCCGGAGCGGTTGGAGAGAGCGCGTCAGCGCGCGGCGCAGAAGGGGCACTAGGTGAAGATCGGAATAGTTAATCCCTACTCCTGGGACGTTCCCGGCGGCGTTCAATTCCACATTCGCGATTTCGCCCTTGAACTGCTTGAACGCGGCCACGAGGTCAAGGTTCTTACCCCGGCGAAAAATACAACGGATTTACCAGAGTGGATCACCGCGGTTGGGTCATCCGTCGCTATTCCTTTCAATGGTTCCGTTGCGCGTCTTTCTTTCAGCCCCATTGCGAATGCGCGAACAAAGAAATGGCTTGAAGAAGGCGATTTCGACGTACTTCACGTTCATGAACCCGAGGTTCCATCGATTTCGATGCTGGCTCTTCGAGCCGCAACCGTTCCTGTCATTGGGACATTCCACGCGGCGCTGGACTATTCTTTCTCGCGCTCAGTTTCTTCTCCTGCTCTTGATCCGCTTCTTGAGAAGCTTGCCGCGCGAATTGCTGTTTCTGCCGAGGCGCGTCGCACCCTTGTAGAACATCACGGCGGCGACGCTGTGATCATTCCCAACGGTGTCGACACCCGCTTTTTTGCCGAGGCTGAGCCTAAGGAAGAGTGGGCTGCAACGGTCGATCGCCCGGTTGTTGTGTTCCTGGGACGCTTGGACGAACCGCGTAAGGGACTTCCTGTTTTCGCCGATGCAATCGGCGCGGTCCTTCAGGAGATCCCCGGGGCTCGTTTCTTGATCGCTGGGCGAGGCGGTGCTCACGAATTCCAAGCACAACTGGAGCGCTTTGGCGATTCAGTCGAGTTCCTCGGGGGAGTGAGCGATGAAGATAAGGCCTCGCTTCTCAAAGGCGCGACTGTTTATGTCGCACCGCAGACTGGTGGTGAGTCTTTCGGGATCGTTTTGGTCGAGGCGATGGCGGCGGGCTGTACCGTTCTTGCCTCTGATCTCGAGGCATTCCGCGCTGTGCTTGACCAAGGCGAATCAGGAGCGCTATTTGCAACGGGTGATAGCGCTGATCTTGCTCGCCAGCTCGTTGCACTGCTCAAGGACTCTGAGCGCTGTAGTGCACTTGCGCAACGCGGCCTGAATGCAAGCCGTCGCTATGGATGGGATACCGTGACAGATCAGGTTCTTGCTCTCTATCAGACCGTTTTGGTCTCAGCTCAGGGACAACCTGCTGATCCTTCGGCTTTAGATTTGCTCCGGGGCCGAAACGGGGGAGATGACAGTGAATAACCCACTCATGCTCCTTATCGCGATTCTGACTGTCGGTTGCCTAGCCTTCGTCATTCGCCAGTCTGCGATTCTTGCGACTCGTCTGGATCGTTTACATTGGCGTATTTTGACGACGCGGGATTCGCTCGCTTTGCTTCTCGATGAGCGTGCACGATACGGGCAAAGGATTGCTGAGTATCCGGACTTGCCATCTGCGGTATCGGCCGAGGTTTCTTCGGCTGCTTGCGCATGTGTACGGCGTGAGGATCTTCCACTCGTTGCCGATGGTCTGGATAGAAGAAGTGCTGAAGCAGCAGCATCGGATGAAGAAACGCGAACTCAGTCTTTGGCTTACCTTGAGGCACAATCAACGCTTTCACGTGTGCTCCGAAGTGCGATCAATACTGAAGTGCGCGAGAGGATGGAAAACGATCCCTACTGGTCTCGCGAACTTCACCAGCTCGATCAGGTATCGTACAAAGTGCAATTAGCGCGTTCAATGCATAACCTCTACGTCAGCCAGACACGCAAAATTCGGGAGCGTACCTGGGTCAGGCTGGCGCATTTGGCGGGGCATGCCCCCTATGCTGTGAGCGTCGACTTTGATGATGACACCCTTGAAGATGGACTTGGCTATTAAATGAGTGATACTACGGTGCGATGGGGTGGTCCGGGAGAGGACTACCGTCTGAAGAAGATTAAAACCACGGAATCTGAACTCATTCGGCCTGAAGACCCTGCTCCTGAACTTGCCCCGAGTTGGCATATCCCGCAGCGAGTGAAGACCCTGCCTTATCTAGAAATTATCTTTACGCTGCTGGGAACCCTCGGTGTCATTGTGCTCATGGCGACATATGTCGGCACCGGAGGCGTTGTATCCGCTGCAACGATGACTCTTCTCGCCCTGATCCCGCTTGGAATTGTTCTGGGTGTTTTGAATTACCTCGATCATTGGGAACGGGAAGGCTGGAAGGCAAAATTCTTGTGCTTCATCTGGGGGGCAGGTGTTGCGACGGCATCATCTCTTGTCGTCAATACCACCCTGAATCTTGATCTTGCACGCACTTTGGGCGACGCGAATATAGCGACGGTGCTGGTCGCTGTGATCGTCGCGCCTTTTGCCGAAGAACTCTTCAAGGGCCTCGGCATCATCATCTTTATTGTTGCCCGAAGAAACTCAATTAATTCTCGGCTCGACGGATTGATTACCGGTGGTATCGTCGGCGCCGGATTTGCATTTATTGAAAATATTCAGTATTTCCTGAAGTCCAGTTCATCAGGCAGCTTGATGTTGACTTCGACGGTATTTAACCGTGGAATCCTTTCGCCTTTCGTTCACCCTATGGCAACCTCTTTCACGGGAATGGCTATCGCCTTGGTGATTATTCGCTGCTACGGTCCGCTGTGGAGCACAATCCGCGTATTTCTCGGATACCTCACCGCAGTCTTCTTCCATGCCTTCTGGAATTTCCTTGCAAGCGTGAACGATCAAGGAAGCTGGTATGTTGCATACCTGTTCTTTGAAGTGCCCCTTTTCGTCGCCTGGTTTGTATTCCTTCTGATCCAATACTCCCGAGAATTGTCGAATATTCAGCGAGGCCTCATTCCCTATGTCGTCGGAGGCTGGGTCCTGCCCGTTGAAGTGGGTATGGTGAGCGATCGCGCTCAACGACGGAACGCGGTTGAGTGGGCCGCGAAATCCGGATCGGAAGCTCGCAAGTCCATGGATCGGTTCTTGAACGCGCTTGCTGCCGTTGGCCTCGATGAAGCGAATCGCGAAAAACGTCGCCGGCCGGACCCCGGGCGTGATGCTTACGACCGCGCCCTCCTCGACAAAGCGATCCAGGAACGGAGTCGATTCCTCTCATTGACGCAACTGTCCCAAACGGCAGCCCAGGTGGGGGCGTGAGCGCGCACAATTGGCCTCGGGACGCGGAAGGAATCCCGCATAGACGTGCGGCGCGAGTCATTCTTTTTGATGAAGAAGACCGTGTGCTTCTGGTCCGAGGCCACGACGCGGACAATCCCGAGCGCTCGTGGTGGTTCACCGTTGGCGGGGGAATCGAAGATGGAGAAAACGCTCGACAATGTGCGTCGCGCGAGCTTTTTGAAGAAACTGGAATCCGCTTAGCCCCGGAATTATTGATCGGACCTATCGCTCGTCGCCGTGCAGTTTTTGATTTTGAAACAGTCCTTGCGCGTCAAGACGAAGAGATCTTTTATGCGCGTACGCACCGCCAGCAACTGAGTGATTCCCGCTGGACCGAAGAGGAACAACGCGTCATTGATGAATACCGCTGGTGGGATATCCATGATTTTGAGGCTCAATCAAATGACTATGAATTCTATCCAACCCAGCTCATCGAACTGATTCGCGTCTGCCTTGATGGTTGGGATGGAAGGACTCTCGTCGTCGAATAACTTTACTGGCCTCCGAACATTACCTTCGGAGGCCAGTAAACGTCTCATGCGCAACTCTTAGCGAGTAACGACGACTCCCTTGGGGACGACAGTAATACCCGATTCAGTGACTGTGAAGCCACGTTCGAGGTCGTGTTCGAGGTCAACACCGACAACCGCTCCCTCTTCGACGACGACTCCCTTATCGAGAATCGTCTTCGAAACGATTGCATGACGGCCCACTCGGGTGCCGTTCATGATGACCGAATCCGTCACCTGTGCCCACGAGTGGACGTAAGTGTTGGGAGAAATGATCGAGTGGTAGACCTCGCCACCGGAGATAATCACACCGGGGGAGACGAAGGAATCCACAGCGTGACCCATGCGGGAATGCTCGTCGCCATAAACGAACTTTGCAGGAGGCAGGGAACCATCCAAGAGCGTCATCGTCGGCCAATCCCTGTTGTACAGGTTGAAGACCGGGTGAACACTAATGAGGTCCATATTGGCCTCGTAGTAGGCATCCAGGGTACCAACATCGCGCCAATAATCGCGGTCACGATCGGTAGATCCGGGGACGTCATTATCCTTGAAGTCGTAGTAGCCGCACATACCGCGCTCGACGAACCAAGGGATGATATTGCCACCCATGTCGTGCTTGGAGAGAGGATCTTCTGCGTCTTCACGAAGCGCGGCAATGAGTTCTGCCGTTGTGAAGACGTAGTTACCCATGGATGCAAGGACCTGATTGGGGTTATCGGGAAGGCCTTGCGGGTTCTGCGGCTTCTCAACAAACTTATCGACGTGCCCGTCCTTACCTTCGATGACACCCAAAGAAGGCGCTAGCTCGATGGGCTGACGGATACCGGCCACGGTTGCAGGAAGACCCGACTCGATGTGGTGCTCGACCATCTGTGAGAAATCCATGCGGTAGATATTGTCGGCACCTGTAATCACGATGTAATCGGGATTTTCATCGTCGACGATGTTGAGCGACTGATAGATCGCATCGGCGCTTCCCAGGTACCAGTGCGGGCCGCGACGCTGCTGAGCGGGCACGGGTGCAATGAAGTTACCGAGGAGAGGAGAGGTATACCAAGTTCGCGTGACGTGGCGGTCAAGCGAGTGTGACTTGTATTGAGTCAGGACGACGATTTTCATGTATCCCGAATTGACCATATTCGAGAGAGAAAAATCGATGAGACGGAAGTGACCACCGAAGGGAACGGCCGGCTTTGCCCGATCCATGGTCAAGGGCATGAGCCGTTTACCCTCGCCTCCGGCTAGAACGATCGCAAGAACATGATTTTTAGCCATGACACAAGAGTATGCGTAAACGCACACTTTTGGTGGCCGATTTTAAAACGTGGCGAAGAACATAGTTCACGCAACATTTCCGCTAAGCTAGAGACATCCGTGCGTCAAAGGAGCTCACATGCGCGTTGATTTGCTGACCCGAGAATACCCGCCACATGTCTACGGGGGAGCGGGAGTCCACGTTACCGAATTGGCCAAAGTTCTTCGCCCTCGGGTTGATGACCTGCGGGTTCAGGCTTTTGATGGTCCTCGCGAAGGCGAAAAAGGCGTCTTCGGCTACGAGGATCTGCCTCAACTCGCACAGGCAAATGCTGCGCTTCGTACTCTTGGAGTTGATCTTGAAATCGCAGCCCAGACGGTTGGCGCTGACCTTGTGCATTCTCATACGTGGTATGCAAATTTTGCCGGACATATTTCGGCTTTATTGAATGACATTCCGCATGTGATTACCGCACATTCCCTTGAGCCTTTGCGTCCGTGGAAAGCTGAACAGCTCGGTGGCGGTTACCGCGTGTCTTCTTTCATTGAGCGTTCCGCCTACGAGGCCGCAGCTGGGGTGGTTGCTGTATCGCACGGAATGCGTGAAGACATTTTGCGCGCTTATCCTGCGGTTGATCCCGATCGTGTGCACGTAATCCACAACGGAATTGATCTGTCGCAGTGGCATGTGCCCACAACGCCGGAAGAAAAGGAACACCAGGCGAAGGTCTTGGCCCAGTGGGGAGTAGATCCCAAGCGGCCGTCGGTGATCTTTGTTGGTCGCATTACTCGCCAAAAGGGACTCCCGTACTTCTTGCGCGCTGCGCGTTTGCTTCCCGACGATGTTCAGGTCATTTTGTGTGCTGGAGCTCCCGATACCCCACAGATTGCAGCCGAAGTTGAAGGACTCGTTGCAGAGCTTCAAGCCACTCGCAATGGTGTCATTTTGATTTCAGAAATGCTTCCGCGCGCCGACCTCATCGCACTCTTGGACTGCGCGACTGTTTTTGTTACTCCCTCGGTCTATGAACCGCTTGGAATCGTCAACCTTGAAGCTATGGCCGTCGGCTTGCCCGTCGTGGGAACCGCAACGGGAGGTATCCCCGATGTCATTGTCGATGGAGAGACGGGATACCTTGTCCCGATCGAGCAACTACACGATGGGACCGGAACTCCCCTTAACCCGGAAGCTTTCGAGCATGATATGGCTGAGCGTTTGATTCAAGTCTTGGCTTCGCCCGAAAGAGCTCGAGAAATGGGACATGCTGGGCTTGTGCGTGCGCGGGAACATTTCTCGTGGGATGCAATCGGTGAAAAGACGGTTGAACTCTATAAACAACTCGTTCACTGAGCCTGATTGATTTGAAAAAGACACACTGTATATCCTGCGAGATACTGAAACAATGGATACCGTGATTGAGCTCAATGATGTCAGCTTGACCCGTGGCGAGACCGAGATTCTTCGTGAAGTTTCTTGGCGTACCTCGCGCCAAGAACAATGGGTAGTTCTGGGGGCAAACGGGGCAGGGAAAACATCCCTTGTTCGCGTCGCCAGCGGAAAAGTTGCGCCATCTTCTGGGCAAGCATGTTTTGATGGTGTTCCACTCGAATCATGCCAACCCCAGGAACTGGCAGCTCGTTGCTCTTTGGTATCTCTTTCGAGTACACAACGGCTGCGTCCAAGTACGCGAGTGATTGATGTTGTTCGATCTGCCGCGTGGGGCGTTTCATCGCCTTTTGGCGAGGAATACGAAGACGTTGATACCGCGCGCGCACGTGACCTGCTCGCTCTCTTCAGCGTTGCCCAACTTGAAGATCGCCCATTCCATACTCTTTCCGAGGGGGAAAGGCAAAGAATTGTCCTTGCCCGCGGACTGATGTCGGATCCAGAAGTTTTGATTCTCGACGAGCCCGCGGCGGGACTTGATTTGGGTGCGCGAGAATTGCTCATCGCTGCAATGGCCGAGATCATCTCTGGCCGCGCTGCCCCTCAGGTCGTCTTGGTGACGCATCACCTCGAAGAGATTCCTCAGGGGATTACGCACGCACTGGTTATGAAAGCCGGTGAAGTCTTTGCCGCTGGCCCTGTTGGGGAAGTCCTAACCGGACGAGTTCTATCTGAAGCCTTTGAACTGGCGCTGAGCGTAGAAAATGACCACGGTCGCTGGTTTGCGCGCGGCCTACCTCGTTGAGTATTAGCTGACTGGAAGGAGAAACAATATGACGTGGTGGATGTGGCTGCTGGCAGCCCTACTCCTTGGAATCATCGAAGTTCTCAGCATTACTTTCGTGTTCCTGATGTTCGCCATTGGAGCCGTTGCTGCAGCGATTACCGCATTTTTCGGTGGTGGCCTCATTGCGCAAGTCGTAGTTTTCGTTGTGGTTTCGCTTCTCTTGCTCATTGTCATGCGCCCGCTCATGAAAGGACGCATCCAGCGATCGGGTGATGACGTCCGAACGAATGCGGATGCGCTGATCGGAAAGAGCGGCTACGTGACGCAACTCGTGGGGGAACGCGATGGTCGCATTCAGTTCTCCGGAGGCGAATGGAGCGCACGGAGCACAGGCGAGCTTATCCCCGTGGGTACTCAAATTGAGGTTGTCGCTATTGAAGGCGCAACCGCGGTTGTTCGTCCACTGACAAATCAGCCATTGAATTAATCAAAATATTTCCAAGAAAGGAGTGTGGATTATGGCAGACGATTTTCTCGGATCCGTAGTTGCGATCGTCGCAGTAGTCTTCGTCCTCTTTGTAGCAATTTCGCTGCTGAGAGCCGTCCGAATTGTTCCCCAGTCTGAGGCTTTCGTTGTCGAACGCCTCGGTCGTTTCCGTTCAGTTCTGCACGGCGGCTTTCACCTTCTGGTGCCTTTTGTTGATCGTGTTGCGGCACGAATCGACCTGCGCGAACAGGTGGTGAACTTCCCCTCACAGTCGGTCATTACTGCAGACCAGGCAATGGTCGAGATCGACTCTGTGATCTACTTCCAGATCACTGATCCTCGGAGCGCGACCTACGAGGTTGCTAACTTCCTCCAGGCGATCGAACAGCTCACCGCAACAACCTTGCGTAATCTCATCGGCTCCTTGGACCTGGAAGAAACCCAGACCAGCCGCGAATCGATTAACAAGCAACTCCGTGGTGTTCTTGACGAGGCAACCGGCCCCTGGGGTATTCGCGTGACACGCGTTGAACTCAAGTCGATTGAACCGCCGCCGAATGTTTTGTCCGCGATGGTGCAGCAGATTACTGCTGAGCGTACGAAGCGTGCAACGATTTTGACTGCTGAAGCAGAGCGTGAAGCGCAGATCAAGAAGGCTGAAGGTGCAAAGCAGGCTGCCGTTCTCGCGGCCTCGGCACAGCAGGAAGCGCAAGTGCTGCAGGCCCGCGGTGAGAAGGAAGCCCTCATCCTCCAGGCTGAAGGCGCTCGCCAGGCACAGATCCTGCGTGCACAGGGCGAGGCGGAAGCCATCTCTGTCGTGTTTACGGCCATTAACCAGGGACAGGCTACGCCGGAACTGCTCTCCTACAAGTACCTGGAGATGCTGCCTCGTATTGCTAATGGTCAAGCCTCGAAACTGTGGGTGCTGCCCTCAGATCTCACCGGTGCCCTTGACGCGATCTCAAAGGGCTTCGGTCGTTCCTAAGGAAGACAGATGAAACAGCATCAGGAACAAGTCCTTCGTAGCGTTGCTCAAGAAGACATTCGTCTGATTCGTTTATGGTTCACGGATGTCGCAGGCGTTCTCAAATCGGTCGCCATCGACCCGGGAGAACTCGAAGAGGCATTTGCTGAAGGGATCGGATTCGATGGTTCTTCAATCGAAGGACTGACTCGTGTCTACGAATCCGACATGCTTTTACGTCCTGATGCTGCAACCTTCCAACGGTTACATAACAAAGGTGAGGGCGACGTCCACGGAAGAATGTTCTGCGATGTTCTGACTCCCGATGGGCTGCCCTCTCCCGCCGATCCCCGAGGCGCGCTCGAACGCGCGGTTCAGCGCGCCTCGGAGATGGGGTTTTCTGTTTTCGCTCATCCTGAGATCGAGTTCTATCTTTTACGCCAGCCCGTGGATATCAACCACCTCGAACCCGTTGACCAGGCTGGCTATTTCGACCATGTCACGCGCGGGCTATCCAACGATTTTCGCCGCAAGATTGTTCATGCCCTGGAAGATACGGGAATTCAAGTCGAGTTCTCACATCATGAAGCGGGTCCTGGACAAAATGAGGTGGATTTGCGTGCAGTTGACGCGCTGCGCGCTGCTGACAACATCATGACGGCGAAGACCCTCATCGAAGAGGTCGCACTCTCGGAGGGAATGCTCGCAACCTTTATGCCCAAGCCTTTCGCCGATCAGCAAGGTTCGGGAATGCACACGCACCTCTCGCTTTTTGAAGGTGATGAGAACGCCTTCTATGATCCTTCGGGACGCTACCAGCTTTCCGAAATTGGGCGCTATTTCATCGCTGGCTTGCTTCACCACGCGCGTGAGATTGCAGCAATTACCAACCAACACGTGAATTCCTATAAGCGATTGTGGGGCGTGGGAGAAGCGCCTTCCTTCATCTGCTGGGGACACAATAATCGCTCGGCACTCGTTCGCGTTCCGGCATATAAGCCCACGAAGACCACCAGTGCGCGTATTGAATTCCGAGGCCTCGATCCAGCTGCCAACCCCTACCTTGCCTTTGCTGTACTCATTAGGGCCGGACTTGATGGCATCGAGAAGAAAATGTCACTCGCCGACGAGGCCGAAGACAATGTCTGGCAGCTCAGTGATACCGAGCGACAGATTTTGGGAATTCACCCGCTGCCTTCTTCTCTTTCTGATGCTTTGCGTGCGATGCGCGAATCAGAACTTGTCGCTGAAACTTTGGGTGAGCAGGTTTTTGAGCACGTTTTGCGTGAAAAAGAGAGTGAGTGGCGCGAATACCGTCGTCAGATTACCCCCGGGGAATTGCGGCAATTCCTTAAGGTCAATGGATGATCTCTGACCAGGATCTTCGTCGCTGGGGCGTACATCAACCCGAGCGCGTCCGTGCGCTTCTCGACGAGAGTGGTCTGCTTATTGAAGATCTTGGCCATGCTCTTGAAAAGTGCGCGGATATCGAGCAATTCGCGCTCGTGTGCGCGCGTGCTGCTGATCAGTGCCCGCAACTCATCGAGGCCTTGAATTCTGATGCCGAGGCCGCGTGTCGATTTGCCGCGGTCGTAGGTTTTTCCTCGTGGTGGGGTGACTACCTCCTACAGCACCCCGATTTTTTGACGATGCCGCCACCGCCGAGCGGCCTCGGGATAGTTGAGTATCTGCGCCGGGTACTTCCGCAGGGTTGGGAAGAAGATTGCGCAGGCGAAGACTCAAACGCGTGGAGCTTTGCGGCGTGCGTCATGCGTAGCGCTTATCGGCGCGCACTCTTTGAGATAGTTGCCGACGATCTCTTGTCCCCAGATCCCTGTGCTCCGCAGCATTTCCAATCAGTTGCTCGTCGGATTTCAGATCTCGCAGATGCAGCCCTTGAAGCTGCTCTCTACATCGCGCAATGTCTTGAAGACAGGTGCAGGCAGATCCCTCTATGTGTCATTGCAATGGGGAAAACGGGGGGACAGGAACTCAACTATATTTCCGACGTTGACGTCATGTACGTCCTCGGTGATTTTCCCGCTCAGCAAAACGGGGGAGAGCCACAAAGCGCTGAAATGCTTGAACGTGCGACCAAGATGGCCAATATCATCAACGCAGTGTGCTCAAGTCCGGCCAGTGAAGCACCCCTGTGGAGTTTAGACGCAAATCTTCGTCCAGAAGGGCGCGATGGTGCGCTCGTGCGTACCCTCGATTCATTCCATAGCTATTGGAAACGTTGGGCTCAGAACTGGGAATTTCAGGCTCTTCTTAAAGCGCGTCCCTGCGCGGGGGACCAACGCACAGGTGAGGAATTTCTACGGCTTGCCTCTCCCTTCATTTGGGAGGCCTCTGCGCGTGACGGATTTGTCGATGAAGTTCGCAGTATGCGCCTGCAGGTCGAGCGTTCCGTTCCAGAAAAGAATCGGGATCAAGAACTCAAACTTGGCGTCGGCGGATTGCGCGATATCGAATTTTCTGTTCAATTTTTGCAACTGGTCCACGGCAGAAACGATGAGCGTATTCGCCAAGCCTCAACCCTCGATGCACTCGACGCACTGAGCGCCGAGGGATACATTGCCCGCAGTGACGCGGCAAGCTTGCGCGAGAGCTACGCCTATCTGCGTACTCTGGAACATCGCTCGCAACTTTTGCGTATGCATCGCACACACAATCTTCCGCACTCTCAATCTCAACTTGAGCGCCTTGTGCGATCTTTATATGGCACTGATACAAGCACGCATGATCTTCACGAGTATTTGCGTTCACTTCGCCGACAGGTACGCGCTCTTCATCATTCTGTATTCTTCCGGCCGATCATTGCAGCCAGCGCGCAGGCCGATGATGACCTGATCCGTTTGGATCCGCAACAGGCTATGGAACGTTTGCGGGCACTCGGTTATCTGGACCCACGTAGCGCTATGGGGCACATTCAATCTTTGAGCACGGGAACCAGCAGACGTGCGATGATTCAACGCCACTTGCTTCCAGTGCTTTTATCGTGGATTGCCGATGGGGCCAACCCCGACATGGGTTTATTGAACTTTCGTGTGCTTTCCGAAGAAATCGGCGATTCGCACTGGTATTTGGCGCTTTTGCGAGACAGTGATTTCGCTGCGTCGCAGCTGTGTCGAGTTCTTTCTGCTTCCGAGTGGCTTGGTGCGCTTCTCCGTCTCTTTCCCGAGGCGGTGTCCTGGCTTGATTCGCCAGAGTTACTGGAGACTCCATCTCAAGAAACTCTTCGCGGACAGATGCTTGCAACCGCAAGGCGCGCGGCCAGCACCGAAGACGCTGTCGAAAAAATCCGTTTAATTCGGACTCGAGAAGTACTTCGAATCGCCTTGCGGGAAGTTACAGGGAACACTTCGGGCATCGGTGAAGCGCTCTCGAGTATCGCGGATGTTTGCCTTCAATCGTCGCTTGAAACCCTGATCGAACGTGAAGCAGATGAGTGCGGGGTACTCGGCCTAGAGCTGTGTGCTCTGGGGAGCTACGGTGCGCAAGAATTAACGTACACCTCTGACCTTGATGTCATCGCAATCATGAATGACGAGGCCAGTAGTGAAGAGGCGAGTGTAGCTCACACTCTTTTGACTCGACTTAAGCAGCTGCTTGCGCGCCCCAGCAGGGCACTTGCCGTGGCTCTTGATTTCAACTTGCGCCCGGAGGGGAAAAACGGTGCCTTAGTTCGCAGCTGCGAATCCTACATTGATTATTACCAGAAATGGGCGCAAAGCTGGGAAAAACAAATGCTCGTGCGCCTTCGTCCCCTTGCAGGTGGTCCGAATGCGCATCGTTTATGGGAATTCGTCCAAGAATATTGCTATTCGAACGCTCTGAGTCCCACCGAGAAGCAAGAGATTCAGCTCATGAAGGTGCGTGTTGAACGCGAACGAATTCCCGGTGGAATCGATCCGCGAATGCACGTGAAGCTCGGTCCGGGTGCGCTATCGGATATCCAATGGCTCGTGGAGCTCTTCCAACTGCAATGGGGATATGACGATCCTTCTCTTCGAGTTGCCTCAACCAAACGTGCCCTTGATGCATTGTGTAAAGACGGACATCTATCCTCTCAGTCCTACAATCTCATCGAATCAACATGGACGATGGCACAGCGTCTTCGACGCTTGAAAGTAATCGCAACAGGCCCATCGGCGTCCAAGAATGATGTTCTACCATCGAACGTTGATCAACTTGTCGCTTTGGCAATGCTGATGGGGTATTCGCGTGAGAGTCGCTCTCAGATGATTGATCAGTGGCTGTCCGCCTCGCGCAAAGTCCGCACACTTTTTGAGAAACTGTTCTGGGATATTACCTAGGAGAAGAGAAAACGCGTGAAGCTAGTACTTATTCGACACGGGCAAACAGCTGCCAATCTCTCGGCGGCATTGGATACGCGGCTTCCCGGACTTCCCCTGACAAACCTCGGACAATCACAAGCCCAATCGCTGAGCGAACGCTTCTCCAAGGAAGTCGGTGACCGCCTCGATGCCCTCACAGTCTCAGCAATGACGAGGACGCGACAGACCGCAGCTCCCCTGTGTACGCGCTATGGTGTGAAACCCCAGGTGAGCGCGCAGATCCGGGAGGTCTCAGCAGGGGACTATGAAATGTCCTCTTCCCCGGTTGCAATCCGTGTCTATGTCGAAGCATGCTATGCGTGGATGAACGCCAACTTTGCTCATCGCATGCCCGGGGCAGAAGATGGATACGAGTTTCTTGGTCGCGTCGTGCCGATTATTCGTGATGTCATGGAGCGTGCTTACCGCTCGGGGGGAGACGAGGCAGTAGGCGGCATCGTTGCGCACGGCGGGTTAATCCGAGTTCTTTCCGCAGTGCTGAGCGAAGATATTCGCCTGGGTGTGAGCCCCACCCAGTTCATGTCAAATACGGGAATGGCGGTTTTTGAGGCCAATATTGACGAGTTTCGTCAGCTGAGAATTGGCGAAGTTGCCAATCTGAAGGCGCTGAGCTGGGACGGGCATCAACTGGGCTAAAGCGCGTAGCCCCCGCGGCCTCGGCAATTATTGTTCGCGGGCGGGGAAATCTGAAGGCGTGGGGGAGACAGGGAAATCGCTGACCTCGTAAGGGAAATTTCTGTATCTGAGATAGTCGATGAGAAACTGCCTGTGATCTGGGCACGCGAGCCATTTTTTCGTGCGGCCGGTGTGAATTTTGGGATTCGACCACTCAATGAGAAATTCCGCGGGATTCTCACACTCTCGCGTTGAGCACACCGCGTGCTCAATACCGTGTCCCAAAGCCATGGTGAATCCTCCCACGATGATGCGTCTGGTTCGCAGTGCAAGCTCACTGACAGATCTGTGGCATTGTCCCATAAAACGCGTGCCCGGTGGGGAAGTTTGTGGATGCGCTGTAGACTGACACAGTATTAATCCAGCCCAAAAGGGAGAAGTAATGTCGGGACACTCTAAGTGGGCGACTACCAAGCACAAGAAGGCGGCGATTGACGCCAAGCGCGGTAAGCTCTTCGCACGACTCATTAAGAACATTGAAGTTGCTGCTCGTACAGGTGGTGGCGATCCTGCCGGTAACCCCACCCTTTTCGACGCTATTCAAAAGGCGAAGAAGAACTCTGTTCCCGCAGACAACATCGAGCGCGCCATCAAGCGCGGCTCGGGTGCAGAAGCAGGCGGCGCAAACTACGAGACCATCATGTATGAAGGCTACGGCCCCAATGGTGTTGCTTTCCTCGTGGAGTGCTTGACCGATAACCGTAACCGTGCGGCATCCGATGTTCGCCTTGGTTTCACGCGTCAGGGCGGTTCTCTTGCCGATCCCGGATCTGTTTCCTATCTCTTCTCAAGGCGTGGTGTCATTGAGGTTCCTGCCGCTGAGGGCGTTGATGAAGACCGGCTGATGGAAGTTGTTCTTGACGCTGGAGCAGAGGAAGTCGAAGACCTCGGCGAGGGTTTTGTCATCGAGTGTGATCCCAGTGATGTCGTTGCGGTCCGCACTGCGCTGCAGGAAGCCGGTATTGACTACGATTCGGCCGAAACTCAATTCGTTGCCTCTACCGAGGTTGAACTTGACCTCGAAGGCGCTCTTAAGGTCAACAAGCTGATCGATGCACTCGAAGACTCAGACGACGTGCAGAACATCTACACGAATATGTCTCTTTCCGATGAGGTGCGCGCCCAGCTGGAAGAAGAGGAGTAAAGGATGACTGAGCAGACGACCACACGCGAGGTCGGAACTCCGCAGGTGAAGCGGGGCATGGCTCAGATGCTCAAGGGCGGCGTCATTATGGACGTCGTTACTCCTGAGCAGGCAAAGATTGCCGAGGACGCAGGTGCAGTTGCCGTTATGGCACTTGAGCGCGTTCCCGCTGATATCCGCGCTCAAGGTGGCGTTGCCCGCATGTCTGACCCGGATCTCATCGACGGCATCATCAATGCCGTTTCGATCCCGGTCATGGCAAAGGCTCGCATTGGCCACTTTGTCGAAGCTCAGGTTCTTCAGTCTTTGGGCGTCGACTACATCGACGAGTCAGAAGTTTTGACCCCTGCGGATTACTCCCACCACATCGACAAGTGGAACTTCACCGTTCCCTTCGTCTGTGGTGCGACCAATCTTGGCGAGGCTCTTCGTCGCATCAACGAGGGCGCCGCAATGATTCGCTCCAAGGGAGAGGCCGGCACCGGCGATGTATCGAACGCGACTACGCATATGCGTAAGATCCGTGACGAAATTCGCCGTCTCACCTCACTGCCTGAAGACGAACTCTACGTTGCCGCGAAGGAACTGCAGGCTCCCTATGAGCTGGTCGCTGAGGTTGCTCGTGAAGGACGCCTTCCCGTGGTTCTTTTCACCGCTGGCGGTATTGCTACTCCCGCGGACGCTGCAATGATGATGCAGCTCGGCGCAGAAGGCGTTTTCGTGGGCTCCGGCATCTTTAAGTCCGGCAATCCCGCGAAGCGTGCGGCCGCAATCGTCAAGGCAACGACCTTCTACGATGATCCCGCCGTGATTGCTGAGGTTTCCCGAGGCCTCGGTGAGGCAATGGTTGGCATCAACGTTGACGATCTTCCCGTCGACCATCGATTGGCTGAACGCGGATGGTAACGGTCGGCATCCTTGCCCTTCAGGGCGATGTCGCAGAACATGTGCGGGCGCTGGAAGAATCCGGCGCCCGCGCTGTCCTTGTGCGACGTCAAAGTGAACTAGACGCTGTCGACGGCCTCGTTATTCCCGGTGGGGAATCGACGACCATGTCGAATCTGCTTCTGTCTTTCGGCCTCTTCGATCCGCTATCGAAGAAAATCGCGGAGGGGATGCCCGTTTACGGGACCTGCGCGGGAATGATTATGCTCGCTACGCATATCCTTGACGGCCGAGACGACCAGCGTTCCTTTGCCGCGATCGATATGGTTGTGCGCCGCAATGCTTTTGGGCGGCAGGTCGATTCGTACGAAGAAGATCTTTTCATCGACGGGATTGAAGGCGCACCTTTCCCGGCGGTCTTTATCCGTGCTCCCTGGGTCGAGTCGGTCGGCAATGACGTGAAGGTTCTTGCCCGCGCGGGGAATCTACCTGATGGCCCCATTGTTGCTGTTTGCAGCGGCCAGGCCATGGCAACCTCTTTCCACCCGGAGATTGGCTCAGACTCACGATTCCATGACCTTTTCGTACGGATGATCCGCGGAGAAGCCTGAAGATGCGGGTATTGGGTATTGACCCAGGTATTACGCGGTGTGGACTCGGCGTTGTAGACGTCGATGCGACTCGTCGTGCCTCGATGGTTTTCGTTGGCGTCGCGCGTTCGTCAACTGAGCTTGCTCAGCATTTTCGATTGGCGAAGATTGCCGATGCGATTGATCGCGTCATTGGGCTCTACCATCCTGAGGTGGTTGCCATCGAGCAGGTTTTTGCACAAGACAATTTGCGTTCCGTTTCGACAACAATGCAGGTTATGGGCGTAGCCCTTGCTGCAGCGGGGCGCGCGGGGCTGCCGATGGCGATCCATACTCCATCCGAAGTGAAAAGTGCCGTCACGGGAAACGGCAATGCCGACAAAGCGCAAGTCCAGCATATGGTTGCTCGTATTCTCGGATTAGATAAGCCACCCAAGCCTGCAGATGCTGCGGACTCCCTCGCGATAGCGATCTGCCATGCGTGGCGGGGGACCGGACTTCTTGGAGCTCGATCGGATTCGACGGTTGCAGTTTCCTCTTCAGGAAAGCTCTCTGCGCGCGGACAGCTGACTGCCGCACAAGAAATGTGGGCACAAGCGCAAGCGGCTCAGCGCCGCACCGGCGCGGTCGATCCCAGGCGGCGGCGTAGCTAGGGTATCGTACGTATGTTCGGTCCCATCGATTTGAGGTGAAGTCATGATTTCCAGAGTTCTCGGCACAGTGGCGCAAGTTGGCGTCGACGATGTTGTCGTGGTCTACGGGGGACTTGGCTTTAAGGTCTTCATTGTTCCGCCCTTGGCAAGCGAGTTGCACAAGGGTGATGAGGTTGAGCTCTACACCCACTTAATTGTTCGCGAAGACGCATTGACTCTCTATGGTTTTAAGACCGAAGAAGAACGAAAAGTCTTCGAGATTCTCATGTCCGTGACCGGAATTGGACCTCGAATTGGACTAGCTGCTCTGTCGGTCTTCAGCCCGAATGATCTGCGCCGAGCCGTTGCTGATCAAGATACCGCAACGCTTTCGCGCATTCCGGGAGTTGGAAAGAAAGTCGCCTCGCGAATGCTCGTCGAATTGGGCGACAAACTTGGCCTTCCTGCGCAGCTTCCCGAGGCCTCGGCCCCCTCAGCCGGGGTGGTTGAAGCAGAAGTGAAGGCCGCGCTCATCGGGCTTGGATGGAATGAAACAAAGGCGGAGAGCGTCCTGTCTGAGCTCGGTGGAAACGGGCTTAACGCTTCCGATCTTTTGCGGGCTGCACTCATGAAGCTGGGAGGCGCTAATGGCCGATGAATTTGAGCCCTCGATCAACATTGTTGCTCCGGATGCCGGAGAACTCGAGAGGGCTGCCGAGGCCGCACTTCGCCCCAAGCGTCTCAGTGAGTTTGTTGGTCAAAGTGTCGTGCGCAATCAGCTTCAACTGGTGCTGGATGCTGCTCGGGCACGAGGCGCGAGCGCTGACCATGTGCTTCTTGCTGGCCCTCCCGGGCTAGGAAAGACGACCCTGGCCATGATTATTGCAGCGGAGATGGGAACCTCACTGCGACTGACTTCTGGTCCCGCTATCCAACATGCCGGTGACCTTGCGGCGATTTTGTCCGGCCTTCAAGAAGGCGATGTCCTCTTTATTGACGAAATCCATCGTCTTGCACGCACAGCCGAGGAAATGCTCTACCTGGCGATGGAAGACTTCCGCGTTGACGTGGTGGTAGGAAAAGGACCCGGGGCAACCTCAATTCCTTTGACCCTTCCCCCCTTCACTGTCGTCGGAGCAACGACGCGATCGGGGCTTTTGCCGGCGCCTCTTCGCGATCGTTTCGGCTTTACGGCACATCTGGAGTTTTATTCGACTGAAGACCTAGAGATGGTCGTGAAGCGTTCTGCTGATCTTCTCGCTACACCCATCGATGCACAGGCTGCCCATGAAATTGCCTCACGCTCTCGAGGCACTCCCCGTATCGCAAACCGTCTACTGCGGCGAGTCGTCGATTTTGCGCAGGTACGTGGAAATGGGCAACTCACTCTTGAGGCCGCTCGGGGAGCTCTCGAGCTTTTTGAAGTTGATGCCTTTGGTTTGGACCGACTTGACCGCGCCGTTTTGGATGCGATGTGCCGTCGTTTTGCCGGGGGACCGGTGGGACTGACCACTTTGGCTGTCACGGTTGGAGAAGAAGCAGAAACTGTCGAGACGGTTGCGGAGCCCTATTTGGTGCGTGAAGGCTTCATTTTGCGGACGACACGCGGGCGCATGGCGACGGCGAAGGCTTGGAAACACTTAGGGCTTACTCCGCCGCCTGAATCGACGCTTTTTGAGTGATTTTTGTGAACCCGGACGGTATGTCACCGAAAACCAAGCGTAGCTATTAGACTGTATGCGGATAGTTATCGTGCGTATCTGCCCCTAGAAGAAAGACACACCGTGGATTATAAATTCCTGCTCTTCCTTGCCATCGCAGTCGTTGCCATGTTTGTGATGAATGCTCGTGCCCGCAAGCGCATGATGGAGCAAGAAAAAGAAGCAGAACGACGTCGCAACGAAATGATGGTTCCGGGTGCGTGGGTTCGCATGCGCTGCGGATTCTGGGGACGCTTTGTTGACAAAGACGGCGAGATCATCATTCTTGAAACTCCCGGCGGCTCCGAAACCTACTGGGATCAGCGCGCAGTTCTTGAAGTTGCTGAAGAACTTCCCTTCCAAGGCAGTGAGTCTGACAACCAGGACGATACGCAAGAAGAGCCGGAAGAAGAACCCATCCTCGGCTTGGATTCGCAGGAAAACCCCACCGACACGAAGTAATCCCCTAAGGGACCCAAAGGCAGCCCATCGTGAAAACTCAAAAGCGCCATCCATGGCGCGCACTCTTTACTCTCATCTTTATTTTTGTTCTCGGGACAGCCTCGCTTGTCGTCGGAAAACTGACGAACAAGGGTGCTTCCTACACTCCTTCCTTGGCTTTGGACCTGCAAGGTGGAACGCAGCTCATTTTGACCCCAGTTTCGACGGGACAGGGCGACCGAGAGGTTACTGAAAGCGATATCACCGAGGCGATCAACATCATTCGCCAGCGTATTGACGCATCCGGTGTGTCAGAGTCGGAAATCTCCTCTCTGGGTTCGAGCAATATTTCTGTGTCGATTCCCGGTACTCCTTCCCAGGAAACCTTGGATTTGATTCGTTCGTCTTCGCAGATGAACTTCCGTCCGGTTCTGGCGATGCTTCCCGCAGTCAAGCAGTCGGAGGGAACACCTACGCCTTCTGCAAGCCAGGGTGCGGAAGTGACGAGTCCTCAGAACAGTGAGTCTCCTTCTCCTTCGGAGTCTGCATCGGCGTCTCAGAGCGCTTCTCCTTCGGAGAGCGCATCGCCTTCGGCGTCTGCAAGCCCGAGCTTAGTCACTACCGCACTGAGCGAAGAACGCGCTAAGGAACTTGCCGATATCAATAAAGACGGCGTTCTTTCTGATACACCCAGCGAGAATCCCCAGAGTAACTCGGATCTGAAGTGGGCCACCGAGCAGGCTCGCTATGACCTTTTCACTTTGGACTGCACCACTGCTCGTGGCGGACGCACCGAAGCCCCCGCGGATAAGCCCTACGCTGCTTGTGACGCGGATGGGAACATTAAGTACCTTCTTGGTCCGGTTGACGTTTCGGGTGCCAATCTTGCCGATGCAAGCGCCGGAATGGGCGTGAACCAACAGGGGCACACGACCGGTGAATGGATCGTAAACCTCACGTTCAACGACGAGGGCGCGAAGCAATTCGCTGAGGCATCGAAGCGGCTCTACGATCTCAGCCAAGATACTGAGGGCGGTAAGAGCTACGGCAAGCCTGATCGCAACCACTTTGCGGTGGTGCTGGATGGACAGGTGATTACTGCTCCCTCGATGAATGCGGTCATTACGGACGGTAAGGCCCAGATTTCGGGTAACTTCACCGCGAAGACTGCCTCAGCCTTGGCCAACCAGTTGCGCTTCGGTTCTTTGCCCTTGAACTTCGAAGTTCAATCGGAACAGCAGATTTCTGCAACGCTCGGCTCTGAGCATCTTGAAAAGGGTCTGTGGGCTGGCCTCATTGGTCTGCTTCTCGTTGTCCTCTACATGATTTGGCAATACCGTGGCCTTGCCGTTATTTCAGCAGGTTCGCTGCTTGTCGCAGGATGCCTAACCTATCTGGTCATCACGGTTCTTTCATGGGCCGTTGGTTATCGATTGTCACTTGCTGGCATTGCGGGCTTGATCGTTTCTGTCGGTGTTACTGCGGACTCCTTTATCGTCTACTTCGAACGTATCCGAGATGAAGTCCGCGATGGACGTCCACTCAGTGCCGCGGTTGATGAAGGCTGGGATCGTGCGAAGCGAACCATTTTGGTCTCCGATGCGGTCAACCTTGTTGCAGCTGTTGTTCTCTACGTCCTCGCTGTCGGTGGTGTTCAAGGCTTCGCCTTCACCTTGGGTGTGACAACGGTCGTGGACTTGGTCGTGATCTTCCTCTTCACGCACCCCATGATGGAGCTTCTCATTCGCACCGAGTTCTTCGGTGGGGGACACAAGCTCTCGGGTCTCGATCCCGAGCACTTGGGTGCGCGCTCGGCAATTACTTATGCCGGCCGAGGCCGTGTGGTTGTTTCAGCGCAGGGTTCCGAATCTGAGCAGCTGGGCGCAGATGGTGAAGTCTTGTCACTTGCCGAGCGCAAACGTGCTGCCCGTTTGGCGGAGCAAGAAAAGGCGGAGGCAACTGCCACACCTGAGGTTTCGGACAAGCAGGAGGGAGAAGACCAATGATGAGTTACGCGCAGTGGGGCAATGCCCTGTACTCGGGTGAGAAGTCATATGCGATCGTGCCTAAGCGTCGGATCTTTGTCCGAGCTGCTTACGCCGTTATTGCTGTGTGCATCGTGTTGATTGCCATTCTTGGCCTCAACCGTTCATTCGAATTTACCGGCGGTTCGCAATTTACACTGACCGGTCTGACCAACACCTCGCAGCAGCCGGCATACGATGCAATCCAGAAGGCCAACTTGGCCTCTGAAGTTCGCGTCTCCTCGGTGGGCGTCGACGGTATCCGTGTTCAGACGGAATCCTTGGATTCTCAGAAGACTCTTGCGGTTCGCGAGGCTTTGGCTCAGGCGTACAGCGTCAACGCCAGCGATGTTCAATCCGCTTCAATTGGCCCCTCTTGGGGACGTGACGTGACGGCGAAGGCTGCTCAATCACTGATCATTTTCTTGACTCTTGTTGCCGTTTTGATGACGGTTTACTTCCGGTCATGGACAATGTCGGTTGCCGCGATTTTTGCGCTCTTCCACGATATTGCGATGACTCTTGGCTTCTTCGCGGTTACCCGCGTTGAGGTTTCGCCGGCAACGGTCATCGGCTTCCTGACAATTTTGGGCTACTCACTTTACGACACCGTCGTGGTTTTCGATAAGGTTCGTGAGCTTACCAAGGGAATCAATGATCAGAACCGCTACACCTATGGCGACATGGTGAACTTGGCTGTGAACCAGACGATGGTTCGTTCGCTGAATACCTCCATCGTTGCCTTGCTCCCGGTGGGATCCATTTTGATCATCGGATCTTTGCTCTTGGGAGCGGGAACGCTGACCGATATCTCGCTTGCCCTGTTTGTCGGAATGATCGTCGGTACGTACTCGTCGATCTTTATCGCCTCGCCTTTGCTGGTTATGCTTGAAGAACGCCGTGCCTCTACAAAGGAACACAATGAAATTGTTGCCCGTCGGCGTGAACGCGACGGCGGCAGCAGCGACCATGTCCGCGTTGCACCGGTCCAGCCCGGTCGACGCCTCGCAAATGATGCCCAACCCAAGAGGAAGAAGGCCCGCCGATGAGCGCTGAGCTCGGCAAAGTTGTCAGTGATTTGGTCTTGAGCCACCTGCGAGAGGTTCAAGACTTCCCCGAGGAAGGAGTGCTGTTCCGCGACATCACACCGCTGCTTGCAGACGGAGAAGCCTTTGCGAAGCTCGTCGAGCTTCTCGCAGATCACTACCGCGGTCGTATTGATGCAGTAGCAGGCTTGGAATCACGAGGCTTCATCCTCGCTGCTCCCTTGGCTACCGCTCTTGGAATTGGCATGATCACGGTCCGAAAGGGAGGCAAGCTTCCCGGTCCGGTGATCGGTATCGACTACGATCTCGAGTACGGAAGCGCACGTATGGAGCTCAATCCGGGCCTCGTTCGTGAAGGTGCACGTGTTCTTGTCGTCGACGATGTGTTGGCGACGGGTGGAACTGCAGCGGCATCTGTGAAACTGCTTGAGCAGTGTGGCGCGAAGATTGAAGCCGTTGCTATTTTGCTTGAGCTTGAGGCGTTGAAGGGACGTACAAAGCTGGAGCCTCACGTGAAGGTTGAAACTGCTGTCGTTTTCTAATTCGGGCCTTTCATTCCCGCAGATCACTTGTATCATTGAGGAATGAGTGAGCAAAAAGACGATGTGACCCGGCCGCCCGCGGCCGGGTCACGTGTGCGTTCAGGACTTGTATGGTTCGGTGCTCGTTCAAAGACGACGACACCCGAGATTGAACCTCTGATCCGCGCCCTCCGTGCAAATCACCCGAAAGCCGATATTTCACTGATCGAGCGAGCGTATCGTACGGCAGAAAAAGCCCATCGCGGGCAAATGCGTAAGAGCGGGGAACCCTACATTACTCACCCGGTCGCCGTCGCCACGATTTTGGCTGAGGTTGGTATGACCTCGCCAACGCTTGCTGCCGCTCTTTTGCACGACACCGTTGAAGACACCGACTACAGCTTGGAACAGCTCACCGCGGATTTTGGTCCCGCAATCGCACAGCTCGTCGACGGCGTGACAAAGCTCGACAAAATCCGTTACGGAGCAAACGCCCAGTCGGAGACTCTGCGCAAAATGATTATCGCGATGAGTCGTGACATCCGTGTTTTGCTCATCAAACTTGCTGATCGCCTCCACAATGCTCGTACCTGGCGTTTCGTACCGGTCGAATCTGCAAAGAAGAAGGCGCGCGAAACGCTTGAGATTTACGCTCCGCTGGCACACCGCCTCGGAATGAACATGATCAAATGGGAGCTTGAAGAACGCTCCTTCAAGGTCCTCTATCCCGAAATCTACGAGGAAATCGATCATCTCGTTGCCGAGCGCGCTCCCGAGCGAGACGTTTACCTACGCGAAGTAATCACCCAGATTGAAGAAGATCTACGCAGGTCCGGAACTCAAGGTACCGTGAGCGGGCGACCTAAAAACCACTATTCGATCTATCAAAAGATGATCGTTCGTAATAAAGCCTTCGATGAGATCTTTGATCTGGTCGCGGTGCGCGTGCTGGTTGAGACAGTTCGCGACTGTTATGCGGTTTTGGGAGCGCTCCACGGTCGATGGAACCCGATTCCCGGGCGCTTCAAAGACTATATCGCCATGCCGAAGTTCAACTTCTATCAGTCGCTGCATACGACGGTGATTGGTCCCGGCGGGCGTCCGGTTGAGATTCAGATCCGCACCTACGAGATGCACGAGCACGCCGAGCACGGCGTCGCCGCACACTGGAAGTACAAGCAGAATCCGAACGCGAATTCGCTTGAGTCGGATCGAATGAGTGCTGACGAACAGATGAACTGGCTTCGTGCGCTCGTCGATATGGAACGGGAAACCGGCGATCCCGAAGAATTCTTAGATTCTCTTCGCTACGAGATTTCCGGTGAAGAGGTTTATGTCTTCACCCCCAAAGGCGAGGTCGTTGTCCTTCCGCGAGGGGCAACGCCGGTTGATTTCGCTTACACGGTGCACACCGAAGTCGGTCACCATACGGTCGGCGCGAAGGTCAATGGGCGCCTCGTGCCTCTTGATACGCGACTTGAATCGGGCCAGACCGTTGAAGTTGTCACTTCGAAATCTGATAAAGCGGGTCCGTCGCGAGACTGGTTGGCCTTTGTTGCATCGCCACGAGCGCGCTCAAAGATCAAGGGCTGGTTCTCGCGCGAACGTAAGGAAGAGGCCGTCGAAGCGGGCAAGGAACACATTGCGCGTGCTATGCGTAAGCAGAACTTGCCTCTGCAGCGTTTGATGAGTCACGACTCACTGCTCTCTGTTGCTACCTCTTTGGGATATCCCGACATTTCTGGACTGTATGCAGCCGTTGGTGACGGTCATATTTCCGCGCAAAGCATCGTCACGAAGCTCGTTGAAAACCTCGGTGGGGGAGACGGAACAGAGGAAACTCTCTCCGAAGCGATTACCCCCGGAAGCCATCGAGCGACAATTGGCGAGTACAGTGCGAAGGGACAGGGCGTCTCTGTCGCGGGTATGAATGCCAATGACGTTTGGGTCAAGCTTGCACGTTGCTGCACGCCTGTGCCGGGCGATGAGATCATCGGTTTTATTACCCGCGGCCAGGGTGTGTCAGTTCATCAGAGTTCATGCCCCAATGCGATCCGTCTCCAGGGACTACATCCGGAGCGTTTCGTGGACGTGTCGTGGAGCGGTGAGCACTCACATGCCCAGTATCTCGTTCAGATTCAGACGAAAGCCTTGGATAGGCCAGGACTCTTGGCTGATATGACGAAGGTGATGACCGATTATCGCGTGAACATTCTTTCGGCATCGACGGTGTCGACGCGTGATCAAGTTGCGACGGCGCGTTTCAGCTTTGAATTGGCAGAGATCAGTCACCTCAATGCTGTGCTATCTGCTTTGCGTCGGGTTGACGGGGTTTTCGAAGCGGTGCGAGTATCGACCTCTGCGGCGCAGTAAGTGCGTATCGCTTCGTGGAATCCTAGTGAAACGTCACACCTTTTTTTATGAGTTTGGCGGCTATTTCATTTAGGATGGATGCGTACCGTTGATGGTATGCCTGTGTGGAGCCCCCACGCACCGCGTCGGATGGGAAACTGTCCCAACCTCTAAGGAATATCGTGACCACTTCGCCTGAACCGCAGGCCGTTGAGCCTGAAGTTGCCGCTGCACGTACTGTCGAACAACCAGGAACCCAGGAAATGTCGACCGATTTTGGTCGGATTGACTCGCAGGGAAATGTGTGGGTTAAGGACGGCGAAGAAGAGCGCATGATTGGCTCTTTCCCCGAAGGCCTGCCCGCAGATCCCTTTGCTCTGTATACGCGTCGTTACGCAGATCTTGAAGCTACGATCAAGCTTTTCGAAGATCGACTCGCTTCACTTGGTCCCAAGGAAATTGACCAGACTTTAGCAACCCTCAAGGAGGCAGTTGCCCTTCCTAACGCAATTGGCGATTTGCCGGCATTGCGTGCGCGCGTAGCCGCTGTCGAAGAACGTGCCCAGGCACGTAAGGAAGAGGCAAAGGAAGAGCGTCGCCTCGCAAAGGAACAGGCACTTGCCGAACGTATCTCTCTGGTCGAGCGTGCTGAAGCGATTTTGGCAAAGGAATCTTCGAAGATTCATTGGAAGCAATCAGGTCAGCTGCTTCGAGATCTCCTCGAAGAGTGGAAGCAGATGCAGCGCAGGGGTCCGCGCCTCGATAAAAGCACTGAGGACGAGCTCTGGAAGCGTTTCTCGGCAACCCGTACGCAGTTTGACCGCCGTCGCCGTCAGTACTTCTCTGAACTTGATGAGCGCCAAGGCCAGGCCAAGCGCGTGAAGGAAGAAATTATTGCTCGTGCCGAGGCGCTGAAGGATTCCACCAACTGGGGTGAAACTTCCGCTGCTTTCCGCGACCTGATGGAGCAGTGGAAGCGCGCACCGCGAGCGTCCCGCCGTGAAGACGACGCGCTGTGGGCACGTTTCCGTTCCGCTCAGCAGGCCTTCTTTGATGCTCGTCACCGTAATGATCTTGCAGTTGATTCCGAGTACCAGGCGAACTTGAGTGCAAAGGAAGAGCTCCTCAAGGAAGCTGAAGCACTGCTTCCCATCACGAACCATGAGGAAGCCAAGTCTGCGCTTCGTTCGATTCAGGATCGTTGGGCAGAGATCGGTCGTGTTCCTTCTGAGCACTTCCGAAAGATCGAGTCTCGACTGCGCGCCGTTGAAGATGCTTTGCGCCAGGCGGAAGAAGCGGAGTGGCGTCGAACAAATCCCGAAACGCGCGCGCGTGCAACGGGAATGCTTGGACAACTTGAAGAACAGCTTGAGCAGCTGCGCGAAGACCTTGAGACCGCTAAGGCACAGGGTGACGATGCTCGAGTTCGTGAGTTGACGCAGGCCTTGGAAACCAAGAAGGCATGGTTCGACCAGATTTCTTCGACGCTCTCGTGAGTCAGGGAATTCGGATCCATGTGATCCCAACACCCTTCTATGGTGCGAATTGCTACGTCATTTCGCCCAGAAGCGAAGGTAGTGCGCCGGTTCAGTCTCTTGTTGTCGACCCTTCGTTTGGTGCTCGTGACAAGATTCGAGAGGCACTGGAGGAAGACAACGCCTACGTGGGTGCGGTGCTGGCGACACACGGCCATGCCGACCACGTCTGGGATTGCGCAGAGATCGCCTCGTGGGCACCAGATGGTCCGGCTCCGGTGTGGATCCCGAGTCCTGACGTGTACCGCTTGGATGACCCGGCCTCGTACGTGAGCCTTCCTCTTCCTGAGGAAGTGAATGTACCGTGGGTAAAGCCTGCGCTCATCAAGGAATGCCCAGTCGATACTCTCGAGTACGTTCGAGGTGTCTACTTGCGTATGGTTCCGGCCCCCGGACACACCGAAGGTTCAGCGCTCTTTTTGGGCGCATCGGAGCTCACTGTGTTCTGGAACGGTACTCGCGCTTTAGATACCGAGGTCGTTGTTCCTTGGGCGCTCAGTGGTGACGTCATTTTCGCGGGCTCTGTTGGCAGAACCGATATGCCCGGTGGTGACGAGACCCAAATGCGTCATTCCTTGCGTACGCTCGCCAATGTGATCGACCCGCAGACGATTCTCTTCCCTGGACACTCGGTTGCAACGACCATGGGGGATGAGCTGGAGTCAAACGCCTACCTTAGGCGCGCTCGAAGCATCGGTTAGGTACTTGCGCCGACATGTGAGCCGGCGCGTGAAAGAATAGGACTCATGGCACGTACTTCACTTTCAGGTTTCCCAGAGTGGCTCCCGCAGGGGCGCATCGTTGAACAGGCGATTTTGGACCACATTCGTTCGGTTTTCGAGCTTCACGGATTTGCGGGAATCGAAACTCGAGCTGTCGAGACTCTTGAGCAGCTTCAATCCAAGGGTGAAACCTCGAAAGAAATCTACGTTCTGGACCGTCTTCAAGCACTGAAGGAAGAAGGTGGACGTTCCTCAAAGGAGCGCCAAATGGGCCTTCACTTTGACTTGACTGTTCCTTTTGCGCGTTACGTGATCGAGAACGCCAACGAGCTCGATTTTCCGTTTAAGCGTTATCAGATCCAAAAGGTCTGGCGCGGTGAACGCCCACAGGACGGTCGTTTCCGCGAGTTTACTCAGGCAGATATTGATGTTGTTGGTCTGGGCGAGCTTCCCTTCCACTACGAAGTGGATCTGCCCTTGGTCATGGCAGAAGCTTTGATGTCTTTGCCGATTCCTCCCGTTCACGTCTTGGTCAACAACCGCAAGGTTGTCCAGGGAATTTGTGAGGGCCTCGGCGTCGATGACGTTGAGTCTGCACTTCGCGGCCTCGATAAGCTCGATAAAATTGGACCCGAAGGTGTGGCTGAGGAGCTTGCCGAGGCCGGGCTTGAGCAGCCGCAAATCGAGGTGCTCTTGCGTATGGCGCAGATCCGTACCGAGGATTCCGAGCATCTGCGCTCGGAGGTGAATGCGCTGGGCGTATCGAGTGAAACACTCACTCAGGGCTTGGATGAACTGTGCGCATTGGTTGAGCAGGCTGGGGCAGCGATGCCGGGTGTTGTTCTGGCTGATCTGAAGATTGCTCGTGGACTGGATTACTACACGGGTTCCGTTTACGAAAGCGAAATCGTTGGGCACGAGGACTTGGGATCGATCTGTTCCGGCGGACGTTACGATTCTCTTGCCAAGGACGGAAAGCGAAGCTATCCCGGTGTCGGCCTCTCTATCGGCGTGTCTCGTTTGGTGTCACGAATCCTTTCACAGGACATGGTGACAGCTTCTCGTAAGGTGCCGACCTGCGTTGTTATCGCAGTTGCTGACGAAGAACAGCGTCAACACTGCAATGCTCTGGCGACGATCCTGCGCAAGCGCGGGATTCCCACCGATGTTGCCCCCAGTGCGGCGAAGTTTGGCAAACAGATTAAGTTTGCTGACAAGCGGGGGATTCCCTTCGTATGGTTCCCGGGAAGCGAAGGCGAAGCGGATACCGTCAAGGACATCCGTTCAGGTGAGCAGGTTCAAGCTGATATCTACAATTGGCAGCCTCCGGCAGAAGACCTTCATCCCTCGGTTGTTCCTACGCAAGACTCGAACGACTAAGCTTCAGGGTGCCTTCGGTGTGCGATCTCACCGGAGGCACCGCTGTCTTCACGCCCAAGTAACTGATAGCCTTGCAAGGCAACGAGGCGCAACCCAATGGTGGTCGAGTGCGTCTCGGCGGTGAAAACGGTGTGGGGTCGCGCGTCATCCGTGAAGTCGACCCAGAGCGACGCTAATTGTAAGGAAACTTGTGTCCACTGCGCCCGAAAACGCCACTGAAATGACCTTTGCTGATCTCGGCCTCCCCGATGATCTTCTCGCAGCCATTACCCAGATGGGGTATGAAGTTCCCACTCCGATCCAAGCTGAGGCAATTCCTGCACTTCTCGAACTGCACGATGTCGTTGGAATCGCTCAGACTGGCACGGGAAAGACCGCTGCTTTTGGCTTGCCTCTTCTTGCCGTGATTGATTCAGATGAACGCCATGTGCAGGCACTTGTTCTTGCCCCCACGCGTGAGCTGGCAATGCAGTCCGCACAGGCAATTTCGGATTTTGCTTCTCATAGTCGTGATATCGATGTTGTCCCGGTCTACGGTGGTTCCGCCTATGGACCGCAGATTGGCGCGCTCAAGCGCGGAGCTCAAGTTGTTGTAGGAACACCGGGGCGCGTCATTGATCTGATCGAAAAGGGTGCCTTGGATCTGAGCCGGGTCTCAATGCTTGTCCTTGACGAAGCTGATGAAATGCTTCGTATGGGATTCGCGGAAGACGTTGAAACCATCACGTCTTCTGTTCCTTCCGATCGCCTCACTGCGCTTTTTTCCGCGACTATGCCCGCCGCAATCGAAAAGATCGCACAGACGCATCTCAAGGATCCCCTCAAGATCGCTGTATCCGAAGAGTCATCGACAGTTGATACTATTCACCAGACCTACGCGGTGGTTCCCTACAAGCACAAGATCGGTGCTTTGTCACGGGTCCTAGCGACGCGAGCGCAGCACCAGAGCAACGAAGAATCCGACGCAGCGATCGTTTTTGTCCGCACGCGCCTTGATGTCGAAGAGATTTCACTCGAATTGAATTCTCGAGGATTTAAAGCGGCCGGTATTTCTGGTGACGTCGCGCAAACCGAGCGCGAGCGCATGGTCGAGCGGTTGAAGAATGGGTCCTTGGACGTTTTGGTCGCGACCGACGTTGCTGCCCGTGGCCTCGATGTCGAACGTATTGGTTTGGTCGTGAACTTCGATGTGCCTCGTGAAGCTGAGGCCTACGTTCACCGAATCGGACGAACAGGGCGCGCGGGACGTCAGGGGCGATCGCTCACCTTCTTCACGCCTCGTGAGCACTCTCGTCTTCGCAAGATTGAAAAGCTCACCGGAACTCAGATGGAGGAAGTTGAGATTCCTTCTCCCGCTGCGGTTTCCCAGTTCCGAGCCAGCCGGATCTTAGATTCGATTGGCGAGCGAATCGAGAAGGGGCGTTTGGATCTATACCGCACGCTTCTTGACGAAATTCACGATACGACCTCTCTTGAGATTGAAGATATCGCTGCCGCTCTCTTAGCCAATGCGGTCGGTGATGAGGGCCCGAGTGCACGAATTGCTGACGACCGACGCGGAAACGGCAAGATTCGCCGCGAAGAAGAACTCGATGAGTCCGGAGAATTTGCTCGGGCGAGCTTTGAAGGCGGCCGTGATCGTGAGCGTCCGCTTAAGGGACGTAAGACTTCGACAACGCCTCGTCACGCGGTGGGAACCGGTACTCGCTACCGCATTGAGGTCGGTAAGAAGGACCGCGTCAAGCCCGGTGCCATCGTCGGTGCAATCACCGGTGAAGGTGGTATTTCAGGGGCAGATATCGGCCACATCGATATTTACCCGACTTTCTCTTTGGTTGAGATTCACACAGATCTCAGTGCAGATTCCATGACGCGCATTTCCAAGGCTCATGTTTCTGGACGAGCCTTGCGAATCCGTGTCGATGAAGGCCCCGATGGCAAATCACACGCGCCTAAGAAGAGTCCGATTGCGCGTAAGGAATCCCGAGAAGGTAGCCATCGCCTCGATCGGGGACGCGGGCGTCATCTTCCGCATTCTGAGGAGCACCGCTTTGATGATCGCCGAGGCGAGCGTCGCTTTGGGGATCGCGAACGTTCGACGCGTGGTGGTCGGTTTGCGCAGCCGCAGCGCAAGTCAGCCTCGAAGAAGGTAGCTAAGCGCCGCTTCGGTCGCTGAGTCGGACGAGGAACTTACACGGACGCGCGGGGGAGGAGGTCTTCCTCGCGCGTTCGCATTGCTGCGAAGACTCCCACGACAGCGATCGAAAGCGCGATGAAGGTTGCGGGAAGATAAGCAATGGGACCCGTGAAGCCAATAGCGTTCCAGAGAGCTAGCGCAAGAGAGACGAAAGCAAGCTCGACGGCTGCGCCTGCTGAATCAGCAACCTGAAGCCACGAAGATGCCCGTCCGTGCATTGAAGGATCGGTTGAACCCAAGGTGAAGTCAGAAATCGTTGAGTGCGTGAAACCGACACCGATACCAGACAAAAGCCAAGCAATAAAGACAGGCCATTTCGGTAGGGACGGGTTGAGAAGCATCGACAGGGGAGCAAGACCGATCACGATCATGCAGGAACCAATTTTGGGAAGCAGAAGGCGCACGCGTCGATTCTTAAACTGCGACTGAATGAAAGCGCCGCTCGCCCATGAAAGCGTCGCGATAGTAACGGCAAGTGAAGCCGTATTCGCGCTCCACCCGTGGATGCGCTGAAGAAGAAGCGGCATGACGACTTCCGCACCGGTCACTGCCCCCATCATGAGAAGACGCGTCATGACAAGAGCGGGGATTCCGCGCTTGAGCCTGAAGGTTCCCTTTGGGAGCAGACGAGGCAGGGTAAAGATTGAGAGCACGAAGCCGAGGGCTCCGACCGCTGACATTGCCCACACCGACTGGAAAGTTCCCGAGATCTGTAAGAGGAAGACACCCAAACCTGAGCCCAAAGCCAAGCGAAGGAAACGCGCAGAGGGGAGACGCCCCTGAGGCGTACTGACCAGTCCCTTGAGAACCGAGTGCAAGGGAATGGCTCCAAAAATTGCCAGGAAGGGTGCGACTCCGAAAACAATTCGCCATCCCCAATAAGTCGCGACGAATCCGGCAAGAGCGGGCCCGACTAATGCGGGGAAGACCCACGAGAGTGAGAATGCTGCAAAATAACGCGGACGGTGCAGGGGAGTGGCTATCGCCCCGACAAGCACGTAGAGGGGGACGATGATAAATCCTCCTCCAAGACCCTGGACGAGACGGCCAAGAACGAAGACTGCGATATGGGGTGAAAAGGCGCTGATCAGTAATCCGACGCAGAAAAGTATGAGTCCCCATGCAAAGACTTTTTTGACACCGATCGCGTCGCTGAGTCCACCGGCGAGAACGTTGGCAATGAGGTTCGTAATGAGCGCGGTTCCCGAGGCTACTGCAAACCAAGAGTCTGCATGGAAAGACGCAACGACGTTCGGCATGATTGTCGTTGTTGCAAGCGATTCAAAAGCGGAAAGCGTGATCAAGATGACTGCGGAGAGCATGAGCCCTTTTTCGGCACTCGACCACGCCTGAGAATCGGAGCGTGAACCCATAGCAACACACGTTACACACTTTCGAGGGTCACTTCTACAATGCTTGCCTGATCAACTGCACGTGCGCACAGGTATTTTCCCGGCTCATCGGCGCGAAAGGAGTATGATGTCCGTGCCGCCGCTCGTCTCGCGGATGGTACCAACGAAAGGAAAAACAGTGCTTCGCACTCACAATATTGGAACGCTTGGCCTTGACCTTGTCGGCCAAACCGTCACCCTGACCGGATGGGTCGATCGACGCCGCGACCACGGCGGTGTCGCATTCATTGATCTTCGTGATGCCTCGGGAATCGCGCAGGTGGTGGTTCGCGATGAACGCGTCGCCCACGAATTGCGCAGCGAGTTCGTTTTGAAAGTGACTGGAGAGGTCTGCGCTCGCCCTGAAGGCAATGAGAACCCGAATCTTGCAACGGGCGCCATTGAAGTGATGGGCGATGACATTGAGATTCTCAATACCTCGGCACCTCTTCCTTTCCAGGTTTCTTCCAACGCTGAAGATTCAGGCAATGTTGGTGAGGAAACCCGACTGAAGTACCGCTACCTCGATCTGCGCCGCGAACCGGAACAATACGCGTTGCGCCTGCGCTCGAAGGTCTCACGTGCGGCCCGCGATACTCTTTACGCTCACGATTTCGTCGAAATTGAAACGCCGACGCTGACACGTTCCACACCCGAAGGTGCGCGTGACTTCATTGTTCCTGCACGTCTGGCTCCCGGTTCGTGGTACGCGCTTCCGCAGTCTCCTCAGCTTTTCAAGCAGATGCTGATGGTCGCCGGAATGGAACGCTACTTCCAGATCGCGCGTTGCTACCGTGATGAGGACTTCCGCGCGGACCGCCAGCCCGAGTTTACCCAGCTTGATATCGAGATGAGCTTCGTCGATCAGGACGACGTGATCGCAGTTGCCGAAGAGATCATGAAGAATGTCTGGGCGCTCATTGGCTATGACCTCCAGACTCCGATTCCTCGCATGACCTTCAAAGATGCCATGGAGAAGTACGGTTCGGATAAGCCTGACCTGCGTTTCGGGTACCAGCTTGTTGACCTGACCGAGTACTTCAAGGACACGACTTTCCGTGTCTTCCAGGCACCCTACGTCGGCGCGGTTGTTATGCCCGGTGGTGGTTCTCAGCCTCGCCGTACCTTCGACAAGTGGCAGGAATGGGCCAAGGCGCGCGGCGCCAAGGGACTTGCTTACGTCACGATCGACGACGAAGGAAACCTGGGCGGCCCGGTTGCAAAGAACATTACCGAAGCTGAGCGCGCTGGCCTCGCCGAGGCAACTGGCGCCAAGCCCGGTGACTGCATCTTCTTCGCTGCCGGTAAGCCCACCGCCTCGCGCGAGCTGCTTGGTGCCGCTCGCTTGGAGATCGGCAAGCGGTGCAACCTTATCGATCCCGATGCTTGGGCGTTCACGTGGGTTGTCGACGCACCTCTGTTCAAGCCGACCGGAGATGCCGAGGCCGAGGGTGATGTTGCGCTTGGACACAGTGCATGGACGGCAGTCCACCACGCCTTCACTTCGCCAAAGCCCGAATGGCTCGACACCTTCGACCAGGATCCTGGAAACGCTCTGGCTTACGCTTACGACATTGTCTGCAACGGTAATGAGATCGGTGGTGGCTCGATCCGTATCCATCGTCGCGATGTCCAAAACCGTGTCTTTAAGGTGATGGGAATCGGAGAAGAAGAAGCACAAACACAGTTCGGCTTCCTCCTCGATGCCTTCAAGTTCGGCGCTCCGCCGCACGGTGGCATTGCCTTTGGGTGGGACCGAATCGTGTCCTTGCTGACCAAATCCGAATCGATTCGTGACGTCATTGCCTTCCCGAAGTCGGGTGGTGGCTATGATCCGTTGACCGATGCTCCTGCACCCATTACTCCTGCACAGCGTAAGGAAGCTGGCGTTGACGCGAAGCCGAAGAAACGCGGTGAGGAAGATGCTCAAGCGTCAAGCGAAAAGCAGGGCGCCTAAGGAATTGATTTCTCAGTGATTTTGGGGTGGATGATGCGCATCATCCACCCCAAAATTCTGATGAATGCAAGTAGGCACAAGGCCTCTCAAAGGATTAGGCTAGTCCTTCAGCAGGACTCGATACCGATTCCCAGGAGTGAAACGAGATGGCTATTCTTCCCCCGCATCTTTTACCGTCCGCTGTAGTTGCACCACCTTCTCAGCAGGTGGTAAGCGGGACATGCTGGCGAATTCAGGTCCTCTCGGACACAGTGATTCGTCTTGAGTGGGATCCACGAGGAGACTTCGTCGATGGGCCAACTCAGATGATGGCTCAGCGAGAGTGCGTTTCTCCGAAAGAACTGCGTATCGACCGTGACCCCTCGGGCTCGATCACTATTGAAACTGCACATATGCACTTTCACTACGACGGTGAAGCTCCCAGTTCTAATGGACTCTGGGCACAGGTACGTGAAGAAGACAGTTGGGGTGGAACGTGGCGATGGGGGACAGACCGGGAGTTTCCTTGGCTTCAAGGTCGGAATCTGCGAGGGACCTGCCGCACTCTTGACACGGTCGATGGTAGATGCGAACTCGACCGAGGGGTGGTCGATGGCCGGGGAATAGTCTCTCTTATGGACGACACCTGCCCGGTGGATGAAGACGGTAATTTCTTGCCTTCGCGGCCCGAGCATACAGATATTTATATCTTTGCAGCAGGGGCAGATTTCCCCGAGGCCGTTCGTTCTTTCTATCGTCTAAGCGGGCCCCAAGCGATTCTTCCTCGCTTTGCCTTGGGCAATTGGTGGAGTCGCTATCACCGATACAGCGAAGAAGAATATCTGCGGGTTATGGATGATTTTGCTTCCCGCGCGGTCCCCGTATCCGTCGCAGTGATCGACATGGATTGGCATATCACTGAGCCTCCGGAAGGAGCAGGCTCTGGGTGGACTGGATACACCTGGGATCCGCAGCTTTTCCCGAATCCCGAGCGTTTCCTCTCCTCCCTTCATTCGCGTGGCCTTCACACTTCGCTCAACCTGCATCCAGCGGATGGAATCCGTTATTTCGAGGACGGATACGAGCGTCTTGCGACTCGCATGGGAATTGATCCCGAGTCTCATCAGACGGTGCTTTTTGATCCTGCGGATCCGGAGTTTATGCTCGCCTATTTTGAAGAGATCCTGCATCCTCTTGAGGATCAGGGAGTCGACTTTTGGTGGCTTGATTGGCAGCAGGGAGAACACACTTCAACACGTGGCCTCGATCCGTTGTGGGTACTGAATCACTACCACTATCTCGATAGCGCGCACCGCCATGGGCGAGGACTCACTCTTTCGCGCTACTGCGGTCCGGGTTCTCAGCGCTACCCGCTCGGATTTTCTGGCGATACCTACATTACGTGGGACTCTTTGAACTTCCAGCCGGAGTTTACTGCGACCGCTTCGAATATCGGATACGGCTGGTGGAGCCACGATATTGGCGGCCATATGCTGGGGCGTCGTGATCCTGAATTGGAGACGCGCTGGGTGGAAAGCGGCGTCTTTAGCCCGATCATGAGGCTTCACTCATCGAATAATCCCTTCACTCGCAAAGAACCCTGGGTCTTCGATGAGCCGCACTGCGATATCCAAGAGGAATACCTGCGCTTGCGACACCGCCTGGTCGGGTACTTGCATTCCGAGCAGCTGAACGGACGTGAAGAACTGCTCCCGCTGATCCGCCCGATGTATTGGGAACACGATGGCCATGAGCAGTCATGGGAAGTTCCCAATTGCTTCCGTTTCGGTAGCCAGATGATTGTCGCCCCGGCGACGTCTCCTTCTTACGAGGCCACCGGTAAGAGCGTGAGCAACGCTTGGTTGCCAGAGGGAACCTGGGTTGATTTGATGGCGAATCTCGCCTATGCGGGAGATCGAAAGATCGCGTGTTGGTCCGATCTGGGGCGCACTCCGCTTTTTGCTCGGGCGGGAAGTGTTATTCCCCTGTGCGGTCGCGCAGCGAAGCCTGAATCGGACGGTGTTCTTGGAGCCTTGGGACGCCAATCATATGTCGGTGTTGAGAATCCTGATGCTCTTGAGATCTTGGTTGTAACAGGTGCCGATGGCGATTATGAATTGCTCGAGGACCGTGACAGTGATGAGAGCCTCGTTCGAACAAAGATTCACTGGAATGATAATGAGGGAATCTTGCGAGTCGAGGCAGCTGTGGGAGATTTGGGATCTCTTCCCCAGCAGCGAGAACTGTCTCTTCGTCTTCTTGGCCCGAACGTCCACGCCGAACTCATAGAGTTGGGGACTTTCCTTCCGGCGCAGGGCGCTCAATTCCTGGTGACCCGTGAGGCTATGAGCGAAAAAGACAAGCGTACGCGCGAAATCCATCGGATTTTGACACACGCCCGCTGTGAGGTTGAACTTTTGACCCGCTTGGACTCATGCTGGAACCAAGGGCTTGGCAGTTTCCTTGCAGCTCTTAATCATGAGGATATTCCGCACGATCTGCGCGATGCTTTGACTCAGATTGCCATTGCGTCAGACCTCGAGTGAATGAAGGAACATCATGTCTTTTGTTGAAATTCATCCCGAGAATCCGCAGACTCGCCTTGTTGATCGCGTCGTCGATGTGCTCAACTCCGGTGGGCTAGTTGCTATACCGACAGATTCGGGTTACGCGCTCGCGTGTGTACTGGGAAATAAATCTGGAATTGATCGTATCCGCGTCATTCGTCGCCTTGACGAGAAGCACAACTACTCACTTCTTTGTGATACTTTTGCGCGCCTTGGTGACTTGGTCATTATGGACAACTCGCAGTTTCGTGCGATGAAAGCCTCGACTCCGGGGCCTTATACCTTCATTCTCCCCGGAACTAAAGAAGTTCCCCGAATGACGCTTAACAAGAAGAAGCACACTATTGGTGTACGTATTCCAGACCACCGCGTCGTTCAGTCAATCCTGTCTGCCCTCGGCCAGCCTCTGGTCGCTTCATCGCTGATTCTTCCAGGGCAGAGCGACGTTATGAGTGATGGCTTTGAGGTTGATGACAAGATTGGCTCTCAAGTTGACCTAGTCGTTGTGGCACCGGTCGGCGGTGACGAGGCGACATCGGTCATTGATTACACCGATGGTAGCGCGCGTATTGCCCGGCGTGGAGCTGGAGACTTAAGTTTGTGGGAGTAACAGCACATCTCTTCTACGCGCATTATTGCCGGAATCGACAGTGAAAACAGATAGCATGAGAGGGTTATGAAAAAGCTATCCCTCAAACTGTCGGTCCTCCTTGGAATCACGGTTGTTGCCCTTATCGCCCTTGGCGTGTCTGGGTGGTTCTACTCAGCGCATGCGCTCCCGCGCACGTCCTTAGCTGGGCAATCGATCTCTTCTTTGTCTCAACAGCAGGTTGAAGATCAGCTCCGTCAAAGGGTTGATTCCGCAAAAGTGACCTTAACTGTTGCAGAGCAGACGCGTGAAGCTTCGCTTTCAGATCTGGGAATCTCGGTTGATGTTCCCGCAACCGTAGATGCGGCTTTTTCTGAGAATCGAAGTCTATTTTCCCGTTTTCGCGGGCTCTTCCGCTCGCGTTCGATTACACCTGTCGTGAACTTCGACCAGTCGAAGCTCGCCGCTTTCGGCACTGCTTTAACCTCACAGGTGGGAACGCCGATGAGCGATGCCCACCTCAAGGTCAGTGATGACGGTACTACCTTCGAAGTTGTTCCCGCACAAGAGGGAATTACTATCGAGAGCTCCGAACTCACGAAAGTTCAGCAAGAAGTTGCCACGGATTTGGGGACACAAGGACGTTCGATTCCAGTTGAGGTTCGTAAACCTCAAGTGACGACCGAAAGGGCTGAGGAAGCAAAGACGCTGGCGATGGCTTTGATAGCTCCCAGCGTGACGATCACTGATGGAATTGATGACTTCACTGCCTCGCAACAAGACAAGATGAAGTGGGTCAAGGTCAGTGTCGAAGGAGACAAAGCGGCAGTGCTTGATTCCCAGGCTCTTTCAGCTTGGGTTAATGAGCTTGCGAAGTCGACGAACGTTGAATCCGAAAAGGGAATCCAGGGTGTCAATAGCCGTGGGGACGTCGTGGGTGTACTCAAGGCGGGTACCGTCGGTTACCGCGCAAATAACACTGAATCAGTGATTTCTGGAATCGAAGATGCTCTGAAGAACGGGAAGTCCTATTCGGGCGACTTTGACTATGACAAGGTTGAACCCGAATATGATCGCCAAGATATCCCTGATGGTTACGGCGACGATGTCTACCAAGCCTCTGCTGGTGAAAAGTGGATCGATATTGATCTGTCAAAGAACACTGTTTCGGCTTATGAAGGTCGCACCATTGTGCATGGCCCGACTCCGATGGTTCCCGGAGCTCCCAATACTCCAACCGTTACGGGTAAGTTCCACGTTTATCTCCAGTATCAATCTCAAACAATGGAGGGAGAGAACGCCGACGGCACTCCCTACAAAACCGAAGGTGTTCCTTGGGTAACATACTTCTACGGGGGATATGCGATGCACGGAGCACCGTGGCGGTCCTCTTTCGGTTGGTCGGGCTATGGAGGCTCTCACGGGTGCGTCAATATGCCTGTCGACGCCGCCCATTGGATTTACGAATGGGCAGATAACGGCACAGTTGTGATCAGCCACTACTAAATCGGGGAGTGAAGATGGATCTCTTTGATTCACAGGGAATCGAAGAATTCGGGACCCCTGTGGTTGATGAGCATGCTCCGCTGGCAGTTCGGATGCGTCCTCAGAGCATCGAGGAAATCGTTGGCCAGCAGCATCTTTTGAAGCCGGGGTCGCCTCTGCGCAGACTCCTCACTCCAAGTACTGATTCCCCCGCAGGCTTGAGTTCCGTAATTCTTTGGGGGCCTCCCGGGACAGGGAAGACGACTCTTGCCTACCTTATTGCGCGCGCATCGGGGCGTAGATTCTGTGAAGTATCTGCAGTTACCTCCGGAGTGAAAGACCTCCGTGACGTGATTGCGCAAGCGCGCCGAGGACTAACTTCGACAGGAGAAGAGACAATCCTCTTTGTCGATGAAGTTCACCGCTTTTCCAAATCGCAGCAAGATGCCCTTCTTCCGGCGGTCGAAAATCGCTGGGTTACTTTGGTTGCTGCCACGACCGAAAATCCTTCATTCTCGGTAATTTCCCCCCTACTCTCGCGCTCTCTTTTACTGACTTTGCATGCGCTCACCAGCGAAGATCTTTCTCTTTTGCTTGATCGTGCTCTTGCCAGTGATACGGGCTTGAAAGCGCTCTTTGACCTGTCTGATGATGCTCGAGCTGGCCTTTTGCGCTTGGCTGGCGCAGATGCGCGCAAGGCGCTGACCCTCCTCGAGGCGGCTGCGGCCTCGCGCGCGGAAAAGAGCGAAGCCGCGGCGGAGAATGCGCAGGAGCCTTGGGTGATCGACGCCGACGATGTCGAAAATGCTGCAAATCAGGCTTTGGTTCGTTGGGATCAGGATCAGCACTACGATGTTGCCAGCGCTTTTATAAAGTCCATGCGCGGCTCTGATGTTAACGCAGCGTTGCACTACCTCGCGCGGATGCTTGAAGCGGGGGAGGACCCACGTTTTATTGCCAGGCGCGTCATGATCTGCGCTGCTGAAGATGTCGGTATGGCTGCTCCCGAGGTGCTGACAACTGCCGTTTCAGCCGCGCAAGCAGTTCAAATGATCGGCATGCCTGAAGCGCGGATCATTCTGAGCGAAGCAGTCATTGCCGTCACAGTGGCGCCGAAATCAAATCGCGCTTATCTGGCGATTGATGCTGCGCTGGCTGATATTCGACGGGGCAAGGGATCAGCGGTGCCCCCGCACCTGCGCGATGCTCACTACAGTGGAGCTTCACGTTTAGGACATGGCGTCGACTACATCTACGCTCACGATGGCCCTCACCATGTTGCGGCGCAGCAGTACCTACCCGACGATCTTGTTGGTGCTTCGTACTACGAGCCGACGATGAACGGCAATGAGGCTATCCTCACTAAACGGCTTGCAGTGCTTCGTGAACTATTAAAAGTACGCTAGACTGATCCGGTTGCCCGTATGGGTGACACATACCTGGGGTCTTAGCCGACGGCACAATGCCTGGAGTTGACCCCGCATCCGCATCGCGGGTGCGACATCAGAGACAGGAAAGGTCATTTAATGGCTCACAATCGTTCACGCAAGCAGGTGCGCGAATCCCGCGCCCTTGGCTTCGCACTCACCCCGAAGGCAGTTCGCTACTTCGAGAAGCGTCCTTACGGCCCCGGTGAACACGGCCGTAGCCGTCGCCGTCAAGAATCTGACTACGCGGTTCGTCTGAAGGAAAAGCAGCGTCTTCGTGCACAGTACGGCATCCGCGAGGCGCAGATGCGTCACGTCTTCGAAGAGGCACGCCGCAGCGCAGGTCTGACCGGTGAAAACCTGGTTGAGCTCCTGGAAATGCGTCTTGATGCTCTGGTTCTGCGCGCTGGCTTTGCTCGCACCATCCAGCAGGCTCGTCAGTTCGTCGTTCACCGTCACATCATGGTTGACGGCAAGATCGTCGATCGTCCGTCCTTCCGCGTGAAGCCCGGACAGACCATCCAGGTCAAGCCCAAGTCTCAGACCACCGTCCCCTTCGAGATTGCAGCCGAGGGCGTCCACCGCGATGCACTTCCTGCAACCCCCGATTACCTGGACGTTGAGCTCTCTCGCCTGAAGGCAACGCTCGTGCGTCGCCCGAAGCGTGCAGAGGTTCCCGTCACCTGCGACGTGCAGATGGTCGTCGAACACTACTCGCGCTGATTGCGTTTAGGTAAAGCCCCGAGGCACTGCCTCGGGGCTTTGCTTTATTGAGCACGCGCGAATGACCAATACACGATTCTGATTGTTGTCCACTACTATGGGGTACTATGCGCACTTCTGAAATTCGTCAACGTTGGCTTGACTACTTTGCATCCCAAGGCCATGAGATTCGCCCGTCGGTGTCTCTTGTTTCTCCTGAGCCCTCGATTCTCTTCACCATCGCGGGAATGGTTCCTTTTATTCCCTACATCATCGGGGTTGAACCTGCACCCTGGCCCCGGGCAGCATCTGTTCAAAAGTGCATTCGTACCAATGACATCGATAACGTTGGACGAACCACTCGCCACGGTACCTTCTTCCAGATGAACGGTAACTTCTCCTTCGGCGACTACTTCAAGGAAGGCGCGATCAACTTCGCATGGGATCTGCTCACGGGTGATCAGTCTGAAGGCAAGTACGGCCTCGACGGTGAGCGCATGTGGGTGACCATCTGGGAAAAGGATGAAGAAGCATTCAACGTCCTGACGAAACAGATCGGCATGGATCCTCGTCATATTGTTCGTCTTCCCCGCGAAGAGAACTTCTGGGATACCGGCCAGCCCGGTCCCGCCGGCCCCTGCTGCGAATGGCACTACGATCGTGGTCCTTCCTACGGCCCCGAGGCCGTGGGCGGCAACGTTGATCCAGGTGGAGACCGCTACCTTGAGCTGTGGAACTTGGTTTTCGATCAGTACATGCGTGGCGAAGGCGCCGGCAAGGACTATCCGCTGCTCGGCGAACTTGACCAGAAAGCTATCGATACCGGTGCAGGTTTGGAGCGTCTTGCATTCGTCATGCAGGACAAGCCGAATATGTACGAGATCGACGAGGTCTATCCCGTAATTGCAGCCGCTGAAGAAATGAGCGGTAAGCGCTACGGACTCGGTGCAGCTGGCCCCGAAGCAGGAGCGGCATACGACGATGATGTACGCCTGCGCGTGGTCGCCGACCACGTCCGCTCGTCTCTCATGCTCATTGGTGATGGCGTGCGCCCCGGTAATGATGGTCGCGGATATGTTCTGCGTCGCCTGATCCGTCGCGCTGTGCGCTCCATGCGCCTGCTGGGTGTTGATACGGCAACTATGCCGATTTTGCTCACAGCATCCAAGGATGCGATGAAGGCCTCGTACCCCGAATTGGAAACAAACTGGAGCACGATTTCCGAGGTAGCCTACGCCGAAGAAGAAGCGTTCCGACGCACTCTGAGCGCTGGAACGACCATTTTGGACGTGGCTGTTGAAGAAGCAAAGTCTGCTCCTGGTACGCCGATGATCTCGGGTGAGTCTGCGTTCTCGCTTCACGACACCTACGGTTTCCCCATCGATCTGACCCTTGAAATGGCAGCTGAACAGGGAGTGCAAGTTGATGAGGCGGCCTTCCGCGCGCTGATGGAAGAGCAGAAGGAACGTGCTCGTGCCGATGCTCGCGCGAAGAAGACCGGCCACACCGACGTTCGTATCTTCCACGACATCGAAAAGGAACTCGGCGGCGGCTCGACTTTCGTTGGTTACACGGAAAACGCAGTTGACGCCCAGGTCGTCGGCTTGCTCGTGGATGGTGTTCCCACTCCTGCGGCGAGCGCTCCGGCAGAGGTAGAGATCATCCTTGACCGCACGCCTTTCTATGCAGAAATGGGTGGTCAGCTAGCCGACCACGGAACCATTCGCCTCGCTGATGGCGGTGTGATTGAGGTCCATGACGTGCAGGCGCCGATTCGTGGGCTATCAGTTCACCGCGGGACTCTCACCGAAGGCAAAGCGACCTTGGGGGAGAAGGCATACGCGGAAATCGATACCGAGCGCAGGCTTGCAATCGCGCGCGCACACACGGCAACCCACATGGTCTACGCGGGCTTGCGTCGCATTGTGAACAAGGATGCCGAGCAGGCAGGTAGCGAGAATTCGCCCTCGCGTCTGCGCTTCGACTTCACGAACTCAACAGCCCTGGGTGAAGGACAACTCAACGAGATCGAAAGCCTTGTCAATGAGAAGCTCGCGCAGGATCTCGCTGTGACCACCGAGATCATGTCGCTCGACGATGCCAAGCGCTCAGGTGCGATCGCGCTCTTTGGCGAAAAGTACGGCTCCGAAGTCCGCGTTGTCAGCATCGGCGATAACTTTGATCGCGAGCTATGCGGTGGAACCCACGTTCCTTCAACCGGACATTTAGGCCGCGTGACTGTGCTGAGCGAAGGTTCAATCGGTTCGGGTGTACGCCGTATCGACGCCCTTGTCGGAGATGGCGCCTACGCCTTCCAAGCGAAGGAACACGCGCTTGTGTCCCAGCTGAGCTCCATGCTTGGCGGGCGTCCTGACGAACTGGCCTCACGCGTCGAATCCATGATGGGACGTCTGCGTGAAGCAGAAAAGGAACTTCAAAAGATCCGTGAGCAGCAGGCGCTCGCAGAAGCAGCACTGCTCGCTCAAAATGCTCGCAAGATTGGTAAATTCACCAGCGTCGTGGCTCCCGTGGGAGCTTTGGGATCGGCTGATGATCTTCGCGCAATGGCGACCGATATTCGTGAGCGCCTGGGTAATGACGGTCCCGTGCTTGTCGCACTCGCCGGCGTGATTAACGGTAAGCCTATGGTCACTGTCGCAACGAATGATCTTGCTCGCCAACACAGCGCACGTGCAGGACAATTCGTTCGTCGCGCCGCAAAGATTCTCGGTGGTGGCGGTGGCGGCCGCGACGACCTCGCTCAGGGCGGCGGATCCAATCCGGAAGCCATTGAAGATGCTCTCAATGATGTGAATTCGCAGATCCAAGAGCTGTAATGCGTCCAGGAGTTCGTCTGGCAGTTGACGTTGGCACGGTCAGGGTTGGTCTCGCACGTAGTGATGCGGGAGCAGTCCTGGCCTTGCCGCTCCAAACGCTGACTCGTCAAGACGATGCTTCGGAACTTGATGAGATTGCGCGGATTGCTGGCGAGCTGAATGCCATAGAAATCGTCGTCGGGCTTCCTCGCCACATGCAAGGCGGTGAAGGCATTTCAGCGAAAGGCGCACGCAGGTACGCGCGAAAGATTAAAATGGCTTTACCTGCGTGTCGTGTGTGCTTGGTCGATGAACGCTTGAGTTCACACGAAGGACACGAACGGTTGCTTCAAGCCGGTGTCGGACGACGCGAACATCGACAGATGATTGATCAAGTGGCGGCCTCGATTATTCTGGAGACAGCCCTGGAGATGGAACGAATGAGCGGACAAGCTCCCGGAAGGGAAATTGTCCTCGAGGAAGGACAGAGATGAGCGAGAGCACTCCCGAATATCCTTTCCCGAAGCGCGCGAGTATTCACCAACGCCGCTCGCAAGAAAACACTCCCGAGGAGACCCCCGAGTCCTCACAGGTACGACGACCAGTTGTCCGTTCGTCGGAAAGCACCCCAGGGGATTCTCTTCAATCGTCTCCTGTGGGTGCGCGGCCTCGTGAAACAGAAGCTACTACGCCTGCAGCGCAGGCTCTTCCCGCGCACCTACCCACGCGTCGCTCAAGGCGCGGCGCCCAAGAAGACACCGCAGTTGAGACGACGGGAATGCGCTCTCGTCGCCTCGAACAGGAGCGGCGCTTGGTGCGTAAACGCAAACGCCGCAGGGCAATTCGGACCTTTTTTGTCCTGTTGCTGACACTCGCCCTGATCTCGGGCGGTGCGTACTTTGCATACACGCAATTGCGTGGTTCCTCCTCGTCTTCAACAACTGCCGATGACTACCCGGGTCCTGGTAGCGGGCAGGTTGTTGTGACGGTGTATGACGGTGAGTCTGGCCAGCAGATCGGTCAGCGCCTAGTAGACGCGGGCGTCGTTAAATCACTCACTGCGTTCATCCGCGCATTTGATGCGAATAAAGCAGCGGTGAGTATTCGGCCCGGAAGCTACACGCTCAAGAAGGAGATGAGCGCCTCAGGCGCGATTGCTGCACTTTTAGATGATGCGAACCGCAGTGATAACACGGTGACGGTGACTCCTGGACAGACAAAGGACCAGGTCGCCGAGCAGATTTCGATGGTGGCCAATATCCCGCTTGATCAGGTGAAGTCAGCAATGGCAGATACGGCAGCTTTAGGCTTGCCAGCTGAAGCCAATGGAAACGTTGAGGGGTGGCTTGCTCCGGGTTCCTATGAACTCGCAGAGGGAGCGACGGCGACTTCTCTGATTTCTCAGATGATTACTCGGACGACTCAGCGGCTTGATGGGCTGGGCGTTGCCGCCGCGGATCGCGAAAAGATCTTAACGAAGGCATCAATTCTCGAACGAGAAGTTCGTAATACGGAGTATCTTCCGATGGTTTCTCGTGTAATTGATAACCGCTTGGCAGATACGAATGGTGAAACCCACGGTTTGCTTCAGATGGATTCAACCGTCTTATACGGCGTTGGCAAGACCGGGGGAATCCCGACTGCAGACGACCTTGCTGCTGAGAACCCCTACAACACCTACCGCAATCCAGGTCTTCCTCCTTCGCCAATTTCGCAGCCCTCGACCGAGGCAATTGAAGCTGCTTTGCATCCTGCGGAGGGCAATTGGCTGTACTTTGTCACGGTGAATTTGGATACCGGCGAGACGCTCTTCGCGGCTACGCATGACGAGCAGACGCAAAACACTAAGCGTTTGGAAGAATACTGTTCGACGCATCAAGGAAAGTGCTGATGCCCTGGGCAGCAGTCATCGGCTCGCCGATTGAACATTCCCTCTCACCCCTCATCCATCAAGAACTCTGGCGTAGCGCTGGAATTACTGGATGGGAGTACCGAAAGTGTGAGGTCGATGCTCAGCACCTACATCAGTGGATCGCATCTTTAGACAGTGAATGCGTCGGAGTTTCAATCACGATGCCTTGCAAGAAGGCGGTGATTCCTCTCCTTGACGTTGTTGAACCGCAGGCGGCTGCGCTGAGTTCTGTTAATACCCTTATTCCATCGGGTGGGGTTCTTTCGGGTTTCAACACTGATGTCTTCGGAATGAGTCGCGCGATCGAGCTGAGTCGGCGCAACGCGGGCATGGATTTGGGCGGGCGAGCCATCATTATCGGTTCGGGTGCCACTGCGGCCTCGGCTCTCGCTGCGGTGATCTCTCTTGGGTTTCGCGAGGTCGATGTTGTTGCTCGTGCTTTTAGTGGAGGAAAGCTCCCTGCTGATTTCAACCGCAGCGCGATGAATTTGGGAGTGACCTACAGCGGTCATGACCTGACGGCGGCTGGCACCTTGTCTCGTTGCTGCGAGCAAGCAGATCTTGTCGTCTCGACTTTACCTTCGGGTGCGCTTGACCCCTACGTTGGTGAGCTCTCAACAATGCCATTGCGCTCGAGCTTTCTTGATGTGACCTATGCACCGCGCGAAACTGCTGCAATTTCGTGTTGCCTCGAGCGTGGTATCCCCGTCGCCTTCGGCGTAGAAATGCTGGTCTATCAGGCGGTTCTCCAGTTTAAGTTAATGACGGGAATTGAAGCTGATAGTCACGCGATCTCTTCGGTGTTTCAGCTGTTGGAGGCGAAGTAAAAGATGGGACTCGTCGCCATATCGGCTCGTGGGTACTACTTCGCTCACGATTATGCCTTGGGAATGGGCGAGTGGAATCTGATTCTTTCTGTCGTTGTCTGGCTCGCTTTTGCGCTGTGGCTTTCACGTTCGGGATGGGCGATTCAACGACGCTACTTTATTGAGGCCTCGCTTACCCCGCTTAAGAGAAACGGCGTTGTCTGGTCGGCTGTACTGGTAGGTGCGATCAGCCTTGTCGCTTCTCAGACAAGGCCTGCAGCACCTGCGGTCGTCGCGCTGACCATGATGGGAACTCTTCTTGCGTATGTTGACGCTAAGACTCATCGTCTGCCCACTCCCTATGTCATTGCGCTTGCGTGCGGTGTCTTGTGCGGGGCCGGGGTGAGCGTCTATTTCCATCCTCATTCGATTCGCGTTCTTGCCGAGGCCGGGGTTGGCGCGTTGATCTGGACCCTACCGCTTTGGCTGGGGTCTTTACCGCGACGAGGCTTTGGCCGCGGTGATGTTCGTTTGGCGCCGATCCTTGGGGCGATGCTGGGGATTCTTGGTTGGCATGCGGCATTGTTTGGATTTGTTATTGCTTTGGTATCCGCGGCACTTGCGGCTTTGTGGATGGTTGTCAGTGGCCAAGCTGGCACACGATCGCGTATTGCCTTTGGTCCATGGATGATCGGTTCCTCCTTGCTGACCTATCTTCTGTGGGGCGTCGCTATCCCGACCTCCCTGCATCTTTTCAGTGCTCTGATTTAGCCTGCGAGCTGTCTGATTAACGCCTTTTGCCCGTGGGAGACTAGCATTTGAGATAGGTTCTCACGAGGAGGTGAAGGTGGCGGAACTTGACGCGATCATTGCCCACACGCAGCGTAAGCGCGCTTTGCGTGAAGAGCGCGTGAGTCTTGATGAACTCAAACGCGCGTGTGAAAGTGTTCCCGACCCCCTAAGACATCCAGACGAGTACCTACGTTCGGATGGTGCTACCTCCGTCATTGCCGAGATTAAACGTGCTTCCCCATGGGGTGTCTATTCAGATATCGAGGACCCGACCCCTCTTGCTCAGGCTTTTGAGCGCGGGGGAGCAGCGATGCTTTCGGTCGTGACCGAGAGTTCGTTATTTAACGGCAGTTATGAGGACCTGTCGCGGGTAAGAGCTGCAACAGAGCTTCCACTTATTTGTAAGGACATCATTCTCTCCGCATATCAGCTCTTTGAGGCCCGCAGGGCCGGAGCAGATGCAGTCCTGCTTATCGCGCAATTTCTTTCGCAGCCGGCTCTGGAAGGGCTGCTCGAGCGCGCTCAATCGCTGGGAATGTCAGTGCTCGTCGAAACCCACTCGCGCCTCGATGCTCTTCGAGCTTTAGAAGCCGGCGCTGTGATGATCGGTGTCAACGCCCGTGACCTCAGTACGGGGGTCGTTGACCGCCACGTTATTGACGAGGTCATTGATGTTATTCCAACGAATGTTCTTGCTATCGCCGAGTCCGGCGTGCGGGGGCCGCGGGACGTATTTGAATACGCACGTGCTGGCGCAGATGCTGTGCTCGTTGGGGAAGCTCTCATGCGCAGCGATCAACCTGAGGAGTTAGTCGCTGAAATGGTCAGTGCCGGTCACCATCCGTCGTTGCTTGCTGACCGTCGGATGCGGGTTCGGGCGGCACATAAGGGTGCAGATGGGACGTGGAACGATACTCGTCGCGAATAATCGATTAGAGTAGTACGGCAACCATCTTTATCCGCAAGGAATACTATTCATGCGCTTTTTAGCATTGCCGTCACCAAGTCAAGGGGTCTGGTACCTCGGACCGATTCCGATTCGCGCCTATGGTCTCATCATCGCCTGCGCAATTCTGATTGCTGTTTACTGGGCTGCAAGGCGCTACGAAACTCGGGGTGGCGACCGTGAGCTCTTCTATGACATTGCACTTTGGGCTGTTCCTGGTGGCATTATCGGGGCGCGCGTCTACCACGTCATTACGTCTCCAGATGCCTACTTCGGTAAGAATGGCAATCCGATCATGGCCCTCGCAATCTGGAACGGAGGTTTAGGGATTTGGGGCGCGGTTGCCGGGGGAGCACTTGCAGTTTGGCTTGTCGCACGCCATCGCGGACAGCGGCTCGGCCCTATTGCAGATTCTCTGGCCGTCCCGCTTCTTGCGGCTCAAGCGATTGGGCGCTGGGGAAATTGGTTCAATCAAGAACTCTTCGGGGCGCCAACAACCTTGCCGTGGGGCCTGCACGTCGACAGTGCACACATGCCACTTGGATACGCCAGCGGTACCTTGTTCCACCCAACCTTCCTCTATGAATCGCTGTGGAACCTCGCGGGTGTCGCTGTTTTGCTCCTCATTGATAAACGTCGGTCTGTGAAGTCCGGACAGCTTTTCTCCTGCTACATCATGGTTTATACCCTGGGGCGTGTCTGGATTGAGATGCTCCGTATTGATGATGCGCATCATTTCTTAGGTCTTCGTATCAATGTCTGGACCTCAATCCTTGTCTTTATTTTGGGTATTGTCTGCTATCTCTATGCAGGAAAACGTGCAGCCTCGACGACTCTCACTGAGGCTGAAATCACGCGCGAGAGCGGCCTTGGCGAAGAGGATGACGCGCAAACTATGGAAACGGCCGGGGCCAGCGAAAACACCGTCGAGGAGGGATCCGAGGACAACGAGGATGGGGTCGATAGTCCCAAGCCCTCGGAAAGTCGTCCGGTCGAAGACCTCGAGGCACGATAGGATAGAAACATGCGTCGAGCAAAGATTGTATGCACTATTGGACCCGCGACAGCCTCTGCTGAACAGATCCAGGCTCTTGTTGATGCCGGCATGGATGTCGCCCGAATTAATCGTTCTCACGGCACTGCTCAGGAACATGAAGAAGTTATCGAACGTGTTCGCCGAGCCTCTCAAAATTCGGGCCGTGGGGTAGCTGTTCTTGTTGACCTTCAAGGTCCAAAAATTCGCCTCGAAACCTTCGAAGAGGGCCCACAGTACCTCGAAATCGGCGATACTTTTACCATCACGACTCGTGATGTTCCCGGTACTAAAGAGCTGGTCGGAACGACTTTTAAGGGTCTTCCTGGTGACTGTGCTCCCGGTGATCGCCTGCTCATTGATGATGGCAACGTCGCAGTGCGCGTCGTTGAGGTAAGCGCAACCGATGTTGTTACCCGCGTTGAGGTTCCCGGGTATGTTTCGGACCACAAGGGATTGAACCTTCCCGGTGTTGCTGTCTCTGTCCCGGCAATGAGCGAAAAGGACGAGGAAGACCTGCGATGGGGTCTTCAAGTTGATGCAGACTTCATTGCTCTGTCCTTCGTCCGTTCCGCAGCTGACATTGACTCTGTCCACGCGATTATGGATGAGTACGGTAAGCGTCTGCCGGTCATCGCGAAGATTGAGAAGCCCCAGGCTGTCGAAGCACTTGCAGAGATTGTTGATGCCTTCGATGGAATCATGGTTGCTCGAGGCGACTTGGGCGTTGAAATGCCTCTTGAAGATGTCCCTCTGGTGCAGAAGCGTGCGATTGAGCTCGCTCGTCGCGCTGCCAAGCCGGTCATCGTTGCGACCCAGGTTATGGATTCGATGATTAAGAATCCACGTCCGACCCGAGCAGAAGCTTCCGACTGTGCAAACGCAATTCTCGACGGCGCAGACGCAGTCATGCTTTCGGGCGAAACATCCGTGGGTGCTTTCCCCATTGAAGCGGTCCGCACTATGGCGCGAATTGTTGAGAGCACTGAAGAAAATGGTGGCGAGCGTATTGCTGCGCTTGGACCCGTTGAGTTGGATCGCGCATCTGCGATCTGCGGTGCGGCTGCAGTTATCGCTGAAAAGCTTGATGCACGCTTCTTGGTAACTTTCACTCAGTCAGGAACATCGGCGCGCATGCTCTCTCGCTTGCGCACGCCAATTCCGATGCTCGCCTTCACTCCGCTTGAATCGACGCGTCGCCAGCTTGCCTTGTCGTGGGGTATTCAGGCTTATCGGGTTCCCGAGGTCGCTCACACTGACGATATGGTCTGGCAGGTTGATCAGGTCGCGCAGAGTGCGCGTCTCGCGGAAGTTGGTGATGAGATGGTCATCGTCGCAGGTATGCCGCCGGGAACCCCTGGTTCCTCGAACCTGTTGCGCGTCCACCGTCTAGGAGACGAGGTTGACTACGTGATCGGCGGATCACGTGGAGATGCTTAAGTTTGATTTAATGACGGGGGTGGCAGGCCGCGTGGTCTTCCACCCCCTCACATTTTGAGGAGTTTGACGTACCTTGACGACGTTGCCACGGTCATCAAAACAAATAGAACGCGAGAATTCTCAAAGTGCGCAGGTATCAAAGCCCACGTACTTAAGCGGGGTTAATGGCCTGCGTGCACTGGGAATTATTGCCATCGTTTTGTACCACTTGCGCCCGAGTTCTCCTGCACAAGGTGGTTTTATCGGCGTCACTCTCTTCTTCGTGATTTCTGGTTTCCTTGTTTCGCGCTCACTTCTTCGAGAGATTGAAGGGGAGCGGGATATTGCGGTTGGCGCGTATATTCTCAGGCGTTTTGTTCGCTTGTGGCCAACGATGCTTCTTGTCACGGCTTTCTCAGCGATTGCTTCCTTCTTCTATGCGCCGCCGCTGCTGCTCAAAATGCATGAGGATGCGATTCCTGCTCTTGCTTTCTTTTCGAACTGGTTCTACATCTTTCGCGATGTTCCATATTTCGCACAGGCTGGCCTCCCTTCGCCGCTGACCCATTTCTGGTTCGTCGCCGTCATTATGCAGTTCTATGTACTGGCGCCGGTTATCGTTCTCTTACTGCGTGAGTTTTTCCGATCTCGTGGAAAAGCAGCTCTTGTTGTCTTGTTCTTCGCTGGCTGTTTTGCCTGCGAGATGGCTGTATTGTTCGAGCCCGGGTCCGACTCATCAAGGGTGTACTACGGCTTAGACACACGGCTCGCAGAGATTCTTGTTGGTGTTGCCCTCGCGTATGCAGAGGGCTACATTGAACGCCTCAATGCTCTGCAAACACGGCTACTTCAGTGTGCATCGTGGTGTGGACTTGCTTACTTGGTTGCTGTGAGCATCTATGGGCGCGGATACATGACCTGGCTCTATCGAGGAGGTTTCTTCGCCTCAGCACTGGTATGTGCAATTGTTGTGAGCGGCGCGATTGTCCCGGGCGCGATATCGCGTGTGTTATCGACGCGTCCGCTTCAGGTGGTCGCCTCGCGATCCATGAGTGCCTACATGTGGCACTATCCCTTGATCCTACTGATGAACCCCGCCAGGCGTACTTCTGCGCTTCCGTGGTGGGCTTGGGTGGTGGAAGCTGGCGTTTTCCTCCTGATTACCGAGGCCAGCTATCGTTTTGTTGAGAATGCGCCTTCCTTTGCGCGTCAGAAGACTTGGCGTGCTTTGCGCGGCGGTGCTCAGAATACGCGCCAAGTTCGGCTGTGTATATCGGCGCTGAGCATTGCTTTGGTTGTGAGCATTGTGATCGCCAGCATTCCTACAGTCTTCCTTGAATCGGCTTCGAAGAAGGCCAACGAAATCTTTGCTTCGACCGCTTCCACTCCTTCCACATCCGTGGGTTCTCCAAGCGATTCGCCTTCGCAAGAAATCACGACGACAAGCCCGCCGCCTCCCAGCTATCACGATGCGAATGGGAAAGCGGTATACCCGAAGGCTGCGATTATTCCTGACAACTACGACCCCTCTCAATGGTCATGCTCTTCAGAGGACGGAACATGCACTGTTCCCTTGGTCTTGATTGGTGATTCCGTGTCTGAAGGAGCAAGCTACTACTGGATCCCAACCCTCTTCCCGCAGTCTTTTACGGATACGGAAGTTGGTCGTTCCTTTGAAAAGGGAGTTGCGGTATATAGCGAAGATTTAGCCCAAGGACATGACGGCTCTCCCGTGATTGTTGCTTTGGGGGGTAACGGCCCGATTACATCGATGGACTCAGCGCAACCCTTGATTGAAGCAGCGGGGGAGAGACCTGTATTCTTCGTGACAATCCGCGCCCCTTACCCCTTCCAGGATGAGAACAATGCCTTGATGCGCCAGCTTGCGCAGCGTTATCCGCAAGTCGGCATTCTCGATTGGTATAAAGCCAGTGAAGGCCACGATGAGTACTTTTACGACGATGGCCAGCACCTGACGGAAGAGGGACGAGAAGCCTACGCTCGAATGATTATGACGGGACTCATGGGAGACAATAACTAGACACACCTCAGTAGCGTGTGGAATAATTACCTGTTCATCCGTGTTGGATGAGTCGTAAGGCTTTGCCCTTACCGGCATCTACAGTCTGGTTGCCTGCGCACCTTGAGCGCATACCGGTAGATGCAGAAGAAGAAGGAAGAGGAGAAAGAAATGAATCAAATGAATACACAGATTTCGGTTCGTGCCGCGCAGGGTCGCTACCAGGCGCTCAATGTTCCGGTTTCGCAGCTGAGCGAGGCTGTCCGTCCTTGGTATCAGGATTGGACCGATCAGAAGATTCAGGAGGCGCTCAATGACTTGGAACGCCCTGAAATGCGTGATCGAGCTGCAGAATTCTTGGGCTTGGAGCTTATCCCAGCAGCCTGAGATGTGATTTGTCTCTCTAACGTCAACTCCGTCAACTTAATTGCTTGGCGGGGTTGACGTTTATTTGATGGATTTACCTCGCTGATGCGCATCACTGTTTCCGCGTGATTGCAAGAAAAAGTGGCTTTGAGATCATTGTGATCTCAAAGCCACTGACGAAAATATGATACATATTCGTACCCCGAGTGGGATTCGAACCCACAACAAGCCGGGTTTGAGCCGACCGCCTCTGCCAATTGGGCTATCGGGGCAACAGCGCAAGCGCGCTAATAAGGATAAGATATAACCGGTGCTAGTGACAAACTATCGTACAAGGAAGACGACATGAGTGAAGAAGTTGCACAGCCGCGCCGCGTTCTTGTCGCGGAAGATGAGGGCCTGATTCGCCTCGATATTGTGGAGACGCTCACCGGTGCCGGTTTCGAGATTGTCGGGGAAGCTTCCAACGGTGAAGAGGCCGTCCAGCTTGCTCTCGAGCTTGAGCCGGACCTGTGTGTCATGGATGTCAAGATGCCGAAGATGGATGGCATCACCGCAGCAGAGAAGATTCTTGCTGAACTCTCGTGTGCAGTCGTCATGCTCACTGCCTTTAGCCAGACAGAACTCGTCGAACGTGCTCGTGATGCTGGAGCAATGGCCTACGTTGTGAAGCCCTTCAGCCCCGCAGATCTTATCCCTGCAGTTGAGATTGCTCTTTCGCGCCATCAGGAAATCGAATCCCTTGAAGAAGAGGTTGCAGATCTCACTGATCGTTTTGAAACTCGCAAACGTGTTGATCGCGCGAAAGGTCTCCTCATGAAGAATATGGGGATGAGCGAGCCTGATGCCTTCCGCTGGATTCAGAAGACTTCTATGGATCGCAGGCTTTCGATGCGTGAGGTCGCCGATGCCGTGATTAATCAGGTCGAAGGCTAAGGACCACACAGAACTTCTCTAAGGGCGCGAGCATTGGCTCGCGCCCTTAGTTATGCAACACGCGATTCGATACGCGTGCCACAGCAAGGGTTTGATCGTGTTCATCTGTGATAGTCACAGTGTGAACAGTCGAGCTCTTACCCAAGTGGACCGCCGTAGCGCACGCACGAACCCAGTCGCCTCGACCGGGGGCAATATGTGAAATGTTCAGCTCGACGCCCACGGCGACGCCGGCCTCGCCATAAAGAGAATGCGCGTGAATCTGGGCGGCGTGGGAAGCCACTGTTTCCGCAAGCGCGGCGCTGGCTCCACCATGTAGAAGACCACGGGGCTGAGTGTTGCCAGCAATTGGCATTTCGGCAAGGGTACTTTGGGCGGAAGCCGAAATCAGGCGGATGCCCAGACGTGACATGAGGGTATCCGCCCAGTTATCAATCCGATCATTCTCTGCATTCAAAGTGTGCATCGTGCCCTCTCGCCGTAGTGTGTCTTCTATGAAGGAGACAATGCTTGTCATCGATGGTCATTCAATGGCCTTTCGTGCATTTTATGCCCTGCCTGCGGATAAGTTCGTGACAGCCCAAGGACAACACACAAATGCGGTCTATGGTTTTGCATCGATGCTCATCAAATTGTTGGAGAGCTATCAGCCCAGCCATATTGCGGTTGCTTTCGATGTCTCGCGTCATTCCTTCCGTACCGATGAGTATCCCGAATACAAGGGAACACGAGACGCAACACCTGAAGAATTTAAGGGCCAAATCGAGCTGATTCGGGATCTGCTGAGTGCGATGGGTATTCGCTCACTGTCACGGGAAGGCTTCGAGGCAGACGATATCCTTGCCACTCTTGCGAAACGTGCGGCAGATGCGGATATGCGCGTCTATGTTGCCTCGGGGGATCGCGATAGTTTCCAGACTGTCACCGATAGCGTGACCGTTCTCTACCCGGGAATGAGCCCGGGTGACTTGCGTGAGATGACCCCGCAAAGCGTTGAAGCAAAATATGGGGTCCCTCCTTACCGATACCCGGAAATCGCCGCACTGGTCGGAGAAACTTCCGACAATCTCCCGGGCGTACCCGGTGTCGGTCCGAAGACTGCAGCCCAGTGGATCAACCGTTTCGACGGCCTCGACAATCTCTTGGAGAACGCGGACAAGATCACGGGCAAGCGGGGCGAAGCGTTGCGCGAGCACCTCGAGGACGTGCGACGCAACCGTCGATTGAACCACCTGCTGACTGACATGGACCTTGAGTGTGACATCACGGACTTGCGCCGCGAAGTAACCGACCGCCAGGCGCTCAGCCAGCTGTGTGATGCCCTGGAGTTTCGTTCTCTGCGCTCTCGAGTCCTTTCGGTGGCGAAGATTGGTTTGGGGAGTGCCAGTGACGATGACGAGGCCGAAGTCTCGATGCCCGCTGAGCAACCACAGGTGTCGTGGGCGATTGCTGATGAGGCGACCTTAGTTGATCAATGGCGTAGAGAGCATCCGGGACAGCTTGCACTCTTGGTTGATGGCACGCTCAGCGTGAACGCTCCGGAAGCGAGTGCTATTGCACTTGCGACGGCGACTGATGCGCTGGTTGTTGACACCGCTTTGCTCTCGGCACAGCAAGATCAGGCTCTTGCCTCAATTCTCAGTGAAGACGGCCTGATTCTTCACGATCTGAAGGGCTGCATTCATGCTTTGGGAGCGCGTGGTTGGACGCTCGGTAAAGCACATACTGATCTTCTTCTCGCTGCCTATTTGGTGAATTCGGAACACCGCGGGTATCAACTCGACCAGCTTTTTGCTCGGTATTTAGGTGTTGACTCGCAAGAGAAGAAAGACAGCACAACTCTCTTTGAGGTTGGAATCAGTGATGAGCGCGCTCAGAAGCTAGCCGAAGACGCTGCGCGAATGCATTCTCTTGACGTCATCCTTGCTGAGAAGCTTAAAGAAAGTGACCAGTCACATCTGCTGGATGATTTGGAAATGCCAGTTGCGGTCTTGCTCGCGCAGATGGAGAAATGCGGGATCGGTGTCGATGAAGATTTCTTGACAGCCCTTTCTCATGAACTTGCTTTGGATGTTGACACGGCGCAGCGTGGGGCATGGGACGTGCTGGGGCACGAAGTTAATCTCTCATCTCCTAAACAGCTCCAAACTGTGCTCTTTGAGGAACTTGCTCTGCCCAAGACGAAGAAGACGAAGACTGGGTACACGACTAACGCCGAGGCCTTGACGGATCTCTTCGAAAAAACTGGAAATGATTTCCTGCGTCACCTACTTGTCCATCGTGACCGCATCAAGCTCAAGCAGATGGTCGATGGTTTGATTTCGAGCATTGGTGTCGACCAACGTATTCATACGACTTTTTCGCAAACCGCTGCAGCGACGGGGCGTTTGGCCTCGTCTGAACCGAATTTGCAGAATATCCCTGCGCGTAGCGCCGACGGCCTGCGGATTCGTGGTGGGTTTGTTGCGCAAGAGCCGTATACGAATCTCATGAGCGCGGATTACTCTCAAATCGAAATGCGGATCATGGCGCATATGTCGCAAGACCCAGGGCTGATCGATGCCTTCTCTTCGGGGGAGGACCTCCACCGCACTATGGCAGCAATGGTCTTCGGAGTTGAGCCGGAAGATGTAACGGCCGAAGAACGCTCGCGAATTAAGGCAACGTCCTATGGACTTGCCTACGGTTTGTCCGCCTACGGTCTTTCTGCACAGCTTCAGATTCCCGTTCACGAGGCCGCGGCCCTGCGTGATCGCTATTTCGAACGCTTCGGCGGTGTCCGTGATTACCTTGAAGGCCTTGTAGACGAAGCTCGCCGATGGGGATGGACACAGACAATTCGTGGACGCAGGCGTTATCTTCCGGATTTGCATTCGGCGAATCGAACGCGACGCGAGATGGCTGAACGAGCCGCGCTGAACGCTCCGATTCAAGGAAGCGCCGCCGATATTGTCAAAATGGCGATGCTGGATGTGCACGCACAGCTCAAAGACTCGGGTCTGAGATCGAGGATGCTGGTCCAAATCCATGACGAATTGCTCTTCGAGGTTGCACCGGGAGAAGAAGAGAAACTGCGTCAACTGGTCCGCGAGGGAATGGAAGGCGTGATGTCTCTACGAGTTCCACTGGAAGTAGCGATTGGGTTTGGCCCGACATGGAAGGATGCTGCGCACTAGGGTGGGTGGACTTTCGGTCCTATTCTGTTAGAATGCTCAAGGTACTGCTGTGTGCAATAGCCATTTGCGCCCTGCAGCCGCAATTGTCCATATCTAGTAATACGTCCGTTTCGGAGAACACAACTACATGACCAGCACCAACTCGCAGCCGGCAGTTTCAACGCCCCAGGTTGCAGTGAACGACATTGGGTCCCGCGAGGACCTGCTCGCCGCTATTGACGAGACCATCAAGTACTTCAACGATGGCGACATCGTCGAGGGCACTGTCGTCAAGGTTGACCACGATGAGGTCCTTCTTGACATTGGCTACAAGACCGAGGGTGTCATCCTCTCTCGCGAGCTTTCCATCAAGCACGATGTCAACCCGGATGATGTGGTTGCCGTTGGTGATCAGATCGAGGCCCTGGTTCTCCAGAAGGAGGACAAGGAAGGTCGCCTGCTCCTGTCCAAGAAGCGCGCACAGTACGAGCGCGCCTGGGGACAGATCGAGAAGGTCAAGGAAGAAGACGGTGTTGTTACCGGTACCGTCATCGAGGTCGTCAAGGGCGGCCTGATCCTCGACATCGGCCTGCGTGGCTTCCTCCCCGCATCCCTCGTTGAAATGCGTCGCGTTCGTGATCTCGCGCCCTACATCGGCCGTGAGATCGAAGCCAAGATCATTGAGCTGGACAAGAACCGCAACAACGTTGTTCTGTCTCGCCGCGCATGGCTTGAGCAGACTCAGTCTGAGGTTCGTACCAACTTCCTGCACACCCTCCAGAAGGGTCAGGTTCGCAGTGGTGTCGTGTCCTCCATCGTGAACTTCGGTGCTTTCGTTGATCTTGGTGGCGTTGACGGTCTGGTTCACGTCTCCGAGCTCTCGTGGAAGCACATCGATCACCCCTCAGAGGTTGTCGAGGTTGGTCAGGAAGTCACCGTCGAGGTCTTGGACGTCGACATGGACCGCGAGCGCGTGTCGCTCTCGCTCAAGGCCACCCAGGAAGATCCGTGGCAGACCTTCGCACGCACCCACGCCATCGGCCAGGTTGTGCCCGGCAAGGTCACCAAGCTCGTTCCCTTCGGCGCATTCGTGCGTGTTGAAGACGGAATCGAAGGTCTGGTTCACATCTCCGAGCTCGCTCAGCGTCACGTCGAGCTGCCCGAGCAGGTCGTCAAGGTTGGCGATGAGGTCTTCGTCAAGGTTATCGATATCGACCTCGAGCGCCGTCGCATTTCGCTGTCCCTGAAGCAGGCCAACGAGCGCGTTGATCCCAACTCTGAAGAGTTCGATCCTTCGCTCTACGGTATGGCCGCTGAGTACGACGAAGAGGGCAACTACAAGTACCCCGAAGGCTTCGATCCCGAAACCCAGGAATGGATGGAAGGCTACGAGGCCCAGCGCGAGGCTTGGGAAGCTCAGTACGCACAGGCTCAGGCTCGTTGGGAAGCCCACAAGGCACAGGTTGCAAAGGCTCTGGAAGAAGACGCCGAAGCAGCTCCTGCTGTTGAAGAGCAGGCTTCCTACTCGACCCCGGTCGACTCCGAAGGCACCCTTGCCTCCGACGAGGCACTTGCAGCACTTCGTGAGAAGCTGACCAACAACTGAATCACAGCGCCTAAGCGCTCATAGTCAGTTCTGAGGCCCCGGTGAAAACCGGGGCCTCAGTTTTTTGCGATTGTTCAGACTGTGCTGCTGTCATTGTGCAGACGAATCATTGGCATGAACTGCTAGTGAAATAACCGCATTTTCGGGTCCAGATTCTGCATTGAAGCGCAAGAAGAAGCGTTCCTTCAGTAATTCAAGCTAAGAGTGTGGCCCGTCTCGTAAGAGACGGGCCACTTCAGTACAAGAGCGCAAGGACTACGCCTGAGCGCGCTTGGATAAGACGATATCAGTGAACAAGCCAAGAAGAGCTGCGCCCAATGAGGGAAGAACCCATCCAAGCTGAAGATCCTGCCCGGGGCTCCACGCAAGCAAAGGAGATGCGAAGGTCAAGATCCCAAGCGAGATTGCGGTGGTCAGAAGTGACCATAGGCTGGCAACCCAGACGCCCAGACGGAATGTCCAATGAATGCGCATGGAGTAGCGCAGCGGATGCGTGACGATCGTCACGAAGATGATTGAGATTGCGATCGGGTAAAGGAAAGTAATAATTGGCACTGCGACGTTCAGGACTGCCTTGAGACCGGCCGATGCCAAGACGAATGAAATGATCGTGAAGCCAACGAGCCATGTCTTGTAGGGGATTCGAGGAATAAGCCGCTCGAAGAACTCCGAGGTCGCGGCAAGAAGACCTACCGCAGTTGTCATGCATGCGGTGAGAACAATCAACCCAAAGACGACCTGTCCAGCAGTTCCCATGGTGATTCGGGAGGCATCGGCTAGGAGCGCAGCGCCATCAGAATAGCCCTGACCATTGGGAATCACGTGGCCGATCAGGCCGAGTCCAACGTAGACCAGGCCAAGAAGAATGCCTGCGATTACACCAGCAGAGCTGGTCTTGCGAACGAGCTTGATCCCGCTGAGCCCGCCTTCCCCTTGATCGAAAGACGCAACAACGATAATTCCAAAAGCAAGAGCTGCGATGGAATCCATCGTCATGTAGCCATCAAGGAGCCCTGCGGTTAGGGGAGCGCTTGCGTACTGCCCGACCGGAGCAGCGTCTGAAGGCGGTAGCTTCGCCAAAGACAAGAAAACCAAGAGTACGAGCAGAACAAGCAGAACAGGAGTCAGGATTTTACCGAGGTGGTGGATGATCTGCCTCGGGTTCCACGACAAGAACAAAGCGACGCCGAAGAAGCAGGCGTTGAAGATCAACGATGAAACAAAAGCGGTTGAATGAATCAACGGTGCTACGGCCGTCGAGAAAGAAACAGCACCGGTTCGTGGAAGGGCATAGAAGGCGCCGATCGACAGATACACCATGCATGAGAAAGCAATTCCAAAAAACTTTCCGCCGCGCCCAGACAGGTCACGCAGGTCACTTCCCGATAATGCAATTGCAATGATCGCAATGACGGGAAGCGCGACGCCACCGATGAGGAAGCCAATCATCGCCAAGTTAAAGTGAGAGCCAGAGTTCGCTCCCATAATTGGAGGGAAAATCAGGTTTCCCGCACCAAAGAACATCGAAAACAGCGTCAGCGATGTTGCGATCAGCAAGCCCGTTCCCTGCGAACGCTTGCTTTGTGTAGTCGTCGTCGATTCAGTCACAATTTTGCTTCAAACCCTATAGAAGTTATAAGTACCCCTGAGATTCTGTCATTTCATGCCACTTTAGCCAAGTGGTGTTCATTGTTCTACGCTTCAGATGTGAACACTCTCATTCGCTCAGGTTCATCGAGCGCCACTCTTTTACGAGCGATTCCCGCGGCGCATCCCTTGGGACCGTCTCACGTGCTTGCTCTCAGCGGGGGAATCGGCGCTGGGAAGTCCACGCTTGCGCATGCTTTACGAGGCCTCGGCGCGCACATTGTCGACGCGGACGTACTTGCGCGCGAGGTGCTTTCCCCCGAGCATCCGGTGTACGAGGCGGTGCTTGCGAGTTTTGGGCGTGACCTTGCCGGAGCAGACGGGGTCCTTGACCGACAGCTCTTAGCGCAGCGTGCTTTTTCTTCACCCGAGGGTACAGCTCTTCTCAATTCACTCACTCATCCAGCAATCGCTGCTTTGGCGCACGAACGTCTTGCACAAGCTGGAGACGGAAAGCTCGCTGTCTATGATGTGCCGCTACTGACAAAGCGCGAAGACGCTGCTGCCTTCGATGGTGTCATTATGGTGAGGGCCCCAATGGATGTGCGTCTTGAGCGTTTGGAGAAACGCGGGGTCAGCAGGGAAGAAGCGGCAGTGCGAATCAGCAGACAAATAAGTGATGAGCAGCGGCGGGAACTTGCGTCGATATGGGTCGACAACTCAGGCAGTGAAGAAGATCTGACAGATCTGACCCGTAGCTTCGTTGCGCGTTGGCTGAGCCGCTCGGGGATTTAACCGAATATAGGCTTCAGTATTCGCCCAGTTTTCCCATTATTTCAATGGGAAATCTTCAACTATTCATCCGGAAATCACTCAGGAAAAACCAGGTTTACCTGCAACTATAGATTTGAACATGTAAGTAAACCGGTATCGGCCTGAGCACCGGAATTCAGAGATCGCGCTGCCCTATTGATTCAGCAGCTTCTTGTACGCGATACGGGATGATCTCTGGTTTCGCAGTCGACATTTGCCGCAGGGATGAGGATAAATGGCACACGTAAAGACGAATCGTTTTTCGGGGAATAGAGCTGTGCGTACGCTTGGAGCGTTCACGCTCGGCGCTGCGATGACGGTAGGGGGATTGTCCTTTGCGAGCGCAGGGGATGTTCAGCCGACTCCCAATGAAGTTCAAGCCCTGGGATACAACACTCTGATCTTTCAGGATGAATTCACCGGAAATGAACTTGACACCTCGAAGTGGGGATACGAATACTCCTGCTTCGATCCGAAGACGCGCTCACAGGCCCAGTACACCGATTCGAAGGAGAATGCGTCTGTCTCGGGTGGAAACCTCCATTTGACAGCGAAGTACGAGCCGACGCGTCAAAAGTATGACAGCCGTTCGCGTTCAATGGTCACGGTCGACCGCGAATGCACTCGGACGGTTAATGGGCGCTCCGAAACCTACAAAGCTCCTTTCACTTCAGCAATGGTGCAGACGCGCGACAACAAAGGTATTAAATACGCTGCATATGGCGACTTCTATGCTGAGGCGCGTATCAAACTCCCTAATGCCGTTGCGTCGTGGCCAGCATTTTGGATGACCGGTATTGCCCCGGCATCATTCCCGGCTCACGGTGAGATTGACGTTGTAGAAGCTAAAGGATGGGATCCGAATTTCCTCCAAGCGAATGTTCATACGCCTCGGGTCGGTAATCCTCAAAAGACTGAGCAACACATGGGACAGCTCGGGGGCAATGGTACTTCGCAGACTCAGTTCCATACCTATGGTGTGGAAAAGAACGGGAACTCAATCACCTTCTATTTGGATGGGAAGCGGGGACACACCGTCACTTACGATCAAGTTAAAGGGGATAACCCCTTTATCAACGATGCCAACGGCATGGTGCTTCGTCTCAACCACATGGTTGGCGGTTCTTTCCTAGCCTCTGAGCGTGGTGATACGACGTACACCGATGCGATTAAGTTCAAGGAAGCCTATCAAGGTGCTGGTTCTGACATGCTCGTTGACTACGTCCGTGTGTGGAAGAAGAACGGCAATGCCACGAGCGAACCGGCCCCGCTTCCCTCAACGGCTACCGCAGATCCAGAACCTAGCGTTCAACCGACTGTGACGACTGCGCCTGCTCCCATGCCGACTACTGCGGCCCCTCAGCCTTCGAGTGTAGTAACAGCGCAGCCGAGCGCGCCTGCTCAGCCAACGAGCGCAGCGCCCTCTGCCCAGCCCACGGCCTCGATCGCACCCATGCCGGTACCGACTGTTTCGGCGCCCAAGCCTTCCGATGATCCCAAGGCTACGCCGCGACCAACTACTGTAGTTCCCTCTACTCAGCCCACGGCCTCGGAACCGGTAGCCTCTGCAACTACTCAACGTCCGCCTCGAGCTCGTCGAAGCGCCGATGCTACGGCGCCGGCGCAGCCCACGGAAGCAGCAAGCTCAGCCCTGCCTACGCGTCCTGAAACGACAGCATCGGCACCATCTGAAGCCCCTGCGAATCCTTCAACCGAAGGCGCGGCAGACACATCGGTGAGCCAGCCTGATGCTTTAGCGCCAAATGAGCGACCAGCGCTCTCGCAGCTTCTTCCGGAAGCTTCGCATCTCAGCGTGCTTGGCAGCGATCGAAGCGCACTCACGTCCACCAATGAGGCAGAGGCGCAAAACTCCGCTGTCGCGCGAAACGAACAGGCTGACTCTGCTCAAAATCCAAGTTCTGCACGCACACTTGCCGCAACAGGAAGTTCCTCCCTTGGGTTTGTGTTCGCTGGGCTCTTGGCAGTAGTGGGAGTGCTGATGCTCGCTTGGCCGACGCCTGCAACCGCTCAACACATGAGTCCTCGGCGTAAATGAGGCATAGCTTCCAAGCAACCTGCTAGGACTGTGCGCAGGGGTCGGTGTAGGTAATCTTCATCTCGAAGAACACCTGCACCGACCCCTATTTGCGGTGGATGAAAACAATGATGACGTTTCCTCGAGACTATAGTTTCGTATCTTCGCAGTGGTGAACGCGCAGAACCTCGCAGAAGTCCTTAGCCTAAGACTATGAGTGATACCCCCATCCTTCGTCAGGAATACCCCTTTGAAGTAATTTCTGAATACACCCCATCGGGTGACCAGCCGAAGGCTATTCACGAACTCGCCGAGAGACTTCGCGCGGGCGAACAAGACATCGTCCTGCTGGGGGCAACGGGAACCGGGAAAAGTGCGACAACCGCGTGGCTCATCGAGGAGATCCAACGTCCGGCATTGGTCTTGGAACCCAACAAGACCTTAGCTGCGCAGCTTGCTGCGGAGTTTCGGCAGTTGCTGCCCAAAAACGCGGTCGAGTACTTCGTTTCGTACTACGACTACTACCAGCCTGAAGCTTACGTTCCCCAGACCGATACGTTCATTGAAAAAGACTCATCGATTAACGAAGAAGTTGAGCGGCTACGTCACAGTGCGACAAACTCATTGCTTACTCGTCGCGATACCGTCGTCGTTTCCTCGGTGTCGTGTATTTACGGCCTTGGTACGCCGGAAGAATATGTCGCGCGAATGATTGAACTGAGTCGGGGAATGACGATTGACCGTGATGACCTCCTGCGGGCGTTCATTTCCATGCAGTACGCGCGAAATGACCTTGGATTTACGCGTGGGACCTTCAGAGTGCGTGGGGATACGGTCGAGATCATTCCCGTCTACGAGGAACTGGCAATCAGGATTGAAATGTTTGGCGATGAGATCGATTCTCTGGCTGTGCTCCATCCTGTCACCGGCAATGTTATTAAAGAAGTCGATCATGTGTATCTGTTTCCCGCCTCGCACTACGTTGCGGGCGAAGAACGAATGAAACGTGCAATTGCTTCGATTGAGGCGGAGCTTGAAGAGCGTCTTGAATGGTTTGAATCGCAAGGGAAATTGCTCGAGGCGCAGCGTCTGCGAATGCGCACAAGCTATGACTTAGAGATGCTCAAAGAGATCGGGACATGTGCGGGCGTTGAAAACTACTCACGCCATATTGATGGGCGCGAGGCTGGCACCCCGCCTCATACCCTTCTCGATTATTTCCCTGACGACTTTGTGCTCGTCATTGACGAATCGCATGTGACAGTTCCTCAAATCGGAGCCATGTTTGAAGGGGATATGTCGCGTAAACGTACATTGGTCGAGCATGGGTTCCGCTTGCCTTCGGCGATGGATAACAGGCCGCTCAAATGGGATGAATTTACCGAGCGTATTGGTCAAACCGTTTACCTCTCAGCTACGCCAGGATCCTATGAGCTCGATAGGTCCGATGGGGTAGTGGAACAGATCATTCGCCCCACAGGACTTGTTGATCCGAAGGTTGTGGTCAAGCCGACTCGAGGTCAAGTCGATGACCTCCTTGAGCAGATTCGTGAGCGGGTCGAGCGTGACGAACGCGTTCTTGTGACAACACTGACAAAGAAGATGGCTGAGGACCTGACGACGTACCTTGCCGAGCGCGGAGTGAAGGTTGAATACCTGCACTCAGATGTCGATACTCTCAGACGCGTTGAACTTTTACGCGAGTTGCGTTTGGGAACTTTCGACGTTCTTGTGGGAATTAATCTCTTGAGGGAAGGCCTGGATCTTCCCGAAGTTTCTCTCGTTTCAATCTTGGACGCCGACAAGGAAGGATTCCTGCGTTCGACGCGTTCTCTCATTCAGACCATTGGGCGCGCCGCGCGAAATGTCTCTGGTGAAGTTCACATGTACGCCGATGACATCACTGATTCGATGCGTGCTGCAATCGACGAAACTGAGCGACGCCGTGAAATTCAGATTGCCTACAACACCGAACACGGTATTGATCCCAAGCCTCTACGCAAAAAGATTGCAGATGTTACGGACATGCTCGCTCGTGAAGAAGTTGACACAGCGGAGCTCCTCGAGGGCGGATATAGGCGCGAACGCACGGCAAGTGATATTCGCGCTGATGAGATGGCTTCGTTTGCGGGCCAAGAAGGCTCAACGCGCACACGTGAAGAACTTGCTCAGATGGCCGAGAGTGACTTGGAAGAACTGATCCGTCAGCTTTCTGATCGGATGATGGAAGCCGCTCAGGATCTTCAATTCGAGCTTGCGGCAAGGCTTCGTGATGAACTCAGTGAGCTGAAGAAAGAACTGAGAGCGATGAAAGCCGCCAACTAAGTAGTTGTGGAAAGTGGTAGGTATCGCTTCGAGAACCGCTTAAGATAGGTATGTTCTTGTTCGCGACTTTGGGAGTCGATTGTGTCTACGATGGCGCACACGCAAACGCGTCCCCTTCCTTTCACCAGGCGTGCCATGGCATGGGGCGCTCATGCCTTTACTCTGACCGGTGTTGTTTGGGCGGCACTCGCAACGATTGCTCTTTTCGAAGGGCATATCCGCCATATGTGGTTGTGGCTGGGAATCGCGCTTCTTGTTGACGCCGTCGATGGTTCGATTGCGCGGGCCGTGCGCGTGAGTGAATACGCGCCTGGCTTCGATGGGGCAACTCTAGACAATATCGTCGACTATCTCACGTGGACTTTTATCCCCGCTCTGTTCATGGTCTTCCATCTTCCTTTTGGATCACGCACACTCGGTATTGCCATGGCCCTGCTGGTCTGCGTCTCATCGATGTTCTGCTACTGCAATGTGTCGCTGAAGACTCCCGACCACTACTTCATGGGATTCCCTGCCGCCTGGAATGTCGTAGCCGCGATTATGTGGATTTTCCAAACTTGCGCGGTTTTCAACCTTGTTGCCACGGTTATTTTGGCTGTGCTGACGGTCGCGCCGATCGCCTTTGTTCATCCATTCCGAGTGGGGCGTTTGCGTGCAATCAATATTGTGGCGGCACTGGTGTGGGTTGCTGCGACGGCGGCGCTCGTTGCCTACGCCCCTGTGCGGCCGATTATCCTCACAGGGATTTGGTGGGTTGCTGGAATCTGGATTCTCGTAGTGAGCGCAATCCGTTCCATCCAAGGGATTCCTCAAGAATTGCGTGACGCGGAGTAGCGTTTCACCAGTCGCGAGTTCTGAACAGAGCGCCAAACTTCAGTTGCGATTGACGCGAGGATCATCAGAGCAACAATGACAACAACCGATCCCGGATACCCGCGTCCGTGGATCCAGAAGTAAACGTATGGCGCTATGAAGGTTACGAGTGCGACGATTGCGCCGGCGTAGCGCTCCAATGGCCTCGAAGCGGTGATCATGGCCAGGATTCCCCACGTGTAGGGAAGTGCGGTCAAGACATCAATCGACCATAGGACAAGGACTGATCCGTGGAATTGCGGGACGAAGATCACCGGTAAGGCGCGCAGCGAGGAGTACACAAAAACCACGAGGTAGACCCACACACGTGGATCTTTGAGGATTCGGGTGATCAGTGAACGTTTATAGACCGTGACCCCGCTGGCTTCGATTTGGTGGACGAGGCCGTGTGGCGTTCGCGTTGCATTCATTCCTTGGAGAGCCTCGCGGAAGCGTGGGTCCGGAAGCAGTTCGTGAACGAGCTTGCTGACTCGCAAGGCAAAGACTGTTTGCTCTTTGGAGTGCTCGGCGCCGACGTTGACAAAAAGATGGAACAAAGGACCGGCGAGACGCTTGAGATCCTCACGATTAATGGGGCCGATGAGCCAGATAATTCCGCGGTGCTCCAGAGCATTGCGTACTTCGGTAAAGAAGAGATCGGTGTCTGCAAGGATAGAAGGATCAAGTTCACGTACTTCACGCCGACCCAATTCAGCGAGGCGCGAGACGCCGGCGGCGTGAGCGAGGCGAGTGGTATCAAATGCGCACGAGCGTACGACCGGGAGTTCGAAAGGAGCCTGGGTTGACCCGAAAAGGGTCTCCTTCAGGCGACGCAGTCGGGAAATCTGGGCTGCAGGGTCTTTAACGCTCACTCCAACGAGTTTAGAGCACTGCGGTGTGAAGCTCTTAACGACTTGGCATTCTTATGTAGGAGTGTGAGCAGAATCGTTGTTACTCTATGAGTGAGGGGAGTACTCCCACGAAGCGCACCATCGTCAACGCGGTATCGCCTCGGTACCCGGTGTTGCCGCCCAATTATGGGTGGGAAGAGACCTCAAGCCTCACTCCCTGAAAGGTCACTTGTGGACGTACACATCCTTGGTTGGATTGGCCTGGCCATCGTCGTAATTGCACTGATTACGACCGATATTGTTGGACATGTACGCAAACCTCATGCGCCATCGATGAAAGAAGCGACAGCGTGGACTTTGGGCTACGTTGCTCTTGCTGCTGCTTTCGGTGTTGCTATCTGGGCCATCTATGGTCCAAGTTTTGCAATCCAGTTCTACAGCGGCTACATCATGGAATGGTCGCTGTCGCTGGATAATCTTTTTGTCTTCGTCATCATCATGTCTTCCTTTAGGGTTCCTCGCGAATTCCAGCAGAAGGCATTATTGGCAGGCATTATCTTGGCGCTGATCTTCCGTGCTTTCTTCATCGTTGTCGGTGTCACGCTTGTTAATCGGTTCACGTGGATGTTCTTCTTCTTTGGTGCGTGGCTCTTGTGGACCGCCTATTCCCAGGCACGGGAAGGCGCATCGGAAGAGGAAGAAGAAGTCGAAGAGAACGGCTTTGTCCGCTTTGTCCGCCGCATCTTCCCGGTGACCGATGGCTACATCGGTGATCGCTTCTTTTATCGGCATAGCGGGCGTACTTCCGTTACCCCGCTCTTCTTAGTCGTTCTCGCACTGGGGTCAGCAGACCTGATGTTCGCCCTCGATTCAATTCCTGCGATTCTTGGCCTTACGACTGAGTCCTATTTAGTCTTCGCCTGCAATGCCTTCGCGCTTCTTGGCCTTCGCCAGCTCTTCTTCCTCATTGACGGTCTTTTGGAGAAGCTTGTCTTCCTGAACTATGGCCTTGCTGTGATTTTGGGATTCATTGGCATCAAGCTTGTTCTTCATGCCATGCACGAGAACTCTGTGCCCTTCATTAACGGCGGCCAGCCAATCCACTCCGTACCAGAGATTGGTATTCCCATTTCTTTGGGTGTTATTGCCACGACGTTAATCGTCACCGTTATTACTTCGCTTATTCATTCTCGCCGCCACAAGACCAGGAGCTAGCCCTAGTGACAACGAGTACGCCAGAAACTGCAATTACCGGCTTAACGCCGCAAGAGGTTGAAACCCGACGCCAGGCCGGGCAGGTCAATCTCACGAAGCTGCCCTCTTCGCGGTCATTGGCCTCGATCATCCGAGCGAATGTCCTGACCCTGTTTAACGCAATCCTCAGCGTTGCTATGGTCATCGTGATCGTTTTTGGATCGTGGCAAGACGCAGTTTTTGGCGGAATCATGATCATCAATGCGATCATCGGGATTTTCTCCGAAGTGCGCGCGAAGCGGACACTAGACAATCTTGCAATAGTCGATGCGCCCCGGGCACAGGTACGTCGAGATGGCCTTACTGAACAGATCGATGTTGACGATATCGTTCTTGACGACATCATCGAGCTCAGTTTGGGTGACCAGATTGCCGCTGACGGCGAAATCCTCGAGGTATCTGGCCTCGAAATTGACGAATCGATGCTCACCGGCGAATCTCGTCCCGTCCTCAAGCAAATTGGTGATCGAGTTCTTGCAGGCACATCGGTTGTTGCTGGTTCTGGATTGATGCACGTCCAAGCGGTGGGAGCTGACCTGTATGCGCAGGGAATCGCTCGTCACGCACGAACTTTCTCTTTGGCAACTTCTGAGATTCAGCAGGGCATCAATAAGATTCTCCGCGTTATTTCGGTCGCGCTTCCGCCGATTATTCTGCTGACCTTATGGTCACAGACTCGTATTGCCGGTGACGGAGTTCCTCATGCCTGGCAGCACGCTTTGGTCTTGGCCGTTGCAAGCGTTGTCGGAATGATCCCTCAGGGCTTGGTGCTTCTGACCTCGATGAACTTCGCAATTGGATCAGCAACTTTGGCCCGTCGAGGCGCGCTTGTTCAAGAACTTCCGGCTGTTGAGGTTCTGGCCCGTGTGGACGCTCTGTGTTTGGACAAGACTGGCACGCTGACGACCGGTGGGATTCGTTTGCGTTCGCTTGAAGTCCTTGAGACTCACGATTTTGATGGGGAGCTTTTTACTGCTCTTCGCGTGCTGAACGATGACGAAACCAATGCGACTGCCCATGCGGTGAAGGAGTACTTGGATTCAGATTCTTCCTTACCCTTAGAACATTGTGTAGATTCATGGACGATTCCCTTCTCCTCGGCACGAAAGTGGGCGGCATGGGGGACTGCAGAGTCCTCGATTGTCATGGGTGCTCCCGAGATGCTCATCGATGGGATCGCGGAACTTGAAGGTCTTCGTCAAAAAGTCCGCTTGTACGCCGAAGAGGGCTTGCGTGTCCTCGTCGTCGTTCGCTTTGGCGAAAGAATTCAGGACCAGACGCTTCCTGAGCGTCCCATGCCTCTTGCGTTGCTTGTCCTTGAGGAAGACCTTCGAGATGATGCCCGTGAGACGCTGGAATATTTTCGTAGGCAAGGAGTGCGCGTCCGGATTATTTCTGGTGATAGCCCGACAACTGTTGCCGCGCTGGCAGCTCAAGTTGGTTTGCAATCGCCGGATGGCAATGCGCCTCAAGCATTTGATGCACGGCAGCTTCCGAGTGATCCGACCTCACCTGAATTCTTGGCGATCGTTGAATCTACTGATGTCTTTGGGCGCGTGACTCCCGAACAGAAACGGGCGTTGGTCAAGGCTCTTCAGACCCAAAAACACTGCGTCGCGATGACAGGTGATGGCGTTAATGACGCCCTTGCACTCAAAGACGCGGATCTTGGTATTGCAATGGGTAACGGGGCCGCAGCGACAAAAGCCGTTTCGCAGCTTGTCTTGGTTGATCAGAAGTTCTCTGTGTTACCGAGCGTTCTGGGCGAAGGTCGACGCATCATGGCGAATATGGAGCGCGTCTCTTCTCTGTTCCTCGCCAAGACAACCTACGCGACGCTCTTTGTGATTCTGAGCGCGATTTTCGCATGGCGTTATCCATTCTTGCCGCGCCACTTTACCTACGTCGACACCTTGACCATTGGCATTCCCGCGTTCTTTATTGCGCTTGGGCCAAACAATAGGCGTTATGTTCCGGGATTCCTCGTGCGAACTCTCTCTCTTGCCATTCCCAGTGGCATTGTTCTGGGCGTCAGTGCTCTTGCTGTCTATTCTTCGGTTGGAGATGGAACCGCGCTAGGATCCACGGCGGCAGCTCTTACTGTGTTGATCGCGGGGCTATGGCTGTTGTCAATTACTGCACGTCCTCTTGTGCCTTGGCGCATTGCACTCATCTGTACGATGGCCGCCGGGGGAGTACTCGGCGTCTTCATTCCGGTTGCCCGTCACTTCTTCGCATTTGAGTGGCCTTCAGCTTCTTTGTGGCTTGTCATCGTATGTGCTGGACTGTGTGCTGGTGCCGTGATTGAGGCGTTCTCGCGTGTCCTCTATTTGGGTCGACTTCGTGAAGCCGAAGAAGAAGGACGCGCGCGCGATTAAGAACACATGTTCGAGAAAAAGAACGTGTCAACACGTAAACTGATTGAGTGCATGATCAGTTAATTGTCCGCGGTGCGCGCGAGCACAATCTCAAGGGCGTCGATCTTGACCTCCCTCGCGATTCAATGATTGTCTTTACAGGACTATCAGGCTCCGGCAAGTCCTCTCTCGCTTTCGATACGATTTTTGCCGAAGGACAGCGACGCTACGTTGAGTCTTTGTCCTCATACGCACGGCAATTCCTCGGCCAGATGGATAAGCCTGACGTTGACTTCATCGAAGGGCTGTCCCCGGCGGTTTCGATCGACCAAAAGTCGACATCGCGTAATCCTCGCTCGACGGTGGGCACAATTACCGAGATCCACGACTACCTGCGTCTGTTGTATGCACGCGCGGGTATCGCGCATTGCCCAACATGCGGCGCACGTATTCAAGCTCAAACTCCACAGCAGATTGTCGACCGTGTGCGCTCAATGCCGGAGGGAACACGCTTCCAGGTACTTGCTCCCGTAGTTCGCGGACGCAAGGGTGAATATCAAGATCTTCTTGAAGAACTCAAAGCTTCCGGATATGTACGTGCGATTGTCGACGGACAATTGATGCGTTTGGAAGAGGTTCCTCCTCTCGAAAAGAAGCTCAAGCACACGATTGAAGTCGTTGTTGATCGCCTTGTTGTCCGCGAAGGTATGCGTCAACGCTTGACCGATTCTGTCGAAACATCGCTGCGTCTATCCGATGGTCTTGTCGTGATTGATTGCATCGATCTGGAAGAGGATGATCCCGAGCGACGCCGTAAGTATTCGGAGAAACGTTCGTGCCCCAATGACCACCCACTCACTTTGGATGAGATTGAACCACGGACCTTCTCATTCAACGCTCCCTACGGCGCGTGTCCGGAGTGCTCAGGGCTTGGCTCGAAGCTTGAAGTCGATCCCGAACTTGTCGTTCCAGATGAGGAGCTTTCTCTCGCACAGGGTGCTGTCATTGTCTGGAATTCGAATTTTAAGTACCACAAGCACCTTCTGACGGCGCTTTCTCAAGAACTCGGATTCTCCATGGACACTCCGTGGAAAGATCTCCCTGCTGAAGTTCGCGATGCCATCCTCAACGGTCGCAATTACGAGGTAAAGGTTAAGTTCCGAAACCGTTGGGGACGCGAACGTTCCTACACGACCGGGTTCGAAGGCGCACTGACCTACATTCAGCGCAAGAAAGAAGAAACTGAATCACAGCTTGTGGTTGACCGGATGGACTCCTACATGCGCGAGGTGCCCTGTAGTGCGTGCCATGGAGCTCGGCTTCGTCCGGAAGTTCTTGCCGTCACCGTAGGTGATTTATCGATTGCGCAGCTATCGGATCTGTCGATCAGTCAGGCGAAGAGCCATCTGGATCATGTTGAGTTTGAGCAGCGGTCCTCGGTCATTGCCGCACCGATCTTGACTGAGATTCGTGCGCGTTTGAACTTCCTCGTTGACGTTGGCTTGTCTTATCTGACCCTTTCACGAGGCGCCGCCACCCTTTCCGGCGGGGAAGCGCAGCGCATCCGTCTCGCGACACAGATCGGTTCAGGCCTTGTCGGGGTGCTCTATGTTCTCGACGAACCCTCAATCGGTCTTCACCAACGCGACAATCGCAAGCTTATTGCGACCTTGGAAAGACTTCGCGATCTTGGAAATACTCTGATCGTTGTCGAACACGACGAAGAGACGATTGAAGCAGCTGACTGGATTGTTGACGTTGGTCCTGGCGCTGGCGAGAACGGTGGGTGGATTGTCCACAGTGGAACGCTTGACGAACTTCGCCAGAATAAGCGTTCTCTGACCGGTCAATATTTAAGTGGAAAGCGCTCAATTTCTGTTCCCGCCACTAGGCGTCCGCGAGATCCCCAGCGACAAATTACGGTGAAGGGTGCCTACGAGAACAACCTGAAAGATGTGACGGTTTCCTTCCCACTCTCAACATTTATTGCCGTAACAGGTGTATCAGGTTCGGGAAAGTCGACTCTGGTCAACCAGATTCTCTACCGTTCACTGGCAACGCGCCTCAACGGTGCACGCCTCGTTCCCGGACGACATCGCTCGGTTACTGGAACCGATGAGCTCGATAAGGTCGTGCATGTCGACCAGTCGCCGATCGGTCGGACGCCGCGTTCTAACCCCGCGACCTATACAGGTGTGTGGGATCAGATCCGTAAACTCTTTGCTGAGGTCCCTGAAGCGAAGTTACGTGGCTACGGTCCGGGCCGCTTCTCCTTCAACGTCAAGGGAGGTCGGTGCGAATCCTGCAAGGGCGACGGCACTCTTAAGATCGAGATGAACTTCCTTCCGGACGTCTACGTTCCCTGCGAAGTCTGCCATGGCGCTCGCTATAACCGCGAAACGCTGGAGATCTTGTACAAGGGAAAGAGCGTCGCTGACGTTCTCAATATGCCCATTGCCGAGGCCGCAGAGTTCTTCGCGCCGATCTCGCGTATCGCGCGCCACCTGAACACTTTGGTGGAAGTTGGATTGGGCTATGTGCGCCTCGGCCAGGCGGCGACCACGCTGTCGGGCGGTGAAGCGCAACGCGTAAAACTCGCCTCAGAACTCCAACGACGCTCAACTGGCCGTACTGTCTACGTTCTCGACGAACCTACGACGGGTTTGCATACGGAAGATATCCGCAAGTTGCTGCTCGTCTTGCAAAGCCTCGTTGACAAGGGCAATACGGTTATCGTTATTGAGCACAACTTGGATGTCATTAAGAGTGCTGACTGGGTGATCGACATGGGACCTGAAGGAGGCAGCGGAGGCGGCACTGTTGTTGCCGAAGGTACTCCTGAAGAAGTTGCACAGGTCGAGGAGTCCTTTACCGGTCAATTCTTGGCAGAGATCTTCAACGGGAAGTAAGCACTTCTCAGTTGCATAAACAACGGGGCGACTAGATACTCTCTAGCCGCCCCGCACAACTTTACTGAGCTTCGGGAGTCGTCCCGGATTCGTAGAGCGCTTCTACCTCATCGGCAAAGTCTGCCAGTACTCGACGTCGCTTCAGCTTCAAAGAGGGAGTCATATAGCCGTTCTCCACGGTGAAGGCGGCATTAACAATGCGATAGCGTCGAATCGACTCCGCGCGTGAGACCTTCTTATTCGCCCGGGCGATCGCGCGTTCCAAAGACTCACGAACTGCCGGGAGTTCGGCAGCTTGTGCCGCATCCACGATGGGCAGTCCATGCGAGCGAAGCCACTCGGGGAGCATCTCGGTATCTAGGGAGATGAGCGCGCCAATATAGGGGCGGTTATCGCCGACGACGATAATGTTTGCGATGAGGGGATGAGTGGAAAGAGCATCTTCCAAAATCTCTGGAGAAACATTCTTACCACCCGCAGTGACGATCAATTCCTTCTTACGGCCGGTAATCCGTACGTGGCCTCGATCGTCAATCGAAGCAAGATCCCCAGTCCTAAACCAGCCGTCAACGAAGGCCTCAGCTGTCGCCTCGGGAAGATTATGGTACCCGCGCGAAACGGAGATCCCGCGGACAAGGAGCTCACCATCGGAAGCCAACTTTGCTTGGTTACCCGGCCACACGAACCCAACGCTGTCTGGGGGAAAATCTTCCGGGGTCTCGACAGTGATCGGACCAGTTGTTTCGGAGAGCCCGTAGCCCTGCAGGAGCGTAATACCCAAACCACGGTAAAAATTCGCGAGGTCGAGAGCTAGAGGAGCACCACCCGAAATAATCGTGTGCAGATTGGGGCCGAGAATCGCCTTGACCTTCGAGAGGACCAAAGCGTCGGCGACTCGACCGCGAATCTTGAGCAATGTCGAAGGGCCGGGCGAGGGGATTTCCGAGGCGTCAGGCACCGGCGTCGTGTCGGGGAGCGGACCTGCAACCAGGGATTCGGGTTTGGGGGTGTTCGCGTACGCAGTGGCTTGAGATAGTGCACGTGCTTGCTGGGCGGCCCAGGAGAACATACGTCCCTTGAAACCACCGCCAGCTTTGGCCGAAGCGGCATTGAAAACCTTCTCCAAAACACGCGGAACGACAAGAAGCATACTCGGCTTGAATGTGGCGATGTCATCAACCAAGTTGCGTGTATCAGGGGAGAAAGCAACGACCCCTTGACCTGCCAGCAAACAGTACATGACAAAACGTGCGAGGACGTGTGCGACAGGCAAAAACAGGAGCGAACGAGAACGCGGGTCGTTAATGAGGAGAGGCAAGAAGTCGTAGGCCTGAAGCATTGGGCTAATGAAATTGCCGTGAGTCAGCACGACGCCCTTGGGAACACCGGTGGTTCCGGAGGTGTAAATGATCGTTGCTTCGTCCTCGAGTGCTACTGCGTCAGTGCGCTCTCGAACTTTTTCAATCGGTACTTCAATCCCGGCCTGAGCCAAGACCCTTTGAGCACCCTTGTCGATCGATAAGATCTGCCGAACGCGCTCAGTGCGAACAGACTGGACAAGCTCAGCTTGTTGAGATGTCGCAGTGATGACAATGCGAACGTCGGCATCTTTGAGAATATGGGCAATCTGGACAGCCGAGTCTGTTTCGTAGATCGGTACGGTGATTGCTCCACACGACAGGGCGGCAACGTCAACGAGTGCCCACTCGTAGGATGTGGGTGCGAGGATTGCCAGATGCTCTCCCGGCTCAAGCCCCAGAGCAATCAATCCGCGCGCAAGAGAGTCCGCATCAGCTAAAAACTGATCAATGGTGACCGGCCGCCACGCCCCAACCGGAGAGCGGCGTTCGATCGCTACCTGTGAGGGGTAGTTTTCAGCACGCAAGCGAAGCATCTTCGGAATGTTCATTTCGGGAGTTGCCTGTCGCGTAGCCGGAGACTCCCACGAACCGTCTGCAAGCCTGCGTACTGTCATCTGTTTTCCCTTTCGGTAATTGTTGCGATGAGGCCGAGGACGTCAGTGCTCGCGTCGTCGGAAGGAGAACCTGCGGCGCGGCCTTTCAGTCGCTTCAACGGGTCCTCCGTAAAGCTCATCAATCTCGTGCGCGTAGTCCGCGATCACTTTGCGGCGACGCAGCTTCATCGAAGGTGTAACGTATCCGTTTTCTACGGTGAAGCTGGCGTCAATAATGCGGAACTTGCGGATAGATTCGGCGCGAGAGACAGCCTTATTTGCGCGCTCGATTGCGCGCTCAAGCGAGGCCTGAACTTCAGAAAGTTGTGCGGCCTCGGCAGGGGAGCAGCGGGGCAGCCCGTGCTTGCGAAGCCAATCGGGGAGCATTTCGGCATCCAAGGTAATCAGAGCGCCGATGAAGGGACGTTGATCGCCGACGACAATGACGTTCGCGATGAGCGGGTGTGTCGCAAGAGCGTCTTCGAGGATCTCTGGGGAGACGTTCTTACCGCCCGCAGTGACGATCAATTCCTTCTTACGACCGGTAATGGAGAGCTGACCGTTACGCGAGATAGAGCCGATATCGCCTGTGTGGAACCAGCGTCCATCGGGCATGACTGCCTGAGTTTCTTCGGGAAGGTGATAGTAACCGGGCATAACTGCCTGGCCTCGGACAAGGATTTCGCCGTCCTTGGCAATTTTGATGAAATTACCAGGAAGGGGAAGGCCAACGGTTCCAATCGGGTTTGCTCCCAGATGCTGAACTGCGATCGGACCGGTTGTTTCTGACAGGCCGTAACCCTGGATAAGAGTGATTCCCATGCCGGCATAGAACTGAGCGAGATCGGTTGCCAGTGGTGCGCCGCCGGAGACGATGTAGCGCAAGTTCGGTCCGAGGACGGAGCGAATCTTTTTGAGGACGAGTGCATCTGCGAGGCCGTGACGAAGTTTCTTCGTCAGCGAAGGGCCGAAAGTGCGCTGCTGAGCCACAGAGTAGCTGCGCGCCTGCTTTGCACTCCACGCGAACATTCGTCCCTTAAGACCGCCACCGGCCTTAGAGGAAGCAGCGTTATAAACCTTCTCAAGAACGCGAGGAACGACAAGCAGGATTGAAGGCTTGAACGCCTGGATATCAGGAAGCAAATTCTTGATATTCGGCGAGAAACCTAAAACGCCAGCACCGGAGAGCACAACGTGCATCACCAAACGTGCCAAAACGTGTGCGACGGGGAGGAAGAGCAAGAGACGAGTATCAGGCGAATCGATGACCTCACCCAGCACCTGGCGTGTGCCTGCGATCGTCGCGAGGAAATTCGCGTGAGTGAGGACAACTCCCTTTGGGACGCCCGTCGTGCCCGATGTATAGATGATCGTTGCGATCGACGAGGAGCTTAAAGATGAACGACGTTCCTTGATGTTATCAATTGAAACGTTGCGTGCGGCCCGTGCGATAGTGCGCAAGGCTCCTTGATCGAAGCTCTCAATTGCTCGCGTAAAATCGGGGGCAACCGTACGGACAAGTTCAGACTGTTGAGTTGTTGCGGTAAAGACACGAACAACGTGTGCATCCTCGAGGATGTGCTGAATCTGAGACGCTGAGTCGGATTCGTAGATGGGTACCGTAACTGCGCCAATGGAGAGCAAGGCGAGGTCCAGAAGCATCCACTCAAAAGAGGTGGAGGCGAGGATCGCAATAGAGTCTCCGGACTCAATGCCCAGTCCAATAAGGCCGCAGGCGGTGTATTCGACTTGACGTTGGAGCTCAGCTGCGGTCATCGATCGAACCGCACCAACAGAACTACGTGTTTCAACGACAACCTGATCCGGATGTGCTTCTGCTCGCCGCATGAATAGATCCGGAAGTAGCTCATCGGTGTGAATCGTGAACGTGGGCTTGATGGTGTACGAGCCATCGCGCAAGCGTTTCATTGCGTCTCCGTTTCAGACCTACGTTTCAGGTTGACACTAGGCATAGTAGCGCCAAATCTAATGCCATCTAGCTCACAGATCGTAGTACAGCTGGAATTCGTACGGGTGAGGATAAGCTCGCATGGGGGCAATCTCCACCGTTTCTTTATAGTTAATCCAGGTTTCGATCAGGTCTTCTGTGAAGACATCGCCTTCAGTGAGGAACTCGTAATCATTGCGAAGCGCTTCGAGTGCGCCCTCCAAGCTTGAAGGGATCTTTGCGATCGAGTCGTAGTCGGCGCTCGGTAGTTCGTAGAGGTCCTTGTCGATTGGCGCAGCGGGTTCAATGCGGCGCTTAATTCCATCAATTCCCGCCATGAGGCATGCAGCGAAGGAAAGATAGGGGTTCGCACTGGGATCGGGAACTCGGTATTCGACACGCTTTGCAGCCGGTGAAGTTCCTGTTACAGGGATACGAATGCAGGCGCTGCGATTGCGCGCCGAATAGACGAGGTTAATCGGAGCCTCGAAACCTGGAACAAGGCGTCGGAAAGAATTAACCGACGGATTGGTGAACGCCAAAAGCGCGGGAGCGTGCTCCAGTAGTCCGCCAATGAACCAGCGTGCGGTGTCGGAAAGTGAACCGTAGCCTCGTTCGTCGTAGAAAAGAGGCTCGCCGTTCTTCCACAGTGACAGGTGTGTGTGCATTCCCGAGCCGTTGTCTCCGAAGATCGGTTTGGGCATGAAGGTGGCAGACAGGCCGGCGGCGCGGGCAGCGTTCTTGATGACGTACTTGAACTTCATCATGTCATCAGCTGCGGCCATCAGGGTATTGAAGCGGTAGTTGATTTCCTGCTGGCCGCCAGAACCAACCTCGTGGTGGGCGCGTTCAAGGGTAAGTCCGACCTCGGTCAAGAGGTTAGCCATTTCATCACGCAGGTCGGTGAAGTCATCAGCGGGGGAGACCGGGAAGTATCCGCCCTTGACGGGAACCTTGTACCCGAGGTTTCCACCCGCCTCGCTGCGTCCGGTATTCCAGTAGGCCTCGTCAGAATCGAGAGCGTAGAAGGTGTGTTGCGGACTCACTTGGTAGCGAACGTCATTGAAAACGAAGAACTCAGCTTCTGCTCCGATGTAGCACGTATCGGCAATTCCGGTCGAACGCAGGTAAGCCTCGGCCTTGGCAGCGACTTGGCGCGGGTCGCGCGAGAAGGGCTCATCGGTGAAAGGGTCGACGATCGAGAAAATAATGACCAGTGTCTTGCTAGCGCGGAAAGGATCAACAAAAGCAGAGGACAGATCGGGAATCAGTTTCATGTCCGACTCGTGGATTTGCGTGAAGCCCCGAACTGAGGAGCCGTCGAACATCAGGCCGTCTTTAAGGACCGAGGCCTCGAGTTCGCTGGCGGGAATCGTGAAGTGTTGCTGAACGCCGGGAAGATCACAGAAGCGCACATCAATGTACGCGATCTCTTCTTGTGCAATGAAGTCGATAACTTCTTGGGCCTGGGTAAACATGACGAACCTTTCCGCACCGGTAACTTCAAGAAATGATAAACCCAGCACCAAGAGTTTTTCCATAGGCCTGCTGGGTGCGCACAAAGTTCATGGCGCGGCTAGGCTAAAAGAATGGCTGATCCATCAACCTATCGTCCGAAAACCGGGGAAATCCCGACCGATCCCGGGGTGTACCGTTTTCGCGACGAACAGGGGCAAGTGATCTACGTTGGGAAAGCCAAAAATCTTCGTGCGCGTTTGACCAACTATTTTCAGGATCTAGCCAATCTACATCCCCGCACCCAGAAAATGGTCACGACTGCGGCCTCGGTTCAATGGACCGTTGTACGTAGCGAAATTGAAGCGCTCACTTTGGAATTCACGTGGATTAAAGAATTCAATCCACGCTTTAACGTGATGTTTAAGGACGACAAGTCCTATCCCTATCTGGCGGTCAGCATGGGGGAGAAGTATCCCCGAGTTCAGGTCACGCGCGAGGCGCGCCGGAAGGACAGTCGATACTTTGGACCCTACACAAAGGTGTGGGCGATTCGAGAGACCATTGATCTCCTCTTGCGAGTGTTTCCGCTGCGAACCTGTTCAGCCGGGGTCTTTCGTCGTGCGCAGGCGCAAGGGCGCCCGTGTCTATTGGGCTATATCGATAAGTGCTCAGCCCCTTGTGTCGGGCGTATCTCTCAAGAAGAACATCGAGCTCTTGCCCAAGCAATGTGCGAGTTCATGGAAGGCCGGGCAACTCCCGTATTGCGCCAGATCGAGGCCGAGATGCGCGAAGCAAGCGCTCAGCTTGATTTTGAAACCGCGGCTGAAAAACGCGACGATTTACAGGCGCTGCGAACGGTGCTCGAAAAGAACACCATGGTTCTGGGCGACGGAACGGATGCGGATATTTTTGCTCTTGTGAGCGATGAATTGGATGCAGCTGTTCATGTTTTCCACGTCCGCGGCGGAAGAATCCGCGGTACCCGTGGCTGGGTGATTGAGCGCGATGATGATGCTGATGAATCGGAGCTCATGTCTCGGCTTTTCGAACAGATTTACTCCGAAATACCGGAGGACTCTGGAACGGGAGCGCGCGCCATTGAGCAGGCCCAAGCAGTCTCTGTCGATGATGTTGTCCACACTCCTACGCGTGCGGTTCCCCGAGAAATTCTTGTCAGCGTCATGCCAGATGATCGAGAGACACTGGCTCAGTGGCTTGCGGGCAAACGCGGCGGCATCGTCGATATTCATGTCCCCCAAAGGGGAAATAAGGCCCAGCTTATGGAGACTGTGAAGGAGAATGCGAAGCAGGCCCTGGTGCTTCACAAGACTCGCCGTTCGGGCGATCTTGCTCAACGAGGCCAAGCAATGGATGAATTGGCGCAATACCTTGATCTTCCTGCCGCGCCTCTTCGAATCGAGTGTTACGACATTTCGCATACTCAGGGGCAGCAGCAGGTCGGATCGATGGTCGTCTTTGAAGACGGCACCCCGCGTAAAGATGCCTATCGGCACTTCAACATCCATGGTGATGACGGAAATGGGACGCCGGACGACACCTCGGCAATGGATGAAGTATTGCGGAGACGTTTCCGTCGTCTCCTGGCCGAGGAAAACGGTGAAGATGGCGAAGATGATGAGGGTATTGCTTTCGAGTCCGGTCCGGTCGATGCTAGCGGGAGACCACGGCGTTTTTCCTATCGGCCAGATCTTGTGGTCGTCGATGGCGGTCTTCCTCAAGTGAATGCTGCACGCAGTGCACTCGACGCAATGGGAATCGATATTCCGCTGATTGGCTTGGCCAAACGATTGGAAGAAGTGTGGATTCCAGGAGAAGATTTCCCGGTCATTTTCCCCAGGACCTCGGCTGCCTTGTACATGCTCCAATATGTGCGCGATGAATCCCATCGTTTTGCAATCACTGCTCATAGGAAACGTCGTGCAAAGACCCAGCAGCGTTCGGTTCTTGACGAGATCCCGGGCGTTGGCCCCTCCCGACAAAAGGCGCTCCTGCGCCGCTTTGGTTCGGTGAAGAAGATCCGCGAGGCCACTGTCGGGGCCATCGCCGAAGTGCCTGGGATTGGAGATACCCTTGCGCAGACTATTTTCGATGCGTTGAACCCTGAGCAGAAAACTGACTAAAGTGGCGAAACTTCGGTAACAATCGTCAACAAATGGCACCATAGGACTATGAGCGATATCCCTATGCCCCCCGTTCCCACTGAGGACACTGTTCCTGGAGGGATTCCGTTGCTTGATGAGATTGCCCCAGAGGTTCCCGATCCGGGTTCAAACGAAGTCGTGATCATCACCGGCTGTTCAGGTGCAGGACGAACCGGTGCCGCTCGCGCTCTTGAAGATCTTGACTGGTACGTTGTCGATAATCTCCCACCGGCTATGCTTCCTGCCCTCGTGGGAATGATGTCCCCAGACGGCGGGGGAGTGCACCGTCTAGCTGTCGTTGTTGATGTACGTTCCCGAGAGTTTTTTGCTGACTTCGCTCGTTCCCTTGAACAGCTGCGCGAGCTTGGAGTGACCTATCGAGTGTTCTTCCTTGAAGCCTCGACGGACACGTTGGTTCGGCGTTATGAATCGAATCGACGCCCTCACCCGCTTCAAGGAGACGGCACTCTTCTCGAAGGAATTCACGCCGAGGCCCGCGCACTTGCTCCGGTTCGGCGCGCGGCAGATGTCGTCATTGATACCTCGGGGATGTCTGTTCACGATCTGACGCGACATATTCGTGATGTAATCGCCGATGCCGGTGATGTTCCACTTCGAATTACGGTTGAATCCTTTGGGTTTAAGCATGGACTTCCCCTGGATGCAGATCATGTTCTGGACGTTCGTTTCTTAAAGAACCCTTACTGGGTCGATGAACTGCGCCATCTGACAGGAAAAGACCAACCCGTCGCTGACTATGTGCTTTCACAACCCGGTGCTCGTGACTTTGTTCTGGGCTACGCAGATCTCCTCGCTCCCATGCTCAGGGGGTATATTGGTGAGCTCAAGCGGTACACGACGATCGCAGTTGGGTGCACGGGCGGGAAGCACCGTTCAGTGGCGAGCGCAGAGCTCATTGCCCGCCGGCTGCGTGAACATGGATTTAGTGTTCGCGTCACGCACCGCGATATGGGAAAGGAATAGTCGATGACCTACGTTGATGCTGCTGGGTGGATGCAGCGCGGCGATTCGAATAATCGTGTCGTCGCTCTGGGTGGCGGACACGGATTGTCCGCAACTCTTCGCGCCCTTCGACACATCACGCGTCAGCTCACCGCTGTTGTCACAGTTGCAGACGATGGTGGTTCTTCTGGACGTCTGCGCTCAGAAATGCCGATTCTCCCACCTGGCGACTTGCGCATGGCGCTTGCCTCACTGTGTGAAGAAACAGAGTGGGGGCTGACGTGGCGCGATGTTTTCCAAATGCGCTTGAAGACCAGCGGCCCAATGGATGGACATGCAGTTGGTAACATCGTCATTGCCGGTTTGTGGCAGCTTCTCGATGATCCGGTAGAGGGACTCGATTTTGTTGGTCGCCTCTTAGGCGCTCAGGGGCGCGTGCTTCCGATGTCTGTCGATCCACTGAGCATTGAAGCTGATATGGATGACAACGGCCGGCACTACACGGTGAAGGGACAATCGAAAGTTGCGATTGCCCCCGGGACGGTTGAAGCGGTTCGTTTGACCCCAGCAAAGCCGCGCGTTCCTGCAGCTGTCACTGAAGCGATCTCTGAGGCCGACTGGGTTGTTCTAGGACCAGGTTCGTGGTACACGTCGGTGATTCCGCACCTGTTGGTTCCTGAACTTCACCGTTCGCTGGTCACCACCGAAGCCCATCGTGCGCTCATTTTGAATCTCTCGCGTCAACGCGGGGAAACAGACACGATGACCACGGCTGACCATGTTCGCGTTATTGCCCGGTATGCACCGAGTTTCAAGCTCGATGTCGTCATTGCTGATCCGACGACGACTGATGATATTGATGACCTTGCCGAGGCCGCTGATGCTTTGGGTGCGCGAGTCCTCCTTCGCCAGGTGCGCACGGGCGACGGCGAGCCTCACCATGATCCTCTTCGTCTGGCCGCGGCCTTACGAGATGCTTTTGATGGTTTCCTTGGTGAAGTTGGTCGTAGCGAGACCTGGCTTCCCTGATTTCTCACAGTGCTTGTACTTTCTCTAAAGGAGTAAAGGTGTCCCTCACATCGGATATGAAGGATGAGCTTGCCCGTAGCGCGGTTACTTCGCAGTCCGCGATGGCGGCCGAGGTCTGCGCGATTCTTCGTTTTTCGGGTGGTCTTCACCTAGTGGGTGGCCGCATCCTCATCGAGGCCGAACTTGATTCTTCCGTTGCGGTCCGCCGTCTTCGCGCTTTCCTCTCAACTCTTTACAACGTCGAGTCCTTCGTTGTTGTGGTTTCGGGCTCGTCACTGCGCCGGGGCAAGCGCTACGTGGTTCGGGTCGTGCACCGGGCGGATGAACTCGCACGTCTCAGTGGCCTCGTTGATGCTGCGGGGCGGCCGGTCCGCGGGCTGCCGGCGGCGCTTGTTGCAGCAGGCAAGGACGAGGCTGCAGCGGTCTGGCGTGGAGCTTTCCTCGCGCGTGGCTCACTTCTGGAACCCGGGCGTTCGTCATCTTTGGAAATCACGTGTCCGGGACCAGAGGTTGCCTTGGCGATGGTCGGACTGGCGCGCAAGCTTGGCGCGGTTGTTCGCTCCAAAGAAGTGCGCGGTTCGGATCGAGTGACAGCTCGTGACTCTGAAGCAATCAGTGCGCTGATTCGGGCGCTTGGAGCCCCGGCAACTCATCGCTCATGGGAACAGAGGCGTGAACGCCGCGAGGCACGTGGCTCGGCTAATCGTCTTGCTAATTTTGACGACGCTAACCTTCGGCGCAGTGCGCGCGCTGCGGTCGCCGCCGGCGCAAGAGTGGAGCGCGCTTTCGCTATTCTTGGCGATGATGTCCCTGAGCACTTGCGCGAAGCGGGTGAACTGCGCATTAAATTTAAGCAGGCCTCGCTTGAGGAACTGGGGAAACACACTGATCCTCCTTTGACGAAGGACGCAGTAGCGGGACGTATTCGCAGGCTTCTCGCGATGGCGGACAAGGTAGCGCACGATCGTGGAATCCCTGATACCGAGTCCGCGCTCACTCTTGACATGCTCGACGGTGACTGAGATCTCTCTTTCAGCATAATGTGGCTCAGCTCTCTAAGGACTTAGTTCACCCTCATCTGTGGCAGTGAGGGTGTAGATTAGGAGTACTGGAACCGCAGAGCACTGCGGGCCATAGATGCAAACCGCATCTTCATGGTTGATACAGAAAGTGTGTCCCGCAGGGGGCACAAGCAGGAGGACAACAGTGACCACCCGCGTTGGCATTAACGGCTTCGGCCGCATCGGTCGTAACTTCTTCCGCGCTGCAATTGAGCAGGGCGCAGATCTCGAGGTCGTTGCAGTTAACGATCTGACCGACAATAAGACTCTGGCACACCTGCTGAAGTACGACTCGATCATGGGTCGCTTCAATGGTGAGGTTTCCTACGACGATGAGGGCATCATCGTTGACGGAAAGCACATCAAGGTTCTCGCACAGCGCGATCCTGCCGACCTGCCTTGGGGCGAGCTCGGTGTTGAGGTTGTCGTCGAATCCACCGGTTTCTTCACCGATGGTGAGAAGGCAGCTGCACACATCGCAGCCGGCGCAAAGAAGGTTGTCATTTCGGCGCCTGCAAAGAACGTTGACGGCACCTTCGTTATGGGTGTGAACGATGGCGATTACGATCCCGCCACCATGAACATCATCTCCAACGCTTCGTGCACCACCAACTGCCTTGCTCCTCTGGCCAAGGTTCTCCACGAGAACTTTGGTATCGAGCGCGGCATCATGACCACCATCCACTCCTACACCGGTGACCAGCGCGTTCTCGACGCTCCCCACAAGGATCTGCGTCGTGCACGTGCAGCAGCTCTCAACATGATCCCCACCAAGACCGGTGCGGCTCAGGCTGTTGCTCTGGTTCTGCCCGAACTGAAGGGCAAGTTCGACGGACTCGCAGTCCGCGTTCCCACCCCGACCGGTTCTCTGACCGACCTGACCTTCGTTGCTTCGAAGGAGGTCTCGGTTGAGGCTATTCAGGCTGCCGTCAAGGCCGCTGCCGAGGGCGAACTCAAGGGCGTTCTCGAGTACACCGAAGATCCGATCGTTTCGACCGATATCGTGGGCAACCCCCACACCTCGATCTTCGATGCAACCGAGACCAAGGTTATCGGCAACCTGGTTAAGGTTCTCTCCTGGTACGACAACGAGTGGGGCTACTCGAACGCTCTCGTTCGCCTGACCTCACTGGTCGGCTCCAAGCTCGCCTGATAGGCGCGCTGAGCGTGATGTACTAAGTTCTGGGCCCGTGTACGTGCAAACGTATACGGGCCCAGTTCACTACTCACCAGTTCAATTCTTTACGATATGAGGAGAATTCCATGAGGACGATCGATAGCCTGGGTGACCTTTCCGGAAAGAGCGTTCTGCTTCGCTCGGATTTCAATGTCCCCCTCGACGGCGACCAGAACATTACCGACGATGGCCGTATTCGTGCCGCGCTTCCTACCATTAAGCTGCTTCTCGATGGTGGCGCAAAGGTCGTAATCGCAGCTCACCTTGGCCGTCCCAAGGGACAGGTCAACCCCGCTTTCTCATTGGCACCGGTTGCTCGCCGACTCCAAGAACTCACCGGCGTGAAGGTTACCCTTGCTTCCGATACTGTTGGCGAAGGTGCGCGTGCAGCTGTCGCTGCCGCTCAACCCGGCGAAATTGTTCTGCTGGAGAACGTACGTTTCAACGCAGCAGAAACCTCGAAGGATGACGCTGAGCGTGAAGCTTTCGCTGCTCAGCTTGCATCGCTCGCAGATGCTTTTGTTTCGGATGGTTTCGGCGTTGTTCACCGCAAGCAGGCTTCCGTTTACGATGTCGCCAAGCTTCTTCCCAGCGCCGCTGGTCTTCTTGTTGTCAAGGAAATTGAGTCCTTGGGCAAGGCCGTCAACGATCCCGAGCGTCCCTATGTCGTGGTCCTCGGTGGCTCGAAGGTTTCCGACAAGCTCGGAGTTATTGCGAACCTGCTGTCCAAGGCTGACAAGCTGATCATCGGTGGCGGTATGGCTTACACCTTCTTGGCTGCAAAGGGCTATGAGGTTGGCAAGTCTCTTCTCGAAGCGGATCAGATTCCTACGGTGCAGGGTTACATGGAGACCGCTGCGAAGAACGGCGTCGAGCTTCTGCTCCCCGTTGACACTGTCGTTGCTCCGGAGTTCGCCGCCGACGCTCCCGCAACTGTGGTTGACGCTGACGCAATCCCGGCTGATCAGATGGGCCTCGATATCGGCCCGAAGAGCCGCGAACTCTTTGCAGATGCGATCGCGTCTGCAAAGACCGTTGTGTGGAACGGCCCCATGGGCGTCTTCGAGTTCCCGGCTTTTGCTGAAGGAACGAAGGCAGTTGCGCGCGCTATGAGCGAAGGCAGCGCCTTCACCGTCATCGGTGGCGGTGACTCGGCATCTGCTGTTCGTAACCTTGGTTTCGACGAATCCACTTTCTCTCACATTTCTACCGGTGGCGGAGCTTCTCTTGAACTTCTTGAAGGCAAGGTTCTCCCCGGTATTGCAGTTTTGGAGGACTGAATAATGACACGTACCCCTTTGATGGCCGGTAACTGGAAGATGAACCTCGATCACCTCGAGGCCAATCACCTTGTCCAGGGTCTGGCAATGGAACTCTCGGATCACAACTTCGATTACTCGCGCTGCGAGGTCCTAGTGATCCCTCCCTTCACTGATCTTCGCACCGTTCAGACCGTCGTTGACGCTGACGAGCTTCAGATCAAGTACGGCGCACAGGATATTTCTGTCCATGACAATGGTGCATTCACCGGGGAAATCTCCTCTGAGATGCTGACCAAGCTGGGTTGCTCTTACGTTGTTGTCGGACACTCAGAACGTCGTGAGTACCACAATGAATCCGATCAGTTGGTCGGACAGAAGGCACGCAAGGCCTTTGATGCTGGCATGACTCCGATCCTGTGCTGCGGCGAGGCTCTTGATGTCCGTAAGGCTGGAACTCACGTTGAGTTCGTCCTCGGTCAAGTTCGCGCTGCCCTCGTAGGCTGGAGCGGGGAAGACGTTGCGAAGATCGTCATCGCCTACGAGCCCATCTGGGCAATTGGCACCGGCGAAACCGCAACCGCCGATGACGCGCAGGAAGTGTGCGGGGCCATCCGTGAGGCTCTCCGCGCAGACTACGGTGATGCGACTGCTGACTCGACCCGAGTCCTGTACGGCGGTTCCGCAAAGCCCGGAAACATTAAGGAGCTCATGAGCCAGCCTGATGTTGATGGTGCACTTGTCGGTGGAGCTTCGCTGAAGGCAGATTCCTTCGCAGCCATGGCACGCTTCCAGGAACTGTGATCCATTAATTCAGCGGTGCGCCGAAGAAGCAACACTTCGGCGCACCGCTGGCTTTATCCTTTGGTTATTCGCTAGACTACTCAGCGTTGAAGTATCTGAAAGAATCGGAAGAAGAACGTGGCAGCTCTGAAAATTACATTGATCGTCATCATTACGCTGACCAGCATCCTGCTCACCCTGACGATTCTCATGCATAAGGGAAAGGGCGGCGGCCTCTCGGATATGTTCGGCGGCGGTATTTCTTCTTCCGCAGGATCTTCTGGCGTTGCAGAGCGTAACCTCAATCGGATCACTTTGGCTATTCTTCTGATTTGGGCGGTTTCAATCGTCGGTTTCGGCGTGTTGACGAAGTTCGCTGCCTAAGACGTTCTTCATCGTGCTGCATCCGCCTGCGGATGCAGCATTTTTTTACCCTGCGATAGCATGAGCTTATGCTGAGCGGATTAATGAGTGCCTTACTGGTCTTTTCGCCTGCCATATTTTGGTGCATTCTTTTTACGTGGTCCTATCGGAAAGAGCCGCGACAGTTCAAGAATGCGATTTTCTTCTTGTTGATGCTGGTCTTCGCACTCGGTGCGTGTGCGATCTACACCGATGAGATCGGGATAGTCCTTCTTTTGGGAATTGCAATCCCATTTGCACCCATCATTACCGTGGGGTTCTTGCTTGTTAATGCGTGGATTGTCATTCGGCGAGAGGGCTTTTCTCTTCCAAACGTTCTTCCCGCACTTTTCGCGTTGGCAATTGTCGCCTGGATTATCGGAATTCCAGTGGCTATTGGAATAAGCCACTCAAGGGTCGTCGTTTCTCTTTCAGCTTTGCTCTTGGTGCTCGGTTTGTGGTTCTTCTTCAGTTTTGTTGCGCTACTCGTGTATTCCTGGTTCTATCGCAAACTTCCACGGAAGCGACGCTTCGATTACATCATCATTCACGGTGCTGGTTTAAAAGGTGAAGAGCCGACGCCCCTTCTGCGGGGCCGAATTGATAAAGCACTCGAACTTTGGAGTGCTCAGGGATGCTCCGCCATCTTGGTTCCTTCTGGCGGGCAGGGCAGTGACGAGGTTATTTCAGAAGCCGAGGCGATGAGTCGTTACATGCTCCGCCTAGGGGTTCCTCGGGAGGCAATTCTTCCAGAAGATCAATCAACGACAACGATGGAGAACCTCGTTTTTGCCAAGAATCTTCTGGATGCGCGTCAAGCGACACCCTACCGCTGTGCTTTTGTCACCTCGGACTATCACGTCTTTCGCACGGCACTCTATGCTTCGCATGTCGGTCTCAAAGGAGACGGGGTTGGTTCGAGAACCGCCTCATACTACTTTCCGACGGCCTTTATTCGCGAGTTTATCGCGATAACGAAAGAACACTGGATGCCCTATGTGATCCTGACGATCATGTGGGTAACCAGTGTCCTTGCGCCGTATTTTGGTCAGCTACTGCGGGTTTTCCTGCCCAGTCAGTAGGCCATGCCCTCAGTGAGCTGCAGCAAAACTCTCGCGAGCCTTTGCTGCGATATTTTCAGGGGTAAAGCCGTACTTTTCGAAGAGACGACTGCCTTCCGTTGACTCGCCGAAGTGCTCGAGCGAAATGATTCGGCCACAGTCGCCAACCCATCGGTACCACGGCATTGCAATTCCAGCCTCGACGGCGACGCGCGCACGGACCGCGCAGGGGAGGACCGATTCGCGGTAATCCTCGTCCTGGGCCTCGAACCACTCCATGCAGGGCACCGAGATCACGCGGACGCGAAGTCCTTCTTCGGCTAGGAGTGTGCGGGCTTGCAGAGTAGGTGCGACTTCAGAACCCGAAGCCAAGAGAAGGATATCGGGAGTTCCCTCGCAGTCTGCAAGCACGTAAGCTCCGCGGCGCAGGCCTTCGGCACCTGCAAGTTCTTTTCCCTCCCCGCGAGCAGGGTTCGGCAGGTTCTGACGGCTCAGAACGAGACCAACCGGGTGGCGCTGAAGGAGGGTAGCCTTCCAGGCCTCGGCAGTTTCGGCAGCGTCTGCAGGACGAACGACTGCGAGATTCGGAATTGCGCGATAGGCAGCCAGGTGCTCGATGGGCTGGTGGGTCGGACCATCCTCTCCAACGCCAATTGAATCATGCGTCCACACGTAGGTGACTGGAAGATCCATGAGAGCAGCAAGACGGACCGCGCCACGCATGAAGTCGGAGAAGACGAAGAAAGTTCCACCGTAGACACGGGTCAAGCCATCTGCGGCGATACCGTTCATCGCGCACGCCATGGCGAACTCACGAATTCCGAAGTGGAGGTTACGACCGAAGGGATCGGCTTCGAATGAACGCGAGTAGGTCCCTTCGGGGAGGAAAGACGTCAATCCGTTGAGGAAAGTATTATTTGATCCGGCCAAGTCAGCAGATCCGCCCCACAGTTCGGGAAGCGTTGGTGCAATCGCGTTCAGCACCTTTCCCGAGGCCGATCGGGTTGCCAGTGCCTGGCCTTCAGGGAAGGTTGGGAATGAAGATTCCCAATCGCTTGGCATTTCACCCTGACGAAGACGGGCAAGTAGCGCAGCCTTTTCTGGGTTCTGTTCTTGCCACTGAGAGAAACGCTGGTCCCACTCTTCGCGCAGCTGCTTCGCGCGAGCGGCAAATTGACTGCGTGCATAAGCGACAGCTTCTTCGTCAACATCGAAGCTTGCATCGGGGTTAGCACCCAAGGCTTCTTTAAGTCCTCGAAGAGCGTCGGTTCCCAGCTTGGCGCCATGGATTCCACCGGTGTTCATTTTCTCGGGAGTCGGCCACCCGATTACGGTACGAAGCGCAATGATCGAAGGCTGCTCGGTATTCGCGCGAGCCGCTTCCAAAGCAGTATCAAGAGCCGTAACGTCTTCGGTGTAGGAACCATCCTCACTGAGCCAATTGACGCGCTGAACATGCCATCCGTACGCGGCGTAGCGCGCCAAAACGTCCTCGCTGAAGGCAATATCAGTGTCGCCTTCAATCGAGATACGGTTGTCATCCCACAAAACAATGAGGTTGCCAAGCTTTTGCGTACCTGCGAGCGAAGAAGCCTCCGCAGAAACACCTTCTTGGAGGCAACCATCACCAGCGATGACGTAGACCTTGTGATCGAAAACGGACTCGCCATATGGAGTTGCGGGATCCAGCAGACCGTGGGTGAACCGTTCTGCCATTGCGAAACCAACAGCAGAGGCAATACCCGTTCCCAGCGGGCCGGTGGTCAATTCGACGCCTGGAGTGTGGCCGTACTCGGGGTGGCCGGGGGTGAGAGCACCCTCTGTGCGTAGAGCTTGAAGGTCCTCAAGCTCAACCCCCATCCCTGCGAGGTAAAGCTGAAGATACTGCGTGAGAGATGAATGCCCTGAAGACAAAATAAAACGGTCACGACCCAGCCACTGCGGGTCGTGAGGATCAAGATGCATATGGCGGTGGTAAAGGGCATAGGCTGCGGGAGCGAGTGAAATAGCCGCTCCTGGGTGTCCATTTCCTACTCGTTCTACGGCGTCTGCGGCGAGAATCTTGGCGGTGGAAACGGCGCGGCTATCGAGCTCATTCCATAACGCGGGCACGGTGTAACCTCCTGGCAATTGACGTGACCTCCCTGTAAGGCCAAGTGTAGCGGTTCGGCACGCGTAACTTGGAAATACCTGGCCAGCATCGAAGCGGTCCATACAATGGGCGCGTGGCTAGTACCTTTGAGAGGGAGCGCGATGAGTGGCTCGCGTTTCTGAGCGTTGAAAAAGGCGCGTCAACACATACCGTGTCGAATTACCGCCGAGATGTTAAACGCTACTTGGAATATCAGCTTCAGCAAGGCCACTGCACCTATGACGCAATAAGTGAGCAGGAAATCGAAGACTATCTCGCTTATTTGAGTAGTGGAACTGATGGGGGCAAGGCCGCGCCTTCATCAGTGGCACGTGCTCTTGCTGCAATCCGTTCTTTTCATAAATACATCCTCCGCGAAGGCATTGCCTCACACGACCCCAGTGCCCAGGTGCGACTCCCTCAAGTTGGAGAACACTTGCCTAAGGCTTTGACGATTGAGCAGGTTGAGGCTCTGCTTGAAGCTGCAGGCACCGGCGATGATGCGCGTTCCTTACGGGACCGGGCGCTCTTAGAAACGCTGTATGCGACCGGAGCTCGGGTGAGTGAAGCGGTTTCGCTGGCAATTGACGACCTCGATCTGGATGAAGAACTCCCAATCGTTCGTCTTTTCGGCAAGGGACGCAAAGAACGTCTAGTCCCGCTTGGCTCGATGGCACAGCAAGCACTCGAGGCCTATTTGGTACGTGCGCGCCCTCTTTATGCATCGAAAGGAAGAGGCTGCCCCAATGTGTTTCTCAATAACAGGGGAGGGGCACTGTCACGCCAGTCTGCCTGGGAGATTATTCAGCGTGCGGCAACGCGAGCCAATCTTGAGGTTGCTGTATCACCGCATACCCTGCGTCACTCATTTGCCACCCATCTTTTGGAAGGCGGCGCAAACGTACGTGACGTGCAAGAGCTACTTGGGCATTCCTCGGTGTCAACGACCCAGATCTATACAAAGGTAACAATTGCGACTTTGAAGGAGATGTATCGCTCGGCGCATCCACGCGCAAACGTCGATCCTGCGTCGATCGTTCACGCGGCCTCGGAAGAAGGAAAGAATTGAGACTGCCCGCGGGTAGGGGACGCGCATGGCTTTGATGATGCACTAGGATAGTAGGCGTGACGAATCCATCTCAGCCAACGCTTACCGGGGACCTACCTGTCGACGAAGAACAGGATTTCCCGATCCCGGCTCCTTTGACGGGACATGGACCCGCGCGCATTATCGCGATGTGTAATCAAAAGGGTGGGGTCGGAAAGACGACGACCACCATTAATCTTGCGGCGTCACTTGCCGAGTATGGCCGTCGCGTACTCATCGTTGATTTTGATCCTCAGGGTGCTGCCTCAGTTGGACTGGGTATTAACACACTGGATATGGAGCACACCATCTACAACCTCCTGATGAATCCGAAGGAAGATATTCATCAGGCTCTGTGCCATACTTCGGTTCCTGGCTTGGATATTGTCCCGGCGAACATCGATCTGTCCGCTGCCGAAGTGCAACTCGTCAATGAGGTTGCTCGAGAATCGGCGCTCTCGCGCGTTTTGCGTGCGGTCGTCGATGATTACGACGTCATTCTGGTCGATTGCCAGCCCTCTCTGGGATTGCTTACCGTCAACGCGCTGACGGCAGCGCACGGTGTCATTGTTCCCATGGAAGCTGAGTTCTTCGCGCTGCGTGGTGTTGCACTTCTTGTCGAGACTATCGAGACTGTCCGTGACCGGATTAATCCTCGCCTGAAGATCGATGGGATCCTCGCGACAATGGTGGATACGCGAACCTTACATTCGCGCGAAGTTCTTGAACGACTGGACGAGGCCTTCGGAGACTTGGTCTTCACCACGCGGATTGCGCGTACCGTGAAGTTCCCTGATGCTTCTGTTGCAACGGTTCCGATTACGACCTACGCACCAAACCACCCGGGCGCGCGAGCATACCGACGTCTTGCCAGAGAGATTATCGCCCGTGGAGACGTCGCCTGACAGCACACTCACCCAAGCGGCACTTGACGAGTTTCAGGTGTCGCTTGGGGTCTTTGAAGGTCCTTTCGACCTTCTTCTCCAGCTTATTTCACGCAAGAAACTTGATATTACGCAAGTCGCTTTGGCTGAAGTGACGGATGAGTTTATTGCGCACATGCGGGCTTTTCCGGACTTGTCGCGGACGACTGAATTCCTTGTCGTCGCGGCAACTCTTCTTGATATGAAAGCCGCGCGTTTGCTTCCCGATTACGACGAGGAATCATCAATAAGCGCAGAGGATTTAGAGGCGCGAGATCTTCTCTTTTCCAAGCTCTTGCAGTATCGTGCGTTCAAGCTCGCGTCGGCTGCGCTTGCTGAGCGATTGGACACCCATATGGGCCTCATTGCCCGAAGCGTCCCGCTCGAAGCTCGTTTTGCGCGTCTCTTGCCGGAGTTGCGCTTCGAAACAACTCCGGAGGATCTTGCGCGTTGTTTCGCTGAGGTGCTGAGCGCTCAGCCCCCCAGCGTGGAAGTTACTCACCTTCACGAGGCGCAGGTGCCGGTAGCCCGCGAGGCTCGCAATGTCGTGGCCTTTCTAACTGCTCACGGGAGAGCGACTTTCGCTCAGCTGATTGAGGACGCTCGCGATACCGCCGTGGTTGTCTCGCGATTCTTGGCTATCTTAGAGTTGTATCGGCGCCGGGCAATTGAATTTGAACAGGAAAGAGCTTTGGCTCCGCTTCAGATCGTCTGGAATGGAATCGACCCTCAGGTCGACGAATGGGAGGAAGACGCATGAGTGAGGCGATTAGCCCCCAAGAAGCGCAGCTGCTTTTTGCTCCCGTGGAAGCAATTTTGATGGTCGTCGATCAACCTGTCACCTCCGAAGAATTGGGGCGGGTTCTGAACCTTTCCCCCGAGGATATGGAGAGTGTTCTCCACATGCTTGCTGCCGAATACTCGGGCGCGCAGGGGGGCCGTGACCATGGCTTCGAACTCCGACGATTCGGCGGTGGATGGCGTATCTATTCTTCTGCGCGCTGGGAGTCGCTGGTGTCGCAGTTTATTGTTGGGACTGGACAATCTAAACTGTCTCAAGCAGCACTAGAGACGCTTGCAGTCATCGCATATCGTCAACCGATCTCACGAGCGCGCATTTCGCAGATTCGTGGCGTCAACGTTGACGCAGTTGTTCGGACTTTACTGGCACGCGAACTTGTCGAAGAAGTTGGCCAGTCTTCTTCGGGAGCTCGCTTGTATGCGACGACCGCTGTTTTTCTTGAACGGATGGGGATGAATTCCCTTGACGAATTGGCCCCATTAGCACCCTACCTTCCAGCATCAGATGAGCTGGACGAACTTGAGGAGACACTGTGAGAAACGAATCCTATAGCGAAGACGGCATTCGCCTGCAAAAGGTCCTCTCACGTGCGGGGGTTGCCTCTCGGCGTGCTGCTGAGGAAATGATTACCCAGGGGCGCGTGCAAGTTGACGGTAAGGTCGTGCGCGGCCAAGGTATGCGTGTCGATCCCACAACCCAAGCGATTCACGTTGATGGCAAGCGCATCATTCTTGAAGAGAATCGGCCGATTGTCATGGCTGTCAACAAGCCTGTCGGAATGGTTTCGACGATGTCCGATCCTGAAGGGCGGCCAACTCTTGCCGATCTGTTGGTCGACTACCCGGAACGTCTCTACCATGTCGGACGTTTGGATATTGATACTTCAGGACTTCTGCTTCTCACCAATGACGGTGAGCTTGCGAACCGCTTAACTCATCCCTCCTACGAGATCCCGAAGACCTACGTCGCCAGGGTTCATGGAGAGGTTAGACCGGGCGTTCGTCGTCGCCTCATGGAAGGTATTGAACTCGAAGACGGTCCGATTGCAGTGGATTCCTTCCGAACGATGGAAACCTACGGCGACATTACAACGGTTGAGATTGTCGTCCATGAAGGTCGTAATCGTCTGGTTCGCCGTTTGATGGACGAGGTTGGCTACCCGGTTCGCGAACTGGTTCGTACGAAGTTCGGACCGATCCGTCTGGATCACCTCCAACCGGGGACGATGCGTCGAGTGAAGGGCCCGCAGTTGGCGGCTCTCTACGATGTCGTCGGTCTGTGAGAAGCGCCGTGTCGGAGCGCACTCTAGCGACGAACGGTCCCGTTCTCATTATCGGAACCGGTTTACTCGGTACATCGATAGCCTTGGCGCTTCGCAGTGGGGGAGTTGAGGTATACCTTCGGGATGCTTCACCAACTGCTGGAAGGCTTGCGCAAGACCTGGGTGCGGGTACTTTGATCGCCCAAGACGATCCGTGTTCTCCACGCCTCGTCATTGTATCGACGCCCCCTGATGTCGCCGATGTCTGCGTTGTTGATGCCTTGCTTCGCTATCCGCAGGCAGTGGTTACCGATGTTGCCTCTGTGAAGTCCGCTGTCTGCGACGGAGTTTTTGACGAGGCCAAGCGGCGCGGTGCGGATATTCCCAGTCGGTATGTGGGTTCCCATCCGATGGCGGGGCGGGAAAGAAGCGGGGCTGGGGCGGCTGATGCTGACCTGTTCTACGGGCGTCCGTGGGTGATTGTTCCTAATCGTTACTCAACTCCCGACGCTGTCATGGAGATCCGCTCGCTTGCCGTTGATCTTGGAGCTTTCCCGATCGAGATGGATGCTCGTACTCATGACCAGTCGGTCGCCTTAATCTCACACGTTCCCCAGCTTGTTTCCTCGATGCTCGCCGCCCGTTTGGTTGATGCGCCGCTGTCTGCGCTTTCGCTGTCTGGCCAGGGACTTCGTGATACGACGCGCATTGCGGCTTCTGATCCTCGACTCTGGACGGCAATTTTGGCCGGAAATGCCGGGCCTGTCGTTGAGGTTCTTCGTGAAATTCGCGGGGATCTTGATGACCTCATTGAACATTTCGATGCGGCTGCCCAGCGGGGTCCCCTCGAAGGGGGGAGCGTCGGCGCAGTTCATCGGGTCATGGACCTGGGGAACAGGGGAGTTGCGCGGATTCCCGGCAAGCACGGTGGCGCTCCAACCCGTTATGCGGTGCTTGACGTTTTTGTCCCCGATACCGCTGGTTCACTTGGTCGATTGTTCACAGAACTCGGCGAGATTGGCGTCAATATCGAAGACCTTTCTTTGGAGCACTCCGCTGGAGCTCAGATGGGTGTCGCAAGGATCAGTCTTGACCCATCAATCCTTGCTTCAACGGTGAAACAGCTTGAAGAACGAGGCTGGAATACAGGAAGCGGAGACTAATGATGGAAAGTACACCTCGTCGCCACGGCTTAACGATCGCGATTGACGGTCCTGCAGGTTCAGGGAAGTCGACGATCGCCAAGCTTCTTGCCGAGCGCCTCGGGATTGGCTATTTGGATACGGGCGCAATGTATCGTTCCCTCACGCTGGTGGCCCTGGAGACTGGAGTTGATCTTGATGATCACGAGGCGGTTGCTGGACTCTTGCCAAGTCTGCATTTGAGCGCTGATTCAAACCCCGTGAATCCTCACTTCTACGTGGGTGAGAGGGAAGTGACCTCGCTGATCCGCACCCCTAGAATTGCCGAGGCCGTACCCAAGATTGCGGTTAATCTTCTTGTGCGCGCGTGGATGGCCGAGCAGCAACGTAAGCGTATGGCCGAGGCTAGCGCCGACGGCTCGGGCATGGTTGCTGAGGGGCGGGATATTACGACGGTGGTCTATCCCGAGGCTGATCTACGAGTTCTGCTTGTGGCGTCGCCACTGGCCCGGATGAAACGGCGTGCGCGCGAACTTTTTGGTGATGACAGCGCTGAAAGCTTGGCGAAGGTACGCGCGCAGATTGTGGACCGCGACGCATCTGATTCAACGGTCAGTGAGTTTCTCACTCCCGGTCCCGGAATCGAATTAGTCGATACCTCAGAGCTTGATATCGAGGGAGTTTTGGAAGCTGTTCTTGCCTTACTCCCAGCCGATTCTGGCGTGGCTCACTCGCGAATGTGACGGGGGTCGCTGTACTCGATTGGAGTTTTTGAGGCGAGTTGGGCTAGACTATCCGAGTCGCCAAAATACAGGTGATTAAAACGGGCTGTGGCGCAGTTTGGTAGCGCACTTGACTGGGGGTCAAGGGGTCGTGGGTTCAAATCCCGCCAGCCCGACAGTGATCAGGACCGAGTCATCGGTCTTGATTTTTGTTTATGGGGTTTACTTCTCATGTGCTCTACCTTCGCGCGCTAGGGATATTGCAGCGGCCGACGATGCCGATCCTGCACCTACGACCGGCGCGCTGACGCAAGCTTCTCGCCCCAGTCGCGCAGCGAGCTAAGACAGTCACGCTCATTTCGTCTTGTGATGGTCTTACTACACAACACCCCGCTATTCAGGTGTTTGATCTTGAAGTGGGCCACTTGCCCTATACCGGTGGAAGGGGAATTCTGCCCTATCTTCTCGTTGGCTTACTCCTGCTCGGGTCTGCAGGAGCGATGCGAATGACGAGAATCTGATTTCCACATAAATTCCTGCTCGCATCGTGTGAGGCCTTCCACTAATTACTGTTGTTTATGTGACAGATGTGTATAGTGTTACGAAAGTGACAAACCATCATCACTGACGGAGTTTTTCGATGCGATTAGTTTCTCTTGCGGCGGGCATTGCCTTCGCAAGCTTGGTAGTTCCACAAGCGGCAGCTACTGCAGCCCCCCAAAGTAGCGCGCAAGCGGCAAGTCACGCCGCGGCCTCGTCTGGGCAGGAACGTCCGGTCCAAAAGATCATTTTGACCCGCGCGCAAGGCGAACCCACGCAGCTTGCGCAAGCCGGCCTCGAGACGGTCAACATCGGAAGTGGACACGCGCTAACGCGGATTTCTCGCGCAACTTTGCAAGGCCAGGGGACAAGCAGCTTCGATCCAAGCCAAGATGCCGCGATTTTGACGCAGCCCTTGAGCGTTGATCCATTTTTGGTCACAGGTTTGTCATGGAGTGGGAAAGACAGCCTTGCCTCAGGCACCCAGATTTACATCCGCGTACGCGAGCGGGGCGAATGGAGCCAGTGGTACCTCACTGATGGCGATGGTGGCGCAGGTAAAGACCGCGTTGACGGACATAATGTTCGCGGAGGAACTGATCCCTTTGTGACCGCCGGTGCCGACGCGATTCAGGTTCGCGTCACTGGAAAGGAATCTGACCTTCCTTCGGACCTCGAAGTCGCAATGGTTCCCGAAAATCCTCAAGGCGAAACCGTTTTGAGCGAGAATGATCTTGACTCGGTCCCGGCCGCGAATACCGATCTCAACCAAGACTCCGTTCAAGAGAACTCGCCGAGCTTTGCCTCTCAGATCGAGTCTTCTCCCGCTGCTCAAAGTGGCGAAGGGGGAGAGGCAGAATTTTCTGCCCAGAACACCGATGTCGATCAAGAGGCAGTCGAGACTGATAATGCACGCTCTGGCGTGATCACCTCCGGCGTAGGTTCCGGTCAGGCTCGTGGGCTTAACGGAACGAAACTTGCTCGCGCTTTCCCCGCAACTGTTCAGCCAAATGGGCTGCCGGTCGCTGTAACCAGCAGGAGCGGTTGGGGAGCAGATGAGTCCTACCTTGACTGGGATCCGGAGTACTTCACGGCAAGCCATGTTGTTGTTCACCACACCGCAGGGACGAACAACTACACAATGGACCAATCAGCATCGATTGTTCGCGGAATCTATCACTATCATGCGGTCACCTTGGATTGGGGAGACATCGGGTATAACTTCCTCGTCGATAAGTGGGGACGCGCCTTCGAGGGACGAAAAGGGACACTCTCCTCACCGGCCGGCAAGATGGTCGCTGGTGCTCACGATCAGGGCTTTAACTCCGGGACGATGGGGATCTCGATGATGGGAACCTATCAATCCGAGGCGCCGTCTCAAGCAACCCTTAATACTGTCGGTGCTCTTGCAGGATGGCAGCTCAGGCGTGCAGGAGTGACAAATATGTCCGAATCTGCAGGCTTTAGGCCCAAGGGATCCAACCCTAAATATCGGGCCGGCACCTACATCAATCTTGCCCGTATCTCAGGCCACCGAGACACTTACCCGACGAGTTGCCCGGGAGATGCCGGATACTCGAAGCTTCCAGCAATTCGTCAGATCGCGCAGAATGGTGCGCAGGATTTCCAATCGGCCTCGGCGGCGAATAATCGTCCGGCTTCCTACACCGTGAAGGGCGCGATCTGGGGACTATGGAATGACAACAAGTCGCTCATGGGCAATCCCAAATCGAATGAGGAAGCAAGTGCTCCCGGTGTCTACCAACTCTTCGATCGCGGGACCGCGTACTGGACTGCGCAGACCGATGCGCACTTTGTTGGCGGGAAGATTTTCGTCGAATACGGTAACCAGCGCTATGAGCGAGGCGTCTTAAAGTTCCCAACAAGCAACGAATACTCTGCGGGCTCTGGACGCGCGCAAGAATTCCAAGGTGGAACAATCACGTGGACCCAAAATTCCGGTAGCCATACGCTTCGCTATGGCACTGGCATTGCTAATGCTTTTAGAGAATTAGGTGGCGCGAAGGTACTGGGTGCTGCGACGTCCAATGAGACTCGTTCTGGTAGCGGTGTTTTCCAAGTCTTCGAGAAGGGGACCGCCTACTGGAAGGCAGAGAACGGCACGCATTTCGTGCGCGGTCGTATTTTCGACAAGTACGGTTCGACTGGGTATGAACGCGGAAGTTTGGGATACCCCACCAGCGATGAATACGCAGTTGCCTCGGGGCGCGCGCAAGAATTCGAAGGTGGAGTGATCAGCACCTCGAACTCCGGTACGTACGTTCTGCGCTACGGCACCGGGATTGCAAACGCCTACCGAGACCTCGGAGGGGCACAAGTCGTTGGCCTGCCAACTACGGCTGAAACGCCTTCCGGGAAAGGCGTCTTCCAGGTGTTCGAGTATGGAACTGCGTATTGGACCGCCGAGGGAGGAACGCACTTCGTGCGTAATGGAATCTTTGGTGCCTATGGTGCATCCGGATACGAGCGAGGGTTCCTTGGCTACCCGCTGAGCGATGAATACTCCGCGGGATCCGGACGCGCGCAAGAATTCGAAGGTGGAGTAATTACCTGGTCTTCGGATTCAGGAACTTACGTCTTGCGTTACGGCACCGGCATTGCAAACGCCTACCGAGACCTCGGAGGCGCGAAAGTATTGGGCGTTACAAGGAGTGCTGAGACAAACTCCGGTAAAGGAGTATTTCAACTCTTCGACAAGGGAACCGCCTACTGGTCACCTACTACCGGTTCGCACTTTGTACGAGGACACATCTTCGAGGCCTACGGTCGCAGTGGATACGAACGCGGAGGCTACGGCTATCCCACCAGTGATGAATTCTGGTCCGGAGGTAGTAGAGTTCAATACTTTGAGGGCGGTAGAATCGCCTCATAATTCTGCCCCGGCGGCGTAGATGAGGCAATGATGGCGTACACGCAAGAAGACTTTCAGGAATGGATTTTCTTCATTTCTGACAAGCTGGACTACATGACCGATACATTCGCAAAGGAAAACGGTCTGAATCTTGACTTCTCAGTTGAGTCTATTGATGCCCTTGAAGAGTGGATGCTTGCGCATTACTCATCGCCTCAAGACCTCATTAACGATCCGCGGATGCACGATCTACTCACTGTGTACATCGGCGAGACCTATCGTCATCATCTCGGTGGCAAGTGGTTCATGGATCTGGAGAACAAGAAGAACGCATACTATGCGATGCCTATTCTGAAAGATCTGAATTCGCGAAGGGCCGGATCCATGACGCCCCTCATCGATGCGACAGCATCTCTTAATCGGCGCACGGGAACGTACATGAGTACAATCTTCCGGTATAAAATCGAGCTTTCCAAAGAAACTGATGACTGAGCACTGATGGTTTGAGTGCCGTTAATACTAGTGGTGTGGCCTCCCCGATGGGAGGCCACACCACTACTCATGTCCATCAGACTAGCGACGACGACGCTCGCGCACACGTACCGAGATCTGAATCGGCGATCCTTCAAAGCCAAAGTCTTCTCGCAGACGACGTTCGATGAATCGGCGATATCCGGGATCTAAGAATCCAGTCGTGAAGATGACGAAACGTGGAGGCATGTTTGATACCTGAGTCGCAAAGAGGATGCGAGGCTGCTTCCCACCGCGAAGAGGGTGCGGATGCGCTGCAACCAGTTCACCTAGGAAGGCATTCAAACGACCAGTCGGAATGCGTGTTTCCCAGCTCTCGAGAGCCGTATCCATGGCACGCGTGAGGCGGTTGATGTGCCACGTTGTCTTTGCTGAAAGATTAATGCGCGGAGCCCAAGCGACTTGCACAAGCTCGCGTTCCAACTCAGCCTTCAGCTGGGCTTGACGCTCTTCATCGACCAAGTCCCACTTGTTATTGACGATAACGACCGCACGGCCAGCATCAACTGCCTGCTGCACGACTCGAATGTCTTGCTCCGTCAGCGGCTCTGAAGCATCGAAAAGAATCAACGCAAGCTCTGCCTTCTCCAAAGCTGCCTGGGTACGGATCGATGCATAGTAGTCAGCGCCGGTCGTTCGATGCATCTTGCGACGGATGCCAGCGGTGTCAACAAACCACCATTTCTCACCGTCGAGCTCAATGAGTTCGTCAACGGGGTCGCGAGTCGTTCCTGCCAGTTCATTCACAACAACGCGTTCAGCGCCAGCCAAGGCATTGAGCAATGATGATTTACCGACATTCGGGCGCCCGATGAGAGCAACGCGACGGGGACCGCCTTCAGGAAGAGCCGAAGCGACAGCGGACTCCGTAGGAAGAACAGCCATGACTGCATCGAGCAGGTCGCCGGTTCCTCGCCCGTGTAGGGCAGAGATTGCGTAAGGCTCTCCCATGCCAAGGGACCACAGATAAGCTGCCTCGGCTTCCTGCATAGCTGAGTCGACCTTGTTCGCGGCCAATACGACCGGCTTGCCGCTGCGTCGAAGCATTGAAACGATACGCTCATCGGTGTCAGTCATTCCGACCGTCGCGTCGACAACGAAGAGGACTGCGTCAGCGCAATCAACCGCGACTTCCGCCTGCTGGGCAACGGAACGATCAATACCTTTTACATCGATTTCCCAGCCGCCGGTGTCAACAAGTGTGAAACGGCGACCCGCCCACTCGGCGGGATAAGACACGCGGTCGCGAGTTACTCCGGGAGTATCTTGAACGACGGCCTCGCGCCTTCCAATAATACGATTGACCAGCGTCGACTTACCGACGTTTGGCCGACCAATGACAGCAAGAACCGGGAGGCCAAACTCGTCTTCGACCTCGTCACCGTAGTCGAATTCCTCGTTTAATAGGGCGAGGTCTTCTTCATCGAGGTCAAATTGATCAAGGGATTCACGCATCGCGCGTGCACGAAGCTCCCCCTGAGTTTCGTCATAGGGGTCTTGGATGTCGATGTGCTCTTCACTCACAGACTTATCCTATCGGTTGCAATGCCTTAGAGGCGCGCGCGAATGTCTTGCGCGAGCACTTCCTGTGCGACAGGAACGTCATTGTAGGCATGTTTAATTCCACGGATCTCTTGGTACCATTCAGCGCCCTTACCCGATATCACAACGATATCTCCGGCCTGGGCAGCAAGAATAGCTTCGCGAACGGCGTCGCGGCGGCAGGTCGGAACTTCGATGACGTTCTCAAGATCAGGGCGGACCGAGCGAATTCCGGAAAGAAGCTGGCGACGAATAGAAGAAGCATCTTCCGATCGTGGGTTCTCGTCGGTCACCCACAAGACATCAGCAAGCTGCGCGGCGATTGCGGCCAGGGGTTCTCTCTTCGTTGCGTCACGGTCACCATCAGTTCCAAAGACCAGGACGAGCTTGCCGCGAGTCAGTTCGCGAACTGACTTGAGAGTCCACTCAAGACCTTCAGGAGTATGGGCGAAGTCGACAATGACGAGCGGTTGATTACCCGGATCCGGGTTGACGGAAGTCATGCGTCCGGGGACCTGCTCCGCATTCTCGAGCGCCTGAACAGCAGCATCAAAATCGGTGCCCATCTGGACTGCGCTGACCAAAGCCACGACGGCGTTTTGAACGTTGACTTCGCCGAGCATCGGCATGCGAATGGTACGCATATGCGATTGAGGCGTTTCAAGGTCAAAGGTGACGGCGGGGATGCCGCGATCGAAAGTAACCTTGCGAACCTTCCAATCGGCCTCGTGGTGAGAAAAAACTGCAACTGTCGTCACAGGGACTTCGCTCTCTCGCGCGAGGCGCTGGCCCCACTCATCGTCCACGCAGACAACGCCCTGCTTGGAGTGCACAGGAGTGAATAGGCTCTTCTTGGCAGCGAAGTAGGATTCCATGTCGCCGTAGTAATCCAGATGATCGTGCTGAAGATTTGTGAAAGCTGCAACGTCGAAGACGATGTTGTCGATACGATTCAGGCTGAGCGCATGAGCGGAAACCTCGACAATTGCGGCCCCGCAGTCTTTTTGCCGGGCTAGGGCGAGGATTCTTTCGATTTCGGGAGCCTCAGACGTGGTCTTCTCGGAATTGATCAGTAGATCTCCTACCCGGATCTCAACTGTTCCACACAGCGCAGGATCCCTAAAGCCGCCTCGAAGAATGGAGCGCAGAAGATAGGTAGTCGTCGTTTTGCCATTCGTTCCAGTGACCGCAGCAGTTTTGAGTGACGAGGCCGGGTGGCGATAGACATTCGCAGCGATGAGGGCACTTGCCTGGCGTGGGTCGGGAACAACGACGATCGGAAGACTTGGATACTCCGCGCAGGCGCGCGAAGCCCCCTCAGGATCGGTAACGACAGCGCAGGCACCGGAGCTGAGCGCCGAATGAAGGAAACGAATTCCGTGCTGGACGAGGCCCGGAATTGCAATAAAAATCCAGCCCTCTTCCATATCGGTGGAAGAAACGCTCACGCCATTGACAGGGAGCTCGGGATCGGGGCACAAGGTCCAATCCACGTCTTCAATGCCTTCGAGTGCCTGGGTAAGAGGCATGGCGGGGTTATTAGGACGAATTTCATTGGCTTGTGTCATACCGTTTAGCCTAACTTCTTGGCTCATGAAAAGCTCTTTCATCGACACCTCGGTAGGCAAATACCTAGAATGGCACCATGTATGTCCTGACCCGTGAAGATGCCCGTCAACGCTCTGCTTCCATAAAGGTGCGACACATTGATGTGTCCCTCGATCTGTCCGGAGCGACACGCGAGTCGCATTTCCCTGTGTGTTCGCATATGACGCTTGTGACTGCCACCCCCGATCTTTTCATCGATTGCGCGGGGATTGTTCAGCAGGTCAGTGTTAATGGAATCGCAGTCCCATACACGCATGATGGCGAGCGGATTGACCTCCACGAACTGCCAACAGACCAAGAAATCACTATCAGTGTTGATGCTCAGTGTCGATATTCGACAACGGGGGAGGGACTGCATCGCTATCGCGATCCCGAAGACGGTCGTTACTACCTCTACACACAATTTGAACCAGAAGACGCTCACCGGGCATGGCCGTGTTTTGACCAGCCTGACATCAAGCCCCAGTGGACATTCCATGTGATCGCCCCATCTTTTTGGGTCGTCACTTCGAATGGTGTTGCGACGACTACTGATCTGGAAGAGAGCAACACACGTTGGGACTTTTCAACGACGCCACCGCTGTCGAGCTACATCACGGCCGTTGTCGCCGGGCAATGGGCCATTGTTGATGGGGGAACCTGGGAAGGCAGCGCGGGAGACGGCGCCTCGGCCTGTCTCGACTTACGTCTGATGTGTCGGCAGGCGCTTGCCGAGGCGATGGATAGCGACGATATCCTGGCGGTTACGCGCGCCGGCCTCGATCACTATCACGCCCACTATGGATATACCTATCCTTGGGGAAGCTACGACCAGATTTTTGTACCCGAATATAACCTCGGGGCAATGGAAAACCCAGGATGCGTGACTTTCACGGAGAGCTATCTCAGCCGCGATACTCCCTCTTTCGCTCTTCGACAAAAACGAGCGAATACGATTCTTCACGAAATGTGCCACATGTGGTTTGGCGATCTTGTAACTCCTGCTTGGTGGGACAACCTGTGGTTGAAGGAGTCCTTTGCCGAAAATCAAGGAACGACGACGGCAGCGGAAGCAACTGTTTACACGGGGGAGTGGGCATCCTTCGCCATTGGCCGTAAAGCGTGGGCCTACGCTCAAGACCAATACCCGACAACGCACCCGATCGTTGCCGACATCCCCGATATTCCGGCTGCGACGAATAATTTTGATGGCATCACCTATGCAAAGGGGGCCTCGGTACTCAAGCAACTCGTTGCTTGGGTCGGCGAAGATGCTTTTTATCAAGGTGTCCGACTGTACTTCCAGCGCCACGCGAACGGTGCGACGAGTCTTGACGACCTTTTAACCGCGTTGGAAGAGGCAAGCGGTTACGATCTTGCATCCTGGAAAGATGCGTGGCTTTTGACCACGGGGCCTTCGAAGCTTTCTGTGAGAACAACAAGTGATGAAGACGGAAAGGTTACCTCTCTTACTCTTTTGCAAGAGGGCCTTGCGCGTCCTCACTGCCTAAACATCTCGTATTGGACATCTCGGGGCGACGCCCTTCAATGCATCAGCAAGGATCGCGTTCGCATTGAGGGAAGGGATCTGTTACTCAGCGTTCCCGAAGAGTTTTCAGTCCCGGGCGGCGCCGATATGCTCCAGCTGATCGTTGTTAATGACGACGATCTGACCTACGCGATTGGAACCTTGGATGAGCGCTCGACTCAAACCGCTTTGAGCCGAGTTTCACGTATCGAAGAAACGATCACCCGAGCAGTCATTTGGTCGCATCTCTTTGCTGCTGTACGCGAAGGAGAACTCGACCCCCGACGTTATATTGACGCTGCATTGACCCATATGACTGCGGAGAAGGAAGACGCGATTTTTGAGCGTCTTCTGGCGACAATCGCTCAATCTCGCACTTTCTTGCCAGGACATGTCAGAGGAGAATACGACAGCAAGATCCTCCAGGCAATTGCGCAAGCCATGCGCGCAACCTCCTTGGATCGTTCGCGCTCGCTTCTTCATCTCTTTGTCGATGTGTGGAGTGCTGGAGCAGACACAAGCTACTCGGATTCGCTTGTTGCCCTTGCGCGAGGCGAAGAGGGTGAGTTGCTTCCTCTGATCGCGGGGGAGGAGAGCGCGTGGGTCGTCCGCTGTGCACTGGCGGCGCGTGGCCTCGTTGATGAAAAGCAACTTGATGCGTGGCTCGATGAGTCGCCGACGGGGGAGAACAAGACTCGGTGGGTTCGTGCGCGCTCTTCGATTCCCAACGCCTCCATTCGCGAGGCCGTCTGGAAGGAAGTCTTGTCGCTGGAGCTGTCGAATCATCATTTGAGTGCATCTTTGCAAGGACTCAATGCATCCTCGTGGGAAGGCAAGGAATACACCGATCACTTCTTTGCTGAGCTCTCGTCATTCTGGGAGCGCGCGTCAATGGGATTGGGACTGCGCTACATCAATGCCGGTTTCCCCATGAACCTTGATTCTGACCGTCCAGACGAGGCCGAGCACCTCCTCGCTTTGACTCGTCAATGGCTCACCGATAATGAAAGCGCCGCTGCTGCGCTTGCCCGCCTTGTTACAGAGAAACTCGACGATTGTGAGCGTGCTTTTGCACGCCAGAAACAGTGGCAATGAGTACCGACAACACGCAAGAGACTCAAGGGACTCAGCAACAGGTAGATCCCGCCGCGTCGATGTCTTTACTCAAGGCGATTCTCGAGAATCCTCTTGACGCGGGCTACGGCGCTTACCACGATGAACCAGTGCGTGGTAGGGCTGGTGTCCTCAAGCAAACCATTACGATACTGATTGCCATTGCACTCGGTATCGGCAGTGGCATTGCAATCCGGGGATTGCGCGCCCAATCCCTAAGCGAAGTGCACTCATCTTTGCTCAGCCATGCTCAGCAACAGACGCAACAGATTTCCTCTCTCGACGGAGAAGTCTCAAAACTACGCGCGCGGGTAAAAGAGCTTTCTCACGATCAAAACACGAATTCGGGCCTTCAAGACGAGGCAACCAATCTTGCGAATGCCGATACCGAGGTACGTGGCCCGGGGTTAAAAGTGACACTGACAGACGCCCCCGGAGCTTCTTCATCGCGGCAAAGCGATAAGGGTCAGGTCCGTGATCAAGATATCCGTATGGTTGTCAACGCATTGTGGAGCGCCGGGGCCGAAGCCGTGAGCGTCAATGGCCAGCGAATCGGGCCTGGCTCGTTCATCCGTACTGCGGGCTCGACAATTCTTGTTGACGTGACGGCCATTTCTTCGCCATACAACATTGAGGCGATCGGGAATGCCAACGAGTTGTCCCTGTCTTTAGTTCGAGGCTCAACGGGGGACTATCTTTCCAGTGCAGAATCACTGACGGGAATTACACTGAATGCGCAGTCAGTCAAAGAAATGACTCTGAGCGCGCGAGAGAATCGGTCGACTCGTTGGAGTACGACTGTTGAGGGGGAGCACTGAGGTGTTAGCGGTACTTGGATTGATTTTCGGAATTGTTGTGGGTGTCTTAATTGACCCAACTGTTCCGACGTGGCTGCAGCCATTCCTTCCCGTCGCGGTCGTGGCTGGACTCGATGCTCTTTTGGGGGCCGGGCGCGCATGGCTTGAAGGGACCTTCCGCGATCGTGTCTTCGTGATGTCCTTTTTCTGGAATGTCGTCGTTGCTTGTCTGCTGGTCTTCTTGGGGACACAGCTTGGGGTCGGTTCGGCAATGACTACCGCAGTCGTGGTGGTTTTGGGAATCCGAATCTTCTCGAACACGGCCTCCATTCGACGTTTGATCTTTAAGGCCTAAACGATGGGACAGCACGTTAAACACGAGGATGCCCCGCAGGCTCAAGAGCCTCTGCAACCAATCCACACGCGCCTACGCGCGGCGATCTTGGCCGTTCCCCGCGGAACTCACCTTCTCCTCTTTGTAATCTGCCTGATTTTGGGAATCGCTTTGGTCACTCAGGTGCGGGCGCAGCGCACGGATCCGCTGAGTTCTCTGAGCCAAGAGCAATTGGTTGAGCTCCTTGACAACCTTTCGGTTCAAGAACAGAACTTGCGCGTGGAACGCGGACGATTGGAATCTCAAGTCAGCCAGCTTCAAGACGAGTCTCAAAAGGAAGAGGCAGCTGCGGCTGCAGCAAAGAAAGCTGAGGAACAGGCGAAGATCAACTCTGGGCAGGTCGCGGTGCACGGCCCCGGAATCGAAATGGTCATCGCTGACTCAACGCATTCGCTCAGCTCAACGCACTTTGTGATGGCGATGGGAGAATTGCGCAATGCGGGTGCTGAGGCGGTGGATATCAACGGACATCGCATCACTATCGCCTCGAGTTTTACGAGTGATGGGGGAGTGATTCGCGTTGACGGCGAGGAAATTACTTCTCCCTATGTCTGGAAAGTGATTGGGGATTCACAGACGATTTCGACCGCGCTCGAGATTCAAGCCGGTAGTGCTGCTCAGATGCGCGCCAAGGGCGCGTCAGTGACGATCACGCAGATTAAAGACCTCACAATTTCCTCGACGTCGACACCGAAGGTCCCTGAATTTGCCAAAGAAGTTCAATAGATCCTTCGCGAAGGTGACGCCGCCACACTATACTGAGCCTATTGTCCCTATGAACTGGAGTATGTGATGGAAAACCAGCGCCAGGAGTTCGACCCGACGGCAACTTCCGTCTTCAGTCTGAACACTGTTGACGAGGCCGTGGATGCGCCTCTGCCTTTGTCTGCGCGCGATCAGGATGCTGTTAACGCCCTTCCCGCGGGTTCCGCGCTGCTCATTGTTCAGCGTGGTCCGAACTCGGGCGCGCGTTTCCTCTTGGATGCAGAGGTCACTAACGCGGGTCGTTCGCCGCGTGCCGATATTTTCTTGGATGACGTCACTGTTTCTCGTAAGCATTGCCAGTTCCTTTCTCGTGACGGTGGGCATACCGTGCGTGATTCGGGTTCTTTGAATGGCACCTACGTCAATCGTGAGCGTGTCGACCAGTGTGAGTTGCACGCAGGCGACGAGGTACAGATTGGCAAGTATCGTCTGACCTACCAGCCTTCACCGCAAGTCCAATGAACGCGCGCGCACAGCGCAAGGTCACGGAAGAAACGATCGAGCCGTGGCCTCGCGGTATCAGTCGTGAGCCGGAACTCTCAATCGGGCAGCTTGTCGAGCGCCTGAAAGGGGAGTTTCCTGCTATCACACAGTCAAAGGTTCGATTCCTTGAAGATAAGGGCCTCGTTGTCCCCGCGCGAACCTTGGCCGGGTACCGCAAGTATTCCCGTGCTGATATCGAACGCCTTCGCTATGTTCTGGCAAGCCAGAGAGATTCATATTCGCCTCTGGATGTCATTCGTGATCAGCTCCGCGCGCTTGATGCTGGCCACGAAGTCTCTCAGCGCCGAGCCGCTCAAGTTGTTGCCTCGGAGGGAAAGGTTGTCTCCGTCGGTAATCGTCGTGCGATTCCCGCCGCTGATCTTGCTGATCTGACCGGCTGTGACTTGAGTGCCATTGAGCGTTATGTGACCTTGGGATTAATTTCCTCCGATATTGCAGGCTATTTTCCGGCTCGTAGCGTTCAGGTCGTGCTACAGATTCGTGAGCTTGAATCGATGGGCGTAGACGCACGCACATTACGCTCAGTTCGTCAGGGTGCCGAGCGCAGTGCAGATCTCATTGACCAAACCGTTTTGTCGCAGACTCCGCGCGATCGGGCTGTTGATCGAGAGCGACAAAATGCGCGTTGTCTTGAGCTAGGGGAGCGCTTCGCTCATTTGCATCAAGAAATGTTGCGCGTGGCGATTTCGCAATTGACTGACGGCGGGGTGTAACCTTCAACTTGAACTTGAAGGCTCGCCGTGTTGTTGATTGACCCTCGTCCTTCATGTTCGTAGTCTTAACCTCAGATCGTCATTCTTTCGTATCAAGGAGCATTCGTGAGCGCAGAACCGCTGGATGGCATGCAGGGGCGTCAGCCTATGCTCTTTGGTGACCCCTTGGAAGGTCGCGATGGCGACGATGTGGGTTACCGCGGTCCCGTTGCCTGTGCCGCGGTCGGAATTACATATCGTCAGCTCGATTACTGGGCACGTACTGGCCTGCTTCAGCCATCGGTTCGAGCTGCTCGTGGATCAGGTTCGCAGCGTCTCTATTCCTTCAAGGACATCCTGGTCTTGAAGATTGTGAAGAAACTGCTTGACGCAGGTGTTTCTCTTCAACAGGTTCGTACGGCTGTTACGCAGCTTCATCGTCGCGGCGTGGATGATCTTGCTTCCATCACTCTCATGAGCGATGGCGCTTCGGTTTATGAATGCACTTCAACCGATGAAGTCATTGACCTTCTCCAGGGGGGCCAGGGTGTATTCGGTATTGCAGTCGGTCGCGTCTGGCGAGAGTTGGAAGGTTCGCTGGCCGAACTCCCGAGCGAGCGCGCTGAAGAGAATGTGCTGGTCGATGAGCTTGCCGCACGTCGTGCGCTGAGGCGTTCAGTTTCCTAATCCCATTGCCGAGGCTGCGCCTGCCTTTGCGTTTTCCGCTGTAGTTTCGTATAGGGAAGTGGTAAGAAACCAAAATCTCGTGGTTTGCTTTCCTGATCGACATTACTTGACATAATGTACATTATCGGATCGGGATGTATCTTTTATTTATGCTGGCGTTCTCGCCGCATGTGACGATTTCGGCTAAACTTCTATTCATTCAATCAATACTGTGGGAGGATCAAGGTGGCAGATCGCGCGCTACGCGGAATGCAAATCGGTGCGAAGTCGATGGAGTCCGAGGATGGAGTCGTCTTTGCGGATCGCTTTACAGCTCAGTACCTATGCTCAAATGGACACCAATTTGATGTTCCTTTTGCCTCTGAGGCAACGCCTCCGGCTACGTGGGAATGCCGCTGTGGGCAGATGGCAGAACTGATCGGTGAAGCTACCGAGGATGAAGAGCAAAAGCCTGCAAAGCCTGCCCGTACTCACTGGGACATGCTCCTTGAGCGCCGCTCAATTGAAGAGCTTGAAGAAGTTCTTCAAGAACAGCTGACTCTTCTACGGGAGGGACGCCTTCGTCTTGAAGGACACTACCGTAAGGGCTGATACCCTAGCTGCACGACTTGACATAATCTGCGCTCGTCCTTTTCGACGGGCGCAGATTTTTTATTTCTACTTCTTGCGACGCGAAAACTTTCGCTTAATGCCATTCTTTGTCACCATGACAAGCTCCTCGACAAAGATCGACCCCGAGAGCTTTGATTCTCCCAATTCACGTTCATCGAAGGTAATAGGCACCTCGACAATCGTTGCCCCCATCGCCTCGGCCATTGTCGTCATCTCGACTTGGAACCCGAAACCGACGGTCGAAACCTTGTCAAGAATGGCCGTTTCGCGCAACCAAGAAGCCTTGTGAACGCGCAAGCCTGCGGTCGCATCCTTGATTCTCGTACCGAGCCAGAAGTTGATATACGCATTTCCTGCACGCGAAAGCGCCACGCGCCAAGGCGCCCACCCGTTCGTCTTTCCTCCGGGAACCCACCGAGAGCCGATCACCATATCCGGATGATCTGGACCAGCCGCGCGAACGAGAAGCTTAGGAAGATCCTCTGGACGGTGCGAGGCATCGGCATCCATCTGAATGAGGTAATCGAACCCCATCTCAAGTGCCCGTCCAAGGCCTTCAACATAAGCGGTTGCGAGTCCCGACTTTGCAGGGCGCGTATGTAAATGAAGACGAGAATCTGATTCCATCTGTTCACGAACCCACTCCCCCGTGCCATCGGGCGAAGAATCATCAACGATCAAAACACTCAGCTCAGGAAGGACAGCATGCACGCGTGAGAGCAAACCGGGAAGGGACTCCACTTCGCAGTAGGTGGGGATAACTGCCACTACTCCCCTGCCGGTTTCATACATCTGTTCAGAGTTCGTCATGAGCGGCGTTTCCCTTGTGATCGACGAATGGTTTGCATGCACAGCAACACCAGAAGAATTCCAGTTGATGCCCAGCTAATTTTAGCGGAATATGGCGCTATTCGCGCAGCCCAGGTTAGAGAAGAACGCAGTGGTACCTCGGCGGTTAAGATCGCAGATTGCATCCTACCGCTTTGAGCGACAACGCTTCCGTCAGGACGAACAATTATCGAATTTCCAGTTGTTGAAGCCTGAACCGTGGAACGTGAAAACTCGATCGCACGAAAACGCGCAATCTGAGTCTGTTGTGACCCTTCGGCACTAAGCCCAAAATGATAATTATTTGACGGAATAACGATTATCTGGCCACCGGAAGCGACGCCTTCGCCGAGGAGATCCTCGTAAGCGACCTCAAAGCAGATTCCCATCGCTAGAGGTACCACTCGCCCGTCCTGCACAGTGACATCGAAACGCGAAGAGTTATCCACAGCCTCGAGATCGATATCAACTTGTGCAGCCTCAGTTGCTAGACGCGAAATGATTGAGCGCGCTGGAATGTATTCACCGAAAGGCACAGGGATCTGCTTGCCGTAATAGGACTCGCTCAAGCCTGAACCCGGATACCATACGCCCATGTAGTTGTAGCGACGATCGTCTTGGACACGCGTAATACCCACCAGGATCGGTGCTTGGACATCTTGCGCTGCGGATCCAATCAGCCCTGAGACGAGGCGGTTATAAAGTGGATCGCGATCCGTTGAGGACTCCCCCCAGATGACAAGATCGACGTGGTCCTTCGACGCAGCTAGATCTTTCGTTAAACGCGCATGGTTTCCCGTGACCTTCCCGGGCTGAGCATAGGTTTCGAGAGCAGGAAGCTCGATGTTGCCCTGGATAGCTGCGACTGTGAGCGCGCCATTTTCTTGTGAGGAATGCAAAGGAAGTACGATTGGTGCACAGAAGATCGCAACAGCACCAACCAAGGCGAGCGGGCGCGAATACCAGTGCAGGCCTCCACGCTGGGTGAAATCAAATGCGCGCCGGAGACATACAGCGCATGCAATGACTGCTGCGCTCACAAGGACTTCCCCACCCCAGGGAGCCAAGTGACCTAGAGGCGTTGCAACCTGGGGATAAGCAAGATTGCCCCAGGGGAATCCTGACCAAGGAAAATGACTCCGTATCTGTTCGACACCCACCCAAGAAACTGCGGTTACAACCACCTGCCCGAGCGTGAAACGCGCCCAGGATAAACGCATGAGTCCGCTATAAATCGCACCCCATAACGAGAAGAACAATGTTTCAACGACACTCAAGGCGATCCATGGCAGAACGCTCCCTCCGGTTGCCTGAGCGGTCCATGGAATAAGCGGAAGCCAAAATGCGAGCCCCACAAGAAACATATATAAGGCCGCGCGCCACGCGCCGACTCGGTCGACGCGCGAAATCATCAGCGCTGCCGAGGGAATCATGACAATAGCGATGGAAAGATCTGGGAATGATGCCCACAAGCCGCATCCGGCTAATAGACATACCGCGCAATCAAAGAGGCTGAGACGAAAACCTCGTGTTACTCGGCGTCCCACGTGACGACTCCTCGCAGAAGAAGCTGGCGCGCATCACGCGCTTTGGCGGCAAGAGCAGGTGAAGCAACATGACGGAGCTGATCAAGGAGATCCACGACCTGGCGAACCCAACGGACAAAATCGCCGGCAAGAAGAGGTGTCCCCCAAATTGCTGTCGTTAAAGTTGCGCCATTCGCCCATGCGATTACCGCTTGTGCAAGTCCGGGATCAAGCTCTGGAGTTGAAGGAACACCGAGTTCATTTTCTATCGAAATAACCGATTGTGACAGGGCGAATGTTTCTTCCCACGCACGGGCGAGAGCTGTCGAACTTGCCGTCCACGGCTCAACCCCGGCAGATTCTTCTCCCCGTGATTGATAAACGCAGGTTGAGGCAATTGCAGCCAACTCTGGGGCCGAAAGATTGTCCCAAACCCCGTGTTTAAGAGCTTCGACAACAATAAGATCTCGTTCGCCAAAGACACGTCTTAACACTTCGCCGGAAGGCATCACGCGATCATCAACTAAAAATCCCATGCGGTCGAGAACCGCACATACGCGGTCAAACTGAGATGCGACAGAGTTTGTTCGACCGTCAATCCGCTTGAGAAGCCTCTCATACTCAGCATTCTTCTTCGCCCACGTATGCCCCGCTCGCGCATGTTCATCACGGTGCGGGCATGCGTGGACTGGGTGCCGTCGAATATCTGCCCGAAGTGCGGCGATCTCACGATCAATCGGCAATGCCTGTAGTGAGGAATTCTTCTTCGCCTTTCCGCTGGCTCGAAGTTCGCGGATACGATGCGCCCACTCTTCGCGTCCCCGATGGCGACGTAACGCCTCGGAAGGAGGAACGCGTAGCACGGCAACAAGTTCAAGGCTTCCACTCAAGTCCTCCAAACTCAAGGTATGGAAACGCCCATCGCTTCCCAAAGTCTTGAGCAAGGGACGCATGCCCGCGGAATGCTGAAGTTCGAGCGCGAGGTATCGGCGGGCCTTACGTTTGGCACCAATATCGAAAACCTGACCGGGCCTCAGAGAGCGGAATAGCTCTTGGTCTTGCCTCCTGCGCTCGCTCGTATGTTCACGAGACGCTTCCTTCTCAAGGCGTGCGAGACGATCACGCATACTGAAGTACTCGTGGGCATCGCCTCGAGAGCACTCAACATGCTCTCCTAAAGAATCCAAGTCCTTCTCAAGAGCGCGCGCGCTCTGAGCGAGATGCACGACTGAGGAATCGGCTTGGAACTGGGCAAAAGACGATTCCAAGACTTTTCTCGTTGCCTTGCGCGTGGAATGCGCAAGCAGATTAACCACCATGTTGTATGTCGGATGGAATGCACTCACAAGCGGATAAGTACGTTTCGACGCCAGGGCAGCAACTTCCTCGGGGGCAATGTCGCGACGCCCACTGACGACCACATGGCCCTCAATATCAATCCCGCGCCGCCCTGCACGTCCTGAAAGCTGCGTAAACTCGCCGGCCGATAAACGGACGTGCTCGGCACCGTTCCACTTTTGTAAAGACTCAATCACGACACAACGCGCAGGCATATTGATACCCAAAGCAAGAGTCTCTGTGGCATAGACAATGCGCAAAAGCCCCATTGTGAAGAGCTTTTCAACCGTTTCCTTCATCAGTGGGAGCATCCCCGCGTGATGCGCAGCCACTCCCCTCTCAAGGGCACGAATCCACGGATCAATCCCTAAAACTGCGTAGTCCTCAACGGGGATAGAGCTCACCGCTGATTGTGCAATATTGCGGATACGTTCAGCCTGGGAACGAGTCGTCAGACTCACTCCGGAGGCAAGGACTTCACTAACCGCGTCCTCGCAGCCCGCACGGGAAAAAATGAAAACGATCGCCGGTAGTAGATTTGCTCGGTCTAAAGTGATCACGGTTGCGGGACGTGAACGAAAACGGCGTTGACTCAGACGTCGTCCCTGGGGTGAACATGCGTAGAGAAGTTCTGGGTTGAGCCGCTCGGATTGTCCAGTGCCTCGACGTGAGGGCGCATAGACATCGTAGAGTTCGCCGTCAACGAGCATGTGTTGGAACAGGGGAACAGGACGTGTTTCAGAGATGATGACCTCGCAAGAACCACGAACCTGGCCGATCCATTCCCCAAACTCCTCGGCGTTCGACACGGTCGCGGACAACGCCACCACCCGCGTGTGCTGGGGCAAATGAATAAGCACTTCTTCCCAGACCGGGCCGCGGAAACGATCCGCAAGATAGTGCACTTCGTCGAGCACAACATGACTGAGCGTGCTCAAGTCTGCACCCATGTAAATCATGTTCCGCAAAACTTCGGTGGTCATGACGATGATGGGCGCATCAGGATTAATCGACGTATCGCCGGTGAGGAGGCCGACTCGTTCCTCGCCATAACGTTTCTGAAAATCAGCAAACTTCTGATTAGAAAGTGCCTTAATCGGTGTTGTGTAGAAAGCACGTGAATCGCTCGACAATGAAAGCGCTACAGCGAACTCACCAACAACCGTCTTCCCAGCTCCGGTCGGCGCTGCCACAAGGACACTGTGCCCAGCTTCAAGCGCGTCCATCGCTTGGATTTGGAACTCGTCAGGCCTAAAACTCAATGTATCGACGTACTTCTGGCGGAAAGACCGATCAATACGCTGCTGGCGTCTAAAAGCCTGCATTCCCTGTGCGGGAGACCACTGGCTTTCATTCGGTTCTTGTGCGTCCATTGATGCGCGACGTCGCTTCCGTGCTGGACTCACTCACCGCTCCTCATCTCTTGAAAGTGGTCCCAGTTCTCAAGCGCCTGCGTAGCGTAAGTAGCCATTCGTAAACACCATGAGGCCGGGCATTCAATGATATCTGCCGAAATATCACAGAGCAGTGCAAGAACCCACGCTTCATTCCACACCGGTAGACTCAGCGTCACAGTGTCAGCGTCTTCTTTAAGCAGCGTGCACTCGTAGTCTTCACAGAGCCACCGTGCACCCTGGGTGACGGTGAGGGTAAGGGATTGCGGAGCCTCGGCATCGGGAATCGCAACCCGAGGCCGCCGCCCGCCGATCTGTAGTGAATCGATATGGGTGACGTTATAGCTTCGATGGACCTCTCGCTGTGGATCCCAGGCATCGAGAATCCACGCATCAGCCAGGCGACGGAGCCCAAGCGGAAATACGTGACGAGGGGCGTGTATCTGACCCGTCTGATATGTGAATGTAACTTCAAGACGCTCTGCGATGGCCTCGCGAAGTTGTGCAACCGTGTCGCCTTCTGCGCTCTTTGCGAGGACCGGTTCCTCACCAAGTAGCTGAATAATCTCCCTATCCTCAGAAGAAGACGTAGCCAGTTCCTGTGCGAGGCGAGAGAGCTTCGCAGCAGCAGTCAACAGCGCGTCCTTCTCGACCTCCCGCAAGTAGGGAGAAAGCGCACGTAAAGCAACAAGCAAAGTTGCTGCCTCGACAGGGGTGAATGAAGGCAACGAGGGAAGGGTACTCCCGCGCATCACGAGGATCTCTTGTTCGTCGTAGAGCTGCCAGTCGATTCCATAGGAACGATCGAGCATCGAGTCGCCAATCTCGCCCATGTACTCGATATCTCTGCGCACCTGGCGGGAGGTACGCCCAAAGTGCTGTGCGATTTGGCGAACGGTGTGACCGGGATTCTCATTGATCCACGAGGCCATGGCGAGAATGCGCGCCACCTGCAGTTGGGATTCTTCAGGCATGACTCACCTCTTTGCGGTGAGAAGCCTTTTCGAGGCGGGATCGAAGATCCTTGACAAAAGGCTCTGGAGAGAGCGGAACACAATCGGCGGCGTGGAGAAGAACGAACTGGAGCCAATAGTGATAGGGAGCGAGGTGGCCAGTGTAGAGCTGCCACTCCCCTGTCCCCTCTTCCAGAGGAACATCATGAATCTGTGCTTCTTGGAATGCAGCCGATGCCCCACGCACGGCAAAGACCGGCTGCAGCGGGCGCGAAATATCAATAGTTTCACTGCGGGGTGAACGAGTGCGCGCGTCCCCGGGTTCTCCGAGAACCTCGATCAGCCCAAGGATTCGGGAAAGCCTGAAAGTTCGTTCGCCTTCGCGGTCAAGATCGAAGCCTTGAAGATAGATCGCTGAGCCAGAGACCACAAGATTCCACGGCTCTACTGCTCGAGTTTGCGTTGACTTTGGACTGCGATAGACGAATGAGACCACGCTTTCACTTGTAATGGCTTGGTAGAGAGGCAGCACGTTCTCACAGCCCGAAAGACGAAGCTGGATGGCCTCGTGGGAATGGGAGCCCATATGCGCGCGGAGTTTCGTCGCTGCAATCTGAGTGGCATCGGAAGTTTGCCAAGCAGATGCTGCCAGGTCGATGAGAGCAATCTCGTCGGCACTGAAGTCCACGCTTTGTTGAGACTGTGCCGCAATTCGGTAAATCGCCTCGTCTCCTCGGCGGCAGACGGTAATCTCAACTCCAACCCGCTTCAGGGTGTTCTTATCCCGCGAAAAAGCAGAATCGAAAGCGTCATCACTGAGCGCGCGATAGTGAGTGAGCCGACGAATCTGAGACCGCGAACGCCCACGTTCTGCAGAGGTGAGGTCAAAGAGAAGATCGAGGATTCGTACGCTGGTATCGTTCCCCTCCACGATGCCTCCTCCTTGTGACAGAATTAATCCAAGCTTCAGCCTAGTGTGCCTTGGTTCTATCGGCGAGCAAAGACACGGTCAGACGACGGGAGTTGGCTGTGAGGATCCTTCTTTCGGCAAGTGACTATACGAACCTCACCAACGGTCTTGCGCGTTCCGCCCGAGATTTTTGTCAAGGGTTGCGCGAGCGTGGGCACGAGGTCAAAGTTCTGTCTTACGGTGAGGAATCTTCACTGGAGTACCCGCTTCCAGAGCTGCGTATTCCTATCCTCAACGCATATATCCATGCACAAAACTTCCGCATCGCGCGCCCGGATCTTCGCGCGATCAAAGCTGCACTCCAGTGGGCAGATATCGTCTACGTTGAAGATCCTCTGCCCGCGAACGCCGTCCTGGTTCGGGAGGCACGGCGGGCTAGGATCCCTGTTGTCGGGAGTTTCCACGTCTATCCGGAGAATTTCCTTGCTCCGTTCCCGGCATTGAACCGTCCGAGCATCAATCGCGCTTTGTATTCTTTGTTCTACTCGTCGGTCTATTCAGCCTGCGACTGCATTCATGCGCCAACTCAGGCGGTCAAGGGACGTTTAGAGCGCTTTGGGTACAAGGTTCCAATTGAGGCGTTCTCAAATGGATTACCGAACGCGTGGATTCGCGCTGATCTACCGTCATCTTCGCGCGCGGAGATTAAAACATCGCAGGCACCGCACAGGTTTACTCTCGTCTCAACGGGACGGTACGCGCCAGAAAAGAACCATGAAGTCCTGCTGCGTGCTCTTGCATACTCGCGACATGCACCAGCAATTGATCTCTATTTGCCAGGACGCGGCCCCCTTGAGAATAACCTGCGTCGTCTTGCTTCTCCCTTAGCTGCCACTGTTCATTTTGGCTTCTTTTCGCACGAGGACCTACAAGGGCTTCTTGACCGTGCGGATTTGTATATTCACTGCGCCAGAGTCGAGATTGAAGGGCTTGCAGCTCTTGAGGCGATGGCACGAGGAGTCACGCCTTTGATCGCGCGATCTGAAGAGTCTTCAACCTGGCGATATGCACAAGATGAACGCTGCGTATTTCCCTACGACAATCCAGTGAGACTTGCCCGGCTCATTGACTATTGGCTGGACCATCCTCGCGAAGGCCGCGATATGGGAATGAAACATTACGAGCGGGCACGGAGACTAAGCATGACGCACAGCATTGATGCTATGGAGTCTTTGCTTGTGCGAACGTATCGTTCGCACGCACGCTAATGCCCTCAGACAACAATCGGCTGTCTGAGGGCACGCGGGAAAATACTAGAACTACGACCGTGGTACGTAATCGTTAGTCATCACCTGATCAAGCAACACATCTTGTTGAAGCAGCCCGGAAACCGATGACATAAAGCTCAGCATTTCGTTCCATCTGCTCGTATCCTGTTCAAGCGAAACTGTCGAATTCGCGCCAAGAATCAGCAGATTCGTCGCAGTCAGAATCTTCGTCGCTGTTTCTCGAGTTTTCTCGTCGCTCAGTGTCGTATCGCGTTTCTCGGTCGCTGCAAAGGCTTGATCAGGGTGTTCGACGGCAGTCGTCATGCCTTCCTGAGTAGCTGCCAGCAACTCTTTAAGTTCGTTCGCATGATCTTTTGCCCACTGGGGTGTTGTCACCAGAGAAGCTGACACGAGTGGAATAGTGCAGTCACATTCCACCGCCTGTGCATCAACTCCAGCGGCGGAAAGCTGTACGGCCTCGTTATTGGCAAAACCGACAATTGCGTCGACGTCCCCCTTACTCAAAGCAGAGGTCTGGGTATAGCCAATCGACATAACGTTGACGTCAGAAGTCGTCATGTTAGCGCTTGCAAGGTACGCCTGAAGAGCGAGCCAAGAAGATCCGTACTCCCCCGGGATCCCAATTTTCTTTCCTTTAAGGTCACCGACGGTCTTAATTCCGGTGTCTTTCCTCGTCAGAATCACATTGGGTTGTTCGCGGTAATAGGTCGCTACCGAGATGACGTCCATTCCCTGAGAGCGCGCTTGGACGACTTCGTCGCCGGTTGCCAGAACAACTTGTTCATCTCCGCTCACGAGCGCCGTGAAAACGCCTTCATCGTTGCCGTGATGACGAAGCTCGACGTTGAGTTTGTGGGAAGAATAGTTCCCATTGTCTAGGGCAAGGTAGATGCCAGAAAACTGGACATTTGGAACGTAGGTTAGACCGATAACAGTTGCACCGCTTGAGTGAGTTCCACCGTGACAGCCGCCAAGTAGAATTACTCCCGCAGCGAGTGCGGCAACCTTACGTAATACAGGACGCATCATGCTCTCCAATCACATGTTCGTACTAGTCGGTTTCCACCATGACGCGTGCCCGCGCTTCCCAAGCAGACATGAGCAAGTAGATCAGTACCGCTTGGAGACACAGGAGAATGATGACAACAAACATTCCCGCAGTGTCGACATTCGTTCGCATTTGTGAGAGCAACATTCCGAGGCCTTTTCCTCCCATCACCATTTCGCCAACGACTGCACCCGTAATTGAGAGGGTGAAACCGTTACGAATTCCAGCAAGAATTGCCGGTGAGGCTAGTGGAATCTCAATTCGCAAAGCCATCGTGAGGCCGGCCGCTCCATCGAGCTGAGCAGCCTCACAGACCTGACGATCAAGAGATCGAAGACCCACAAGCGCAGAAATGAGGATCGGGAAAAAAGCGATCAATGCGCAAAGCATAGAAATCGGAACAAGACCGTATCCAAACCAGAGCACCAAAAAAGGAGCGAGGGCAACCGCAGGGAGCGCTTGAGAGGCCCCAAGAAGAGGTTCAATCGCATCCGATAGCGTCTGAAAACGGAAGATGCAGTAGCTCAGAGGCAGTGCGATACACACGCCGACGAGTCCGCCGACTAGAGCCTCTCCGCCTGTACGTGCAAACGCGAGCCAGAGAGAGGACTGTTGAATAAGGGAGTATCCTCGGGCGAGGACGGCGTACGGCGAAGGAAGACGCCACGCTTGAATCCCGCTCCACGCAGTGATGGCCCACCAAATAAGGACAACACATGCAAGAACAAGCAGCGGGGCGAAAACAATGAGACGGCGAGAGGCTCGACGCTTCACGGTATTCCTTCCCGCACTTCGAGCTATGCAGCCGCTCAGCGGGGTACAAACCCGCTCAACTACTTCTCCCATCCAGGCTTTAACTGTCGGTACTGGAGTTTCACCAGTTCAACCGCAATAGGTATTGCGGGTCGCGGACTATCACCGCCGGCTCGGACTTACACCGACCCCGAAGTACACGATCATTGTGGCACGCCGCGATGCGGGTGTCATTTCTAGTGCATGTGTGAGTGAGCAAGAGAACGCAAAGTTGCAATCTCTTCATATGCGTCTTCAGCGCGGAAAATTGCAGAACCCGCAACAAAGTTTGTCGCTCCTGCTTCAGCGGCCTGCTCGATCGTCGAGCGAGAAACTCCCCCATCAACTTGAATTGAAAGATCGAGTGCGGAAGCATCAATTGCTTCGCGAGTCCTGCGGATCTTGGGAAGCATCGTATCTAAGAAACTTTGACCCCCAAATCCAGGTTCAACAGTCATAACAAGAATCATGTCGAACTCGGGAAGCAAATCGATGTAGGGAGCGATATCTGTTGAAGGCTTGAGGGCAAGAGCAGCTCGCGCTCCAAAATGACGGATCTCTCGAGCGGTTCGGATCGGCGCCCCCGCGGCCTCGGCGTGGAAAGTCACTGATGCGCAGCCAACCTCGGCATAGGCGGGCGCCCAGCGGTCGGGGTCCGCAATCATGAGATGCGCGTCGATGGGCATAATACCGGTTCGAACGCAGGCCTCGACGACGGGAAGCCCCCACGTCAGATTCGGAACAAAGTGGTTGTCCATGACATCAACGTGGGCGATATCAGCGCTCGAAATCTTCGTGAGTTCATCCTCGAGTCGAGCGATATTGCAATTGAGAATCGATGGCGAAATGACGGGGATCGTCATGGTATCTCCTGGCGGTCTTAGAGTTTTCTGAGTGCAGCAATGAACATAAGGTCAGTTTCGTTACGGTGTTCCCACAGCTGGAGTGTTGAGGCAGCAATGCCCTGGCTTTGGGGAAGGTCGAGGGGGCGTGGCGTTATCTGTGCAGCTACAGGCGCAAGATTAATCAGCTCAACCTGACCGCCTGAGAGCACACGCGAAATCTGCTCATGTGTCTCAGCGATGACCGGCGAGCAGGTTACATAGACGATCACACCGCCACTTCTGGTCAAAGCAATTCCTCGGTCAAGAAGCTGCTCTTGGATTGTCACTAATTGCTCGAGGTCTTCGGGCTGCCTGCGCCACCTGGACTCCGGACGTCGACGCATCGAGCCTAAACCAGAGCAGGGCGCATCAATAATGACGCGATCGAAAGATCCCAACTGCCAACGGGAGGCATCTCCACCGAATTGTGTTCCATCAGCGCAGACCACCTCTGTGTTATCGAGGTGTTCGAGGGTACGTTCAACGAGACGTGCGCGGTGTGGGTGAATCTCATTAGCAATAAGGTACGCTCCGCGAGCACCGCCAAGCGCTGCAACTAACGCCGCTTTTCCACCAGGCCCCGCACACAAGTCAAGCCATTGAGCATCCGAGCCTTCCACCGGGATAGAAGCAGTGACAATTGCCGCAAGCTGCGAGCCCTCATCCTGAACCGCAGCCCTACGCTGCCGGATTGCGGGAATACGTGCAGGGTCGCCAGATTCGAGGAGAATCGCATAAGGCGAAACCTCACCATCAGCGATACGTGTATGTAAATACTCGCCGCATTGATCAGCGAGATCATCAACATCGATTAAACCCGGGCGCGCAACCAAGGAAACGTAGGGCGCTCGATTGTTCGCCGCCAAAAGCTCACGAATTTCCGAGGCCTCGCAGCCATTCGCCACGAGTGCTTTCGTATATTCTTCGACCATCCATTGCGGGTGCGAATACTCGATTGCAAGGCGCTCAGTCTCATCGCACGCGTCTAATGCTTCACGCCGGGCGTCATCGCCTTCTCGGATAATCGAACGCAAAATAGCGTTAATAAACTTTGCAGGCCCCGCGCTGAGATACTGGCGCGCCAAATCTACGGTCTGGGAAACCGCGGCATGGTCGGGTACTCGCATACGCAAGAGCTGATAGGTTCCCAAACGAAGGATGTCAACAATAGCGCCCTCAATCTGTGCAAGAGGACGGGAGGAATTCCGGGCAATCACCCAGTCGAGGAATCCTTGTTCGCGCAGTGAACCATACGTGAGTTCAACCGCGAAAGCACGATCTCGTTGATCGATGTGCTCACGATGCTCAAACTCCTTAAGCACCTTGGGAAGTACAAGGTTCGCGTAGGCATCGTCTTCGCGTACTAGGCGCAGAACTTCGTAAGCGATTTGCCTCGGTGCATCTGCTTCGCGGAAAGAGCGGTAACCGTCCGAATACCTGTGCGTTGCCATCAGTGCTCAAGCCCTTCGCCTAGACGATCATCGTCATTCAACCTGGCACCACGTGCCCAAGCGGCAGCTTCCATCCATTTCTTGCCCGCGGGGGCGACTTCTCCAAGTTCGAGGCAGAAATCTGCACACCCAACAAGAACGCTCTTCTTCGAAACGATCAAACGTCCAGGGCCGGGAGTAGGGATGTCGGTCAGAGAAGCTTTGCCAAGCTTGAGCCGTTGGCCATTCAAGAGCGTAAAGGCACCGGGGCTTGGAATGACAGCTCGAATCTGCTGCCACGTCTGCCGAGCACTGTCAGTGAAGGAGACGGCCCCGTCAGTAACTTCTAGACGCCGGGCATAGTGAAGCTCAACAGTTGGATCGACAATCTGCGGCTGAGAGTGCGCGCTGCCCAAGTCAATCGAATCGACGACTTCTACGACTTGGCGGGAGCCGGCAACCGCCATTTCTTCAAGGAGCTCACCACTGGTTTGATCCGCGATAGCAATGGGAAGTCGCGAGAACACGGGGCCTGTATCGAGGCCCTCTTCGAGCTGAAATACGCATGAAGCAGTCTCTTCGCACCCCGAAAGGATCGCCCATTGAACCGGGGCTGCACCGCGAAATTCAGGAAGATTCGAAAAATGCAGATTGAGCCAACCGTGCGGCAACATGTTGAGAATACGCAGTGGGATCAATGCGCCGTAGGCAACAACGACTGCGATATCAGCCTTCCAATGAGCAATACGCTCATAGGCCTCATCGCTCTTGAGTGAGGAAGTTTCATACAGATCAATACCGAGCTCCGCTGCGCGTGATGCCACAGGAGACGGAACCAGCGTACGTCCGCGGCCGCTTCGCGCAGGCGGTCGTGTAATCACTCCAACGACTTCATGAGAAGAGGCGACTAGGGCATTGAGGGTTGGTAACGCCGCTTCGGGGGTACCAGCAAAAACAATTCGCACAGGCATAGTCTAGCGGTTCTTTAGAACAGCTCAGGGGGATTGAGCGTCAGTCGTAGCGGATAGAGTTTACGCGCTGAACGTACACCCGAGCGCTCTCGCAGGACACGTGCAAGCTGTGGGTAGTCTTCGGTATTGCATCGAATGAGCGCACGACGTATTCCCTGATTCGGTGTGCGTCTATCGCTGCGTGGTGCGTCGACAATACCGATAAGCTCAGCGGGTAATTCTTTGCAGAAGCTGTTGAGCTGATCTTCTGGGCCGTCAATCGCAACGATGGAAGCTGTGGGAGGAAAACGAAGTACTTGGCGCTCATCCAAAATGCGCTGGATGTATTCGTCGGGATTCCAGCGAATGAGCGCCTGTGCAAGAGGTTGATCCAATCCCGCAGAGACCCAGATCTGGCCCTGTGGCCGAACCAGAGCTGCTGTAGTGAGCCAGCGGCGAAGCGCTTCTTCGGGGGCCCAAAGTTCCGGTCGTGAGGCCAATGCGGCTGCGGAGGGAATAATCAAAGCAGCGTACCCCGATTCGGCATCGGGTTGTGCACCTGCTGTGGCGACAACGATTCGCGGCGAGGCATTGATTTCCGGGCGCTGCTCATCAATACCCTGCGAAATAAGGAGGGGAACCTGAGTAAATGAACGTCCGAGCTCTTCACCAATGCGTTCGGAGCCGATCCGCCACCACCGCAAAGCGGTTCCTTGGCATTTCATGCATCGCCAGTTGTGTGTTGCTCGGGAACACCATGCACAAACGATGCTCTGATCGCGCGATAGCGTGAGGGGCCCCGAACAAACTTCGCACCGCGCTGGTGCCCCGCAGCGCTCGCAGCCGACAACGGGAATGTAACCCGCGTTTGGGGCAAGGATGAGCACTGGGCCTTCTGTTAGGCCGCGGCGAATACACGCGTAAGCATCGGGCGGCAGCAGAGCATGCGCTGCCCTCCCCTGGCGTTCATCGTCAAGGTCATCGGATACAAAGAAACGCCCCGTTGATTCACGCAGCACTTCTCTTTCTGGATTGAGGGAGATCGCCCACTTGCGCATGACAAGATACTGGGCTTTTACCGAACGGCTAAAACTGCCCACAGCCATTGCAACGTGTTGAAGGTGTGCGCGTGCAACCGCAATATCAAGCGCATCCGTACGTGGATTGCGAATCTCTCGAAGGTGGTCGTCTCCATCTCCCCAGATGATGATTAAACCTAAATCTTTCAGGGGAAGCCATGCTGCTGAACGTGTGCCAACGACAATGCGATGCGAGCCCTGGCTGCATTGTCGGTAAGTTCGATAACGTTCAACAGCAGATTGCTCTGCAGTGTAAAGCGCAACGGGCACCGAGAGAAGATCTTCAAGGTCGCAGCTCAGACGCTGTGCCGAACGCTGCGTCGGCGTAATGATCAATGTTGAACGCTTGGACGTCAATGTCGCGCTGGTAAGTTGAGCGATTTCTTGCGTGGAACGTCCCGGAATTGAAGTCCAGACACAACGTGGATGGTCTCCCTGTTCTAAATGCTCAATGAAGTTCGTTCCGTATGGGTAGGGCTGCCATGCGCTGGCATCACGCTGCGTCTTGATGTCTCCATCAAAGGGAAGGTGTTTCTCTTTTTCGACTGATGCACGTCGTGGCGGAATCGCAAGACTTAAGACCGCAGAGACGGTTGACAAGTAGCGGTCAGCGATATACCGAGCGAGAGAAAACGTCTGTGGTGCCACTACTGAGCAAGAGGACACCACGTCTATCAGTTCGCGGATGGTTGGACTTGGAGTATCTACGCGTTCACATGAGAGGACCCATCCCACGCGTTTTGATCCGCTCAAAGGAACTTGGACGATGTATCCGGAAAGATCGATATTTTCCCAAGCTTGAGGAACCAGATAGTCCAAGGGACGATCCAGGTGTGGAAGATCCGTATCAACATACACCCGTGCGATCAGCCGAGGTTCAACATCCTCGAGCTGGAAGCCTGGGAGTGCAATTTCTTCCATCACCATGCCTCTAGTTCATCACATGGCGCTGGCATTTGGAGACCGATTGACTCTGATCTTAGTTATCCGAAAAGAAGCGGACCATATCTGAAGGCGATCATTGCGAGGATCGCGGTGATAACGAGAACAGCAACCAGCCAGTCACCACCGGACTTCATCACAGCTTTCCACCAGTTCGGTGCTGGGAGCACGCCTTGCTTGATACACACTCGAGTCAATCCAAACCAGACCAGTGTTGTGGTGATCGTGATCAGTAAACACCAAGGACACAGGACATGAATGACGAAGTACGACTGAGTGAAGAGCCAATAGGCAAAGAGCACGCCAATTGTGTAGAGCGCTTCGACGCACAGGATGTACCACTTGGGGAAGCGAACTCCCGCGATGAGGGCAAAAGAAACTGCCAGCACAATGGCCTCGAAGAAGATTCCGAGGAAAGCGTTGGGGAATCCAAGCACGCGCGCCTGCGGCGTCGAAGCAACAGCTGAACATGACAAGACCGACGAGACATCGCAGCTAAACCTGCGGCCATCATCGGAAGCAAGCTGCCAGGCTTCGATTGAAAGGACGAAGGAAGCACACAGGCCAATCACACCTGAGATTGCCATTTCGATGGCAGTTCCCCGGTGTGGTGCTCGCGACGAGAGTTCAGATGTGCTCATCCGAGAATATCCTTCAGCATCGATACTCGATCGGTCTGCTCCCAAGGGAAGATATTGCGACCAAAATGCCCATAAGAGGATGTGCGTGCATAGATTGGACGTAGCAGATCGAGGTCCTCGATGATACCGGCCGGGCGAAGATCAAAGCAACGAGTAATGGCCTCGGTCAAAGCATCATCACTTACGCTCCCGGTTCCGAAGGTCTCCACGTACAAACCAACCGGATGTGCGCGACCAATCGCGTAAGCTAGCTGAATTTCGCAGCGCTTGGCATATCCGGCAGCGACGATATTCTTCGCGATCCAGCGAGCAGCATAGGCTGCAGAGCGGTCGACCTTGGAGGGATCCTTACCTGAGAATGCTCCACCCCCGTGACGGGCCATGCCACCGTATGTGTCGACGATAATTTTGCGTCCGGTTAGGCCGGCATCACCTGCGGGCCCACCAATGACGAAGCGCCCAGAGGGATTGACCAAAAGCTTCATCGAAGAAGTCGATAACTCCAAGCCAGCCTCTTCAAGGACCGGGGCAACAACCAAGGCTCGCAGTTGCTCATCCAGGTCTGTCATCGAAAGTTCGGGGTCATGCTGCGTTGAAATGACGAGGGTATCAAGTTCGCGGGGAACCCCCTGTTCGTCGTAGGCCAGCGTGACCTGAGTTTTACCGTCCGGGCGTAGGCCGTGGGCAAGTCCCTGGTGACGAACGTATGCAAGACGTTCGGCGAGCTTGTGGGCAAGCCAAATGGGAGCCGGCATCAAGTCCGGCGTCTCATCAGCGGCATAACCGAACATCATTCCTTGATCGCCGGCGCCCTGTGATTCACGGCGATCTTCGCTTGAAGATGTACGCGTTTCGAGTGAGTGGTCAACGCCCTGGGCAATATCGCTACTTTGAGCGCCGATCGAGACCGAAACGCCGCAGGAGGCTCCGTCAAAGCCCATGCAGGAGGAGTCATATCCGATCTCAAGAATCTGCTCGCGTACGATTTGGGGAATCTCGACGTATGCATCCGTCGAAACCTCTCCGGCTACGTGCACCAAGCCGGTGGTCACCATGGTTTCAACAGCCACACGTGAGCGAGGATCCGCCTCGAGAAGCGCGTCCAAGATGGAATCAGAGATACGATCGCAGACCTTATCAGGATGGCCTTCGGTCACGGATTCGGAAGTAAAGTATTTTCTCATGTCACTCACGCTTCTATCGTAGTTAGGCGTTCGGCAATTAGATCAACTAGGGTGCGGGCAACGTCGGCTTTCGTCCCGCCTCCTTCGGTGACAAGGGAGCCTTGGGCATCCATCACATACACATAGTTCGGTACGTCCCCAAAACCGAGGTTCTCCCCTACGGCGTTCACTGCTAAGTAGTCGGCGTTCTTCCGCCGTGCTTTCGCTCGACCATATTCAAGAACGGTCTGAGGATCGCCGGTTTCCGCAGCGAATCCGATGACAACTGAGGGACGTTGGGGCGAAGAAGTAACGGCCTTGAGAATGTCCGTCGTCTCTTCCAGCTGGATTATTGGCGGCGCAGCGCCCTGCTCTTCTTTTTTGATTTTCGAGGCCGCAGGAGCCTTTGGGCGGTAATCAGCGACCGCCGCCGCCATAACGAGAGCGTCGCACGACTGGAGTTTTTCGAAAAGCACCGAGTGCATCTCAGCAGCGCTAGAAGCTGGAATAACAGTGCACTCACGTGGGAGAAGCGAAGCTTCAATATTGGAGGCAACCAGGGTCACATCCGCACCACGCCGCGCAGCTTCTTTAGCAATCTCGATTCCCTGTCGACCACTGGAACGATTCCCGAGGAAACGAACTGGGTCAAGCGCCTCGCGAGTACCACCTGCGGTAACGATGATTTTCTTGCCAAAAAGCTCGCCGCTCGAGGCAAGAATGCGGCTTACCTGTGCGGCGATATCCTCCGGTTCGCTCATTCGCCCAGCGCCAGAGTCCCCCGAAGCTAAATCGCCTTTCTCCGGACCGACGATAATAAACCCACGTTCGTGAAGGGTTTTGATATTGTCTTGCGTCGCCGAAGCGTTCCACATCTGCGTGTGCATCGCGGGGGCCACGATAACTGGACACGAACTCGCTAGGACAGTTGTAGTAAGCAGATCATTTGCCTGTCCGTGTGCAATGCGGGCGATAAGGTCGGCAGTAGCCGGAGCGATAACAAGCGCATCACAATTCCGAGCAAGCTCCACATGATCGGCGCCTCCGCCATGAAAGACGTCGGTGAACACGCACTTCTGAGTCAACCCTTCCCACGTAGTCTTGCCGACAAACGCAAGGGACGCCGGAGTCGGGACAACCGATACTGTGAAGCCTTCCTTTTGGAGCAGGCGAAGCAGGAATACGGCTTTATATGCAGCAATGCCCCCAGAAACACCGAGAACGATGTGCGCGGGCTTGTGCTCAGGCTTGAGGTGCTGACTCAAGGGTCAACAGGCCTTCATCAATCTCACGAAGTGCGATTGCCAAAGGCTTCTCGTCAACTTCAGTATCGACAACAGGGCCAACAAACTGGATCATGTTCTGCTCCAGCTGGATGTTGTAGGAATTGATCTGACGTGCACGACGGGCCGCAAAGATCACCAGGGCGTACTTCGAATCAACGTGTTCGAGCAGATCATCGATCGGCGGGTAGGTGATACCTTCTGGCTGTGCAACAATTCCGGACATGCAAATCTCTCCTGATGTAATGAGCGAGAACTAAATTCTATTCTAGCCCCATGATTTGGGCGAGTTCCTCGACGGCGGTTTCCAAATCATCATTGACAACAGTGACATCAAACTCATCTTCTGCTGCAAGCTCAGTCTTTGCCGTGAGAAGTCGACGTTCCTGCTCAGCAGCATCTTCAGTTCCTCGATTCACGAGGCGAGCAACAAGCTCTTCCCACGAAGGAGGCGCAAGAAAAACGAACTGCGCATCCGGCAATGACTCCCGGACTTGGCGCACGCCTGCAATATCGATCTCGAGAAGGAAGGGGACTCCCCTCTTCACGGCATCATCGACAGGCCCTCGCGGAGTTCCGTAGTGATACTTGCCATGAACAAGCGCCCATTCGAGCATCTGCCCTGAATCGACGAGCCGAAGGAATTCCTCTTCGGAAACAAAGTGGTAGTGCACTCCGTCTACTTCACCGGGGCGAGGTGAACGTGTCGTCATTGAGATTGAAAGCTCAACTTGAGGAAAACGCTCACGCAAACGTGCAATAACGGTGCCTTTGCCGACAGCCGTTGGGCCGGCGATAACGGTAACTTTGGAAGTAGACATGCCTGTATGCTGCCACAGTGAAGCCGAAACTTCAGCCGAAGCGGCGAATCAGTTCCTCTCGCTGAACCTGCCCAAGACCACGAACACGTCTAGAAGGCGCAATCTTGATCTCGTTCATGAGAGCTTCAGCAGTACTCACACCGACTCTGGGCAGGGCTTCAAGCAAAGAACGCACCTTCATCTTCGCGATTGCTTCATCACTAGCGGCCATATCAATGACCTCTGAAAGAGTAAGCTCTCGCGATTTGAGCGCATTCTTCACCTCAGCGCGCCGACGACGAGCGCGCGTCGCCTTTTCCAGAGCCTCGGCTCGCTGTTGCGGAGTTAGATCTGGCAGTGCCATCTCGCTACGCTCCTTTTCTAGATTCCCCTGACAGGAATAGCATCGCACTTTCTTGATGATTTTTGGTGCAAATGCAACCGACAAATCGCGAATTTCCACGAGCTAAAGGCGTGAGAGGCAGCTTCGCAACGAGCGACTATTACGGAGCAGAGACTCGCAAACCCGGAAAAACTGCAGAGCTTCAGTTTCTACTACACGCATTACTGTCTACGAGAAACTGCCGCTGACCTGCATCGGATGCGCATCATCCTTGCCGACCCGTCACCGATTGACGGAATTAAGAAAAGACGTTGAGTTCCATGTGTAGTGACGGCCACCGGAAGTATGCGCGTCAACACAAATTACTAAATATGGCATATCTCACACTGTCGGAAGTGTCCCCTACAGTGTAAACGGGGTGCCGAAAGCACCCCGTTTACACATGATGACGTTTTAGTACTCGTCTAAGAGGTCATCCAATTCGTTGATTTCATCGGCACTGAGCTCATCGTCGATGTCATCTTCAGATTCCTGAACAGATTGACGAGACCAGCTCGGTGATTGAATATCTCGGCGAATGGCGTCAAGGATGGCGTTGACGAAGCCCGCAGACTCTTCGGTGGAAATCGACTTGACGATGGAAATCGCCTCGTCAATCGCAATCACCGGAGGAACGTCTTCGGAGTTTGACAGCATTTCCCACACCGCGACGCGCAAAACTGCGCGGTCGACCGCAGGAACTCGATCTAAGCCCGTTCGCGCATGAGAATCAATGAGCCGATCAATCCGATACAGCTCATCGGCAACTCCTTCGATAATTTGAATCGAATAGTCGGGCAGCGGAGTCAGTGCGGCGGTGATTACCTTGCGTTCGCGAAGGAGATCGCGCAGCACGCTCGCATTCCTGCCCATCCCACGCTGGTCGGCCTCGTAAACGACGTCGGCAGCACGCTTGCGAGCCTTCGTCCGAGAAGTGAATTGGTGCTTCTTGTGAGACATTATCAGTCGGTCACGCGTCCGGAGTAAGAGCCATCGCGGGTATCGACCTTGACTCGTGTTCCTTCTTCCATGAAGAGCGGAACCTGAATCTCGTAGCCGGTCTCGAGGGTCGCGGGCTTGGTACCAGCGGAAGAACGATCGCCCTGCAGGCCGGGCTCGGTGTGGGTGATCGTCAAGACGACGGTTGCGGGAAGTTCGATGAACAGAACCGCGCCGTCATGCTGAGAAACAATGACGTCCTGGTTCTCAACCATGAAGTTACGGGCATCACCTACGACCTCGGCAGGAACGTTAATCTGCTCGTAGGTAGAAGCATCCATGAAAACGTAATCGGAGCCATCCTGGTACAGGTACGTCATATCGCGACGATCGACTGTAGCGGTTTCGATCTTGACGCCCGCGTTGAAGGTCTTGTCAACGGTCTTCCCGGACAGAACGTTCTTAATCTTGGTGCGCACAAAGGCAGGGCCCTTACCCGGCTTCACGTGCTGGAATTCGACAACCTGCCACAGCTGGCCGTCAATCACCATGACGAGGCCGTTCTTCAGATCATTTGTCGTAGCCACTATAAAAGTCCTCCCAAATCGGGTGAGTTTAAACCGTGGCCATCTTACACGCCACGATGATGTTCTCCGCTACCTCACTCGGAGTTTTTAAACCAGTGTCACAAGAAAAACTAGCAAACTCAAGGTAGGTGCGATCCAATTCGCGGGTCATCATCGCAAATAGCGAGCGTGGTGCGCCAAGCCCTACCGAGCGTGGAGCATTGAGGCCAACGCGTCGCGCGGCTTGATCAATGGGAAGCTGGAGAAGAACAACTGCACTCCCCTGCTCCTTCAAAGCAATCAAACGGTCGATAATTCTTTGATGACGCACCTGCGATGGTGAGAGCACCGCGATATCGCACATGCCGTTCAAAAGCCGCTCACCGGCCTCTTCGAGCGCACGGTCAAAAGGAAAGTCTTCATCCGCGATGAGTTCGTCAAGTGAACGCGAATACTCTGACTGAAGGATTTCGATGTCTTCAGTGAGGCTGAGCCCGCATCGAGCCGCGATCTCACGTGCAATTGTCGTCTTCCCGCTCCCCGCAGTTCCCACCAAAACAAGCTGAGGGGTAATAGCCGAGCTCAATGCTTCATTCCCATTGACTCAGCGCATACGCGCACTTCATCGGGAGTAATAGGAAGTGTTACAGGATTGTCGATCCCATCAAGAAGCACGAATCTCAAGACGCCGGCACGCACCTTTTTATCGGAAAGCATGACGTTGAGAAGATCTTCGATTGACGCATCGAGATAATGCGTTGGCAACCCAAGAGAAGCAAAGTCATGCTCATGACGAAGGACGTCTTCTTCGGTAAGAAGACCTCGCTGATGGGCAAGATTAGCCGCAAATACGCAGCCGATGGCGACCGCTTCACCGTGGCGGAACTCGAAGTTCTCAAGCTTTTCGATGGCATGGGCCAGAGTATGGCCATAATTAAGAAACTCGCGCGGGCCACTCTCGTGCAAATCCATACTCACTACACGAGCTTTGAGCGCAATCGAACGTTCGATGAGTTCAGCGATAACTTCCCCCCTCGGATCAAAGATCTCCTCAGGATCAGATTCGACGATCTCTAGGATCCGCGGATCCGCAATAAAACCGCATTTGACGACCTCTCCCAAACCCGCTCGGTAGTCTTGCTCACTCAGCGTCTTCAAATGGTCAAGGTCGACGATGACGCGGCGCGGAGAGTGGAAAGCCCCAACAAGGTTCTTACCCACCGGAGTATTAATACCGGTCTTTCCTCCAACTGAGGCGTCGACCATTGCCAAAAGTGTCGTTGGAACCGCAATGAAGTCAATTCCTCGAAGCCAGGAGGCGGCAAGGAAACCACCAACATCTGTCGTTGCTCCCCCACCGATCGCGACAACGCAATCAGCTCGACCAATTCTTTCGCGTCCGGCGAGGTCCCAAAGATCAGAAAGATTATCGATTGTCTTTGCATCTTCCCCATCAGGAAGAACGTGGGTGATTGCCGTGTAGCCCAGATCTTGAAGTTTGCGCATCATAGAAAGCGCATAAGTGTGAAGCGGCGGCGCGCATAGGATCAAGATCTTTGTCGCATTTTCACGAAGTTTCTCGGTGATGGCAGCGATAGGAAAATCGCGAGCGATCAGAACATCGTAGGGCTGATCTACTTCGACAGGAATGGTGCGAACCATGGTTATCTCTCCCAACGCGCCAAGGATTTGCTGGACGACTTCTTGAGATGGACCAGCATTCGTCTGAACAGTTACCGACGCGACCTCGCGGAAATAGTCTTTTCGCTGTTCCCACAGCTCTTTGAGGCGTTCTTCCGCGTTTCCAGCGAGGAGTGGACGCGTCGATCCCGCGGCGCGCCGAAGCAACTCGCTCAGTTCAGCTTCGATGTAGATCACACACCGACCGCGCAGTCGTTCACGTGTGCGCGCACTGATAAGCGCGCCGCCTCCTAGAGACAAAACACCTGGAAGCTCAAGGGCCTGAGCAATGACCTCTTCTTCGATTGTGCGGAAAGCGGCCTCGCCGTTGCTGGTAAATATCTCGGGGATACTCCGCCCTTGGCTACTTTCAATGAGTGAATCAGAGTCACGGTGTGCGACGCCCAGTGCAGCGGCAAGCTCACGTCCAACTCGGCTCTTGCCGCTCGCTGGCATCCCAACGAGAACAATCACTGCCGCATTCACTGCGTCAGTCCAAGTCGCTCACTGATATGCGCGCAGTAAGCCTCAAGATTGCGCTTGCACTCCCTCAAGGAATTACCACCCGCATGATCGCTCAAAGCACGGGCAAGGACCAAAGCGACCTCAGCCTCGGCAATGACAGCACCTGGGACCACCTGGCAGGTGTCAGAGCGCTGATGAAGAGCTCGTGCGTCTTCACCCGTCGCAAGATCAACCGTCCTCAAAGCGTGGGGCACGGTTGAGATCGGCTTAAAGGCAGCGCGCACGACGATCGCCTGACCGTTTGATGTTCCGCCTTCTATGCCACCAGCGCGGTTCGAGGCCCTCGTGAGAGTTCCATCGGCGGCTCGAATAATCTCGTCGTGAGCCTGGGAGCCAGGCAGGCGCGATTGCGCGAATCCGTCGCCGATCTCAACGCCCTTGACAGATTGAATGGACATCAGGGCTGCAGCAAGCTGCGCATCAAGACGGCGATCAGATTGAACGTGAGTCCCTACCCCAATCGGAACATTCCACGCCACGACTTCAACGATTCCGCCAACGGTATCGCCAGCGGCGCGGGTTTCCTCGACACATGCCAAAAATTCGGATTCATCATCCTTATCGAGTGCGCGCATCGGCGAGGCATTCAGATGTTCTTCATCAGATGGCAAGGGAAGGCGACTCGACTTCGCTTCGCATGGCCCAACGCCAACCACATGGGAAACCAGTTCGATGTTTGCAAGCTGACGCAGAAAAGCCTCTACGCAAGCTCCTAAAGCAACGCGAGCAGCCGTTTCGCGTGCGCTCGCTCGCTCAAGAATCGGGCGAATTTCATCAAGATCGTAAGACAAGACACCCGGAAGATCTGCATGCCCGGGACGAGGTTTTGTCAGCGCGCGATTTCGCGCAACTTCGCGTTCATCACCTTTACCAGCGTCGACGAGAAGATCCTCGGGCGAAACGGGGTCGGCGGACATCACCTTTTCCCATTTCGGCCATTCAGAATTCGCAATCTCAATCACGATTGGAGCGCCAGTTGTCAGCCCGTGGCGGACTCCCCCAAGAATTCGCACTTCATCGGCTTCAAACTTCTGACGCGCACCACGTCCGGCGCCCAAACGACGTCGTGCAAGGGCATCGCGAATAGTCTGGGTGGTCAGTTCAACCCCGGAAGGCATGCCCTCAAGAGTTGCGACCAGCGCTGGACCGTGTGATTCACCTGCAGTAAGCCATCTGAGCATGTTCGTAGTTTCTCACACTTACGCTCAGGGCTTCCAAGGAAGCCACACTATGAGGCCGGAGCCGTCGCCAGGATATCGATGATGATGCATAAAGTATCGTCACCGGTTGCTTGATCAGGGGGAAGAGTGATCGCTAGACGTGAGCCGACTTTTTGGTCGATGAGAAGGGGGCGAAGACCCGGCATAAGTTCGCTGAGCCGGACGCGTTCAGGAACACCCGTTCGCCAGGTAGATTCGCGTTCAATCCCATCGCTCCACCCGCTGACGAAATACTGAACGACAATGTCATCATCGGCGCGCACCTGACCGCCCGAACCAGTCAGTAGCGGCTGGACAGTTGGGCCTGAAGGAAGCTGATCACCGTGAGTGATGACAGGGCCTTCGTCGCGCATCGTGACTTCAAGCGGACCGCTTCCATTAACTTGCGCGGAGGCTTGCCCCGAGGCCAGGGTCGGCAAGATATCGATGACGACGACTTCTCCGGTGTTTAGACGCGTCGTGGGAGTTGCGGGTACGTCCGAGGCCGGAGCATTCGAAAGAGGGCGAGCAATGAGGAGACGGCTTCCTTCGCTTCGTCCCGTCACTTCGCGGGCCAGGTCCGCCCCCAGCGAGTCATTGTCGGCCCGGCCGACGACGAGGCGTGGGCGTCCATTGGGGGAAAGCAGCTCCCCCGTGCGCGCATCGAAGACAGTGACGGATAAAAGAACCGGGGAACCCGCGGTAATCGCACGACCTTCTCCCTGCGAAATAATCGCATGTTTTGTGCTGACAATTTGAAGCGGTTCACTCAACTTGACCGTGGGCGTCGCACCAACGCGTCCGGAGACTTCAACTGAGGCGAGGACAGAACGAGGGGCATCGCCCGAGACAGAGCTAGCATTCCTATGCACGACAAACCACACAGAAGAAGCAATTACTGCGCACACAACTAGTAGCGCAATAAACGCAAAGACCCAGCGTCGCCTCGGGCGCTGCGACTGTCGACGCGCACCACGCATACGCTGACGTCGAGAACTCAAACTCTGTGCGTGTTCACTCATGCTGGAAGGAATTCGTCTCGAGCGCGCAACCCTGAGATGAACTGATCGACGGCTTCAGATTCGGTCGCGAAAGGATCATTCATCAGAACGTAGCGACTGGGATCATCAATTCGTGAAGCGCGCACCCAGTCAATTGCCAATTCAATGCCAGCAGTTTCTGCAGCATTAATGATCGAAGAACGAAGATGCGCGCGCGTTGATTGCGGCGCCTGAATGCAGGCTTGTTGCACTTGTTCCTCGGTTGTGAGGCGTCGCATGAGACCGCTACTTTCCAATCCGCGACGAAGCCCGTTGGGACCAATGTCGTGATAGGACAACAGCAAACGTGCAACTCGCGGATCATCAAGCGTGGTCTGTTTACGCTTGAGATACTCTTGGATCAAACGGAACTTAATGGCGAAATCGAGCTCACGATCAACAGACGACCAGTCACCACTGCGTAGGGCCGCAAGTGCTCGTCGCCACAGGTCAATAACTTGGCGAGTCGAAGCGTCGCATGAAGAATCATTGATATCAATTCCCAGAACATCGACCACGCGTTGAAGAATCCGCTCTTGGATGTCGAGGGCAGAAAGCTCCCCACCATGTGCCATCGGAATCTTCACTTGAGCCGACAGGTCTTGATTAACCTGACGAATTGCCAGCATGGGATCGGCCAATTCAAGATCTGACAGGTTCATCCCGTCTTCGACGGCATCTAAGACCAAAGAAGTCATTCCCACTTTGAGGAATGTCGTCGCTTCGCACACATTCGTGTCACCGCTGATGACGTGGAGTCTACGGTATTGGCCCGCGTCGGCCAAAGGCTCGTCACGCGTATTGATGATTGGACGAGTTCGCGTGGTCGCTGAGGAGACGGCCTCCCACATCTGCTCCGCGCGCTGTGAAAAACAATAGCTAAGTTTGTTCCCCGAACGCCTCAGGTGCCCCGCACCAACAAGCACCAATCGCGTGACAAAGAAGGCAACCAGCCCTTGAGCGACTTGCCGGAAGTCACGACGACGGTGAAGAAGATAATTTTCATGGCAGCCGAAGCTGTTGCCCGCGGAGTCCACATTGTTACGGAACAAGTAGATCCTTTCGGGATCTGCTAATCCCTCAAGTTCTGCACGGGTTCGATCATTGAGTTGGTTGAGTAACTCATCACCGCAGCGGTGCTGGGCAAGAAGGTCTTCAAAAGAGTCGCATTCGGCAGTCGCGTACTCGGGGTGAGCTCCCACATCAAGGTAAAGACGCCCACCATTTCGCAGGTAGACATTGGGAGCGCGACCACTTAGGGCGAGTGGCGCGAACAATAAACGTGCGGCAGCATCAGCATCGTGAATCGGAGGTGCACCTGACCGCGTCGCGCAGGTTAGCCCATACTCGGTCTCGATGCCGACGACTCGGCGCCTCACCTCACTGTCCTCCCTTTTGGACAAATCCCTGAACGAATGATTCCGCATTGGTTTCAAGAACGGTATCAATCTCATCAAGCAGTGCATCGAGAGAATCAGTCTGCGCGGAAGACGAGGCGTGGATCTGGCCCGCGGCCTCGTCATCTTCGTGCCCGCTACCGCCAGCAAATAACTGTGAAAGACTCATCTTTCCTCCTCTTCTGCACGGATCAGTGTACCGCGCTCAAGATCAGCCAAAAGTGTGGCATCGATACCGGCCGCTTCGACCAGCGGCCTACGAATCATGTGATCGCCCCGGCGTTCACATAGTGAAGTCCACGAGGCCGCAGCGAGTGCGGGAAGATTTCTTACAGCATACCCGCGTAGGTACGCCCGGGTGTTTTCAGGAGCCCAGTCGGCTGCATGTTCAACCTGTTCGGCAGTGAACATCCGCTTGACACGGCCTGCCCGCTCCAGCGCGACAACCAAGGAACGGTCCTCACGCAAATCCGCCCACTGCAGGTCCATTGCAGCAAGCCTCGGGTCATCCCAAGAAGTGCCCAAACGCGCACGTTGCCGATCGAAAAGTTGGTACTTACCCACCCATTCGACTTCCGTTGCGACGCTCAAGAGATCACTCGACATACGGCTGAGAATGTCCTCCCAGTAGCGCATGACGAGTTCTTCCTCTTCACTTAAGGCGACTTCGGCGCGTGTGAGGCTTTCATGAACGAGTTCAAGATAGATCTTTTGGATATCGAGCGCGCTGCGCGCTCCTCCTGCGCAACTGGCCTGGTAGGTCAAGGTCGGATCATGACTGATATTCCATGTTTCTTGAACCGGATCATCGAGTGCAAGCGCATCCCATTCCATCCCCAGGCCGGCCTCGATCGCTTTTAATACCAGCGCGGTAGTGCCCAAGCGCAGAAAAATCGAAGAATCGAATTGATTACCATCTCCACCGATCACGTGAAGACGCCTGTAGTAGGCCGGATTGGCGTGGGCCTCGTCGCGGGTATTAATAATCGGCCTATTGAAGGTCGTCTCAAGACCAACTTCGTTTTCGACGAAGTCAGCACGTTGGGAAAGCTGGAAACCAGCAACTTCACTGCGTTGACCAATGCCCACACGTCCCGCGCCGCAGATCACTGGACGCGTGACAAAAAAGGGCGTCAGTCCTCGAACAAGATCGTCTAAATCGATGGTGCGACTGATCTGGTAGTTCTCATGGGTACCATATGCCGCGCCTTTGCCATCAGTGTTGTTCTTGACTAATACGATGTCTTCTCCCGCCTCACGGGCGGCCGCCATCATTCGTCGTGCAATGACTTCCCCGGCTCGATCCCAGAGCACACCATCGTGAGCATTGGTCGTTTCAGGCGCGGAATACTCCGGGTGCGCATGGTCAACGTAGAGCCGTGCCCCATTCGTGAGAACTGAGGAAACGGCGGCTGGCAAATATCCCTGCGATCGCCGTGGCAGTGGCAAGGTTTCGCTTCCACCCGAAGGAGCGAGGTGGTAGGGATCGTCAGTGAGCATCGAGGGGTCAGCGGCCGCGCGAGTCAGCCGCATTCCGCGTAAATCATTGAGTGGGTCTTCGGCAGTGTAATCCCAGCGAACAGGTTCGCTACCTTCACTTTGAGTCCCGCGGCGCGAAATCTTCGAATAGGCGTCAACAATCCGACACGAAAGGTCAACGGGATCAGCTCCAGGATCTGAAGGTGAATAGATGCCGTACTCGGTTTCTGTGCTCATCACCAGAGCAGACATTATTCGTCCTCTTTCTTGATCGGTCGGATCTCAACGATGTCTTGGTCGAGACCAATTGTGCGCGCCCAATCCGCCGGAGATTGACGGGTCGCCAGTTCCATTGATTCTCGGATTTCATCGTCGAGACCACGCATGAGATGTTCACTCGTCATTCCGTGTCTGGAATTCTCGATCGTGTCCAGAATTGCGTATTTCTTTGCTCGTTCGACAATCCCAGCAATCATGGCACCTGAAACAATATCCGCGAGATAGATGGTTCTTTCAGCTCCGCTATGAGTACGCGCGCTCAGCAGTGCTGTGTCAGCTTGACGACGATAGAGATGATCAACCGCACGGGAGATCATCTCATCATGAGAGAGCGAATCAGACCCAGTATGAAGTGGGACGGATGCGTCAAGGTGTTTCTTGAAGATCTCACGTGCTGAGGAAAGGTTCGGGCGATCAATGCGGATACGAACATCGAGTCGACCGGGACGCAAAACGGCGGGGTCGATCATATCCGCACGGTTCGACGCACCGACGATCACGACGTTATCGAGACTCTCAACGCCATCCATTTCAGCAAGAAGCTGCGGAACAACCATGGTTTCAACATCGGATGAAATACCGGTTCCACGAGTACGGAATAGGGCCTCCATCTCGTCGAAGAAGATCACGACCGGCACTTTCGCCGAGGCAAGAGCTCGGGCACGCGCGAAGATCGCGCGAATTTGTCGTTCAGTTTCTCCAACAAACTTGGTGAGAAGTTCCGGCCCCTTGATTGAGAGGAAATAACCTTCACCAGAGGAACTGAAATCACGCAGAGAATGCGCAAGAGCTTGCGCGATCAGTGTTTTACCAGAGCCAGGAGGGCCGTATAGCAGGATGCCTTTCGTTGGGCGCAGGCCATACTGGCGGTAGAGTTCGGGATGCCTGAGCGGCAACTCAATTGCTTGACGGATCGTTTCGATCTGTTCATCCAGGCCACCGATGTCATCAAAGGTCACCTGAGGAATTTCAGGAGTAAGAAGCTGCTCGACATCTTGACGAACGACCCGCTCATAGGCAAAAGCGGTACGAGTATCGACCAAGACGCTTTCACCGGGACGCAAAGTTCCGTGGCGAAGAGGTCCTGCAAGTTCAACGATTCGATGGCTTCCAGCCTCCGCTGAGACAACCGCACGATCGGTACCAATCAATTCGGCAACCTGCGCAAGCTCGCCAACGCGTGAATATTCGCCTACCCCAACAACGACCATCTTGTCGTCGATCAGGACACGCTGCCCCGGAGAGATTGAGGTGATATCAACCTGCGTCGCTACCGCAAGACGCATCAGTCGCCCAGAAACATAGACCTCGACGCTTCGCGAATCTGTGTTCCCCCGATGAAAAACCCCAAGGGTCAACGGAGGTTGATTCACATGTTTGAGTTGTTCACGGAGGCGAACAAGCTCTTGACGAACTTGGGTAAGTGCTGCGCTCAGGTGCGCATTCTTTTGTTCGAGAATCGACAGTTCTGTCTGTTCAGAGCTCATCGCTCTCTCTTCCCTCAACCCACGTGCTGGCCTTCGCTTGAAGATCTCGGCGAACTTTTCGGATCTTTTTATCCGAGCTCAGGCGCAAACCGACGCGAGACTCGCTCCATTCTTCTTCCTCATCCCATGCTCCCTGGAGGCCTTCAGCTGCCTTCGCGGGGCGCGTGGAACGTTCCTGGGGAAGAGTATTGGGAGCCAGACGTCGACAAATCATCAGGAAGCCCGTGTGCGCGACCATTCGGTGTTCGGGCCGAACGGCAAGACCGTCAACGTGCCACTCCCGCGAAAGACTTTCCCACGCGAGGGGTTCGGTAAAGTTCTGCGTAGCTCGCAGGTCTTCAATCAAACGCGACATCTGAGTAACGGTTGCGATGTAGCAACACAAAACTCCGCCGGGAACAAGCGCATGAGCAACCGCCTCAAGATTCTCCCAAGGCGCAAGCATGTCCAACACAATCCGGTCGACACTGGCCTCGGGCATGCCAAGTAATTCCTCTGCAAGATCCCCTACGCGTAAATCCCACGCGGGGTGTGGCGTTCCAAACCAGAGTTCAACATTGTCCCGAGCAATCTCGGCGAATTCTTCGCGGCGCTCGACAGAAATGAGCCTTCCTTTCTCCCCCACCGCGTTAAGAAGGGCCATCGACAAAGCACCTGAACCGGCGCCTGCCTCGACAACGACTGCTCCAGGGAAAATATCCGCGTAGTGAACGATCGTCCCAGCGTCCTTGGGGTAAACCACAGCTGCGCCCCTGGGCATCGACATGACGTAGTCGGCTTGAAGAGGACGAAGAACTTGGAACTGACGTCCTTCCTCAGTAGTGATCACTTGACCGTCGGGGCGGCCAATCAGATCATCATGATCGATAAACCCTCGGTTCGATTGGAAACGCCCACCCGCAACCAAAATCACCTGATGTAGGCGTCCTTTTGGATCACGAATTTGAACCCTCTCACCTTCGCGAAGGGGGCCACGATGGCGTTCTTGACCGAGGCCATGGACTGCAGTTTCATGAGTACTCATCGCCTCTACACTACCGTGAGCCAAAGATGAAATTCCTGTTAAAACCACACCTAAGAAGGTGGAACTCGTTACGGTAGGACCATGAGGAATTCCCGTCCGAGTCATCCAGCATTGTCGGCAAGCCGTGCGAAAGAGTATCAGCGCTGTCCACTTCAGTTCCGTCTTCACGTTGTCGACCGGGTCAAAGAGCCTCCCACTCAGGCAACTCTCTTGGGAACTACCGTGCACAGCGCGCTCGAAAACCTCTACGCGGCTCCGCGAATGCAACGCGATGAAGCACTCGCTCACAACCTCTTGGAACGCGAATGGAAGGCGACTCTTGAGCAAGACCCCACGGTGATGAATCTCTTTCAAGATCATGCGGATTTTGAGCGTTGGTACGCACGCATGCGTTCAATGATCTCGAACTACTTTCAGATCGAGGAACCGCGCGCACTCGAACCTTATTCAAGGGAAGCCCTAGTAGAGGGAACGACTCAAGATGGCGTTCACCTCTTGGGGTATATCGACCGTGTCGATCGGGCTCCAAATGGCGACTTACGCGTCATTGATTACAAGACCGGCAAAGCGCCCTCCGAGCGATTCCAAGAAGAAGCTCTTTTCCAAATGCGTTTCTATGCACTTCTTCTCAGCCTCACTGAGCGGCTACCTAAACGTACCCAGCTCGTTTACCTCGCCTCGCAAAAGGTCTTAACTTTCGACCCAGACCCGGCAGATATCGATCGCTTGAGTGCGCAGCTGAGCACTCTATGGGAGCAGATCAGAAACGATGCCGTGAAAGAATACTTCCCACCACGCAAGAATCCCCTGTGCAATTGGTGCGGAGTACAGCAGCTATGTCCGCTCTTTAACGGAGAAAGCCCCAAGATTCCACAAGAAGGACTCGAGCGCCTTCTAGCCGTAGGGCCGGCTTCCCGTTAGGAACTTGCCTCCTGGACAAAATTCGGGCACTCACCTGCCATAATCGCCTCGATAACTTCCTCATTCAGGTCTGAAAGCTCACGAATGTACGGATAGTTCTTCGCGAAATCTTCGGATGCCGCACCTTTGATCGCCACAGGCACTCCACCACTCGCCTGAGCTGCTTGGAGTCCTACGGGAGAATCCTCAACAATCAGACAGGACGCAATATCAACCCCAAGAAGACGCGCTGCCATGAGGTAGCCCTCTGGCGAGGGCTTTCCTTCGGTGACGTCGTCGCCGTAGACGGCTGTCGTAAAACCCGGAGTAACCGGGGCGTGGGCAAGTACGCGAGAAGCGACATGACGACGCGTCGCGGTGACAACCGCGGTAGGAATTCCCTTGGAATTCGCCCACTCAAGAAGCTCGCGAAGTCCCACTTTCCACGGCAGTCCCTCATCAAGGAGATCGATCACGCCTTGTTCAACGCGCTGGCCAACCACGGCCTCGTCAAGGGGATGCGCGGCGAAGGAACGCAAGAGAGCCACCATGCGCGGCAAGGTCGAGCCTAAGAGTTGAGCACGCATATCAGGGGTCATTTTCGTGCCCATATCGGCAAGAGCCCGCGCTTCGGCAGCTTCCCACAAGGGTTCTGTATCGACGATGGTTCCATCCATGTCGAAAAGAATTGCCTGAGGTTGTGTCATTCGTGCGGTCCTCTCTTCTTCGAACGATTACGCGCCTGCGCCCGTTCCCAATGCAGAAAGCACTCCGGTGACAAGGCCAAGGGCTACAAGAATACCAATGGCTATGCGATACCACACAAAAGGTGCGTAAGAACGCGTCGAAATGATCTTGAGGAACCACAAAATAACAACGATTCCAACCCCGAAGGCAATCACTGTTGCGAGGATGGTTGGGCCGACCGCAATAGCGTCCCCGCCGGTGACCACCTTGGCGACTTTATACAGTCCCGAGGCCATGATCGCGGGCATCGCCAGAAGGAAAGAATAGCGAGCTGCAGCTTCGCGGGAATAGCCGAGGAAACGGCCCATGGTGATGGTTCCTCCCGAACGGGAGACGCCGGGGATCAGAGCCATTGCTTGCGCAAGGCCATAGAGTATTGCGTCTTTCCAACTCATCGATTTCAGCTCGCGCGTATCCGGCGCATAACGGTCGACAAAGCCTAGAAGAAGGCCGAAGACAATGAGCATCGCAGAGGTAATCCACAAGTTACGCAGCGTCGTATCGATTGCGTCTTGGAAGAGTAGGCCCAGAATTCCGATGGGAAGGGAGCCAACGATGATCATCCATCCCATGCGCGCGTCAGGATCCGATGATGGGACGCGTGAGTCACGCGAACCGAGCGGCAATGAGTGGAACCATGCTCGAAGAATCCGCACGATGTCTTTCCAGAAGACAATGAGGACGGCGAGTTCTGTCCCGATCTGTGTAATTGCCGTAAAGGCTGCGCCCGGGTCAGAGGACCCCATCAGTTCTCCAACGATTCGAATGTGCGCCGAAGAAGAAATTGGAAGAAATTCTGTCAGACCTTGGACAAGCCCGAGAATAATTGCATCAAGCCAGCTCATACCTCCACTGTAGGGCCCAGGGCCCTGTCAGGGCGAAATATGTGCATGTGTAGGCCGTCATAGAGCTGGCGTTCTACTCTAGATCCATGGATATTCGACACTGCGGAAAACACGGCCTGGCCGTCTCGAGCCTTGGCCTAGGTACGTTGACGTGGGGGCGCGATACCGACGAGGAACAGGCCTGTGCAATGTTGACTGCATTCGTTGATGCTGGGGGGAGCCTCGTCGAAATTAGCCCTCTCCACGGTAGCGGACGCGCACTTAGCGTCCTTGCGCAGGCGCTCAAGCAGGTCGGACGTCATCGCATTGTTATCGCTCTGCGAGGTGCAATGCGTTTTTCGCAAGGTTCTAACGAGGTTTCCGCTTCCCGCGGAGACATGCTGCGTTGCCTGGACACAACACTGGCGATTCTCGACACCGATTATGTCGATCTTTGGCTAGCGACGCCTTCAAGTACACCGATTCCCCTGGAGGAAACGCTGTTAGCGCTTCAGTGGGCTTATTCCAGCGGTCGCGCACACTACGTGGGGTTAAGTCACCGCGATACCTGGGATTGCGCATTGGCTTGGGCAAAGTCCGAAACGCTACCCTTAACTGCTGTCGAAGAAGAGTTCTCACTTGTGTGTTCTTCTCCCCTCCTTGGTCGTGCCCAAGACAAGAATTTCGGTTTTCTTGCGCACTCGCCACTTGCCGGAGGTGTGCTGACTGGAAAGTACCGCCATGCCACTCCCCCGGACTCACGCGCAGCCTCCACTCATCTGCGTCACACCGTTGCGCCGTACCTTGATTCCTGTGATCCCATTGTCGAGGCCCTCTCCCAGGCTGCGCAGGGGCTTGAGTCTTCAATCGCAGACATCGCGCTCGCTTGGGTACGCGATACTCCCGGGGTGACGAGTGCAATTATTGGGCCAAGGAACCTCAAGCAGCTTGAGCAGCTTCTTGGTGGACAGCTTGAATTGCCTTCACCGATCCGCGGCGTGCTCAACGAATTAGCAGCCGAATAGTAAGTGTGGGGCAGCCATCGAGCTGCCCCACACTTATAGATTTACTTGACCTTTAGGCGACAATCTCAGTCGTCATCGTCCTCATCTTCAACATCGATGAAATCATCGTCGTCATCGTCTGATTCATCGTCTTCGTCGAGATCGATGAAATCATCGTCATCTTCTTCGTCTTCCTCATCGTCAGAGACAATGAGGTCGAAAGGAAGCTCGACTTCATACTGCGTAAAAAGTACGTCGTCGTAGGTGAAAAAGGCGTCACGAAGTGCCTCTTCAGCGTCAAGCAGTGCCTGCTCGTCAACCTGGTCTGAAGACGTAACTTCATAGTGGTTTTCGAAGGCTGCGATCAATTGATCAAGAACGAGGCGCGGATTCGTGGTCATGGTCACATATCCTACACGAAACTCTAGGGCAAGTTCAGCTGAGAACGAATACCCGAAACCATGAGGTCAGCGCCCTTAATCTCGGCAGTTTGATCCGCGCCTAGAATACGAGCATTTCCCTCATTATCGAGAAGCTGGGACACACCGTGCTCGGGACCCAGCGGCAAAATCACCCATTCATCACTGGGAACGTATTGAACTTCGGGAGCCTTTCCAGCCAGCTGTGCGGAGATATTTGCGATAACGACACGCGCCTGAGCACGCGCAGCATCCGCACGCTTTGACTCGCGAACATCGGTTAGGTCGCCGACTGCGTAGACCCGCTCTTGTCCAGATACAAGCAGCGTCGGTTCAACCCTCAGAGCACCATCGGGACGCAGCGCAGCTTCCAAAGAGGTGCCGACAACGTAGCCGGAATTTGGACGCGAGCCATAGCACTGGAACCAGATGTCTGCTTCGATGCTCTGACCGTCCTTGGTTTCGACATTGAAGTGACCGAGTTCGCCGACATTAAACGGCGGGAGGTAGGCAAGCTCTGAACCTTCCAAAAGGCGGATGTTCAGTTCCGCCAGCTGCTCACGTACCTGCTCACGCAGAGCCTCAGAGAAGCCGTAAGTCGGCAGGATTTCGGGGCTCTTCTCGACCAAAGTGATGTCAATGTCGGGGAAGGCATGACGCAGTTCCCCAGCAAATTCGATGCCAACGGTTCCGCCACCGACAAGCAGCACAGAGCGCGCGCCATGCAGATACGCGGAAAGCTGGCTCAGACGAGCTTTTGCGACGTCTGAACGCGAGGCTGTGTACTTCGCGGGGAAAGGATAGGTAGAGCCAGTTGCGAGCACGACGTAGTCCGCATCAATCGGATCCTGCCCGAAAATGTGTACCCGAGTGCCTTCAACGCGTGAAACGGTTCCATGAACAACCCGGCCATTGGTCAAAAGGTTCGTGTAGGGCATGAAGATCGAGTGCTGCCACGCCTCGTCAACAGCTGCACGCAAAGCGGCAGCGTGATGAACGAATTGATCCTTTTGTTCAACCAAGATGACTTCAGCCAAAGGATCAAGTCCCTTGGCGACGGTGACACCACCGTATCCGCCACCGACAACGACGACTCGGGCCACAGCGCTCTCCTTTACTCGTTCGCTCCCCTTCATTGTCCCCGAAAACTTTCTGCGCGACGAGCGCAAAAAGTGTGTTATTGCTGACCGAGGGCTCGTGCAATGTTCGGGGTGAAGAAGTTCGGCCCCTTCAAAACCTTGCCATCCTCGCGAAGCTTTACGCTTCCATCCGGCATCAGCTTCGACAAATTCGATGCCTGAATTTCAGCGAGGACGCGATTCAAGTCAATACCAGACTCGAGGGCCATGCCGTAGATGACGTAGACCAAATCCCCGAGGGCATCAGCAGTCTCAATAATGTCACGGGTTCCATCGTCGGCTGCGGTTGCGCGCTGCGTCGCTTCTTCAACGATTGCACGCGCTTCCTTTCCGTACACCGCCCCCAGAAGCTCAGCAAACTCTTCGCGGATCAAGCTCACTCGCATGTGGAGACGCTCATAGTCAAGTGTCGGTTCCTGACCGTCTCGGACGCGGTCAGGCATGAAGTACGTGCGGTGGAACTGCTGAACAAGATCTTGCGGACGCGATGAATCCAAGACTTCGGGTGCCCCAGCACTGGGACCGTCCCAGGCAGTGGCGGGAGTGCGCGGGTCGGTTGAAAGAATGCCCCCCACCCAGGCCTCGTAACCGGGAAGACGGACAACGCCTTCCTTGCGGAAGCCGTTCTTCCACACGGCCTTCCACGAACCCCAATTTCCTACATGTGCCGCCCATTCGACTCGGGAAGCGCCCAAGGTTCCAAAAGCAGCATCGAGGGCACAAGCAACCGCTTCCGTTGCAATGCCCTGTCCCCATTCATCGTGGCTAACAAAATATGAAACTTCATAACGGTCAGAAAAGTGAGCGTTTCGAATAAGTTCGAAGCGGCCAAGGAAACGTCCGTCGTCGACACTTCGAATGGCCCAATCTGTGCTCCCCTGTTCCCACTTCGCTGGAACTTTGGCGAGGTTCCCTTCAGCCATCGACAAGGTGTAGGGATACGGAATCGAAGTTGTTTCGTGAAAAATCGGATCCTGGAGGGCTGCAGTGAGATCGGCGGCATCCTCAACTGAGATCGGAACCAAGACGATGCGATCGCCACGAACGTCAAATGACTGCATTAGTGTGTTTCCTCCGTCGTATCTGTGGAACTCAATGATTGGCTCCACGCGCTTTCCAAAATACGTACCGTCGCATCGAGGCTCTGGAGACCTTGAACGACGAAACGCCGATCGAAGAGATAGGTCGGTATTGAGTCAATCCCCATCTGAATTGCAATTTGGTAGTCCGAAAATACTTCGGACGAGGCCACAGGATCGCTGAGCGCGTCAACAACCAGCATTTCGGGGATTCGCACGTCCTGTGCGCACCCGATTAGCACGTCGGGGTCGGCAAGGTTTAAACCAACTTCAAAGCGTGCGCGGAACAAGGCCTCGGCGTAGGTGAATTGGTAGGTTGCTGCACCCGTCGTGATTCCAGAGCGTTCATCCATTTCTCGAGCTGCAGCCATAGCCTTATGGGCAAAGGACGTCGGAGCAAGAACCAAGGATTCAAAGTCCAAGGAAATACCATCTGCTCGCGAAAGTTCACTGACGCGCTCGAGTGCCTCATCGGCCTCGTCCAGGCTCATTCCGGGATGGGTATGAACCAGGAATTCCGCCTGAGACATCTGAAGGACGCTCGATTGCTCAGGATCAAGCAAATAGGCGTGGAAACGAACCTCAACCTGATCGCGATGTTCAAAACGCGTGAGAGCGTCTCGTAGATGATGGATACCGAGGTAAGACCAAGGGCACGCAAAATCTGCCCATACGTCGATATGCATGCATTCTCCTTGAAAAACGGTATCTATCGTCCTACCCAAAAGGGTACGTGCGCCCTTCAAGAGTTACCACTGCAAAACGCGTCTTAACCCGCCCACGGCGTATTTTCATCCAACAATGATGCACGGAATGTAAAGAAAACCCGGGGATCAGATGATCCCCGGGCACTTGTGCGCGGAGGGGGACTTGAACCCCCACCCTCGTAAAATGAGGACTAGCACCTCAAGCTAGCGCGTCTGCCTATTCCGCCACCCGCGCAGGTGACTCACAAAGCCAAAGCTTTGCGGCTTGGAAACTTTAACACGCACGAGCGTCAGTCACAAATCGAGATTCGCGCGAGCGTTTCAAAATTTCCGTGGGCGATACTGGGATCGAACCAGTGACCTCTTCCGTGTGAAGGAAGCGCGCTACCCCTGCGCCAATCGCCCGAGGTGGGTACCGGATTCGAACCGGTGTATACGGCTTTGCAGGCCGCTGCCTCGCCTCTCGGCCAACCCACCCTATCCAACCTCAACCACAAGGATTTTCGGAAGGTTAGAGCGGATGACGGGACTCGAACCCGCGACCCTCACCTTGGCAAGGTGATGCTCTACCAACTGAGCCACATCCGCACTCAGTCTCTATCAGACTGGGGCCTTGTCCGTCGTTAGATAACGACAGTGGGCGATACTGGGTTCGAACCAGTGACCTCTTCCGTGTCAGGGAAGCGCGCTACCACTGCGCCAATCGCCCGAGCGGATGACGGGACTCGAACCCGCGACCCTCACCTTGGCAAGGTGATGCTCTACCAACTGAGCCACATCCGCGTTTGAAACCATCGAAACGGTTTTGCAACGGATGGAAGCCTAACAGGGTTTGGCCCCGGAACACAAATCAGGAGCGAGTGTCCCCGCTCACATACCCTGTTTTTCATTGCGACGGCGCGCCTCCACCCCCATTTAGACACTCCCCCATAAAGTCAAGGACGTGATCGAAGTGGCACCACCAGAGGATTTCCGAACCGCACTCATGTCATTGCGAGGCGCGGTACATCCTCACGTTGAAATCGAGGAAGTTCCCGCACCCCGGGCACTTGCTCCTTTCACCGCTGCGCTTGCACTTCGAACCACTCAAATGGCTCACGATGAAGCACTCGCCTTCGGACGTTTCATCGTCTTACACGACCCAAACGGACAGATGGGATGGAATGGTCCATTCCGCCTCGTTACTCAACTTCGAGCCCAAATCGATGCGGATATGAGTTCGGATCCCCTCTTGTCTGAGGCTTTGTGGAATTGGACCCACGATTGCCTTGAAGAGCGCGGCGCCGGTTTCCATGACTTGACTGGAACTGTCAGCAAGGAAGTCAGCGAATCCTTCGGCGGTCTTCTCTTAATGGGTTCAACTTTGGCTGTGGAAATCCGCGCTTCACTCACTCCCAATACGCCATGGATTGGCGAGCACCTCCTCGCGTGGCAGGACCTCATGTGTCGTATCGCTGGCGTTGAAAACCAACGCTTTCTTGAGAGGGCTTAGGTCGTGTTAGTCGACAACCCCTACGGAATTCTCCGGGGCGACACCGAAGATCCACAGCTCATTGCCTTTCCCCGAGACGGGATCCCCGAGGTCATTTCGACCGTTGAGGCCTTGAAAGATGCTGCAGAAAAACTCGGCCACTCAGCAATGCCTCTGGCTGTCGATGTCGAGCGAGCACAGGGCTTTCGCTACGGCTCCTCCCCGTATCTTCTTCAACTGCGCCGCGAGGACGTCGGTTCCTTCTTAATTGATACCGCTGAGCTCCGTGATCTGAAGATCCTTCAGTCATCTATTGAAGCCTCCTGGATTCTTCACGATGCCTCGCAAGATCTTCCCAACCTACGCGAGCTCGGCCTGAAAGTCCCCCAGCTCTTTGACACCCAGGTCGCTTCTCGTTTAGTCGGCCTCACGCACTTCGGCCTTTCTGCAGTATGCGAACAGATTCTTGGACTTGCTTTGCTTAAGGACCACCAGGCCGCTAATTGGTCTGTGCGTCCACTTCCCAAAGATTGGCTCCGCTATGCGGTCCTCGATGTCGAGCTCCTGACAGCCTTAAAGGACGCGCTTGAGCTGCGTCTAGAGGCTCTCGGGCGCCTTTCGTGGGCGCAGCAGGAGTTTTCTCACATTGCCGAGGCCGCGCCTCCCAAACCGAAGAAAGATCGTTGGCGGTCAATTCCCGGCATCGGCAAACTCACCTCCAAGAGAGCTCTGGCTATTGCCCGAGAACTCTGGTTTGAGCGCGATGCGATTGCGCAAGAAATCGACTTGGCGCCTGGACGTCTGGTGCGCAACAGTGGAATTATTCACGCTGCTCAACGCCCACCCCGAACCCGCCATAATCTGCTCTCGATCGCGGAATTTCGTTCACCGCAAACCCGCCGTTACGCTGACCGTTTTCTGGCCGCCGTCGGAAGGGCACTCGTTCTTCCCGACAACCAGCTCCCGCCTCGTCACCGCAAAGAAGACGATGAACACACCCCTAGCGTTCGTCACTGGCAACGCCTACGTGCAGAGGCACATGATTTGCTTCTCCAGGTGCGCGACTGCGTAGCCCAGCAGGCTCAACACCTCGAAATCAGCCCGGAGATCCTACTAGAACCACGTATCCAGCGAGCACTCGCCTGGGACTACTCGCAGGGCGAACCAATGGGTCCCGTTGATGAATACCTCGCGGCTCAGGGCGCGCGCCCGTGGCAAGTTGCCATCGTTGCGCCCGAGCTTCATCAGCTACTTGCGGGCTAGTTCGCGCATGAGCGTCGCTGTGAGTCCTTCAGCATCCAAACCCAAGGTAGACACGATACTGGCGCGACTTGCCTGATCAAGAAATTCCTTTGGAATACCCGCAGTGACAACGCGAATATCCAGCGTTTCGTCGTGAGTACTCAATAGGTCGCGCAGCGACCAACCGAATCCCCCATCGACAAGACCATCCTCGATGCTCAAGACAAGATCTGCGCCTTTAGCCAACGAAACTAGAGCTTCTGGAACGGGAAGTGCCCACCTGGGATCAACCACTCGAACGCTGGCTTTGCCTTCCTCTTCAAGACGCGCTGCACTCTCAAGTGCAGCCGGAACCATCGATCCGAGCGCGACAATGCACACACGAGGCAGTGCGCTCTTTTCATCCCAGTCCTTAAGGACGTCGCAACCGCCTTCTCTACGCAGTTGAACGATCGGGTCACTCAAGGCGCCCTTGGGATAACGCAAGACGGTTGGAGCATCACCAACAGCAACGGCCTCGCGAAGTTCTTCACGTAAGGTGGCTTCATCACGCGGCGCGGCCAGACGCAATCCAGGCACGGAATTCAGCATGGAAATATCCCACATGCCGTTGTGCGAAGCTCCGTCATCGCCGGTAATTCCAGCGCGGTCAAGCACAAAAGTTACGCCGCAGTGATGGAGTCCGACGTCCATGAGGATCTGGTCGAAAGCCCGGTTGAGGAATGTTGCGTAGACTGCAAATACCGGGTGAGCGCCCGCAAATGCCATCCCAGCTGCGGCTGCAACTGCGTGCTGCTCTGCGATGCCCACATCGACAACGCGATCGGGATAATCATCTTTAAAAGGACCTAGACCTACAGGAAGCATCATTGCCGCCGTAATACCAACGATATCCGCGCGCTCATGGGCAATCTTTCGGATCTCGTCAGCGAAAACGCTGGTCCACGCAAAACGTGCCGGAGCAATAGGAAGCCCCGTTTCCGGATGTATCTTTCCAACGGCATGGAAGCGATCCGCGATGTCTTCTTCAGCTGGAGTGTAGCCGCGTCCTTTTTGTGTCATCACATGGATGAGTACTGGTTCATGAAGCTCACGGGCCCGATTGAAGATCTCTTCCATGGCAGCGATATCGTGACCATTGACGGGCCCAAGGTATTTCAGGCCGAGGTCTTCGAACATCGCCTGCGGAATGAGAGTGTCTTTCAGTCCGGTTTTCAGGCCGTGCAGTGCGCCATAAGTTGCTCGTCCCGGCTCGCCGAAATTCATCAGAGTTCGTTTGCCCCAGGACAGCGCCTTCTCATAGTTCTGAGATGAGCGCAGAAGATCAAGATGACGCGCAAAAGCACCAATCGTTGGCGCGTAGGAACGGCCGTTATCGTTGACGACGATGATGGCACGTCTCTTGGGATCCGAGGCGATATTATTGAGCGCTTCCCACGCCATTCCGCCGGTCAATGCGCCATCGCCAATGACCCCAATAGTCCACGTGGGGTCTCCCCTTCGTGCTTTTTCACGCGAGATTCCATCGACCCACGATAGGGATGAGGACGCGTGAGAGTTCTCCACGACATCATGAATGGATTCTTTACGACTGGGGTATCCCGAAATGCCGCCTTCTTGGCGTAGGTGTGAAAAATCCTGGCGACCGGTCAGCAACTTGTGGACGTAGGTCTGGTGCCCGGTATCGAAGACGATTGTGTCAGAGGGAGAGCGGAAGACTCGATGAAGTGCGATGGTGAGCTCGACAACGCCAAGGTTCGGCCCCAGATGTCCGCCGGTCTTTGATACGTCATCGATCAGTTTCGTACGAATCTCTTCAGCAAGAGAGTCTAATTGCGCGGTCGGAATCCGCCTAAGATCGCGGGGTGAATCAATAGTGCTCAGCAGCGAAGCTTGATTCTCGGATTGCGTCATGGGAACGATTCTAGTGTCAAGGATGCAATGAGGCTGAAAGAGCGCCGGAATTTCAGCACACGACTTCTTCAAAGCATGAGATAGCGCCAGGAATTAGAATGGATGCGGCGAGAACTTTCCCCACATGCAGAAGGAGACATGATGAGCGTGCAACGCCCGTACGGACAGTGGGATTCTCCTGTAGAAGCTGATTCGTATACTCAGACATCAGTGCAGCTGTCGCAGGTACGCGTCGACGAGGCCGATACCTACTGGGTTGAAGGAAATCCCCGCGACCAGGGGCGCAACACCCTTTTGCGTTCGAATTCAATGGGACAGATTTCTGAAGTTCTTCCTTTGATCGATGGCATCCGCCTGCCTGACGTGCGTACACGCGTCCACGAGTATGGTGGTAAGGCCTACGCGGTCTCGGAAGGATTGATTGTCTTTTCTGACGGTTTTGATGGCCGGGTCTATGCATTCAATACTCGCGATCCTCACCGCAAACTCGTTCCCCTTACGCCCCTCGGCAAGGTGCGCTACGGTGACTTTGAAATCGCAGATGTACGAGGCCTCGTCTACGCCGTTGCAGAGGACCACTCAAACCCAGGTGAACCCGTCAACTCTCTTGTTGCGATTCCTCTAGACGGACGCGCGGCCCGTAATGCCTTCGAAATCGTGTCGATCTTCAGCGGTACTGATTTCGTTTCTTCCCCAGCAATTAGCCCAGATGGCACGAAACTCGCGTGGCTGAGCTGGAATCACCCCGAAATGGCATGGACGCACTCCACCTTGCATGTAGGTGCTCTGGACTTTGAAGGCCGCGTATCTGCTTCCCTGGTTCTAGTTGACCGCCCGAAGGTCTGCGTCTATGAACCGCGATGGACCCTCAACGGCGATCTCATTCACGTTGACGATTCTTCTGGTTGGGCGAATCTCTACCGCACCGAGGGCTTCCACTGGAATGAAGATGAAGACGCGCTCGCATGGATGGGACGCTTGCGAACTCGTCCGCTCCACCCCAGTCCTCGAGCTTTCTCGCACCCGCACTGGCAGCTCGGTCTGCATTCCTACGACAATTTCGACTACGAGAATTTGATTTGCTCGTGGGCTGAGAACGGAACCTGGCACTTGGGAACTGTTCGCCTCGATAACGGAATGTGTGAAGAGTGGCGCACCCCGTGGTGGCCGACTGGCAATGTTGCGTGCTTCGAGGGCCGCGTTGTCACTCTTGCTGACTCCCCCACCCACGAACCCGCGATTGTCGAAGTTTCCGGTGGTTCTTCTCGCGTCATGCGTTCCTCGTCGCAAGAGCGACTCCCTGAAGAACTGATCTCACAGGCGCAAGCGGTTTCGTGGACAAGCAGTGACGGAGAAACCGTCTACGGCTTCTACTACGCGCCTAAGAACCCGCAGTTTACTGCTCCCGAGGGGGATCTTCCGCCTCTGTTGGTCAACGTGCACGGCGGCCCGACCTCTTCGGCGCGCGCTGGCTTATCCATCGGAGTGCAGTATTGGACCTCACGAGGCTTCGCCTACCTTGATGTCAACTACCGGGGCTCCACCGGTTTCGGGCGTACATACCGTGAGCGCTTGAACGGGCACTGGGGCGTCCTCGACGTCCAGGATTGCGCAGAGGGCGCTCAGTACCTGGTTTCTCAGGGCTTGGCCGATCCCGCGCGCCTTGCGATCCGAGGCCGTTCCTCTGGCGGCTACACCGTCCTTTCTGCCTTGGCCGATACCGACGTCTTCACCGCTGGAACTTCTCTCTTTGGTATTGCTGATCTCAAACTACTGGAAGCTACAACCCACAAGTTTGAATCCCACTACGATCTCAAGCTGCTCGGCTCGGACAATCTGAATGACTCGTTGTGGATCGAGCGTTCCCCGATACATAAGATTGACCAGATCCGTGCGCCGCTTCTTCTCCTCCAGGGAAGTGCCGATAAGGTCGTACCTCCTTCCCAAGCTGAATCGATGTACGAGGCGCTTCGTGGCAACGGACGCGCGGTCGCTTTGCGTATTTACGAGGGCGAAGGCCACGGCTTCCGCCGCGCCGAAAATATTAAAGACTCGTGGGAAAGCGAACTCAGCTTCTACTCGCAAGTCTGGAAGCTTAATGCTTCATGTCCCGTGAAGGTAGAGATTCAAAACCTCTAAACTTCTTGGACAGACAAGGCGTGGGGCAGACCGTTTTGGTCTGCCCCACGCCATTAGTGAGCCCAGCACGATGTGCTTAGTCGTCGCTGCATCAATCCTTGGTGAGGGCCGTCATCACCTCGAAATGATGCGTGTAGGGGAACAAATCCCACGCCCTCATATCCGCAATGTGGTAGCCCTTCTCGCACAGATCGTGAAGATCGCGAGAAGCAGCTGCTGGATCGCAGGAAACCAGCACAATGCATTGAGCTCCAGTGTTGGCCATCGCATGACACACTTCTTGACCTGCACCCGCGCGCGGTGGATCTGCAACGATGACTTCTACGCCACCGATGTAATCGTTCAACTCGCGCACTGCACCGCCATCCACATCACCGACGAATGGCTCACAGACGCTGCGCCCAAGGTTGTTCGCAGCATCAGCAACCGCGGCCTCGTCAGCCTCGAGCGTGACCAAGGCACCCTGGTCGCCTACGATGCGCGAAAGGGGAAGCGAAAAGAGCCCCGCGCCCGAATAAAGCTCCATAACCCGAGATGGGGAATGCGCGCTCACGATCTCTTCGACGTTTCGTGCCAAGACCTCGGCGCCGCTGCGGTGGGTCTGCCAAAAACCCCACGGGCGAACCGCGTATTCATCCATCCCTTGAGGATGTGAAATGCGCCAGTGCAAAGGTCCGTCCCAAGAATTACCTTCCCCATCCCAGCAACCCTGATCTGTGCAGATCACGGGAGTGCCACCAGGTGGTGCAATGAGGCGAACTCGAGAGCCCTGCGGGAGGGAAGAAAAGACCTCGTTACCTTCCCAAACGGGGAGTGCGTTGATCTGCGCTGATGCCAAGGGCATTGAATCTAGCCGCACAATCTTGTGGGAGCGATACTGACGCATCCCCAGAAATCCTTCCGCGTCAACAACACACTCAATGCGTGTGCGCCGCCCGAGAAGACTGCCGGATTCTTCATCACCGGGTGCGGGCCGGACTTCTACTCCGCCAATCGCATCGACCTGCTGCATAACGCGATCGCGGCCAATACGCCCGAGCTGGTCCAATAGAACTTCGCTCTTCCAGCGACGTTGACCTTCAGGACTCACATGCGCAAGTTCGCCGCCGCCCACGCCTCCAGGCCCGGCCGCCGGCCAGACGCTCGAAATTCTGTCTGGGCTGGCTTCAAGGATTTCTATACCCTCGGCCCAGGCCATACGTTTCTGTCGATCAATGATGCGCGCACGAACGCGCTCACCGGGCAAGGCATGTCGAACAAAAACCACACGTCCAGACTCATCGCGAGCGACGCAGGCACCGCCGTGTGCGGGAGCGCCAATCGTCAGTTCGCAAACTTCTTCGCCCCTGCTCATGCCCTCTCCTTTGCCTCACGCCGTTTGAAGGGATCGTTCACGCTCTGGCGTCCTTCAACCTCAGCTTCTTCACCGAGCTTCCACGGAACAATGGTCACGACAACGCCAGGAATACGAAGCAGAGACCGCGACAAGCGCAGTGCCATCTGATTGTGGAGCAGATTTTCCCACCAGTGGCGAACAAGGAACTCGGGAATATAAATCACGAGCATTTCTCCGGGGGAACGAAGCCTCCGTGCGCGCACATACGATTTCACGATCTGCGTGACATCTCTAAACGGAGAGGAAATCAATGTGAGCGGAACCGGAAGTCCCGATTCATCCCACTCGCGGCGAATATGTTCTTCTTCGTCAAGATCCGCGACCACTGAGACGATTTCAAGGTTGGTTGGCGATTGAACACGCGCTGTTGCGATTGCACGCATCGAAGGCTTTGACAGGTTAGACACCAATACCAGAGCCCTCACACGGGTGGGAAGGGCACGTCGCGCATGCCAGTCATCGATACGGAGCTGACCGCGAATCGTGTCATAGTGTCGACGAATCAGACGCTGAATGCCAAAGACAAGTGCGATCATGACGACAGTGATCCACGCTCCGTGCGTAAACTTCGTGACGAGAACGATGGTGAGGACAAAACCCGTCATCATAAAACCGACAATATTGATCGACCTCGAGCGCAAAACTTTACCGCGCTCTCCCCCATTTTGAGGCAGTCGAAGACGCTTATTCCAATGTCGGATCATTCCCAGCTGTGAGAGTGTGAAGGAGACAAAAACACCGACGACATAGAGCTGAATGAGGCGAGTCACGCTCGCATCGAAAAGAATAACCAAGGCTGAAGCGCCGACCGCCAAGACCATGATTCCGTTGGAATAAGAGAGCCGATCACCGCGCTTGTAGAGCTGGCGCGGTAAGAAAGAATCGCGTGAGAGGACCGAGGCCAGGGTCGGGAAGCCATTGAAGGCGGTGTTCGCAGCAAGAACGAGAATAAAGCCCGTCACTGCCGTTACCAGAATAAAGAGGACGGAGCCGTCTCCGAAGATTGTCGAGGCCAGTTGGCCAATAACCGGCGCAAAATGGACCTCAGGATGAGGCGTTCCGTTGAGGAATACCTTAGACGTATCGTCCACCATCTGTACCCCGGTGCGGCGTGCCAGCACAAGGATAGAAATCATCATCGTCGCCGCGATACTGCCCAGAAGTAGCAGAGTAATTCCGGCATTTTTCGATTTCGGGCGGCGAAAGTTTGGAACGCCGTTTGAGATTGCTTCGACGCCGGTTAGCGCTGCGCATCCGGATGAGAAAGCTCGCATGAGCAAGAAAGCGCCGCCCAGACCAACAAGTCCGTCAACGTGTGCGTTGCTCGCCTGAATCTCATAAGCAGCGCTGGCGGCCATGGGTAGATGGCCTGTGAAAAGTCGGATAAACCCGACGATCACCATGAGAGCGATCGCGAACATGTAGGTGTATGTCGGGATCGCGAAAGCGGTTCCTGCCTCGCGTGTTCCGCGCAGGTTAACAAGAGTGAGAAAGACGATGAGGCCCACAGCGATGGGAACTTCAGAACCCCGCAGGTGAGGAACGATAGTCGTGATGTAGTTTGCGCCCGAAGAAATTGACACTGCAACGGTGAGCACATAGTCGACTAGCAGAGCTGAAGCAACAAGAAGTCCCCAGCTCGGTCCGAGGTTGGTTGTGACGACCTCGTAGTCCCCGCCACCAGAGGGATAGGCATGAACCGTCTGCCTGTACGACAAGACGACCACAGCCAAAACGCAGGCAACAACGACCCCGATCCATACAGACTTGATCAAGGCTATTGACCCGGCAAGCGCCAAGGTCAGCAGAATTTCATCGGGAGCATAGGCCACTGATGACAGTGCGTCCGAAGCATAGATCGGCAAGGCAAGTCGTTTTGGAAGGAGCTGGCGAGCCGCGGCTTTCGAACGGATAGGGCGTCCGATAATTACTCGTTTCGCGGATTCAACGAATGAAGACACCTTATAAGACTATCCTTTGGAGGACCGAGCGTCATTTTTGTTCGACGGGTAACCGCTAAACAGTGTCAAGAGATGCTTTTTGCCCTTCGGGCGAGTAGCGTTGGAGTGTGCACTTCGTAATTATGGGTTGCGGCCGAGTGGGCGCAAGTCTTGCAGGCATTCTTGACGCGCAAGGCCACTCAGTCGCTGTGATTGATTCAGACTCCAAAGCCTTCCAGAGGCTCCCACGGGATTTTTCGGGACGCCGCGTTACTGGACTGGGCATGGACCGCGATACTCTCAAACAGGCGGGTATCAAAGATGCCTATGCTTTCGCTGCAGTATCCAGCGGAGATAATACGAATATCATTGCCGCACGTGTTGCGCGCGAAACTTTCCATGTTGAACGCGTCGTTGCCCGAATCTATGATCCCGAACGCGCCTTTGTTTACGAGCGCCTGGGTATTCCCACAGTTGCGACAGTCAAACGTACGACTGAATCAGTTTTGCGTCGCCTCATGCCTCCCGATGCCGCCGTCACCTGGACTCACCCTTCCGGTTTGGTCTCTCTGGTCACAGCGACACCGATCGCTGATTGGTATGGAATTCCCTTCCCAACTGTAGAGACGCTCACAGGCGAAAGAATTGCATTTGTCTCTCGTTTGGGAACGATTCTTCCGGCACGACCTGAGCTTGTTATCCAAGAATACGACCAGCTCTACTTTGCAATTTCGGGCGAAGATCCCCTTCCGCTCCGCGATGTTTTGACGCGTGCTCCGCGTATGGAGGACTGAGAGATGAAAATTGTTATTGCTGGAGCGGGTTCAGTGGGCCGCGCAGTCGCCTTGGAGCTTCTCGACCATGGCCATGAAGTCACGTTAATCGATAAGAAGCCTGATCAGCTGCGTGTGGCATCCGTCGCAGATGCCGAGTGGGTTTTGGCTGATGCTTGCTCTCCTGAGGCGCTTTCCGAGGCAGGTCTGCGAGAGGCTGACGTTGTCCTCGCCGCCACGGGAGACGATAAGGCAAACCTCGTCATCTCGCTCCTGGCCAAGACTGAATTTGCAATTCCTCGAGTAGTTGCACGTCTGAACAATCCGAAGAATGAATGGTTGTTCAATGCCTCGTGGGGAGTCGATGTTCCCGTCTCAACGCCGCGTATCATGACTGCGCTGGTGGAAGAAGCTATTTCTGTTGGTACGCCGGTTAAGCTCTTTGCTTTCAATTCAGCTCAGGCAGCAATGTATGCCTTTGTTCTTCCCGAGAATTCTCCGATTATCGGCAAGAGCATCGCAGATGTCGCTTTCCCACCGCGTGTCGTACTGAGCGCGATTTTGCGTGACGGAGAGCCTTTTGCCCCGCGGGCAGACGACCAATATGAATCTGGAGATGAGCTAGTCTTCCTTATTTCCGCACGCGGCGGTCAAGTCTTGGATGCGCTCACTCAGATGGTGACGGTGCCGCTCGATTGAAATCATCTTTGAGCAACCACCACGTCAGCCACGCTACCGGAATAAACAGGGGAATACCTAAGGCAATTTTCATGGCGGATAGCCATGCGACTTGGTCACTCAGCCATAGTGGTACCTGAACCACAAGCCGAATAATGAAAAGCGCCGTCCACACGAGTGTGAGCCAGACACACTTGCGTGCGAGTTCGCGCATTTCGCTCTGACGCATCCAATTCAGGGGTCGTCCAGTAAGCGCTCCAAATATGACGGCGACCAACGGCCAGCCGACGGCAAGGCTCAAAAGCAGAACAAGCGCACTGGCGGCATTTGTCAACAACCCCCAGGTAAAGAAATGAATACCACGGCCAGAAACAAGGGCCCAGACAACTGCAATAGCAACCCCGAATAGTCCCGAAATGGCCTGTACCACAGCCTGTCGTTGTGCAATTCGAATCACAGTAAAAATGACTGAGCACAGCGCCGATGCAAGCGCGGAATACACTAAAGCACCGCTTATGAGATACGCGCCTAAGAAGACCAAACCGGGGAGAACAGCCTCGGCTACTCCCCTAGCACCGCCAAGAACGCTGTGAAGAGAAAACTCTTCGTCAGCAAGCCAAGAGTAACGATTATTCGGCATTCTCTTCAGCAATCAGTCGGTAGAGAGGGTTGGTCATGACCTTCACACCATTGGTTAATCCGACAGTTCCTTCAACTTCAAGGTGAATTCCCGCATGCAAACCGGGGATATCAGTGCGCCCCGGCCATCGAAGAACGATCGTCCCTGTTCCGTCAAAGAGAGTCGCATCAATCAGCGGACGAATCTCTTCCGGGTAATAGGTCACCGATTGAATTGCACCAAATAGCACGGCCTCTTCACGAGGAAGAACATCGGCAACTGCCCGTCGTCCACGCTCTTCTCTGCTCCGCTTTTCATCGTCGGCGTCAAGGTCTTCTCGTGTTACAGAAAATAGACGCGAGATACGAGCAAAGATTTGCTTAAACATTCGGAACTTCGACACTTTCTTGCGAAGGCAGATGCAACGGGAGAAGATCGAGGCGCGGATGGGGTTCGCTGCCGCGAACAACAACGATTCGATCGATCAGTTCTTCGAAATCGCTGGCTTCTTGCCCGCCGAGAGCAGCCGGTCCAACCATATCGATGCGGGCAAACCAGCGGTCACCTTCTCGCCCGATAATACGAGTACGAGTCGTCCCCTCTGATCCGTCGGGTAGCGTCACCGACTCATCGACTTCAAGCTCGTGACCGTAGCGAGTGTGTCGATCACGTACGGTGCTTCCGCCTTCTTCATAAGCTGCACGAATTTGAGGGCGAAGCTCATCCCAGGTCCCACCCGAGCGGGGTGCGGCCGCGATGGAAAACTGAAGGCCTGACGAAGCCAAGACCAGCATGATACGGATGATGCTCTTGCCATCTTCGCCCGCTTGAGCGCGAATCTGCATTCCTGGGACAGCAGGGATACGCAACGATCCTAGATCAACGTAGTCCACCGAGGTGTCTACTTCGTATTCCTCACGAGGTCCAGGGATCTCCCACAACTCTGACTCATCGTAGAGCTGCGGAAGCTTTACCTCTTCGACCTCTTCTTCTACCTGAGATTCCTTACGCTTACGTCCGAACATAACTGAATTATCTCACGCTCAGCCGGCACACTCAGTGCAGACGGGCTGGCCGTTGTCATCTGTGTAGGCCAGCTGCGAAGCGTGATGCACGAGGAAACACATTGAGCAGGTGAATTCATCGTCCTGTTTGGGGACGACGTGAACCGTCAGTTCTTCCTTCGAAAGGTCAGCACCGGGAAGCTCAAAATTCTCTGCAGCTTCATTCTCGTCATCATCAACGTTGGCAGAGCCAGAATCGTTGCGGCGAGACTTCAGCTCTTCAATCGAGTCTTCCGCAACATCATCGTCATTCTTACGAGGTGCGTCGTAATCGGTAGCCATAATGCCCTCCCCTTATCTGTCGTGATGCGTCACGTTCACACACAACACATTCGCTGGGCTGCAGGGTAACACGTTGAAACTTTTCGCGCTACTGAAAAGGACACGCGCCCCAGCAATCGCCGATTTTCGCTGCATCTTTGAGAAAATCTGAGAGCAGATGCAAGGAGGAAACGATGATCGATCTTGATCTTCTCGGAGTTGGCGCTGACGAGGAAACACTGGTCTTCACGGATAGCGAGGGCCGTCGTTACACCACCCCAATTACCGATGAGCTACGCGGAGCCGTTCGTCGCGACCGTCCACGCATCGAGGCAGTGAGTGAGGATAAGCCTTTACGCCCTCGCGAAATTCAGGCGCTCCTCCGTGCAGGTGCGCGTGCTGTAGATATTGCACGCGAACACAATGTTGAGGTTTCCCAAATCACGCGTTACGAAGCCCCCGTTCAGGCTGAAAAGGATTACGCACTTTCACGCGCGCTTTCCAGTCACATCGGATCACTCCCGGACTCTCCGGTCATGGGAGATTTGGTTGTCGATCGTCTTGCTGCCCGAGGCGTTAGCCCGGATTCTCTTAATTGGTCGGCCTCACGCCAAGCGGATTCTCCCTGGGTCATTCAGTTGTCCTTTGTCCAGGGAGCCGTCGAACACGGCGCTCAGTGGCGTCTTCCTTCCTCCGGTCATCTCGAGGCCATTGACGAGGAAGCCCGCTGGCTTACCGAAACTGCCTCTCCGACGGGCGTTCAGACCTTCGCTGCTCTTCCGACCCCTGCGCCACTACCAACCGCGGACGAAGATGATATGCAGCAGCGCGAGGCGCTCATCGATCAGCTCAATTCTCAAAGGGGGAAGCCCCAAGAGATTGAATATGACATCGATGAAGACGAGGAGGATGAAGATCTTCCGCATCTTCCCGCGGGAGTTGAATCTCTTGCTGCACGAATCCATTCTTTGACGGAAGCACGTCGAAGCTCAACCCAGGCAGATGAAGAGACACAGTCTGGTGCCCAAACCGATGAGCCCCCGCTTCCTTTGGAACAGCTCGAAGATGTGCCCTCGGCACCTGCGCCGAAGAAATCAAAGCGGCGTTCAGTACCGAGCTGGGACGAAATCGTTTTCGGCTCGCGCGCCTAAGCCAGGCGAATAAGCGGGATGAGCATTTCCTCTTGGGTCAAGGAGCCGTGAACGCCGGTAAGGGACATCGCGCCTGCACTTTGCGTGCGGCTGTCGACGATCCCACCACGGCCTCGTGAAAAAGCAACAAAGTCACCCGTTTCGGCTAGGCCGGGGCCGTCTCCCATCAATTCGGACAGCTCGCTAGGCCCCACAACCCAAGCCCGCTCACCAAGGAAGTTATCCCAACGCTCTTGAACGCGTTCGGGATCTTCACCGCGCTCGCAGTGGACATGAACCGCGCGTGTCTCCCCTGCGACCACGCGAACTCCATCGCGCAAAGCAGGCGTCTGTGCGACGTCAAGAATCTGCGAGAAATCAATGTTGACCATGCCGTGGTCTGCAGTGAGCACAACGCGCACACCAGCAGGGATTCGTGAAAGGAAGCGTCCCAGTCCGGCGTCAAAGTCTTCAAGCGCATCGCTCCACTGCGTTGAATCGGTACCGTAAGAGTGTCCACAAGCATCGATATCGGACCAGTAGAGGTAGACAAGCTTCCTGCCCTGTTTCAGCTCAGTCACCGCTGCATCACAGCGCTCATCCCAGCCAGTTGCGGGAACAAAATGGGCGCCACGTAGCGCTGCGGTGGTGAGCCCCGATCCAGCGAACTTAGCGGGAAGAATAGTCGCACTCTGAATTCCCAACTCGCGGAGTTCTTCAAAATATGTAGGACATTGCTGCCAGTGCGCGGGATCAATCCCCTCGGTAAATGCAAGGAGATTGAAGATCTGCTCGCCATGAAACACGCTATAGCCCACCATGCGCGTTCGGCCCGGGAGCTGGCCAGTTCCGCAGGCCGTAATACCCGCTGCCGTTGTTGAAGGAACAACCGAGTATGCAGCCTCAATACCGTCACGAAAACTGCGAAGAGTTCTGGCGTGCCCCAAGTGCTCTTGAAGGGGAAGCAACCCCAAACCGTCGACAAGAATAACGACCACTGCATCAGCCGATGGCATTGCAAGTCGCCGAGCAAGATCAGGGCGAGCAAAAGCTAACGATGGGATAACAGCACCCAGCGCAGTCGGAATAACATCAGTCAAAGAGATGTCGTTATCCCCTGCCATACACGCGCCACGCGCACGAAGATTAGAGATGCTCATCGCTGATCACCTGCGTGAGAGTATCAATCAAGTTCTGAGCATCTGCACATGCTCGCGCACCATCTCCAAGCTGCGAGATTCGGATCGTCACATCATCTGGATAGGTGCGAGCCTGGAAACCATGATCAGCCTGGCAAGAGGGATCATCGCAGCGAAGCGACTCAATGTCGCTGCGTCTTTGAGAAGCCATGTCGACGCTGATCGTAATTTCGCTGATCTCCTCGTTATCCGTCGGATCTGCAAAAACTTCTTGGACTGAAACTCCACGAATCGCCCGTACTGAGTGCACGGCGGAAGTCACAACAGCACTGTGATTGTCTGCCTCGTCAATGTGGACTTGAATAAAAGAAGTGCCGGTGAGAATCAGAATCGTCAGGTGACGGAACATGGATCCGCGGTCAAATGCAGCCTCGACTTGAACGACGGACGCCTTGACTTCGTGATCACCAACGAGCCGATGAACAGCGCGCGTGGCCAGCTGCGGGAAGAAACCCGCACGTTCAATGTCGAGATCCAGTTTCACCACACAATCTTAACAAGAGCGGCGTGTACTTGGCGGATTCTGAACCTTTTCGTAGAGAATCGACCCATGCGAACAAAGGAAGAAAAACTGATCCTGCCCGAGGATGATCAGAACATTACCGAGATTGATGTTTCCTCAGAAATGCGGGGTTCCTTCCTCGAATACGCTGTCTCTGTTATCCACGCACGTGCACTTCCTGATGCTCGAGATGGCCTAAAGCCTGTCCAGCGTCGCATTCTCTTCCAAATGGACCAGATGGGGCTGCGTCCCGATCGTGGTCATGTGAAGTCCCAACGCGTGGTCGGCGAGGTCATGGGTAAGCTTCACCCCCACGGCGATTCCGCAATTTATGACGCACTTGTTCGACTCGCACAGCCCTTCAATCTTCGTGTTCCACTGGTTGATGGACACGGTAACTTCGGTTCGCTCGATGATGGTCCAGCAGCAGCACGTTATACGGAAGCTCGCATGGCCCCTGCAGCGTTGGACTTGGTTGCTTCCCTTGATGAAGACACGGTCAATTTCGTTCCCAATTACGACAACCAATTCATGCAGCCCGAAGTACTACCTGCTGCTTTCCCTCAATTGCTCGTCAATGGCGCCTCGGGAATCGCCGTCGGCATGGCAACGAATATTGCCCCCCATAATCTGGCAGAAACGATCGCTGCTGCCCAGTATCTTTTGAAGAATCCTGAGGCAACAGTTGCCGACCTCATGCGATACGTCCCCGGGCCGGACCTTCCCGAAGGCGGCGTGATCGTTGGACTCGAGGGTGTCAAAGAAGCCTACGAAACCGGGCGGGGTTCCTTTAAAACTCGTGCCAAGGTCCAAGTTGAACGCGTTACGGCGCGAAAGATGGGGCTCATTGTCACTGAGCTTCCCTACATGGTTGGCCCCGAGAAGGTCATCGAAAAGATCAAGGAGAATGTCTCTGCAGGTCGTCTCAAAGGCATTTCGGCAGTTCAAAACCTTACCGACCGTATCCACGGCCTTCGCCTAGTCATTGAAATCAAGAACGGGTTTAATCCAGAAGCTGTTCTCCAGCAGCTCTATGCGCGAACGCCTCTTGAAGATTCTTTCTCGATCAACGCCGTCGCCCTGGTCGATGGAAAGCCCGAAACCTTGGGCCTCAAAGAAATGCTGCGCGTTTTCCTAGACCACCGCATCGAGGTCACGACCCGACGCTGTGAATTCCGTCTTTCTAAGCGTCGCGATCGACTTCATTTGGTCGAAGGCCTACTGATCGCAGTCCTTGATATTGATGATGTCATCGCGATTATCCGTTCCTCCGACGATGTGGAAACTGCACGCGATAGGCTCCAAACTGCTTTCGATCTTTCCGAAGTCCAGGCCAACCACATCCTCGAATTGCGCCTGCGTCGCCTCACAAAGTTCTCACGTCTTGAGCTTGAATCCGAACGCGACGAATTGAACGCGAAGATTGCAGAGCTTGAAGAAATTCTGGGTTCCCAAGAGCGCCTTTATGAACTCATTAGCAATGAAATGAGCGACGTCGCTAAGCGTCTGGGTACTCCGCGTCGCACTCTCCTCTTGTCGGCGACTGGCACCCAAGTAGATCAGGCGCTTCCTGGCGCTGCCCTCGCAACCCTGCCAACGGCCTCGGGCAAAGCCTCAACGATGGCTCTTGAGGTACCCGACGATCCGTGCGTCGTCGTGCTTTCCGCTCAGGGAGGTCTCGCTCGCGTCGAAGGTGGAGATCCGATCGAGGCCGGGCCACGTGCCTCCCACGATGGAATCCGCGCGCAATTGATATCGACCGCCCGTTCGCAAATTGCCGTCGTAACAGCAGACGGGCTTGCGCACCGCATCGAAGTTGTCGATCTTCCCGCTCTTCCCCGTTTTGAAACCGGGCTTTCATTCGCCGCTGCGACTCCTAGCGCGCTTCTGCTTCACACGGATTCTCCCGCTATCGGGCTTTTGGATCCCGAGGCATCGACCGTCATGGCAATGGGAACGCGGATGGGTGTCGTCAAGCGACTCAAGCCCGATGTCCTCCAGCGTGACGAGTGGGAAGTAATCTCCATGGAAGACGGAGACGAATTGGTTGGTTTTGCGCCGAGTACCGACGCATCAGACCTCGTCTTTATTACTTCGGACGCACAACTTCTGCGTACTCCAGCCGACAAGGTGCGCCCGCAGGGACGTACTGCCTCGGGAATGGCGGGAATGAAGCTTTCCGACTCCGCGCATGTGCTGGGATTCTGGGTAGTTGATGCACCAGAAGAAGCGCTCGTCGTCACAGTTGCTGGGGCAGCTGGAGCTCTCCCCGGAACCGGTCAGACGACCGCAAAAGTGACGCCTCTTGCCCTGTATCCCTTCAAGGGACGAGGCACTCAAGGCGTACGCGTCCAGCGTTTCCTTCGCGGGGAAGACCGCTTGGATATTGCCTGGGTCGGCGAAAATCCCCGCGCGGCCTCGGCGGACGGAAGCCCCGTGGAACTGCCAGCCCCCGACGAGCGACGTGACGGTTCAGGGACCCCACTCACTCACGCGATCGCTACGATCGGCTAGCGCTCAGGTCAAGGTGACGAGGTCAAGGTAGGAGTCATCCCACAGGTCCTCGTCCGCGTCTGGCAAAACAAGCACGCGCTGCGGTGAAAGCGCGGTCACTGCACCAGGATCGTGGGTGACCAGCACGACTGCTCCTTCGTAAGAGTGCAGCGCATGCAAAATCTCCTCGCGCGAGGCGGGATCAAGGTTGTTTGTCGGTTCGTCCAGCAGTAGGACATTGGCGCCTGAGACAACCAGAGTTGCAAGCGCAAGACGTGTCTTTTCGCCGCCGGAGAGTACATGCGTGGGTTTATCGACGTCATCGCCGCTAAAGAGGAACTGACCGAGAACATTGCGGACATGAGTATCGTCGAAATCGGGCGCGCTATGGGACATGTTCTCTCGAACTGTCGCCGTCATATCCAAAGTGTCATGTTCCTGCGCGTAGTATCCGATTTTCAGTCCATGACCGGCTTCGACGACTCCGCTGTCGGGCTCTTCAACTCCGGCCAAGAGGCGCAAGAGCGTTGTCTTTCCAGCACCGTTGAGGCCGAGGACAACGACCTTCGATCCCCGATCAATTGCCAAGTCAACACCGGTAAAGACCTCGAGGGATCCGTAGCTCTTTGACAGGCCCTGAGCACTTAATGGCACTTTGCCGCACGGAAGTGGATCTGGGAATCGCAAGCGCGCAACCTTTTCTTGAACGCGTTCAGCCCCAACAGAGGCAACTAGCTCCTCCGCACGACGCAGCATTTGCTGAGCAGCAACCGCTTTTGTCGCCTTGGCACGCATCTTTTCGCCTTGAGCACGCAGTTGTTCGGCTTTCTTCAGTGCGACAGCGCGTTCTTTTCGGCGACGGCGTTCATCTTCTTCGCGTTGTTTGAGGTAGGCAGACCAACCAAGGTGATAGATATCGACCTCTGCTCGGTTGGCATCCAGGTAGAGCACTTGATTGACAGTGTCACCCAAAAGCTTCACATCGTGGGAGATAACGAGTACTCCGCCCGGGAAGGTCTTGATCCAATCGCGAAGCCAGATGATTGAGTCGTGGTCTAGGTGGTTTGTCGGCTCATCAAGCAATAGGGTGTCTGCCCCTGAAAAGAGGACACGGGCCAGCTCCACGCGGCGCCTCTGGCCGCCCGAGAGAGTCGACAGAGTCTGAGACAAAACCCGATCATCTAAACCAAGAGAATGGGCGATTTGCGCTGCCTCGGCATTGGCGGCCCAGCCGCCAGCTTGAGTAAATTCGTGATCGAGACGAACGTAGCGTTCCATCGCTTTTTGCTGGCGATTTCCCTCTGTCGTCGACATTTCTTGTTCTGCGCGCTTAATTTTCTTGATGATCGCGTCGATTCCGCGAATTGAAATGATGCGATCACGTGCGAGTTGATCAGGATCTCCTTCACGTGGATCTTGAGGAAGATACCCAATCGTTCCGTTGCGCGTAATGGTCCCCTCATACTGGGCGCTTCCATGATCCTCTTGCCCCGCAAGGAGCCTCATGGTTGTGGTCTTTCCCGCCCCGTTGCGACCGACTAAACCAATGCACATCCCTTTATCAATCCTGAAAGAGGCATTGTGGATGAGCTCGCGTGGGCCGATACGCAACGAAAAATTGGAAACATTGATCACATATTCATTCTAATGGGCGCCTCCGCCGGCGCCCAACGCGCACTCGGGTAAGGACTGCGGGCACAATAGAGAGGTTGACAATATGCAGGAAGGAACCCCGATGACCGAGCCGACTGGGCACACCAAAGCTCCCCGAGTTTATGACATTGTTGCCGTCAGTTTCGTTGCTTTCTTATTGATCTCTAATATCGCTGCAACAAAGGTGACAGTGCTCGATGCTGGCCCGATTCACTTGGTATTTGACGGCGGCGCGGTTCTCTTTCCCTTGACCTACATCCTCGGTGATGTGCTCTCCGAAGTGTATGGTTTCGCGCGCGCACGCAGAGTCATCATCATGGGTTTCGCAGCTTCTCTTCTTGCCTCACTGACTTTCTGGGTTGTGCAATCAATCCCCGCTGGCCCCGGATACGAGAACCAAGATGCCTTCGTCGCGGTGCTCGGTTTCGTTCCTCGAATCGTTGCCGCATCGATCGGCGGATACTTGGTCGGTCAGCTCATGAACTCCCTTGTTCTGGTGAAGATCCGACAGCGCTGGGGTGCAGACCACCTCTGGGCGCGTTTAATCGGTTCGACTCTTGTCGGCGAGGCTTTTGATACCGTCATTTTCTGCACGATCGCCTTTGCTGGAATCATTCCCGGAAGCGAGTTCCTCAACTACATCATCACGGGCTATGTCTACAAGGTTGGAATCGAAGTTGTTTTCCTCCCCATCACGTACCGCGTGATTGCTTTGGTTCGCAAGGTTGAGCATCTGCGCCGTGAAGAGGTCCTAGCATGACTCTTTCGTCTCAGTGGATTGGCGCCCCTATCGATGTCGATTCCTCGTTCCCCCAGTCCAATCAAGATCGCGGTTTTGACTGCCACACGCGCCTTGAATACGGCCCAGGTCTTGGGCGCACCGGCACCCTTCACACTGCACACGGCACGATTTCTACCCCCGCATTCATTCCGGTGGGAACTAAGGCGAATGTTAAGGCGCTTGTTCCTGAAATGGTGCGAGGCCTCGGCGCTCAGGCGGTCCTTGCCAACGCCTACCACCTGTACCTCCAGCCGGGTTCGGATATCGTTGACGAGGCCGGGGGCTTGGGTTCTTTTATGCACTGGGCAGGTCCGACCTATACGGATTCGGGCGGCTTCCAGGTTCTTTCCTTGGGCGCCGGATTCAAAAAAGTCCTCTCTGCGGAGTTTTCAGGCGATGCTGATTTCAAGGATCCCAAGCTCAATAAGCAAGCAGTCAAGGCATCCCGAGCAGTTGTTGACGATGAGGGCGTGGTTTTTAGCAGTCACATTGACGGTTCCAAACACCGTTTCTCGCCCGAAGTTTCCATGCGCATTCAGCATGAATTGGGTTCCGACATTATGTTCGCCTTCGATGAGCTCACCTCTTTGCTCCATCCACGCAGCTACCAAGAAGAGTCTCTGGAACGCACCCATGAATGGGCAAGTCAGTGTCTGGCAATCCACCGCCGATTGACCCAGGAGCGTGTGGGTAAGCCCTATCAGCAGCTATGGGGAGTCGTTCAAGGTGCTCAGTACGAGGATCTTCGACGCATCGCCGCCCGCACACTGGCTGAAATGAATGTCGATGGACAGATCTTCGACGGCTTTGGGATCGGCGGAGCTCTCCAGAAAGAGAACCTCGGAACGATTGTGTCTTGGGTGAGTTCGGAACTTCCAGAGGACCGTCCGCGCCATCTTCTGGGGATTTCCGAACCTGACGATCTCTTCCGAGGCGTCGAGGCCGGTGCCGATACATTCGACTGCGTGAATCCCTCGCGCGTGGCACGCAATGCGGCGATTTATTCTCCCGACGGCCGTTTCAACATCACGAATGCTCGTTTTAAGCGCGATTTCACTCCTCTTGTTGAAGGCTGTGGGTGCTACACCTGCACGCACTACACTCGCGCCTATGTCCATCACCTTTTCAAGGCGAAGGAAATCCTCGCTTCAACGCTGACCACTATTCACAATGAGTGGTTCACCGTTCGCCTAGTTGATGCCATCCGAGATTCGATTAATACCGGCGAATATTCGGACTTTAAAGAGGAAATGCTTGGGCGTTTTTCAGGCACACAACGCTGAAACCTACGGTAACGTAGGGTCAGACATTCCACTAAGGAGGAGACATGGTCTCAGAGCTGACGGCGAAGTCGAGGCTTCAGTATGATCCCGGTACTCCCTACGAGGTTCCGGTCGCTGATACCTCCCTTATTACCCTTCTCGAGACATCCGCGCGCCTCTACCCTGAGCGAATTGCGATTGACTACTTGGGGGCAACGCTGACATACACTCAGCTCTACGCTCAGGTTCTCCGCGCTGCACAGGTGCTCGTTGAAAACGGCGTTCGCAAGGGTGATGTTTGCGCGATCTGTCTGCCTAACTGTCCTCAAGCATTGGTCGCTTTCTACGCCTGTATGCGCATTGGCGCCGTTGCAGCCCAGCACAATCCTCTTGCGCCAATCGAAGAGATCCATCAGCAGTTGGATCGCCATCACGGAAAAGTCGCTATCGTTTGGGAAAAATCTGTCGACGCCTTTATCCGTGAGGGAGATCAGGCTCTCGACTGTGTTTTCACCGTCGATATTTCGGCGCAAATGCCTCGTAGCTCGCGCGCTTTGCTCAAACTCCCCATTGAAAGAGCACGCTCCACACGCGAACAAATGCGCGGCGAACGTCCCAAGGGAACCCACTCATGGGATCACGCGGTTGCGCGCGCACGCCTCGTCCACCCAGACACCCCCGGCGCCTCGCCCCAAGACCTTGCCGTCATTTTGCACACCGGTGGCACCAATGGCGTTCCCAAATCCGTTCCGCTTACCCATCGCAATATTGGCTCGAACGTCAACCAATGCATCATGTGGGTGTGGAAGCTCCATGAGGGCGCGGAAACTTTCTACTCTCTCCTCCCCTACTTCCACGCTTATGGACTGACTCTCTTGATGTGCGCTGCTGTTCGCCTTGCTGCGACCCAGTTGGTTCTCCCCAAGTTTGATGTCCATCTGGCACTAGAGGCTCACAAGCGTCATCCAGTCACCTTCTTCGTGGGGGTTCCTCCCATGTTCGAACGCCTCATGGAAGGCGCACAAGAAGAGCACATCGATTTGACTTCGATGAAATGGTCATTGTGTGGCGCAATGCCGCTGTCTCAAACCCTTGCGCAGCAGTGGGAAGAAGCCACTCAGGGAATGGTCATTGAAGGCTACGGCATGTCTGAGACTTCCCCGGTGATCGCTGGAGTCCCTCTTGCAGCCAATCGTCGCCATGGTGCTTTAGGACTAGTCTTCCCCTCAACTGACATTCGCTTGGTTGATCTTGAAGATCCTTCTGTTGATGTTGAAGAAGGGACCCCCGGTGAAATCATCGTTAAAGGTCCGCAGGTGTTTAGCGGTTACCTTGGGGCTCCTGAAGAAACTGCTCGCGTCTTCACCGAGGACGGATGGCTGCGCACCGGTGATGTTGCGGTTATTCGCGATGGGTTCTTGATGATGTCGGACCGAAAGAAGGAACTCATTCTTTCGGGCGGCTTCAATGTCTATCCTTCACAGGTCGAGGATGCGATCCGTTCGATGCCCGGAGTGAAGGACGTTGCTGTCGTTGGTCTTCCCTCGGGGGATGCTCGAGAGGAAGTTACTGCAGCACTGATCTTGGAAGATGACGCTCCGATGATCACCCTGGCGCAGGTGCGTCAGTGGGCGGAAAAGTATGTTTCTCACTACGCACTCCCACGCCAGCTTGCCATTATTTCCGAGCTGCCGCGTAATCCTTTGGGAAAGGTCATGCGTCGAAAGGTCAAGGAGCAACTTCTTGATCCAGCAAACCGCATGTTTTCCAGTGCTTCCAAAGCAATTGGCGAGGCCGCGGCTGCGGTAAGCGAACGTCTTTCTCCTACCGATACTTCCGTAGACGATAAAGACTCCGACAATGAGTAAACAATCCCCCGACAAATCGATGAGATTGGTCCGTCACTCTCGCGCAATCGTTGATTCACTGAGCCGAGGGGCGCAGCGTCTCGGCTCTTCAACTGCGCAAAGACTGCGTTCCGGTCGTAAGAGCGAGATTGAACCCCGTCCTTTGTCTCCGCGTCGCACAGTTCAGTGGGTTCCACCCCAGCGCGTCGAGCGCCGGGGCGCGCGTGCTTCATCGTCGGATGCTCGAAAGCCTCTGATCCCCCGGTGGCTTGCGCAAGCGGGGTATGGATCGTGGGCGATCATCGGTGTACTGATTGTGATCTCCGCTGTTGTCTTCGCAATCGCCCAAGCAACGCCGGTATTTGTTGCAATTTTCGTTGCCCTCTTGCTCACCGCGATTTTGAATCCTTTGACGAACTACCTCAATCGCTGGGTGAACCGCTGGATTGCAGTTTTCGCTGCGCTTTTTGCGTTTATCGGGACTTTTGTTGCCCTGTTGACCCTTGTTGTGTCCTCCATCGCGGGACAATGGCCGAATCTTCTTTCAGAGGTGGGCAATGGTCTGGGCAAGCTTTCTGACCTTGTTGCCCGTCTGCGTCTTCCTTTCCAGATCCCGCTCAATGATCTCAGCCATTTGAATGAAACTCTGATCGCTCAAGGAAAGAGCTTTATCGCGTCCAATTGGTCAGGACTGCTCAGCGAAACTCTGGCGAATGTTTCCAATGCTGCGGTCGTCGCCTCGGTATTGGTCCTCGCGTTCTTCATCACGATCTTCTTCCTCCACTCCGGTGGACAGATGTGGGACTGGTTCGTCTCTTTGCTTCCCTATCACCGACGCAAGATCACCAATCGAGCTGCGCAAGCAGGCTGGAGTACTTTCTCCGGCTATGCGCGAGGAACGATGCTGGTGGCTGGAACAGACGGCCTCTTTGCTGGAATTTTCCTCCAATGCATCGGGGTTCCTGTTGCCCCTGCTCTTGGTATTTTGGTTTTCATCGGTGCTTTCATTCCGCTCATCGGTGCGCCTACAGCGATGATCCTTGCAATGATCGTTGCTCTTGCAGCAAAGGGCATCATTACAGCAGCAATCGTCGGGCTTGGAATCGCATTGATTGGCCAGATCGAAGGTCATATTCTCCAGCCGCTCATCATGGGGCACCAAGTTTCTCTCCACCCGGTCGTCGTCGGTATCGGCGTCATGGTGGGAACCTTCACCGCTGGACTCCTCGGCGCGATTATCGCAATTCCGATTATTGCGGTTGCTTGGGCGATCTTCTCTGAGCTTTATACTCCGCGCGAACGCAGCTAGCTCGCGGTAGGAAAGTCTCAGCGGAAATCTCGAGAGTTCAAACGTAGCTGAGTAGAAAACGGATAAATCCGAAAAGCTCGGATGCTTCGCGTACCATAAGCATTTTCGCAGTACCCATCGACGACTACCGCAGAGGCCATCACTTCACGTCGATGCTGCTTCCACGTCGCCTCTGTAACTGTCACGTTGACGCTGCCGCTCTCGTCTTCCAAGCTGAGAAAGAGTACCCCGCCTCCACTGCACGGACGCTGTCGATGCGTGATAATTCCTGCAACTCTTATCCTCGACTGATTTTCTTGACGGAGAATCTCGCAGGCCGGAATTACTCCCTGTGCGTTCATCTGTTTTCGGATCAATGCGAAAGGATGGGTCGTAACAGATAGGCCCATGACTTCATAATCCAGATTCATCTGCGAAACAGAATCGAGCGGTGGAAGGGAAGGAAGATGGTACTCCATCCCAAGTCCTTCCAACATCGGTTGGTACTCCCGGTCTTCACCGCCATCTTGTCCTAAGACACCACTGGCCCAAATTCCTTCGCGGCGCTGATATCCCATCGAATCGACAGCACCAGCTTGAGAGAGCCTTTCAAGATCTGCGCTGCGAAGCCGGGCACGCGAGGCAAGATCCTCAAGATCTTGATAGGGGCCTTCGTGACGCCCTCGGAGGATCCTTTTGATACTCCCCTTATCGAGGCCTCGGATCATATCGAGGCCAAGAACGATCCCCCACTCGGGATGGACATCAACCAGTCCTTCTTTGCCTTCCATTCCTATTCCGCATGCTTCCTGTGCTCGCTCAGCGCCAATAACCTGCACGATCTTGCTCAGCGGAAGAACCTGCGTGGACTCTAGTGAAAGGTTTACGTCAGGTGCGCACACACGCAAGCCGTGGCCTCGTGCATCGTGCACGAGAGAGGAAGGGGAATAAAAACCCATGGGTTGATGGGAAAGGATCCCCGCATAAAAGTGCTCGGGATAGTGGACCTTAAGCCAAGCGGACGCATAAACGATATATGCGAAAGAAAAAGAGTGAGATTCCGGAAAGCCAAAATCAGCAAATCCATGGACCTGTCGAAAGACTTCTTCGCAAATTTCCATCGGGATACCCCGATCTTTCATCCCTTCAATGAAAGGACCTCGCAGTTTTTTCATTTTCTCCGCGCTACGAGAAGAGCCCATGGCTCGACGCAATTCATCAGCCTGAGCAGCAGAAAAGCCCGCAACATCCATAGCGATGTGCATCATCTGTTCTTGAAAAAGAGGAACTCCCAAGGTCTTTTCTAGAGCCGGACGCAGAAGAGGATGAAGATAACTCACCTTTTCTTCCCCCCGACGACGACGCAAATACGGATGCACCGATTCTCCTTGAATAGGACCGGGACGAATGAGTGCGACTTCAATGACAATGTCATAAAAGCAACGCGGCTGGAGCCTGGGCAAAGTATTCATCTGCGCGCGAGATTCAACTTGAAAGACTCCCATCGTGTCTGCTGCGCACAACAAGTCGTACACTCGCGGGTCTTCGTCTTCGAGCTCATAGAGGGAAAGAACTTTTCCTTGCGAATTTCGAATCCCTTCCTTCTCAAGAGAATCAAAAATCGCACCCAAGGCTCCAAGCATTCCCAGCCCAAGGAGGTCAAACTTCACCAATCCTGCGTCTGCACAATCCTCTTTATCCCATTGGATCACGCTTCTTCCACGCGTTTTTGCCCAGCGAATAGGGCAGATCTGGCTCACGGGATGTTTGCTGAGGATCATTCCTCCCGAGTGAATCCCCATATGACGCGGAAGCCCGCTCAAAAGCTGAGCGCAGGTGGCAAGCATCAGCTGCGAAGGGGCCTTGTCTGTTTTGTGACTCTCTTCCCTTCGCTGAGCTCGACTTGGAACGTGAGTCGCATCAATTCCCAGAGCCCTGGCAGCATCTTTGTAAGCCAATTGCGAACGGTACGTAATCACCGTTGCCACTTGAGCGGCACGTCTTCTTCCATAGCGTTGGTAGACATATTGGATGACTTCTTCGCGTCGGGCACTGTCGATGTCGATGTCGATATCTGGGGCTCCTGAGCGTCCCGGGGAAAGAAAACGCTCAAAGAGCATTCGATGGCGGATAGCATCAACTGCTGTAATCCCCAAGCAATAGCAGACGGCAGAATTCGCTGCAGAACCACGTCCTTGGCACATAATTCCCCTCCTTCGACAAAAATCCACGATGTCGTAGACGATGAGAAAGTAGCCAGCAAAATCAAGCTGTCCGATAATCGACAGCTCATGGTCAATAACCTCCCACGCGTGCGGGTTGGCGGATCGGGGACCATAGAGCTCCTGCGCTTTTGCATAGGAAAGCGCAGTGAGCCACGAAATCGTTGTATAGCCTTGAGGAACCTCCGTCTCGGGTAAATCCCAGGTATCAAATGACATCGGATAATAGCATTCACGCGCAATCCCAGCTGCGTTGGAAACCGCCTGAGGAGCCCTGCGATGAAGGGCAAGCATTTCTTCTGCGCTCTTCAAAAAAGAATGCTGGGCTGGAAGAAGATAGCGAATCTCATCCAAAGATTTGCTTTGTCTTAGAGCACACAGAAGGTCCGCTCGATACTTTGAGCCCGGAGAAGCCATAGTGACGCTACCCGTAGCAGCAAGAGGAAGTTGATGCTTATGCGCGAGATCAGCAAGCTCGGCCCCCATGTCGTCTTCCCCGGGCCGCAGCACGCTTTCAACGATGATGCGCTCGCGCCCGAAGAGGGAAATGAGGTCATTGAGAAAACGATCCGCTTGGTTTCTTCCCTGCGCATGCAAAATTCGCCTGAGAGGTCCGCGGGGCCCTCCCGTTAAAATCCGTATATCCTGCGCATTTTCGGCAATATTTTCGAGGCCGTGGCTGGGGTTTTCGCCATCTGCGTCCTCAAGTGTTCGTTCACTCATCAGCGAGCACAGGTCTCGATATCCATCGCGAGATGTTGTGAGGATCGGTAAGCGAATTCCGGTATCTTCCCATCCGCAAGGAAGACCCCAGCCAGGTGTTCCTATCGAGGCTTTGGCATCGTAGCGAGAAAACTGAGTGGCAGAAAGAGTGAGTTCAGTTCCAATAATCAACGGGAAAGATGACTCGCGTGCGGCCTGCAGGGAGCGGATGAGGGAGTACATTCCATCTCGCTCTAACAGAGCAAGAGCGTCAAGACCGAGCTGCCTGGCGCAGAGGATATAGTCTTCTGGAGCATCTGCCCCCTCTAAAAACGTGAAGTAGGAGTGCGCGTGCAACTCGGCATAAGGATGGGAAACCACCCCCCTATTATATCGAACAGATGTTCGATAGCTATTGCTGGGGTTTCACTCCCCCGCGCCCAAAAGTTCGATCAATTGATCAATATCCATCCCTTGAGTGCCCCCATCACCAACGTCATCAACGACGGTATCAATCAGCCTTTGCTTATGCGCTTGAAGCTGACAAACTTTCTCTTCAATCGTGTCCTGGGCAACTAGACGATAAACATTGACCGCGCGATCTTGCCCGATCCGGTGTGCCCGATTAATTGCCTGAGCTTCAACAGAAGGATTCCACCACGGATCCATGATGTAGACATAATCTGCTTCCGTGAGCGTGAGTCCAACACCCCCGGCCTTAAGAGAGATGAGGAAAACTGATTCTTCCCCTCTACGGAATTTCGCGATCACTTCCTCACGCTTTCGCGTCTTTCCTTCAAGGAGAAGACATGAAATTCCGCGCTGTTTCAAAGCAGTATCGATTCGTTCAAGAAAACTCACGAATTGACTGAAAACAAGTACTTGGTGGCCTGCAGGGACGATTTGTTCCAAATGCGAACACAGTAGATTAATTTTTGCAGAACCGACCCCCTCATAGCGCTCATCGACAAGAGCCGGATCAAGGGAAAGCTGCCGCAGCCGTGTGAGCGCTGCAAGAACTTCAAATCGCCCTTGAGATCCTTCATTATTGAGCTGAATACGAAGGAGCCGAGCACGCTCACGAGTAAGGTAGCGGTCGTAGATCTGGCGTTGCCGCCCTTCTAGGGGAACGGGAAGTAAGGTTTCGATGCGATCGGGAAGTTCAGGTGTCACTTCTTCTTTCGTACGGCGAAGGATGAATGGAGCAATCAGCGTATGCAAAAGTTCTAAAGCACTGTCTTGCTGAGTCCCTTCAATGGGTCGCCGGAATTTCTCATTGAAGTGCGCATGCGTCGACAGGAGACCAGGGACGCTTAAAGACATTAATGCCCATAGGTCCTCCAGTGAATTTTCAATGGGAGTTCCGCTCATGCAAATTCGCCAGGGAACATGGAGTTCTTTCACACTTCGGTAGAGGATCGTGCGCGGGTTCTTGAGAACCTGCGCTTCATCGATGACAAGGCCACTGAGTGAGTGCTTGCTCCACAAAAGGTGGTCCATTCGGAAGAGAGTGTGTGAAGTGATGACGATGTTGGATTGAGGGATGTCATCCCACGCGTGCGGATTTCGCTGATGAGAGGCGCGAAGCACGCACGTCCTGAGCTGCGGAAAACAGCTCGCGGCTTCATCTGCCCAGCTTGAAATGACGCTGGTCGGAACAAGAATCAAGACGGGTGATTCAAGACTTCCTTCCTCGCGAAGAGCATCGATTGCTGCAAGGACCTGCCTGGTTTTTCCCAGCCCCATATCGTCGGCAAGAATGCATCCAAAACCTGAGGAAATCCGGCTGTGAAGCCAGTTGCGACCTTCAAGCTGATATGGGCGAAGACGCGGGTCTTGATCGTGATCCGTGTGGGACTGGGCGCTTAGCGCAAGTTGTTTTAGGCCCTGAGTGCGGGAGCGCCATTGCAGGTCTTCTTGCGCGACATCAACTGTCTGGCTCAGGCTTTCCCACAGCCCAAGTTGTGAAGTATGAAGACGAATATCATCAATCGAACGCGATCGCGTCAGTTGCGCAGCTCCGCGAAGCAGGACGCGAAGACGTTCGACGTCAACACCTTCAAGGCGAGCCCACCGTCCATCCGTAACACGAATGTATTCTTCACCTGAAGAAAGTGCCTTCAAAACTCGTGAAATCGGAATTTGCTCGTTACCAACTTGGATAGCGACGTGAAGCCCCCACCAATCCGGAGAATCTGTTGCCTCGATAGCAGCAGTAACAGTCGCTGTTTCTTCGCTGAGAGTTAATTTCCTGAGGCTGTCGTCAATATCCCAGCACACCGATGAGAGCGGCCACGTTCCAATCTCCTGTATGAATGCGGGGACTTGAGGGAGCGAAATTAAAAGGCCTTGGACACTCGGATGAAGTGACGCCGAGGCGAAATAATGTCGTAAGAGAGCGTGTGCATCATTAAAGTCGCCTTGAATATCCTGATCAAGCTGTGAAATTTTTGTCTGGGGGGGCAAAACGACACGGAAATGTTTATTTCCAAGGTGATATTCCAGTGCCCATTCGATCTGTGCATACATACGGTTTTTGGGATGCAAAATGATCCGGAGCTTTGGCTGGCAGCCTTCTACAGGAAAGGTTCCCGTCGATGAGATGCACTCAAAATGCTCGCGCAATAATGGCAGCCATTTGAACAGGAAATCCCCAACGGATTTAGTAGGGATCTGAACGATCTGATTGGGCAGCACTTCATCATCGATATCCTCGTCACTTATTGCCCCATCACCGCCGTCACAAAAGGTCAGCGACATATGCGGGGCTCGCCGAGGAAAAGGGATTTCTTCGTTTGTTCTGGTGACATAGTGGCGGTGGTACGTGAGCTCAAGATTCTTCTCAGTTAGATTCATGTCGATCACGAGGCGAGACGAACTAAGTTCGAAGTGAAATCTCTGAAACTGCGGTGTTAAAAGAGTGATTCCCCCGCATTGAAGTCGATATAGCCATCGCGGCGCCTCCGTGCCAAGAGAATCCAGGCAAACGTCGTATCCCGTTGAGATATATCCCTGAGATTTCCGGCTGCACTGGTAGAGGCGACGGAGAAGTTTCAGCTGCTCAGGTGCTAGAGCATCAATAACCCCACCCCAGCGCGACTGCGCCAATTCCGCCCAGCTCAACCTGCGAGGCGGTAGATGGTCTTTGTTCAAACGCACTGGAGTCAACCACACCGGGTCTGCGGGATCATGTGCGTCAATCACAAGCCCTAAGGATTCTCCTCCGTCCGTTGAAAGCAGGATCTCAAGATCACGGTTCCATGCCGGTTGACGTGTACGCTCCTCACTCGCAGAGAACACATTGTCTATCGCGCACTGAAGTAAAGCTGCAGCATGAGTACAGTCGCCGTTAAGAAAACACGCACATTTCAGACGTAGATGCGGGAAAGGTAAGGAAGACGCATATTCGATCTCGCTTCGATAAGACACACCTTTTGCACGTACCCGCGCCCAGACGCGCTGGTCTTCCCATGTCACGTCTTGAACGTCACCGCGTTTGAATGCAAGCGCTCCTTGTGCCCATAGAGCATGACCGACACATGCCGTTGCCCCCTCCTCGCCACAGGAGAGTAGCGCTGCGCGGATCGGTGATGTGTCCATCCCTTCAGGATAATCCACACTCAAAAGAAGCCTCACATTCATATATCCCCACGAGGCTCCACCCATGATGGTTCCACATCAAAAGCAGATCTGGAGAAGAATCAGACTTCACTCGAAGGTAATGAGTCTGCGGGTCATGGGACATATCCTCGGCTGGTTCAGACCACCATTGCTGAGGCACAGCCCATGGCCCATTCCAGGACAGAACGTGATATCGGTATTCTTCTCCAAAGGCACAGACTTTTACTTCTTGAGGGCTGCTTGTCAAAGCAGATCGTCCATTAACACGTACATCTACTTTTCGGAACCCCTCGATCTTTCCATAGACCTCCGCTGGATATGGATGGACGCATAGCCTTGATGGAGCGTCTTCGATTCCCCCTTCAAGACAAGTCACTTGTTCTTTTTCTTTTCTTTCATCAACAGAGGCGAATCCTGCGCGTTGAGTGGGTGAATATCCAGGAATGATACGAGGAATACGAATGGCATTTTCACCTTTATAGGCACAAATTTTTCGCAGAACAGAATCGCGTTGAGATGACTCACCTGCCCGCCATAAAGCTCGTGAAGCCCCCACACGCTCGCAGTGCTCAGCCCGCACATTCACGCGTACAAAGCCCTGCTCACTTTCAGAAGCAGACAACCAAGCAACCAACTGCCATCGAATTCGATCGGCAATTTCATCTTCCTCTCCGTCTATCCCCCACCATTGCCGTTCATAAGATTGCGATGCAGAATCTTGAGCACTCACAGCGATACTGGAACAGCGCAGTCCACGAGAATCCAACTTTTCGCAGATTTGATGTGCTAAGCGTCGCGCACAAAATGTAACTTGCTCCTCGCGTTCAAGGCTCTCTTCACATTCTTCTTCCACTTGAAGATCGTCGAGAAGAATCTGCCTCTCAGGAAGCCATAGATCTTTTCCCGTGAAGAGTTCCCACACATGTTTTCCAATGCTGCCAAAACGCGAATACAGGGCAGCAGATCCCATTTTCCGAATATCGATTCCTCTTGTAATCCCAGCAGAATGACACGTCTGTACGAACTGAGAAAGTGCGCTTTGCTGTTTTGGTGGAAAAAGAGAAAGGCACTGATGGACTTCGAGATGATCAAGAAAATCTTGAGTGTCTTCTGGGGCAAGAATTATGCCGCGCCTGGCCGCGCCATAACTTGCAAGAGGTCCAGAAGCTATTCCAACGTTGCTCTCTGAACCGGTGCAATCTGAAATAGCATCAACAAGATTTTCAGCTAATTGCGCTTCTCCCCCGCTCCAGCGAGCAGCTCCAGCGGCCGGAGCCCAGGCAAGCCCCGGATAAATGCAGGCTATTCGAGCGATCCACTGCTCGCATGCCCGCAAAATTACTTCAAACGAAGAAATTTCCCGGCGCATATCGAATGGAAGAACTAAAAGATCAGGGCATAAATACCGCGCCATCGATACTTTCATCCCCTGCCTGACACCGCATTTTCGAGCAGGCGGAGTGACGACCCGTATATATCCTCCTGTTTCAATTGCACCATGAGTTCCGGGAGGAATGTCAACAACCAAAGAATTCACAGGCCAATTAGGGATCCACACCATGACATAGCGCATATCAAACAGCCTTTCGTCTTTCATACATTTGATCGCACCAGAGCCTGCTCATCCCTCCCCACGAGACAGCACTAAAAAGTGCAGCTCTTTCTTGACGTACTTGAGCGCCGAGACGACGCATATCGCCAATTTCTAAAGGGCACTTTCCGAGATAAAGAACCCTGTAGTGAGGAAGGAGTAAAGAGACGATGCGCGCGTCTGCCGCGGAGGATGGAACATGCACGCAACGCGCAAGATCAAGGCCTTGCTTGGCGGCGTATTCCCATCCAAAGTCATCAGCACCTATAAGGGCACAGGAGTTTTCTTCGCCGGTGAGCGCCACTAAAATTCGGGTCAACAGTGAGTAGTTATCCCCGAATTCCCACACACCCGTACAACTTGATACACGTTCCCAAGACGCTTGGTTTTGCTCAATCCCCAAACGAGTTTCAACATCATTCAAAACCTGGCGGGCAATATCTAGACGCGTCACACAACCACCTCAATCGAACAAGTGTTCTATTAGTGTATGTGGCTCCGCCTCATTTGCGTCCACTTTTGATCCACTTCGAGAAGTGAAAGAATAACGCCATGCATCTCTTTGACCGCCCGGCCGCCCCGAATCCTTATGACGCTTTGCCGCCGACCCAGACTTTTACTCTTGAATCCAACGACCTGACTGACGGCCGGCCCCTTCCCTTGCTCCATAGCGCGCAGGGAGGAAACGTCTCACCACATCTGCAATGGAGCGGATTCCCTCAAGAAACAGAGAGCTTCTTTGTTTCTTGTTTTGACCCAGATGCCCCGACCCCTTCAGGTTTTTGGCATTGGATGATCGTCGATCTCCCCTCTTCATGCACTTCCCTTGCCCAGGGGGCTGGGCGCTCAGATCTTGAACTCGATGGAAGCGCCTTCCATCTACGCGGAGACCACGGCGATCATTCCTACTTCGGAGCAGCACCTCCAGCGGGAGATCGCGCACACCGTTACATCTTTTCGGTCCACGCACTTGATGTCCCCACCTTGCAATGTGATGACGAGATCTCTTTGGCGATGTACTCGTTCCTCGCAATCGAGCATTCCATCGCCCGCGCCACTTTGACCGCTACTTTCTCTACCCCACTGAACTGACATGCTTCACATCATTTTTCTTGAACCTGAAATCCCCGGAAACAGCGGAGCTGCAATCCGCTTAGCAGCCTGCACGGGAGCCTTCCTTCATTTGGTCGAGCCCCTGGGATTTGATATGTCCGATACCAAGCTCAAGCGCGCAGGCTTGGATTACCACGACCTCGCACATGTCAAAGTCCATCACACCTTCGATGAGCCTCTTGCAGAGGTTCCAGGGAGGATCTGGGCTTTCACCGGACACGCATCACGCCACTACAGCGACATCACCTACGCCGATGGCGATGGGCTTCTTTTTGGCCGAGAATCCGTTGGCTTGCCTGATTGGGCGATGTCTCACCCTCGAGTCAACGAGTGCGTGCGCATCCAGATGCGCGAAGGCATCCGCTCTCTCAACCTTGCAAATTCCGCTTCCATTGCCCTATACGAGGCCTGGCGCCAGCTTGGCTTCCCCGACGGAGTTTAGTGTTTCGCCCCTGTTATTTTTGACGAACGTAAGCTCAATCCCGGACGCTCAACTTGCTCGGCGAGCTCAACGATCCTGCGCGGATTCGATAACCACATCCAGATAGCACCGATGAGCGCAACAGCAAGCGGAAGGTAGGAGTAGTCACTCCCAAACGAATTCCACGCATTTCTTACCAGAGCAAGCTGCGACAGATGATTCTGGGCTAATCCACAGACCAGTGGCCCAATAAGCCCTAGAGCAATCATGCACCAACCAAGGATGCGCATGCGTCGCCCATTATGCGTCAAGGCAACGGCGGCAATTACATAAATAAGACCGATAAAGATGGCAGTGAAGCGTACCCACAGTGGCACATCACGGCGATGATACGCATCGACAACGGCCAAGGTAGTAACAGCAAGACTGAACAACCAGTACAGAGCAATGACAAGTCGACCAGAACCACGTGACGGTGGCCGGTTATCTTGAGACTGCTCGTGTGCTGCTTCGCTCACTTCTCCTCCTTCGTTTAGTGCCATAGTAGTTGTTTATCCTGAGAAAGCTCGTCATTTTCGACTGCGCAACATGTGGGCTGTCTAACCGATTAAGCAGCCAATTTCTCGCGGACAAATACAGTGACTAGTGGGAGAATAGGACCTAAGTCGGACATTGAAGGTCCGTTCTCTTCGCTATCAAGGAGTGGAACACGTGAGCGAGTCTGTATACGACCTCGTCATCCTCGGTGCAGGGTCAGGCGGCTATGCTGCGGCTTTACGCGCCTCCCAATTGGGATTGAAAGTTGCCCTTATCGAAGGTGACAAGGTTGGTGGAACCTGCCTCCACCGTGGCTGCATCCCTACAAAGGCATATTTACACGCAGCAGAGACTGCCGATGCGATTCGCGAGTCCGATACCTTTGGAGTCCAAGCTACTTTGCAAGGAATCGACATGGCCAAGGTTGGTCAGTATCGCGATTCCATTATCAACAAGCTTTTCCGAGGCGTTCAGGGGCTGCTCTCTTCGCGCGGCGTTGACGTGATCGAGGGCTGGGGACGACTTGCTTCCCCTGACACCATCGAAGTTAATGGCCGCCGCATCGTCGGCCGGAACATCATTTTGGCAACAGGCTCTTACTCACGTTCAATTCCTGGACTCGATATCAGCGGCCGAATCATCACATCGGATCAAGCACTCCAAATGGAGTGGGTCCCGCAGCGTGCAGTTGTTCTTGGTGGTGGCGTTATTGGCCTCGAGTTTGCCTCTGTGTGGCGTTCTTTCGGCGCGGAAGTCACCATCATCGAGGCGCTTCCACACCTGGCGAATAACGAAGACGAAGCCGTTTCCAAGCACCTTGAACGTTCTTTCCGCAAGCGTGGAATCGCTTTCCACACCAATACGCGTTTTGCAAGCGCCACTCAGGATGATTTCGGCGTTCACGTTGCAACTGAAGATGGCAAGACCTTTGATGCAGATGTTCTCCTGGTTGCCGTCGGACGCGGTCCCGTCACCGAAGGGCTCGGCTTTGAAGAGGCCGGTATTCGCATGGAACGTGGCTTCGTCCTGACCGACGAACGTTTGCACACCGGAGTTGGCAATATCTATGCAGTCGGAGATATCGTTCCTGGCCTTCAGCTCGCACACCGCGGCTTCCTCCAAGGAATGTTTGTCGCTGAAGAGATTGCTGGCCTCGCCCCCAAGCTGATGGATGAGTCCGGTATCCCGCGCGTAACCTTCTGTGAGCCTGAAATCGCTTCTGTTGGCCTGACCGAAAAGCAGGCCCGCGAGAAGTACGGCGACCGTGTGCGCACTGTCGAATACAATCTCGCTGGTAACGGAAAGTCCAATATTCTTGGAGCGACTGGCTTCATTAAGCTAGTCTCCGTAGAAGGCGGGCCGATTGTCGGATTCCACGGCATCGGTGCGCGCATCGGTGAGCAGGTCGGAGAAGGCGAGCTCATGGTCAACTGGGAAGCCTACCCCGAAGATCTCGCAGCGCTGATCCATGCCCACCCGACGCAAAACGAAGCTATTGGCGAAGCAGCGATGGCTCTGGCCGGTAAGCCTCTCCACGCACACAACTGACCAGCCACCGACAAGGAGATTGAACATGGCAACCGCAGTGATCATGCCCGCTTTGGGTGAGTCGGTAACAGAAGGCACCGTCACCACCTGGCTGAAATCCGTGGGCGATACCGTCGCACTCGATGAGCCCTTAGTCGAGGTTTCCACAGATAAAGTGGACTCTGAAGTTCCCTCCCCAGCAGCGGGCGTTCTTCTGCAGATTCTCGTTGCAGAAGATGAGACCGTTGAGGTCGGCACACAGCTGGCCGTTATTGGAGATCCTTCCGAGGCCCCTCAAGATGGCCCCGCGCCCGCACAAGAAAGCGCTCCCGAGCCCACCTCTTCCGCTCCCATCGAAGCACCTGTTTCGGCTCCCGCTCCGGCTGCCTCGTCGCCAGTCGCCGGAACCGAGGTACTTATGCCGGCATTGGGTGAGTCCGTCACCGAAGGCACCGTCACCACGTGGCTGAAGTCCCTCGGCGATGCCGTTGAACTCGACGAGCCTCTGGTTGAAGTTTCGACCGACAAGGTAGATTCAGAGGTTCCCTCCCCCGCCGCTGGTTTCCTAGCAGAGATCCGCGTAGCCGAAGACGATACTGTCGAGGTGGGCACTGTCTTGGCTGTTATTTCTGCTCAGGCACCCACGGGTAGCGCTGCGCCTGCTCAGCCGGTCGCGCCCGCAGCAAGCGCGCCAGCACCGGTTGCGCCTGCTGTTTCTGCTCCGGCAGCTCCCGCAGCACCTGCGCCTGTCGCACCTACGCCGAGCGCACCTGCTCCGGTCAGCCCGTTCCCGACTGTGGCCTCGTTGGCTGAAACCGCAGCAAAGGGCGAACTTGCCACCCCGGCACCTGCTGAAGTGACAGCTACCGGCTATGTCACGCCGATCGTGCGCAAGCTTGCCCGCGAAGCAGGTATCGACCTTGCTGAGATCACGGGCAGCGGTATTGGCGGACGGATCCGCCGCGAGGATGTCGAAGCTGCGATTGCAGCACGAAAGGCTGCTCAGGCTCAGCAGGCACCTGCTAGCCCAGCGCCTGCACCAGCGGTTCAATCTGCAGCATCGGCAGGAGAAAACGTCTTTGCCGGCCGTGAGGCTTCACCGCTGCGCGGAACAACGGAAAAGATGTCACGTTTGCGACAGACCATCGCCCGTCGCATGGTTGAGTCACTGAGCACCGCTGCACAGCTCACAACGGTCATTGAAGTTGATGTCACTAAGATCGCTGCTCTACGTGCGCGCGCCAAGGATTCTTTCGCGCAGCGTGAGAATACCAAGCTCACTTTCCTGCCGTTCTTCGTCAAGGCAGCTACCGAAGCTCTGCGCTTCCACCCAAAGGTGAACGCAACGATCAACGACAAGGAAGTAACCTACTTCGATCACGAGAATATCGGCATTGCAGTCGATACTGAGCGAGGCCTTCTCGTTCCGGTCATCAAGGGAGCCCAAGAGCTTTCCTTGGCGGACATTTCTCGGTCGATCAACGACCTCGCAGCACGCACACGTGAGGCGACCATTGGCGCGGACGAATTGTCCGGTTCAACCTTTACGATCACCAACACCGGTTCGGGCGGCGCTCTCTTCGACACACCGGTCCTCAACATGCCTGAAACAGCAATCATGGGTGTTGGGACTATTGTGAAGCGCCCCGTTGTAGTTAAGGATGCACTCGGCAACGATTCCATCGCTATCCGCTCGATGGTCTACCTGTCGCTGTCCTATGACCACCGCTTGGTCGATGGCGCCGACGCATCGCGTTTCTTGATGGACGTCAAGCGCCGTCTCGAAGAAGCTGCATTTGAATCAGAACTGGGTCTGTAAACCTAACTGATTTCAAAATGGCGGTGGGCAAGCTGATGCTTGCCCACCGCCTTTATTTCACTGCGTCAGAAACAGTGTCTGTATCTAGCGACCGACGTTCAAACATGAGAAACTGTCAACCGATATGCGGGGTTGCGTCGCCTCGCGACGCGCTCAATATCCATGCTCATCAGTATCGATAGAAAAGCTCGAACATGTTCAAAAATCTCTTCAAGAAGACCGATCCCAAGCGCCGTCGTGTTGGTGTCGCAGCTGCAGTCGGCATTTTAGGCGGTATCTTCTCGGCAATCGTCAAGTTCGGCTGGGAAGTTCCTTTCCCTCCGCGCACTCCTGAGCGCAATGCCACAAATCCTCCTCAGATGCTTTTGCAGCAGCTTGGAATGACCTCGGATCAGGTGCACACCACCGTCAGCTTCAACGGCAACGATAACTTGCCGATCTACTCCTTCATCATCCACTTCTCTTTTGCGATTATTTTCGCCCTGTTCTACTGCATCGTTGCAGAGTACTTCCCCGGCATTAAGCTCTGGCAAGGTGCAGCATTCGGCCTCTTGGTATGGATCGGTTTCCACCTGATTCTCATGCCACTGATGGGTACCGTTCCCTCCCCCTTCCCCTGGGTTGAGGGCGGACAAAGTTGGGCCGAGCACTTCTCAGAGGCCTTGGGGCACGTCGTATGGTTGTGGTCGATCGAAATCGTTCGTCGCGATATTCGCAATCGAATCACACACGAGCCCGATGCAGAGGTTCCTCTTCCCGAAGCAACCCGCTGATCATCACACTTGGGGGGTGTGAAGCTCACAACGAGCTTCACACCCCCTTTTGTATTCCTTTGAGTGAGAAAAACCCGCTAACATTGGAGCTGTTATGAGCGAGAAAAGTACACCTCAGAAGAAACGGCGTTTTTATCACAACTTGATGGACGCCTTCCGTATTTGTCAACGAACCTACCCGTGGGTCGGATGGCTCATGGCCGGTGTTGTTGTGGTTGCAACCGCATTGGGCGTGCTTGCAGCCGCCCTGACACATTCAGGCTGGTTCTCGCTTACTTTCCTGGGCTTCTTAATCGGCGTTCTCATTGCGACATTCATTCTGTCTAACCTGACCGACCGCGCAACCTATGCACAAGTCGAAGGACGTGTTGGCCAGGTATATGTCGCTATTAGCCGTATTCGCAATGGTTGGATTGTCAATGAGCAGCCGATTGCTGCTAATGCCGAGCAGGACCTTGTCTGGCGCCTCGTCGGACGCCCCGGAATTGTTCTTATCTCAGAAGGCCCAAGTTCTCGAGTCCGTCCCCTTCTCGAGCAAGAACGCAAGAAGGCGCAGCGCCTCATGCGTAATGTCGCCATTACGACAATCCAGGTAGGTACCGGTAAAGGCCAGGTGCGCCTCGCCAATCTGCTTCGCGAACTTCGTAAACTCAAGAAGAATCTGACGCGCGACGAAGTCCCCTTGGTTAATCAGCGTTTGAGCGCTCTCGACAGGCGTTCAGCCCCGATTCCTAAGGGAATTGATCCCGCTCGGGCTCGCCCCAATCGACGCGCATTACGAGGACGTTAAACACGCTAAGGCCTGCAGACCACCGGTTTGCAGGCCTTCACTTTTGTTGTCGATGTCACCCTGACACATTATGCATAATATGCATCGTAATGTATGGTTATTGCATTAGACGTTCAGGAGAGACATCATGAAGACAAAGATTATTGCAATTCCATCCGTCCTAGCCCTAAGCGCACTGAGCATTACCGCTTGTTCAAATCCCGATGAAAAGCCTGCTGCCGCAGGCACCTCATCAAGCTCGCAGACAAGCAGTGACCTGAGCTTCGACACTTCATCAATCCAGGCCGTTCCAGAAATCGAGGCCTTGGTTCCCGAATCAGTCAAGAAAGCTGGCACCTTGAAGAACGGCGCATCGATCGACTACGCGCCCGCAGAGTTCTTCAAATCCGATGGGAAAACGCCAACTGGGTATGACGTGAATATGGCCGATGCCATCGCCCACGTTATGGGCCTCAAGGGCGCAACCACTGAACACGCAGAGTTTGCCACGATCATTCCCTCTCTGGGATCAAAGTTTGATGTCGGCATTTCAGGTTTCACCATTACAGCTGATCGCGAAAAGGAAGTTAACATGATCAGCTTCATTGAAACAGGGACGGCATTCGCTGTTGCAAAAGGAAACCCCAAGCACTTTGATCCCACGCATGTATGCGGAACAACTGTTGGAGTCCAAAACGGCACCTTCCAATTTGACTACATCACCCAGCTGTCCAAGGAGTGCACCGATAAAGGTGAAAAGGCCGTAACAATCATGCCTCACGACCTTCAGACTGATATCGCTGTCCGCGTGGCGAGCGGACAATACGATGCGACTCTCGCAGACTCCCCCGTAATTGGCTACACGATCGAGCGTTCAGAAGGATCCTTGGAACAGGTTGGTGATGTTGTTGAATCAGCGCCACAGGGGATCATCGTTTCCAAAGATAACGAACAGCTCACAAAGGCGATTCAGGCGGCCGTCCAGTACCTGATGGATAACGGTTACGTTGAAAAGATCCTATCGACCTACGGGTCAAACCAAGGAGCACTCAAGACTGCCCAGATCAATCCGCAGGTCTGAGCGTCACCTTCATCAAGCTTGAGGTAATCACACATGTCTATACAGACCAAAGACGGCGTCAAACTCATTCAGTCAAAGCCGGTTTTTCACCTAGGCCGCTGGGTTAGCGCCATCATCGTGGGGTTAATGGCGCTGGGGCTGGCCTATATTCTCGTAACAAACCCGCAATTCAGGTGGGATGTTGTCTGGAAGTGGCTATTTTCAAAAATGATCATGACAGGCCTGTTCATGACGATCGTTCTAACCGTTTTGTCCATGACTTTAGGCACGGCACTAGCGATCACCATGGCTGTTATGCGCCAATCAATTAACCCGGTCTTACGGGGAGTGGCCTCTGCCTACATCTGGTTTTTCCGTGGAACACCTATTTACACGCAGTTGATCTTCTGGTCTCTATTACCGACCCTCTACCGGACAATTACTCTGGGAATCCCCGGAACAGAAATAGGTTTTAGCCTCGAAACTCGCGCATGGTTCACTCCTTTCTGGATGGCATTCATCGGCCTTGGACTCAACGAAGGCGCCTACCTCGCTGAGATTATTCGAGCCGGCATCCTCTCAGTCGATCAAGGGCAGTGGGAAGCAGCGACTGCGCTGGGGATGAATCGCGGGAAAATCTTCCGTCGGATCATCTTGCCTCAGGCGATGCGCGTGATTGTTCCTCCCATTGGGAATGAAACTATCTCGATGCTCAAGACGACTTCTTTGGTCAGCGCAATTCCTTACACCTTGGAATTGACCTTCGTGGCTAACCAAAAAGGGCAAGAACTTTTCCAACCAGTGCCTCTGCTCATCGCGGCTGCGATCTGGTATCTGATCGTCACAAGTATCCTCATGCGAATTCAGAGCCGCATTGAGCATCACTTTGGTAAGGGCTTTGACTCGACATCACCTGGAGACACGACTTTCATTGAGGTAACCCCATGACAGACCAAACCGCGCTTATCCACATCGACAGCGTTCACAAGTTCTTTGGTGACCTCCATGTCCTCCGTGGAATCAACCTCGATATTGCCAATGGAGAGGTTTGTGTCATCATGGGGCCATCTGGATCAGGTAAATCGACTCTGCTTCGTTGCTTAAACCAGTTGGAAACGATATCTGCCGGGGAAATCCTGATTGATGGTGAGCTTCTGGGTTACAGAAAGGATCCAAATACCGGCGTCTATTACGACCTGACGGATCAGCAAATCGCTGCCCAACGCTCGCAGATCGGCATGGTGTTCCAACGCTTCAACCTTTTCCCGCATATGACTGCACTAGAGAACGTGATGGAAGGCCCGATCCACGTCTTGGATCGGGCCCGGAATGAAGTAAGAGAAGAAGCACAGGAATATTTGGAATTGGTCGGTTTAGGAGATCGGCTCAACCATTATCCTTCGCAGCTCTCAGGTGGCCAGCAACAGCGCGTGGCAATCGCTCGCGCACTCGCGATGAAACCGGAACTCATGCTCTTCGATGAGCCGACTTCAGCTCTCGACCCCGAGTTAGTTGGCGAGGTACTGACAGTTATGCAAAACCTCGCGCAGGCGGGAATGACAATGGTTGTCGTTACCCATGAAGTTGGTTTCGCGCGCGAGGTCGCCGATCATGTCGTCTTTATGGATAGAGGAACAGTTGTTGAAGAGGGAACACCAGAGCAAGTAATTATCAGTCCTCAAAGCCCTCGTACGCGAGAATTTTTCTCTAAGGTTCTCTAAGGAAAAATCGATGCTGATGATGTTTCGGAGGTCGAGCCCGACAGCTTAGGCCTCCGGAACATCGATTGCATACAATCGCGATTGACCGACGACTCTAAATCCCAGGTATTCAAAGACTGAAAGCATCGCTGAGCCTTCTGCCTGCGCGATTCCGGTAGCAATATGTGCCATACCATCCTCCGCTTGGGCAGACATCGAAGTTGCGACGAGAGCGTCAAGGACTCGACTTGTCCTCCACTCATCCCCTACCCCGATCTGATCGATGTAGCCTTCCTTCCAGCCGAGCGCGACCCAATCTTGCTCATACTTTGACGACAATACGAAACCCGCAATACGGGGGCGATCGGAGCGCCGGTCAACGGCAATGAAGGACCATTCTGGCACGAAGGAGCTTCGTCCCATGGTCCATTGCTCTTCAGTCATGGCCGAGATGCCCTGTTGCTGGGCTATGGAGTTTGCAGCCTGACGCAATTCCTCGTCCCACTGTGGGCTCCATTGCTCGATGGAAATATACGAGCCAAGCGAAGGAATAACAGGAAGAGGGCGCAGCTTCGCTCGCAGATCGTAGTATGTGCGTTCCCAATGGAAGCCTTGAGATTTCAGTGCGCCTTCAAGATCGTCTTGCCAGTTTTCAACATAGCTGACAATCGCACGGGCACCGTTTCCTTCATAGCGCTCAAGCATCGCCTTCGCTGACAGAATTTGCCAGTCAACTAAGGCGCGCCCAAGCCCGATACGACGAAAATCAGGATCGACTCCTCCTTGGCATAGACATTCAATGCGTCCAGAGGCACGCAATCGTGTCTGGGCGAAGGCTACCATCCGCCCCGAAGCCATTCCTTTCGTTGCTATTCCAACGATTCCTCTCCATTGAGTGGAGGAAGAAAGCATTTCAGCAACTTCACCTAATGCTGTGCGATACGGTGGGTTATCGCGAGCCTCCATGCGCGCAAATAGTGCACCGAGTGCGTGAAGATCGTCCTCGGTGAGAAGACGCCACGTAATGCCGTGATGCTCTGGAGGAAAGGGCGGGATGCTGTCCTGATTTCCTGCGAGTTGAAATGAAACCATTCAGTACCGCACTTCTACTGATCAATACTGTAAAAGACACGGGTGCGATCATTTACAAATCCAAGATGTTCATAAACAGATTGAGCATGCGTTGGACTCTTCAGATCCGCATCGATCCCAATTCTGTTCATCCCATCGTGAGCAGCAGCGCGAGTCGAAGCGGAAATCAGCGCCGAGGCAATACCTTTCCCCCGGTGATCTGCAGGGACGCCGATGGTGTTGATATAAGCTTCGAGGCGCCCGTGGGCAATCCAGCTTTCCGCAGACCGACCGGCCATACAGTACCCACAAATCTGCCCCTCATCGCTAAGCGCAACGAAGGACCAGCGATCCTCATAGTCTTCAAGCGCGCGGTTCCACCAGAAGTCTCTAGCCTCAGCCAGAGGGTGATCGCTAAAAACTTCTGAGTGCACCCGATGCAGTTGAGAAAATGAAACCTCACTCATCGGGCAGATCTTTATATTCTCAGGGACCGGAGCAAGATGCTCTGAACCTTCAAGATCTCGGTACATGACTTGGAACATGTGTTTAGCGTAAAAACCAGCAGCAATGTAGAGACGTCGACGATCCGTCATGTGCCCATCAACCCAGTTGGCAATCGAAGCCTGCAGAGTGGATTCCGCGCCGAAATATTCGACAAGCATCTGGCGCGCACGGCCATCTTGCCAGTGAAGAAGAGAACGACCGACTCCACGGCCTCGCCACAGAGGATGAATGACAGCGTTGACGATCGCAACCGCGGCCTCGGTAACCCCGGTCAACACTTTCACGCTCCCAAGCGCAACAATGCCATGATCCTGGGCGATTCCCACGATCACCTCGAGAGGGGAAGCCTTAAGGTGCCCCAATGCCAGGTCCGCAATCTCCTGCGAGGATGTCCGGAAGATCGCGTCATCCTCTTTCTCAACTTCGCGGATCAAATCGGCAACCGCACCTAGATCCGATGGGATCAAAGGCCGCCACCGCAAACCGAGGTGAGAACCTGGGAAAGAGACTACCTCGGGCGGCTTTAAACGCTCCGCAAGTCCATTCATAGGGAATATTCTACGGGAAAGCGGGTCCTCAGTCCTAGTTAATATCTATGCGCAACGCCTAGGCATCAATACGGTCACGATCGATACCCGCAGCTTCTTCGACAATGAAATCACGACGAGGACCAACAACTTGCCCCATGAGAAGTTCAAAGACGTCTTCGGCGCGACGAAGAGCCTCCTCATCTTTAAGTGTGATGCGCCTGAGTGAGCGATGCGCACGGTCCATTGTCGTTTCTGCCAACTGATCGGCGTCCATTTCGCCGAGGCCTTTGTAGCGTTGGATCGGCTCTTTCCAACTGCGTCCCGCTTTCCGCAAAGCAGCAAGCTGGCGATGGAGTTCATCTTCAGAATACGTATAGATGAACTCCCGTCCTTTTCGCCCCTTTCCAGCCACTTCAATCCGGTGTAGAGGAGGAACGGCCGCATAAACTCGTCCTGCTTCGACCATCGGACGCATATAGCGGAAGAAGAGTGTCAGGAGAAGCGTACGAATATGCGCTCCATCAACGTCCGCGTCAGTCATCAAAATGACTTTGCCGTAGCGAGCCTGTTCAAGGTCGAAGGTACGTCCAGAACCGGCGCCAATCACCTGAATAATGTTCGCGCATTCAGCATTAGCGAGCATATCGGCAGTCGAGGCCTTCTGGACATTGAGGATCTTCCCTCGAATCGGGAACAGCGCCTGGTACTGTGAATTACGCGCCGCCTTTGCGGTTCCAAGCGCCGAGTCACCCTCGACAATAAAAAGCTCGGTCTGTTCGACATCTTCTGCTCGGCAATCTGCAAGTTTTGCAGGAAGAGAAGAAGTCTCCAATGCGTTTTTGCGACGGGAGATTTCTTTGTGAATGCGCGCTGAGACACGCGCTTTCATTTCTCCAACGACTTTGTCCAAAAGTGCGCTGGTTTGCTGCTTATCGTCGCGCTTGGAGGAAGCAAATTTCGCCTCGAGCCAGTCGCCGACCACGCGGGCAACAACTGAACGAATCTGCGGCGTCCCCAGAATTTCCTTTGTTTGCCCCTCAAACTGAGGTTCAGGGAAACGAACAGTGACAACCGCGGTCAAACCAGCTAATACGTCGTCTTTCTCAGGACGACCGTCCTTAGCCGAAACTTTCAGTTTGCGCGCATTCTTATCGACCTGGGCACGAAGCACCTTCAAAACGGCCTGTTCAAAGCCCGCAACGTGGGTTCCGCCCTTAGGCGTTGCGATGATGTTAACGAAGGATTGAAGCTGTGCCTCATAGCCAATTCCCCATCGCAGAGCACAGTCAACTTCACACGTGCGTTCAGTTTCAACGGCCTTCAAATGACCGCTTTCAGGATCCAAAGCTTGCACGGTTTCCGTAAAGGTACCTTCACCTTGGATGTGCCAGGTATCCGTCACAGGGCCATCAGTAGCGAGCCAATCAACAAAATCGACAACGCCCCCGTCGAAACGGAATGATTCGTGAATTGTTTCTTCGCCGCGTTCATCAAAGCAATTGATCGTCAGACCAGGAACCAAAAAAGCCGTTTGGCGGGCTCGGGCAAGAAGAGTGTCCCAGGTAAAGCCTTCATCTGAAGGGAAAATCTGATAGTCCGCCCAAAAACGAACTCTAGTGCCAGTCTTTTTCTTTGAGACTTTAGCGATCGTCTTCAGGCGAGACTCATCAGTAAAAGCTTGGAAGGGAGAGTTCGGGGTGCGCTGACGAGAATCATCGAATTCGCCGGGCTCTCCTCGCCTGAAACACATCTGCCAAGTCTTACCACCGCGGTCGACCTCGACGTCCATTCGCGCCGAAAGAGCATTCACAACAGAGGCACCGACACCGTGAAGGCCACCCGAGGCAGCATAAGAGCCATTTCCAAACTTTCCACCGGCGTGGAGCTTTGTGAAAACAACTTCCACACCCGAAAGACCAACTCCAGGGACATCGTCTACGGGAATACCACGGCCATTATCGGAAACTGAAGCCGAATGGTCAGGATGTAAGCGCACATCGATCGTGTCGCAGTATCCTTCCAAGGCCTCGTCGACCGCATTATCAATAATCTCCCAGAGGCAGTGCATGAGTCCACGGTGGTCGGTCGATCCGATGTACATGCCGGGGCGCTTACGAACGGCCTCGAGTCCTTCGAGAACCGATAGATGCCGTGCGGAGTAGTCTGAGGCTTGGGTTTCACTCACCCAGACAGTGTACGAAGTGCATCGGTCAACTCAGACGCTCACGCACCGAAATCGACAAATTGTGATACGTTTCCAGATTTTCGGCCGTTGGCAGAAAAAGCCATTTTTTGCTTCTTGATCGACTTTAACGTGGTCTTATAGATGCATGGATACCGTAACAACTGAGAATGCACGACAGACACTTCCCCCGATTCTGACCGCTCAAGATCGTTGTGATCAATGCGGAGCACGCGCGTGGGTGCGAGTCACTCTTGCTACGGGAACGCTAAACTTCTGCGCGCATCATGCCAATCAGCATCTCGATGCAATTGCCCCGAAGGCCCTCGACATTATTGATGAGCGCAATTACTTCACACAAGGATCCTGACTTTCTAGGGGCTATCCCCTATCATTGGAACGACAATCCCTTCCAAGGAGGAAACAAACATGGGTCTGTTTTCACGACCAAAGCCGGCCGAAGAGGCCCCACTCACCCCACCGATCAGCCAGGAACGTCTGATCGACCTCTTTAAAGAACGCGGGTGGCACTACTTCGTAGATTCCGATGGTGACCTTGGCGGCACGTGGGACGACGACCAGTTCTACTTCATGCTCCGAGGCGAAAACAAGGAAATTCTTCACATTCAGTCCCTGTGGCACCTCTCGGTCCCCATGGAGAAGCTCGAAGAAGCACGCGCATTCATCCGCGAATGGCACCGCACGAAGTTGTGGCCGAAGGCGTACCACCGCATTAACGATGAAGGTGTGGTCCGCATCTTCTGCGAAAATTCAATCGATTGGGAACATGGCGCAACCGACGCACAGATCAACCAGCAGGTCAGCTGTGCTCTTGGAACCGCTTCCGAGTTCTACCGTGAGCTGGGCGCAGCTCTGGGAATGTGACACAAAGGAGACGTCAATATGGGTTGGTTCAGCAGCAGTGAATCTGGCGATTCCGTACGCCCCATTTCGAAAGAACGCATCGAGAAGATTTTCGATGGCCAGGGCTGGTACTACGGTCGCGATGATGACGACGACGTATGCGGCCGCTGGGACGGCGCACCGTTCTTCTTCCTCTTCATGGGACAGATGAATGAAATCCTGTCCGTGACTTCGCGCATGGCAGAAGAAGTTCCCATGGAACAAGAAGCAGAGCTCAACGGTGTCATCGAAGACTGGCACCGCGATCGTATCTGGCCGAAGGCCTTCTATGCTCCCACCGACGATGGCACCCTGCGCGTGATGACAGAGGTCAATGTCGATTACGAGCATGGAGCAACCGACGCCCAGCTGCTTCAGCAGATCAACTGCTCGATCGCCACTCAGCTTTCTCTCTACGATCACATTCGTGAGACGCTGGGCATCGAGAAGGAAGAGGACGACTGATCGTCTTTTGCGCTCGTAGAGCGATACTTAAGTGGCCGGGACCTAATAGGTCCCGGCCACTTAAGTTTATAAACGGCTCTATCAGTCCAAGTAGTCGCGCAACACCTGCGAACGTGAGGGATGACGCAGCTTGGACATGGTCTTCGACTCGATCTGGCGGATACGCTCACGCGTGACACCGTAGACCTTACCGATCTCATCAAGAGTCTTCGGCTGGCCATCTCCCAAGCCGAAACGCATAGAAACAACCCCTGCCTCACGCTCAGAAAGCGTATCGAGGACACGGTGAAGTTGTTCTTGCAAAAGCGTGAAGGACACTGCGTCTGCGGGGACGATTGCTTCGGAGTCCTCAATCAGATCGCCAAATTCGCTATCGCCGTCTTCACCCAAAGGAGTGTGCAAAGAAATAGGTTCGCGACCGTACTTCTGGACCTCGACGACCTTCTCCGGTGTCATATCCAGTTCCTTCGCCAATTCTTCAGGAGTGGGTTCACGGCCAAGATCTTGAAGCATCTGACGCTGAACGCGCGCGAGCTTATTGATGACTTCAACCATGTGGACAGGGATGCGAATGGTTCGCGCCTGGTCCGCCATAGCACGCGTAATTGCCTGGCGAATCCACCACGTAGCGTAGGTCGAGAACTTGTAGCCCTTCGTGTAGTCGAACTTCTCAACTGCGCGAATCAGACCCAGGTTTCCTTCCTGAATCAGGTCCAAGAATTGCATACCGCGTCCGGTGTAACGCTTCGCAAGCGAAACTACAAGACGCAGGTTGGCCTCGAGGAGGTGGTTCTTTGCCTGCTGACCATCTTGAGCCAAAATATGCAGCTCACGGCGTTCGCGAGAGCTCTTCTCATTCGAACTCGTCTTGAGGATTTCCTCAGCGTAGAGACCGGCTTCAATACGACGAGCAAGATCAACTTCTTGTTCGGCATTGAGCAGGGAGACCTTACCGATTTGCTTGAGGTAGTCCTTCACCGGGTCGGCCGTTGCGCCAGCGACTGTAACCTGCTGGACTGGTTCATCTGTTTCATCCGAGTCAGAAACGACGAATCCGCCCTTCGAACGAAGTTCAGCAGCGCTCTGCGGCTTCGAATCTTGGTCATGTGCAGAAGACTCATCATCTTCAGAATCTTTGTCTTCTACGTCGTCATCGTCAGTTTCGATCTCGGGATCTTCCAGATCATCGACATCGGGTTCAATGTCTTCGACTTCTTCGAGATCGGCGTCTTCGGTGATGTCGCCTTCGAGTTCCTCATCGTCTTGCGCGGGTACGACTTCTTGAGGAGTTTCTTCGACCTCAGCTGCCTTCTTGCGCGTGCGCTTCGCGCGCTTGGGAGCCTCTTCCGTGCCTTCAGTTTGCGCGTCCTTCGCCGCCTTCTTGCGGGTTGCGCGAGGCTTCTTCTCTGCTTCAGGCTTCGCTACTTCTTGCTCTTGAGCCTTCTTTGTGGTGCGGTGCTTCTTCGGAGCGGCTTCCTCTGCTTGTGCAGGAGACTCTTCTTGAGCGGCCGTTGCCTTCTTTGTCGCGCGGCGCTTCTTGGGCGCAGTCTCCTCCGTCTTTACGGAAGCATCATCCTTTGAAGCCGTAGTTTTCCTAGCCTTCTTTGCTGTCGCTTTCTTCGGCGTGGCAGTCTCTTCCGTTTCTACAGACGTCTGTGTAGCCTGAGACGAGCGCCGCGTACGAGTTGCCTTCTTCGACTGAGTGGGTTCAGCTTCAGTATCGCGAGCGCCGGTAGCGCGGGATGGAGACACTCGAATCCCTTTCATGGGTGGACAAAATTAGCCGCCAATCCACTGGACGGCGACATACTGCCTACAATTATAACTGTCAGACCTTGACGTGCGCAGCTCGAAAGGCAAGACAAAATGCGTTCTTACGCGGCGTGACCATCAAAACGCCACGAAGACGTCATCACCGGGCACGGCGCATCGAGCAGAATTTCTGTTGCAGTATTGCCAATTGTTGTCCGTTGTGAACCGCCGGGTCGCAATCCGATAACGATCATGTCAGCGTCAAGAACACGTGCGTATTCCAAGACTGTTTCAGACATTGACATGTCCCTCCGGCAACGCTTGACTTCAAAGGAAACTTCGGTTCCCTCTAAGCGTTCCCACAGGTGGGCTTCGGCAGTATTTTCGTCTGAGAACGTCCCACCGCAATCGTGCGAAGCTACGACAATCATGAGAGATGTTCGCATCCACGATGCCACGCGAACAGCTTCGTCCAAGGCAGCATCCGATTCACGATTCCCGTAATAGCTCACAACAATTGCCACAATCGTTCTCCTCACGTTTTCTCTCATGATAAACATGAGCGCTAGGTAGCGTATGAATGTTTTATAGACTGGGCACATGAGCGTTTTGAGCGAGCAACTACTTTCTTTAGCACCTCGAATTGAGGAACGAAGCCACAGTATTTTGGCCGAGCTCGCAAACTCGATTGCCCCCTCTGAGCAGGTCACTCCCCTGCTGGAGATTTGCCATAAGAGCCTTGAAGAAGGTAAGCGTTTCCGTGCTTTCCTTGCTTTTGTTGGTGGCAGCCTCTTCACTCATGCTCCCATTGAGACTTTACCTTTGGATGATTTAGGCGCCTCACTTGAGCTCTACCAGGCAAGCGCACTCGTCCACGATGACATCATCGACCACGCCCCCACGCGGCGCGGTAATCCCTCCGCGCATGCGGCTTTTTCCTCCTACCATCGTTCTACCCATTTCCGAGGCGATAGCGAAGACTTCGGAATCAGTTCCGCGATCCTTGCCGGAGATCTTCTCTTCTCTGCCGCTGAATCCGCGATGATTCGTCAGTGCGAGAACTTATCCCATTACCGCGATCCCGTCATGCAGCTCTACGCGCGCATGCATGCCGAGGTTGCTATTGGTCAATTTCTCGACATTTCCGCCGAGCAGCGTCCTCTTGATACCAATGATTCCGAGGCAATTAATGCCTCAACCGCATTGACCATCGTTTCCCATAAAGCTGCCAACTATTCAGTTGTCATTCCAGCAACATTGGGTGCCCTCGCTATGGGCGCTTCTCCCCTTGACGCAGATGCTCTCGGTATGGTCTTGGCTCCATGGGGTCACGCCTTCCAACTCCGCGATGATGAATTAGGCGTATTTGGAGATCCACAGATCACTGGCAAGGGAGCAGGCGATGACCTGCGCGAAGGAAAGAGAACATATCTACTCGCACTGACCTGGCAAAACGCAAGTACAAGCGAACGTGAAAAACTCGCGCGCCGCCTCGGCAATCCTGAGATGACTCACCACGAGCTCGATGAGCTGCGAGATATTGTCGCTCGCAGGGGACGGAAACTGCACGAAGAAGTGATCTCAACCTTCGAAGCACAGGGATTCTTAGCCCTCGAATCCAGTCGCTTCACTCCCGAGCAGCGCGATACCCTCTCTCAGGTTGCAGCGATGCTTATCAAACGCTCAAAGTGAGGCAAACAGTCGTTTGCCGCCCCCGCTTAGAAAGCCAAAGCAGAAGCGATACGGTTCACCCGATGATGACGCCCGCCCAGAAGCGCCTGCATCGGAGTTTCTCCCAGTTCATCGTGCTCGGTGTACAGCCACTGCGCAGCCTCTTCAGGGGAAAACCCGCCATCGGACAAGAGTGTGAGCGTGCCCGGAAGGTTATAGAGCGGCTCATAACCGTCTTTCCCCTTAATCAGAATTTCCTGAGGAATTCCAGTTTCACCTGCAGCGTTGGTGTACTGGAAAAGAATGTGGTCACGAATCAGTTGCTTCACGCGGCGCGGTTCAATGCCAAGCTTTCGAGCTACCTCATCAACGGAATACAGGGCAACGGTTTCACTCATGGCTTTATGATATCGCGCCCTTAGCTGGCAGTGCTTCGCTACGGCACGCGGGATATCGTGAGCACATTCCCTGAAATCTCCAGTAAAATCGCACTGATGACTTCTGAGACGGAATTTGAACCCGACAACCGCAGTGATGAACACATCGACGCTGACGGTCAAGACTCATCTATGCCCGCTGATCCCTTGATCGGCTTACTTGTAGATGATCGCTACAGGATTCAGGCACGCCTTGCCCGAGGCGGAATGGCGACCGTATATGTCGCCCATGACGAGCGCCTTGATCGACCTGTCGCCCTCAAAGTCATGCATCCTCACTTAGCTGAATCAGCGGACTTCGTCGCTCGATTCCGCCGCGAAGCTCGCGCGTCCGCGCGTATTGTGTCCCCCGGAGTTGTTTCCGTATTTGATCAAGGTGTCATCCACGGCCAGGGCTTCTTGGTGATGGAGCTCATCGATGGGACTAACCTGCGCGCGCTGCTACAGGCGCAAGGCGCCTTTACGGTTTCACAATCTCTGCAGTACACGCAAGACATCCTCGAGGCATTGCGCGCCGCCCACCGTGTTGGCGTCATCCACCGGGATATCAAACCAGAAAATGTTCTTGTTCCCAGTGAGGGGCCCGTCCGCGTCACCGATTTTGGTCTTGCACGCGCGGCATCCGAAGTCTCGATGTCCACGACCGGCTCGATGCTCGGAACGGTTGCCTACATGGCACCCGAAATTGCGACAAGTGGTGTCTGCGACGCACGAACCGACATTTATGCCGTAGGCATCATGCTCTACGAAATGCTCACCGGCGCGGTTCCGTGGCAAGGTGAAACCGCCATGCAAATGGCCTATCACCACGTCAATGACTCCGTTCCCCTTCCCTCAGAATTCGAACCCTGGATCCCTCGTGAGCTTGACGATCTTGTCGCAGCGCTTGCTGCGAAGGATCCCGAAAATCGTCCTTTAGATGCTCAAGAGGCTCTTGATCTTTTACTACGCGCACGAGCATCCATCCCAGCTGAGATTGCCGGTAAACGCGCTGAAATCGAAGCCGCAGAAGAGGATGGCGAGCACAAAACAGCTGCGCTGGGCCTCGTTGAACTCACCGCTCCCCTGCCAGCACAAAAGCTTCCCGCGACATCTCAGGCTATTGTCCATGTCTCCGGTGGACTAACGCAGGTTGCTCACCGAAAGACGCGCCGTAGCCGTTTTGGCAAGTTCGCGGCGTTGATCATGTCCCTCCTTATCGTCGGCGTCATCGGCGGATTGTGGTGGTGGCACGAATACGGGCCGGGTTCATATATCACTATGCCGGTCACCGATGGCCGCACGGTTACCGATGTGGAGAATGATCTACGCACGCTTCACCTGAAGTTCCAAGAGCGCGAGGACTTCTCCGATACTGTCCAAACAGGAATCGTTATTTCAACGACTCCAGGCAGCCAAGACAGAGTCCACAAGCGCGCTGAGGTCCTCGTCGTCGTATCAAAGGGCGTCGATATGCGGACTGCGCCGAATCTGAAGGGAATGGCGACTGACGCTGCGAAGAATGCCCTGACAACCAGCGGTCTTGCCGTTGGAAATGTGACCGAGGACTGGTCAGAGGATATCGAAAAGGGCAAGATTATTTCGCAATCAGTCGAGGCCGGTTCCTCTATTCGCCACGATACGAAGGTTGACTTTGTTGTCTCTAAAGGACGCGAACCCCTGAGCGTACCGGCTCTTGGCGGCAAGAGCGCCGAAGAAGTTCGACAGACCCTCGAATCGATGGGCTTGGTTCCTGAAGCGACGGAAGCGTTCTCATCGACGGTTGCCCAAGGAACCGTTATTTCCCAAGAAACCGCCGCCGGAACAACCCTTCACCGCGGGGACAAGGTGCAATATACCGTGTCCAAGGGACCCGAAACCGTCGAGGTGCCCACCGTTCAAGGTTTACAAGAAAGCCAAGCACGTTCGGCTCTCGAGGCAGCTGGTCTACAGGTACGCGTTGAACGATTCATGGGTGGCCTTTTTGGAACCGTGCGTTCCTCGAACCCCGCAGCTGGAACCGTTGTTCCTCGTGGCACTACCGTGACTTTGACGATCGTCTAAAACACCACTACCACCAGTTTGGGGGAGGAACCAACGGTTCCTCCCCCAAACTTTATGCCGGTGTGAAGTGCTCAGGTCAGTGAGCCTCACTCTTTCTTCAAATACTCAGCGACTTGGAAAGCCATTTCCAAGGACTGCTGGTGGTTCAGACGCGGATCAACCAAAGTTTCATAGCGATCACGAAGAGCTTCTTCATCAAGCTGCTCAGATCCGCCCAAGACCTCGGTGACATCATCTCCGGTGAGTTCAACGTGAATACCACCCGGAACCGTCCCGACCTGGCGATGCGCCTCGAAGAAGCCCGTGACTTCGTCCATGATCGTTTCGAAACGGCGAGTCTTGTAGCCGGTAGACGAGGTAATCGTGTTCCCGTGCATCGGGTCGGTCACCCAGGTCACTGGACGACCATCAGCCAATTGCGCTTCGAGCAGTGGCGGAAGAACGTCGCGAATCTTATCCGCACCCATCCTGGTAATGAAGGTCAGTCGGCCTTCCTCGCCTTCAGGGTTCAGACGGTCAATCAGACGGCACATATCGTCTTTAGTTGTCGAAGGCCCAAGCTTAACGCCAATCGGGTTGCGCACATGGGAAAGCAACTCAACGTGTGCATCGTCTGCTCCACGTGTACGTTCGCCGATCCATAGGAAGTGTCCCGAGGTGTTATATGAGTCCCCTGTTCTTGAGTCAATACGAGTCATTGCCGATTCGTATTCAAGAAGCAGAGCCTCGTGCGAGGAGAAGAGATCGACGCTGCGCATCTGCGCTGCAGAACCTGCACCAGCGGCCTCGAGGAACTTGACCGCGCGGTGGATCTCCTCGGCAAGGGATTCATAGCGCGCATACGCTGGATTCGCAGTAAAGCCCCTGTTCCAATGGTGCACCAGACGCAAATCAGCGTAACCACCACGCGTAAATGCGCGAATCAGGTTGAGCGTCGAAGCGGCATGGTGATAGAGGTCAAGCAAACGCGAAGGATCTGGTTCGCGCGATGAAGGCGTAAATTCGAAGGAATTCACCGCATCACCGCGGTAAGAAGGAAGCGTTACTCCATCCCGTGTTTCCATATCAGCCGAACGAGGCTTTGCGTATTGCCCCGCAATCCGTCCGATCTTGATTACAGGCAGCGACGCTCCGTAGGTCAAAACAACTGCCATCTGCAGGAGGGTTTGGATCTTTAAACGCAGGTGGTCGGCAGTGGCCTCGGCAAAGGTCTCTGCGCAGTCACCGCCGGTGAGCACAAAAGCTTCGCCGCGCGAGGCCGCGCCCAATCCGGCGCGCAAATCATCTACTTCACCGGCGAAAACCAGGGGTGGCTGGCGACGGAGCTCAGCAAGAACCGTGCTAAGCGCATCCGCATCAGGATACGTGGGCTGTTGAAGCGCACGTCGCAGACGCCACGCTTCCCAAGGCGCAGCATCTTCGTTAGCCGTGGGTGCAAAGAGGTCAGGTGCGCCGGGGCGCAGCGAAAAATCGCCGCGCCCCGGATGAGTAGAGAAACTCATGGTCACTGTGCCGGAGCCAAGGGCTGACCGAGTTCAGCGAGCAGAGAAGTAAACCACGGCTGAGTAATATCGAAGGGCTTGCCGCCGGCGATACGCGGGAACGCGATGGCTGCAAGCTTGTCACCGTTCTCTTCATCCTGGCCGATAACGCCGCTCTCGCCGCGCAGCGCACACTCGACTGCCAGGTCACACATCTGCTTGATCAGAGCAAGGTCTTCTTCGTGGGCTGCAGCCGCGCGAGAGTAGTAACCCGACTTCTGAACCATGACCTTTTCGGCACCGATAAGAGCCGCAAACTTACGAGCGAACCACTGGCCGGGGTTGATGGTGTCAAGCTTGACGTGGCCGAAGGGATCGCGCTGAACCTCTTCACCATTAGCTTCCATCTCGGCAATGATTTCAGGCAGGCCAGCACCCTCGGAGAGGAAGATGTTGACATTGCCCTGCTCGTCCATGATTGCCTTCAGACGTGCAGCTTCCCCGGCAATATCCAATGCTGCCTCGGGAACGTAGACGCCGTGGACATCCCAGCGCTCGCGGGTGAGTCCCAGTGAAGGTGCCCAGCGCTTTGTCTGGAGCAGCTCATGGTAGCGACGTGCGGTTTCTGCGGTCAGGTAACCACAGTTGCGGCCCATGCACTCGTGGACGATGAGCATACGGGGGTTCGAACGGTGCTCGCCGATCACGTTGAATGCGAAGCGTGCGCCCTCGTCTGCTGCCGTCCATGCACCCAGGGACTGACGGATCGGAATCACGTCATTATCGATGGTCTTGGGCAGACCGACGACGGTCAGTTCGTAGTTGTGCTCATGCAGGTAGGCAGCGAGATCTGCAGCGGTCGTGTTCGTGTCATCGCCGCCAATGGTGTGCAGGACATCGACGCCATCCTTGCGCAGCTGTTCAGCAGCGAAAGCAAGCGGGTCGACGCCTTCTTCAACGAGGCCGCGCTCCACAAGGTTCTTCGCGTTGGTCAGCTTGACGCGAGAGTTACCGATCGAAGAGCCACCGAACTCACGCAGAACCGCTGCGTCACGACGTCCTTCTTCATCAACGACAACGTAGTTGCCGGTGAGCAGGCCATGGTAGCCGTACTGGTAGAGGATGATTTCTACTTCGGGAGCGACCTGGGTGTAGCGCTCAATGAGATCACCAACAGCGGCCGAAAGACAAGGGGCAAAGCCACCAGCGGTCAAGAGGGCAACACGACGAACCGTCATGGGTAAACCTTTCAGTCTTCTTCGCGCACATCAAAACGATCTGCGCCACGTACTTATCTTATCGAGTGCGGGATTACTTCGCTTTATCGGTCCATGAGAGGTGACAAGCGTGCAACTCCGGCTTTGCTCAGTTTTCTTCCTCGTGAAGTTCTTCCTCCGTTGGAGTGGGAACTTCAACGTCGGGGGCAACTCGCCCGCCGGGTGCAGTCTTTCCATTCGAAGGCACAGGTCCGTCGAAGGCACCTTCTGCAGCAAGCTGGGCCTTGACATCCGCGGCGTACAGGTCGACGTATTCCTGTCCTGACAAAAGCATGAGGTTGTACATGATTTCATCGGTGATGGCACGTAGGACAAAACGATCGCGGTCCAAGCCCTTGTAACGACTGAAGTCGAGGGGTTCGCCGATCACCATACCGATATTGGTTCGCGAAGGAATCTTCTGCCCGATTGGCTGAGCCGCATGTGTTCCGATCATCGCAACGGGGATGACGGGCGCTCCGGAAAGCAGCGCCAATCGCGCAACTCCGGTCTTCCCACGGTAAAGGCGCCCATCTGGGCTGCGCGTTCCCTCAGGATAGATCCCGAACAGTTCGCCTTCGCCAAGACGCTTGAGGCCCGCTTTGAGCGCGGCTTCAGAGGCTCGACCACCACTGCGATCAACAGGAATAGTGCCAACGGCGCGCATAAATTCCTTCGTTGCCCAGCCCTTGAGCCCGGTCCCGGTGAAGTAGTCGGCCTTGCCCATAAAGACAACCTCACGGTCAATCATCATGGGGAGAAACACTGAGTCCCACACGGCGTTATGGTTCGATGCCAAGATCGCGGGACCTGTTTCGGGGATGTTCTCTTTCCCTCGAATCCAGGGCCGGTAAGCAGCTTTGAGAATCGGAGTGCCCGTCAGCTTTAAGGCTTGATACAGACCCATGTTTCCTCCACCGGTGTCAACCGCTAGCATCGTCGGTATGGTCAATGGTTCTACTGTACAGCCCGAGCCTAGTTTTTCCGCAATGGTTCCACGGTGGTTGGAGTCTGCATGGCTCGTCGTCGACCTTGAAACGACGGGGCTCGGTGCCAAGGACTCGATTATCGAAATCGGGGCCGTGATCTACGAAGAGAAGCAGGTTATTGATAGTTTTTCAGCTCTCGTCAATCCTCGCCGTCCCCTCCCGGCGTTTATTACTTCTTTGACGGGATTAAACGATGAGGTCCTCGCACAAGCTCAGGATTTACATGCGGTGTTCCCGCGTTTTAGCAGCTGGATTGAAGTGGCGTGTCAAAAACGGAAGATTGCAGGATTAATTGCCCATAATGTCGCTTTTGATTGGGGTTTTCTGGCCCGTGCCCAACAGCAGTGCAGCTGTATTCTCCCGCCGCTTCCCCCCTATGACACCTTGTCTTTAGCTCGCTATGCTTTGCCGAAACCAGCAGTTGAAAACCACCGATTAACGACCCTGCGCGAGCACTTTGAATTGGGAGGCGGCCAGCATCGTGCATTAGACGATGCGCTAGCCACAGGCCTTCTTTTTTACGAGCTATCTACCCTCATCGATGAGCAGGGAAAACAACCTTTGGACTTTGCTTCCCCTGCCTATCCTCTGGTCCCTCTAGACCAACCTACTCTTTGAGCGCTTAGCGGCGAGCGCGCAGTAATTCGGCGAGGTTCTCTTGCAGCTCTTGAGGATCGAGAGGTGCGCTCACAATTCGGCTAGCACCAGCCCAAGTCGCGAGCCATTGATCCTGCGGACGCGCAGTGAGCATGAGGATCGGCGGAAGGTTCTCACGGGTATTTGCCAGTTCTTTAGCGACCGACATACCGCCTTCTTTTTGTGTCTCTCCATCAAGCACGAGAACGGCAATATCGTGGGAATCGACAAGTTCAAAAACACCGAAAGAGGTGGCAGCCTCAAGCCATTCAATGGGAGCAGTATCTTTCGAGGCCTTGAATCCGACGCCTGTGATCACTGCCTGGCGAGTGGACGAATTATCACTGAATACCAAGACCTTCACAGGCGTTTCACTCACGATGCGCTCCTCAACGCTAAGAAATCGTTACTCAGGGTATTCTAACCACTTTTGAATGCGGAAGTGGGGAGTTGGTTTTCCAACTCCCCACTTGCTCTGTTTTCAGGCGACAGGCGGCCTTTGCCGCGAAAAATTACTTCGCGGGAATCACCGCGATAATATCCACGACAACTGCCTGAGAAGCCGCGCCTTGAGCTGTGTTTCCTGCGCCGACAAGAAGTACACGTGAACCAGCGGTGAAGTCGACGAGCTGGTTCCCCTGCGCAACAGTCGTGACTTGACCGCCAGCCTCGCTCCAACTGGATTGAGTCTTGCTATCGGCACCGAAAGTGGCGCCGACTGCCTGGTAAACAACGGTTGAGCCGATAGTGACCTTCTCGCCCTTGCCTTCCGCGATGACGATCTTGGCGTCTGCAGTGGGGGCACTTACACCGAAAGTGATCTTCGGTTCGCTTCCCAAGTCGCCGGTCACGGTAATACCTGCGGGAAGTTCATTTCCAGTAGGTGTTGCCTTGGTCAATGCCGAAGTGTCTGAGGGATTAACAGTACCCAAGATATCGACGACGAAGACCAAATCAGCGTTTGGCGGAATCGACGAACCTGCACCTTTAGCTCCGTATCCCCACTGTGACGGAATAACGAGTTCAACGCGGTCACCGACGTGTGCTTCAGCAAGGCCGTACTTCCAGCCCTTAATAACCTGATTCAGACTGAAGGCAATCGGGGTGCGTCCATCAGCGAAGGAAGAGTCAAAGACCGTTCCATCCTTGAAAAGAGCGCCCGCGTAGTTCACCTGAACGATGTCATCCAAGCCGACAGTCGCGCCATTACCCTGGTGCAGGGTTTTCACCAGAATGGCGTCACCAACCGATCCTGATCCGGCCTTAATTTCCGGCTTTTCACCGAATCCCCCGGTAACCTCCGGGAAATTTCCTTGACCGGAGCGATCAACCTTCGGCGCACCTGCTGAAGATGAAGCCGACGAAGACGCGCTTGTTGAAGCACTCGCCGAGGCCGATTGGGAGTTCTTGGCTTGCCCCGAGCAGGCACTCAGCGCAAGAGTGCAGCTCAGTAGCAGGGCACCGAAAACAGAAAGCTTCTTCACTTTTCTCCGATCAGGCGAAAGATTCGCCGCATGCGCAGGTGTTCTGCGCATTGGGGTTGTCAATGGTGAATCCCTGACGTTCGATGGTGTCAGAGAAGTCGATCGTTGCTCCCGCCAGGTAGGGAACGCTCATGCGGTCAACGACAACCTCAACGCCGTCGAAATCGCGAACGGCATCACCATCAAGCAAACGATCATCAAAGTAGAGCTGATAGATGAGTCCGGAACAGCCTCCGGGTTGGACCGCGACGCGCAGGCGAAGGTCATCGCGGCCTTCCTGCTCGAGAAGGCTCTTGACCTTCTGTGCGGCGACATCAGTCAAGATGACCTCGTGGGTTGCAGTCTCAGTGGTGTTCTCAGACATGCTGCTCCTTCATGTGTTGGGTTTGCAGTAATGGTTCTAGCCTACGGCTAGTCATGGATTGACGCCATTTTCTAAGCTGAGAGCGAGGCCTCATTTAATTCGCCCATGTTCGCGCCGCTCGCTGGCCAAGAGCTTCAAAATCCTCATTTTCGTCAGTTAACACTCCATGGATGCCCCATTCGGCTCGCTCATGAGCTGAAAGCGATGAACTCCGAGCAACTGCGAGAACGGGAAGCGCAAAATGTGCCGCGGCCTCGGTAAGCGTTGGAAGCGTCGACTCAGCAAGGAGCGGAGAGTGCAGTTCGGGCTCAAGAATGATCACGAGGTCGACCTCAGCAAGAAGGGATTGAAGATGCGTATGGTAGGCAAGGAAATCCCCATCAGAGATCAGCCTTCCTCCCAACGCTGAGATCACAGCACCTGCTCCCCCGCTTGCCCCTGATCCTGCGATCCGCCCCGGCTCCACTAACGAGGCCGGCTGGCCTTGAAGGGGAAGATACGGTTGTGCAACTTGGTGCAAGAGGCGCATCCATTGGCGATTAAAGTCCGCATCCGCATCGCTTCGCAGGCTCAGGTCGGGATTAAGAGCAAGCGTCGACGAGGGACCAAAGAGAGGCCTCGCACTCGAAAAAGCAGCGTAGAAATCGCCGCGCCTGCACAATACTCGTGACTGCTCGATCGCGGAGAAAAACCAACGGTCGAAGTCAGAATAATCCGCGCGACTGAGCCCTGAAAGCCCCTCGAGAAAGGCGACTCCCCCGTCGGTATGCGCGAGATGCCCACCTTCCAAAACAGGAGTCTTTCCTGCAAGAATCGCGTCGCGATAGCGCGCGCCTAAAACTCTTAGGTCCGCCTCCTCGGCAGTTGAAAGCACTGCAATACCCGCGTGGGAACGCATGGCCTCGACAAAGGCGCGCCCAGGGCCAAAGGGGGCACATTGCATCTGCCAAGTCGGCGCAAGGGATTGAAAACCCCGCGCAAGTAAATCGAGGATGGGGAGAGGATTACGATCCCCTCCCCAATGCCCCGAAATTAAGACTCGACCCACTTACTTGCGCGCCAAGCGTGTGAGCACCAAGGCCTCGGCGAGCACAGCAGCTTTCAGGTCAGAGAGCGACTGAGACTCGTCCTCGGAGTGCGCGTTTGTCAGAGGATCCTCAACGCCAGTGACAACGACCTGCGCGTGGGGGAAGGTCTCTTGGAACTCCGAAATGAAGGGAATCGAACCGCCAACACCAATATTGACGGCCTGAACGCCCCAGGCATCAGTGAGGGCCTGCTTGACGACATGAGAAACCGGAGAATCGACGTCGGCAAGGTAGCCGGGGCCAAGATCTCGATCAGAAATCTCCACGCGAGCACCGAAGGGCGCATGCTCAAGCAAGTGCTTCTCGATCGCTTCCATTGCTTGACGCGGGTCCACGCCGGGCACTGTGCGCATCGACAGACGGAAACGAACATGAGGAATGATCGTATTGGAGGAGTTCGCAACCGAAGTCGTATCGAATCCGATCAGTGACACCGAAGGCTTTGTCCACGTACGTGCTGCCAAATCACCGCTTCCGGCCAGGCGCACCTGATCGAGCATTCCGCTAGCTGCCCGGAATTCGTCTTCGGGCCAATCCACCTCGGCGTGGTCGTCGCCGCCCAGCCCCTCAACAACGATATTTCCGTCCTTGTCGTAGAGGGAGGAAACGAGCAGAGCAGCACAGGTGGCAGCATCGATCATTGGGCCGCCGAACATTCCCGAGTGAACCGCGTGATCGGCAATCGTCAGGTCAACGGTAAATGCGCAATTACCCCGCAAGCTGGTCGTTACTGCGGGTTCTCCAACCTTCCAGTTGTCAGAATCGGTGACGATAATGACGTCTGCCTCGAGCTGATCACGGTAGGTCTCAAGGAAGTGAGTGAAGGAGGGCGAACCGATCTCTTCTTCGCCTTCGATGTACACGACGACGTTCGCGCTCAGCTCCTTGCCCAGGAGAGACAAAGAACCAAGGTGAACGATGACACCTGCGCCGTCATCTGACGTGCCGCGACCATAAATACGATCGCCCTTGACGACCGTCTTCCAAGGATCAGAGTGCCAACGTGCAAGGTCGCCCGTGGGCTGGACATCATGGTGCGCGTAGAGCAAAACCGTGGGGGCACCCTCAATATGTGCAGAGCGTGCAAGAATTGCGGGCTTGCCCTGTACTCCCTCAGGAGTGGTGACGGAATGAATCTGGGCATCCAGACCCAGTGCCTCGAAACGAGAACGAATATGTTCAGCCGAGCGTTCAACGTCAGCGTTGTGAGAGGGATCGGAAGAAACCGAAGGAATTGCAACAAGCTGTGAAAGCTCGTCGACCAATTGTGGGAAGAGCGCGTCGAGGCGCTCACGAAGTTCGTCAATAGCCATGTATCCAAGCGTATCGCTTCTGAGACGACCTGTATCAGTGCGCGGTTAAGGCCTGGTCAATGTGCCGATCGACTCTGCTATCTATTACCCTTAGAAGCGTGTTGAGTTCAAAGAAGTCAGAACCCGAAGAAACGCCTCAAACTCGCGCTGCGAGTGACCGTACAAAGAGCGGTCCGACTCCTACGCGCAAGGCTGCGCAGGCCCGTAATGATCACTCCTTGATCGTCGCTGATCGTAAAGCAGCAAAGAAGGCTGCACGTGAGCGCGCACGTGCCATGCGAGCTGAACGCGACCGCCTCGAGCAAGAAGCCTTGGTTACCGGCGATGAACGCTACATGCCTTTGCGTGACAAGGGCACAGTCAAGCGTTTTACCCGCGACTGGATCGACGCTCGTCGCTCGGCATCAGAATTCGTGTTTCCTGTGATGATCGTCTTTTTTGTCGTCTTCTTCGCGGTGTCGTTCTTCTCGTCAACTTCAGATCTTGCTCAGCGCGCACTCTTCATCGTCATGCTGATCATGTACGGACTGTTCTTGATTGCCATCGTTGAGTCCACGATGGTCTGGCGGAAGATTAAGCGCAGGCTTGGTGAAGTTCACCCGCGTGAAAAGATCCCGCCCCGTATGTGGTTCTATGTTTTTTCGCGGGCAATTATGCTTCGCCCATGGCGTTCGCCTCGCCCGCAGGTTGCTCGTGGGCAGTTCCCAACGAGGTAACCGACATCTAGGTTTTTGAGTGGTGGGTATCAGCTGTTGCTGATACCCACCAGTTTTATCCACAGCCTGCACTCCTATCGGCGTTTTCCACAGGTTTGTTCAGCGCTCCGCAGCGCAGTTGTGCGCAAGCGCAGACTGATGCCATCACTCTTCACGAAAGGACCTTTCCGATGGCATCCCATTCTCTTGCGTCACTACCAACGAGCGGCCTGTACGGAGCTTCCGGTTGGATCGAAGACAATGGCATTTTGCAACTCATGCGTCCCTATGTTGACTCCCCCAGCATCTGTGCAGACTTTGCACGTTTTTCGGGTGTAAACGGACGTATCGCACAGGAAGTACGCCCACTTCTCCCCGTTGATAACCTTGCAGATCGTCAAAACAATGCACCGCCGCTCGATTTGTTCTTTGAGGCAGCATTCGCCGATTCGCATGTACTCCTCGGAGGTTATCTGGTTCTTTCTCCGCGATGGGATGAACGAATGAGCATCGATTCCGTGTACATCGAGGACTCCTCAGCTCGCGACTATCAGGACTCTCCCTGGGCACTGATCTACGAAGATGGTGTGTGGGAACGCCTTCAAGAGCGATTGGGATTCGATGGCTATTGCAGGCCGGACGAATGCGAACCGATCGCGTGTATGGACGAGGCTCACGGTCCCGGTTGGTGGCTATGGTGGGACTGATGCGAACTAGCAGGCGTGGCACAATGAAGGAATGCTCATTGAACTGACAGCCCTATCCGCACCAGATGACCCTCGTCTTGCCGATTACACCTCCATGACGGACGTCAACCTGCGTAAAAGTCTGGAAGTTGAGCGCGGCTTATACATGGCAGAATCCACGAACGTCATCATTCGCGCTCTTGAGGCAGGACATCGCCCACGGTCCTTGATGATGGCACCCCGTTGGCTCCCCGATCTTGAGCCACTTCTTGAACACTTCCTCGGCGCAGCCGACGGCGGCGGCACTCCCGTCTTTATCGCTCCTGAAGAGCTACTCGAATCGATTACGGGATTTCACCTCCACCGCGGAGCGCTCGCGGCAATGCAACGCCCTGAGCTCCAAGCCGTCACTGAGCTGCTGAGTTCCTTGGGAGAAGGCCCCAAGCGTGTGCTGATCTTGGAAGACCTGGTCGATCATACGAACGTCGGCGCGGCTTTCCGAAGTGCTGCTGCTTTGGGCGCCGATGCCGTGCTCGTCACGCCGCAGTGTGCAGATCCTTTGTACAGGCGCTCAGTACGAGTATCCATGGGGACCGTGTTTCAAGTTCCATGGACCAGACTCGACAAGTGGCCGGCAAAAGATGAATTACACGCCGCAGGCTTTACCCTTGCTTCTCTTGCATTGAGTGATGATTCTGTAAGCCTCGACGAATTCATCACGATGCCGGCGATGACCGCACCAGACGCACGTCTCGCACTCATCATGGGCACCGAGGGGGACGGCCTCAAAAAGAGCACACTTGCCCAGACTGATTACGTTGTTCGAATTCCCATGATGGGTGGGGTTGATTCACTCAACGTCGCAGCAGCAAGTGCGGTTGCCCTGTGGGCAACACGCACAATTGGGAACTAAGCTCGCTCAGAAAGCTCAGAAACGATCTGAGCAATAACGTCGACGCACTCTTCCCAGCCGGAAACAGGACGCGTTGGATACCCTGCGGCCTTAACCGGATAGTCGTTGCCTGCCTCGTCAAGGCGATCGCCAATGAAGAGCATGTCCTGTGGGGCAATCCCCGTCATCTCAACAAGCTTTGCCATTCCATAGGCTTTGTCGATTCCACGGCGGGTGATATCGACCGACGTTGAACCGCCTGCACGCACTTCAAGATCGGGAACGTCCAAAGCAACAGCGTCCCGCAGCTTACGTTTTTTGTCTCCGCTAGGATCCCATGCGCGTTTCGCCTCGAGAGGAGCCTGCTGGCCAAGGGCAGAAAAAGTGATCTGTGATCCTCGGTCTTCGATGATCTCGCCCCATGGCTGTGCTTCCCACACTCCCTGTTCATGAGCGCGCAGGCGTAGCGACTTGATTGCACGCTCGCGTTCGTCCTGACTCAGATCATTCGCATAGACCTGATCCCAGTTGGAGTGATCTGCATTCCAGCGATAGTAACGCGTACCGCAGGTTGGCATGAGGTGAAGTTTCGAGAGCTGCTCGGAAGTTGCGTCCAGATTCTCCAGCAACTGTGCGCGAAATTGGCCGAACTCCCCACCTGAAATGACACACACAGGAACGACATCTAAAAGTGCGCGTAGTTGCTGAGCCATCGCAGATGGAAGCGCGGACTTCGAAGGAGCCAATGTGTCATCAAGGTCGAAAGCTACGAGGCGCACGCTATCCCCTATCGTGAGTTGGGCTCCGTAACAGGAGCGGTTGTTTCAGCCTCGTCCTCGCCAGGAGTCGGCAGGAGTCGAAGCATCACGAGTGAAGCAACAAGTCCTCCCCACACCAAAAGCACGGTGACGAGCATCATGATAATAGCAACGGCGTTCATGCCATCTCCTGATCAGTGGGGGTTGTCGAGGTGCGCTGAGGATGCGACCAGGGAACAAGAGTGAGAATCGCAGAGGCGATGAGGGCAATTGCCACCGATCCCCATCCGAAGATCGTCACTAAGTAGGTCGCGTATTCGTCGTACCCATTTCGCAAGCTCTTAATCAGTGAAGAAATGAGCATGAATGTGAGAACGGCGGGAATAACGATTCCAACCAGAAAATCCCAAACGGGCGGGATCGCCGGGGCAGAAACGGAATTGAGGTGTCTGCGCAGCCCCGCCAGACGCGGACGAACAAGGGCAGTGAACAGCGTCATTGCGACCGCGCAACCAACGACACCGACGTTGTTGATGAAGTTATCGACGATATCGAGTGTGTTGAGTCCTGAACGGGTGCCGAACAGTGCCAGTGAAATCACCGTTGCCGGGATTCCCATGACCAGCGAGGCCTTAATTGGTTGCATCGCGAACTTGTCCTGGAGTGCGCCCGAAACGACCTGAAGCAGCGAGAGCAAGGAGGTGATACCCGCCAAGACAAGTGAGGAGAAGAAGAGAACACCGAAGAGAGGCCCACCGGGCATCATCGAAATAATCTTCGGGAATGTTACGAAGGACAGGATCGGACCCCTCAGTCCCTGAAGTTCAGAAACCGCAACTCCTTGCGTGTGAGCCATGAAGCCAAGGGCTGAGAAGACGCCGATACCTGCAAGAATCTCAAAGGAAGAGTTTGCAAATCCCGCGACCAGAGCGGTGCCGGTCACGTTCGACTTCTTCTTGAGGTACGAGGCGTAGGTCAGCATGATGCCGAAGCCGACGGAGAGCGAGAAGAAGATTTGCGCGAATGCTTCAATCCACACCTTGGAATCGGTCAAGGCACTCCAATTTGGTGTGAAGAAAGCGTTGAGCCCTTCAAGCGCACCGGGAAGGAAAAGTGCGCGCACAACGAGTGCCAAGAAGAGGACGACAAGCAAGGGAAGGAAGACCTTGTTCGCCTTCTCAACGCCCTTGGAGACGCCGAAGGAGACAATCAGCAGGATGCACACCCACACAAGGAGGAGCGGCACAGAAACAGCTAGGACCGGCGTCCACGAAAATTCCTTGGATCCCACGGTTCCAAGGAAGGACGAAAGGAAGAAGGTCTTCGAATCGTTTCCCCAGGCCTCGTTGATCGAATAAACAACGTAGCTACTCGACCACGCGACAACAGCGGCGTAGTAGGTGATGATGACGAAACAAATAAAGACACAGAACCAGCCAAGGAATTCACCCTTGACGCTCATACGACGAAATGCCCACGGTGGCGTTCCACGGAACTTGTGGCCCACGGCGTATTCAAGCCACAGGATCGGGATACCGGCAAAAAGCAGGGCAACAAGGTAAGGAACAAGGAATGCTCCTCCGCCGTTGGTGTAGGCAACACCAGGGAATCGCCAAATATTGCCCAAACCAATCGCGGAACCGATTGCTGCCAGTAGGAAACCAGTTTGACTGGTCCATGTATCGCGCGTGCGTCGTTTTGCAGTTGGTGCTGCTGTACTCATGTAGACGTTTCCTTCCCTTATACAGGGCCAAACCTAGTAACGTCTCATGCTCCGGGCAATTTTATTCCATCATGCGAAACGAACACGAATAGCTCGATATCCCCAGCAAACAGCGAAAACCGCGGTTACCACGCAAACAATAGAAGCACCGGCGGGCAGGTCTAAGGACCACGACACGTAGATTCCGACGATCGAGCTGAGGACACCGATAGTGATGGCTCCCCACATCATCGAATGCAAAGAGTTCATCAGCAAACGTGCACTGGCGGCTGGGGTAATAAGAAGAGCAAGGACCAAGATATTGCCGATGATCTGAACGGAAATCACGACTGCGCCAGCAACACTGATATAGACCAATAGATCCAGAGCCATTACCGGCAATCCAGAGACTCGCGCACTTTCCCGGTCAAGACTGACCGCAACGATCTCCTTATGAAAGAAGGCAAAGACTCCCAAGATCAGCGCGGATGCTACAAGCACAAAAGGTACTTCCGATGCTGGGATCCCCGTCAGTGAGCCGAAGAGGAAGTCCTGGAGAGAGCCAGCGTAGCCCGGAGCCCAGGAAATAATGACCAAGCCCAGACCAAAGGCTCCAACGAAGAGAACACCGATGATTGAGTCTTCCTTCAAACGCCTATTTTGCGAAAGAAGTGCAACGAGCACAGCAGTTCCAACGCCAGCAAGCGTTCCTCCCAGCACCAGCGATCCCGAGCAGACGAAGGCAATGGCAAGACCAGGGAATACGGAGTGTGCTACGGCATCTCCAATGAATGACATTCCCCGCAAAACAACATGGCAGCCAACTACTGCGCACACACATGCAGCAACACATGTAACAAGCACTGCACGCGGTAAGAAGGCTAAGGCAGGGTTCGTTAAATCGTTGAAAAAATCGATAATGCTCAGCACTCACATCACCCCGAGGACTTTCAGCAAGGGATTCGAGGGGCGAATATCAAAGGTACGCATCCACACCTGAGGATCTCGAATATCCTCCGGTTTTCCAGAGGCAATAACCGTCGAATTCAGTAAGAAAAGCCGATCGCACGCATCGATTGCGCCAAGAATGTCGTGGGTCGTCATGACAATTGCGCACCCCGTGCGCGCAAGCCCTTGAAAGACATCGATCAGGCTTTCTTGGGTGGGCATATCGAGTCCGGTAAAGGGTTCATCCAGCAATAGCAACTGCGGACGCAGCGCAAGAGCCCGAGCAACCAGAACGCGCTGGCGCTGACCACCCGATAGCTCACCAATGACTCGCTCCCCCAGCTGCGCCAAGCCAACCTGATGCAGTGCTTCTTCAACCGCACGATGATCATCGAGGCGAGCTCTACGTCCCCAACCTATCCGAGGAGCAAGCGCGCTCAGGACAGCTTGACGGATCGTAATGGGAAAATCCCATGCAAACTCATGACGCTGCGGAACGTAGCCGACTGCGCGGGGCTGTAGTGGTGCCCCCATTGAGGTGATGCGCCTCGAGCGAGATGGGATCGCACCAAGGATTGCGCGTAAAAGAGTTGTTTTTCCGGCGCCATTGGGACCAATCAGTGCGCAAAATTCTCCGGGAGCAACAGTGAGTGAGACCGATTTGAGTACCTCGCGCCCGGGGTAGGAGACATCAAGGTCACTAATGTCGAGGGCCGAAACAGCGTTCTCAGACTCCATCAGGCACCGCTTTCCGACCCGAAACCACGGCGAACTTCCTCGCGCGCCTCCTCAATCTGTGCCTGCGTTCTCTTTGTACGACGAGCAACAAGAACGAAGGTGATCACACCCAAGACAAGGCAGATCCCTCCGTAGATGAAGAACTCTCTATTTCCCCCTTGCTGGCGCGCATCCTCGTGCGCGCTAGGTTGCTTGTTGGCCTTTGACGAGGCCGCGAGCGCAGTGGTCGTGAGCGCGCGGGCTTCCTCAACCTTGGCCTCGTCGCCTACGACGAATCGTAGAGTGTCGGCTACACACTGCGGAGAGTTGCTGTCACCAAAACACCAGCGGACGCTGAGCGTATACGCGCCGGGGGCAGAAAACGCCCAGTTCGCATGAACATGAGTATTAGCTTCGACCCAGATATCGGATTGAGAGGAAGCAGTCGAGTCGTACAAGACCGTCGGTGCTCCAAAAGCCCCGTCTTGAAGGAAGAGCCATGCTTGACCCGGGCCCTGGAGATTCCCCAAGGTCATCGTCGCACCATTGCCCATCACTTTGATCAGTTCCGGGTCTTGAGTATTCCATCCCAACCAGACAACATTGGGGTTTTGAGTTTGTGGAATAACCCAGTATGACTCTCCTTCGCGTGCGTGGAGGAATGAATAGCTCGGGTCGGAAGGTACCTGGAGCTTACCCGAATCCATCACGCGAAATACAAGGTTGTCTAGCGGGCGCCAAAGCGGGGTCTCACCGGAATCGTCACGTGCCAGAATCTCCGGTTTCGAATCGACGATCTTTGGCCCCAAGTCAACGTGACCACGTTCAATAACTGCTTCTTCTCGGACGACTTGTTCTGAAGAGTCCACATGTTGAGTTAACGAGTCATCGGCGCGTGCCGACAGTGCCACACCAAAACTCAGCCCGATACCGACAAGAAGCGCCATTATGCCCTGTGTCGAACGCACATGCCCCGTGCTGTTGATCATGAATGGTCCTTTCCTAAACACTGCGACAAAGAATGGGCGTTCGCACGCATCATCTCGATATACGTCGGAGCTTGTCCGTCCAAGGTGTCTCCATAAAGCCCACAGACCTGAACACCGCTCTCTTCGGCAACCTGAGCGATAACGGGATGACGGCTGCGTTTTTGCGGTTCCAAGAAGACCGCGGTAATTTTCATGTTCTTCAAGGTCTGCGCAACGCGTTTGCGGTCTGCAATCGAGGCTTCGCTACCGTCTTGAGCACTCAGGTAGCCAGCAATTTCGAAGTCATACGCACGTGCCAAATAGGCATAGGCGTCGTGAGTGGTCACAAGTTTCCTATCAAGTGGATTAATCTTCGCAATTGCCTGTGCGAACTCACGGTCGACCTCGTCAAGCTTGGCGATATAGGCCGAGGCGTTGGCTGCGTATTGCGCGCTATGCTCGGGGTCACGCGTCGATAAGGCATTTTCAATGACTCGCACATAAGCCTGGGCGTTGTGAATGTCATGCCATGCATGTGGGTCAATATCGCCGTGGACGTGTTTGCCCAGCACTGCTTGCGGCAGAACATAGGCTTGGCCATCCCCCGATCCGATGAATTCCCATCCCCTGCCTTTGGGAATTTCACGCAAGGTGCGTGAAGGAACATCGATCAGCACCCGCTTAAGGTCAAGAGAAGCAAGGGGTGAAGGAAGCCCGTTGCCCGTCTCGGGCGTTTCCAATAGTGGCGCGCCCTCAGGGACTCCACCGTCTTTTTCTCGGTCAACCATCAGGGTCAACGCGCGCGACTGCAGGTCCACGGTGATGTCACTGTGGCCTCGTCGGAGAAGAAAAAGCCCACGTTCGCGAGCAACTTCTTCCGAATCGATCCCCACGGCGAAGGTCACGTGTGAGGGGGGAAGCTCGATCGGCTCAGCATCCGGAGTGACGCGCAGGCGAGCTCGCAGATGCAGAGTGTAGATACCGGGCTGAGTAAAAACCCAGCTCATGTGCTGGTGTGCCCCAACGGGCAGAATTGAGGTATCTGTTTCCCAATGATTCCCGGTATCAACACCATCACGCGAAGCGAAAGCAATCTCAGGACTTCCGAAACTTGTCGTGATGTAGGCACTGGCATGGCCCGGTCCCTCGATACCAGTGACAGAGAGTTCTACCTGGGATGACCGTTTTGCCCCGATCTGGCTTCCATCACCATAGACTCGCATTCCGAGCCAGGGGGTATCAAGGGAGCGATCTTCTACAAGGGGAATGAGAGTCCCGCCAAACTTCGCGCTTTCTTCCGCAAGGGACAGCGAGAGAGCGTCCTTGGGAAGATTCGCATCGAGCGCACGAATCACCGAATGATCCTCCAGCATCAGGTAGTTCGTGACCGCAATATCCGCGTAGGCAATATCGCGAATACCCCTCAGACTCAGTTCCCACGAGTGCGGATCAGCGCCGTTGGGAATGAGCTGATGAACATCGACGTATTCCCCGCCAACGTTTCGCGCAAAGTCCGCCAAGATCCCCGTTGTTGCGACAATGCTGAGGCGGTGCGATGAAGCATCGTTATGCGGTGCACATCCTCCAGCTGCGCCAGCAAGAACGCACGTGACAATCGCTGATACGAAGCGTGCAAACTTCACCGTCTCACCCGCATATGCGTCGATGTGGCAATGCACCCGAATCCGATCAGGAGGGCTGCAAGGATCATCGGGGCAAGTTCCGCGGTCCCCGCGCCCGTTGATGCTAGGCTGCAGGGTTGTCCCGAGGCCGTGCGTCCGACGATTGCGTAAACCAGAGGACGTCCGTGCTCCCCCGTTCCTCCTGCCGCAATCAAGGAACCAGTAGCACCACTTCCACTTCCGCGCAGGTCTTTGCCGCGAGGCGTCACATTCATGGCGATCGTCAGCTGGTAGGAACCCGGTTCGGTGAACACCCAGTTTTGGTGGGCATGAGTATTGGCCGGCAGGGTATAGCTTGTTCCTGCGCCGTCGAAAACGTGAGTACCGATTCCTGCGCCCAAGCTTCCCGACTCAAATACTGCGACATTTCCGGGGCCTTGAACATCAAGGAGAGAGAAACGGACCTGACCGCTGGTTTCAGTCACGATTTCTTCGCGTTGCGAATTCATTCCGAGCCACGGAACGCCTCGTATCTGGGTGGCGGGGATCATCCATACGTCTTGTCCCACGCTCGCGGCGTAGCTGAGCGCCTCAGGAGCCTTGATCTTGGCCTTCTCCCCCAGTGCGAAAGTCATTGATGCGGGATCTTTCCACACTGCAGGTACGGCTCGGTCGTCTTTAATTCGCGCGACTAATTGGCCGTTTTCAATGGCTGGTCCCAGATCAAAGTGCCCGTCGGTAATTCCGCCTTCGCTACCAACGTGAACGTTCAGGGTCGTTATTGCTTGGTTGGGAGTCTCGTTATCACTACGAATTCGTGAAATTTCATCCTCGTTTGCTTCGCGAGTAATCCGGGTGGGAATACAGCGCTCTGCACCAAGGCGCTGGGGGGCATCACGCGTAAGTGATTCGTCGCCGTTTGTCCTCCCCGTATCAACTGCAGGGGGAAGCACTCCGCCACTCTCGGTCTTTGAATCCTTCGGAGACACCACGCCCTGGGCGCCGCCAACCTCAATGAGATAGTGAGCACTGCGCGTTGTTTCAAAGGAACCATCGTTTCGATAGGCACGTGCTTGAACGCTCAGCTCGTAGCTTCCAGCTTGAGAAAAGGCCCAGTTCGCGTGAGTGTGCGAGAGGTAATCTTGGACGATTGTCGACCCGTTTGGATCTAATTCGTAACCTCCTGTGCGCAGTCGCGACGAACGCCCTGCGACAAAGTCTTCGGTCCACAGCGAAATGCGTCCACCATTGGAATTTGTGTAGGAAACATCAAATTCAACGCGCTCGAAACCCGCAGGAGCAAGAGAAAGAACATCCCACCCTGGCCACGGCAGAGTTGGGTCTTGAGTTTGCGGGAGGAAATATCCGCTTCCTCCAGCAACAATGTCTTGTGGAAGAGAGTGTTTGAGCGCCGAAGAAGGAACGACAAGGCGTAGTTCTTCTGCTTCGTGTTGTACGCCAGATCCGGTGACGTCTTCCATCACTTTCAGAACAGGATGTCCTTGGGCGTCGAGCGTCATGTAGAAGAGGTCGATATGCCCGTGGTCAAGAGTGAGACGGCGCTCGGCTGAGTTCGCCTCCACGTTTGGTTGCGCTTCACGTCTGATTGCCGAGGCCGCCGCACTTTCGCGCGCCTCGCGACTATTCGGGAGCACAGCGGAGGCGCCACTTTGAGCAGAGTCCTTCTCCTGGGCGGTCTTAGGGGGAGAGGGAACAGTGGCTTGAGCGGACGGCTCCGTCACGCTCGCAGGCGCTTCAATGCTCGCGGTGAATTTGGCCTCGGAAATAAGAGAAGGATCACCTGCCTCGAGCGCTTCAAGAATGCGAAGTCGAAGCGAGCGGATACCAAGGTCAGCGAAGCGGAGCTGCACGTGCCCTGACACAAGATCTTCTTCCTCGGCTTCTAGGGAAAAGCCTCGGTAGAACTCGTGAGCGCCGTTGACATTTTCCTCAACTGGGGTACCAAAGCGGCGTTGCCCACTGCTTTCAATACTCAGTGCGGTGGGAGTGCCTTGTTCTTCAGCTGCATCCTCAGAATGGGTGGTCAATTCAATGAGATAGCGAGTTCCTTGGGTGAAGAGGGAGGGATTGAGTTCAACGCCGATTTCATATCCTTCAGCAAGGCCAAACTCTCCGTCGCGCTCTGCCGGAGTTGTTTGAAGCCTCAGTGCGCCATCTCGAAGAGGCGACTTCGCGCCATTGTCCCCCGGAGTACACAGCTCAATGCTATTTCTGTCATTGCCAGCATTGTCGCAGGATGTGACCTGGAGAGCGCTCGCCAGCCGAGGTTCCTCTGGGGAGGAGGAAAGACTATCCGCTTGAGCAGGAGGTGGAAGAAAGATCCAGGCGCTGATGAGCGAAATGGCGGCGAATAGTGAAATGAGTGCGCGCGCTACCTTAGGGCACAATGCTGACATGACCAACTCTCTAGAATGATAATCGTTCTCATTACCATTAAAGAGCGTGGCCCTGCCCTAAGTCAAATGGACACTTTGCCCCAGCTAAGCTACTTAGTTAAATCCCAAGACCCACTGCGAAATGTGGTAGCCCGACATAATTACCGCGCGCCCAGGCTTCGAACGCAAGGTAATCAAACGCCCAAGAAGATCTCGGCGTACCGCTCGATACGCCTCCGGTTTCTTCGCTTCTAGCTGCGCCCATAGCTCATCTTTGCGAGCCGCATTCTCTTCCGTTCCCGAACGCAAAAGCATGACCGTACAGATCACGCAGTTAATCCGCAGGTAATGAACGAGGTAGCGGTACAGTTTCGGCGGGACATCATCGGGATGAGGAATTGCGTCAACCATTGCAGCATTCACACGCAATAACTGATCGACACGTGAAATCATCACTTGTTCATTGACTGACTGATCATCGCGCCCGATGAAGTAGCGATAGAGGTCAACATCGAGATACTCGAAAGTGCGCACATCGATGACCGGCACGAAGGAATAAATGAAGTCGACATAGAACGTGTGCGTCGGGAGCACTAGTCCACACTCGCGCACAAGCTCCGTGCGCAAAATGAGCGCATGCATCATCAAGTACTGGTCGTAGCGGCAGCGCTTGACCTCATCCCAGCTCACGACACGATCACGGGGAATCACATTGCCATAGCGGATCACCGCTTTATGGGACTTTCCTTGCTTTTCATAGACGTAATTAGCGACTAGAAGGTCGAGAGGTTCCCCTTGTTCTTCGCGTAGGGCCAAGCGCTCAAGGGCACGTTTCAGCGCCAGACGATCCAACCAGTCATCAGCATCGAGAATTTTGAGGTAACGCCCACGCGCCGAAGCAATGCCAGCGTTAACAGCGCCGCCATGGCCAGCATTCTCCTGATGAATAACGCGGATATGCTCGGGATCACGAGTTACCCATTCATCAGCAATCTGAGCGGTTTTATCGCGAGAGCCATCATCAATGATGAGCACCTCGACTTCATCAAAGCCACGCACTGAAGTCACTGCTCGATCAATGTAGTCCTGTGCGTTGTAGGCAGGGATCACGACTGTCAACAAAATGTCTGGTTCCACGCCTTGAATACTAGTCTATTCACCCAAATTTCTGACCTAATTCCCTGAACACGGGAGCATTTTCGCGTTATCCTTGGCCTAAGGGCTAAATCGCAATGGGGAGGCATCATGAGCCAAGCAGAAACCATCCTGAACGCACTTGGCGGTTGGGATAACATCACCGATCTTCAGCATTGCATCACCCGCATTCGCGTTGATTTCAAGGATGATTCAAAGATCGACGAGGCCGCGCTTCGTGAAGCCGGCGCATTCGGTGTCGTCGTGGTGGGGTCCCACGCGCAGATCGTCATGGGTCCGCAAGCAGAAGAAATCGCTGAGGAAATCTCTTCACTCAAGTGAGTTTCGAGCTCTACTCCCCCATTTCCGGGACGCTTCGACATCTCAATACGCTCGCGGACCCGGTTTTCGCCGAGGAAATCATGGGGCCGGGCTTTGCCGTCGCACCAGAAAATGACCGTTATGTGAAGGTGTGCGCTCCTACGGATGGCACCCTCACGCATCTACTTCCTCACGCCTGTGCAATTACTCGTGCAAACGGGCAACAGATTCTCGTCCACCTGGGTATTGACACGGTGAAGCTGGGCGGTGAGGGCTTTTCAAGTATCCGCAATCTTGGGGACGAAGTCAGTGCGGGTGACCCACTGATCGCATGGGACACCGCGCCAGCCCGCAACATGGGCTACCCGCTTGAAGTCATTGTTGTTGTCTTGTGTCCACCTGCAAGCTATCTTGAGCATCTGCCTGCAGATTGTTCACCGATCGAAGCACTGATGCCCGGCGCACGAGTGCACCGGGCATCAGAAGAAAGCTAAGCTCACTTAGCGCACGTATCGATTCACGTTCGAGAGGAAGGCGTGCACCTTCTCTGAAGCGGCAAGATCCTCGATATGCGCCTCTTCGCCATCACTGCCATGGAGAGGGATACACCAGTTCGGATATTGATCTGAGGTTCCGGGCAGGTTCTGGGGAGCCTTCTCTCCAACTGCGTCGACAAGAGAAACCGCAAGCAGGAGCGCGGGGGAAGCCGCTAGATAAGCGTGGAAGCCCATAACAAGCTCTTCTTCGCTGGGCTCGTCATTGTGAATGAAGCCGCCTTCATTCAGGCGAGACACCATTCGCTCTCGTTCAACGCGGTCAGCCTCGAGCACCTGGTCCAAGTCCTCGACAAGCAAGCCCAAACGATTCCGGAGTTGAGTGTGAACACCCTCGAGGTATCCAAGGGTCGGCGGAAGATCGTGCGTCGTTACTGCAGCAAGGCAGGAACGACGATAGTGGTCAGGCCACAATGGCCATCCGCTTCCTTCTTTTTCAAACCAAAGAACTGAAGTGCCCAAGATGCCACGATCATTCAAGTAACCGCGAACCCAAGGTTCAACCGTTCCTAAGTCTTCACCAATGACTACTGCGCCCGCGCGCTGCGCTTCGAGAAGCACAATCCCAACCATGGCCTCGTGATCATAGGAAACGTAGGCACCGGCACTTGCTTCCATCCCCTCGGGGATCCACCACAGACGGAACAAACCAAGAATGTGGTCGATGCGAACTGCACCCGAATACGAGAGCACAGAACGCAACATGTCGCGAAGAGGCGCGTAGCCGGCCTCGGCAAGGCCACGCGGAGACCACGGTGGCTGCGACCAGTTCTGCCCCTGCTGCGAATACATGTCGGGAGGCGCACCAACGCTCATTCCCGGGGCGAAGATCTCGGGCATCGACCAAATCTCTGAGCCCAAAGAGTGCACGCCCACGGCGAGGTCGGACATGATACCCATATCCATTCCCAAGCGATGTGCACTTTCCTGGGCGCGGATCAGCTGATCGAAGACGATCCACTGACACCACTGCCAAAACTCAATTTCACCCGCCAAGCGCTGGCGCGCCTGCTCAACTTCGGGAGCATTGATTGATGCGTAAGGCGCAGGAAGCTCGATGTCCCCATTCTCAAAAACCAGAGCAGACCAGAGAGCAAAGTTCTCTAAGGATTCTCCGCCCTCAGCGCAGAAATGTTCGAATTGCGCCTGACGAGTGATCGAGCGGGGGATCTCAAAAATCTTGCGCAGGGCCTTCAGCTTAGACTTCCATGAGAGGTCACGGTCGATGATGTCTTCCTGAGATCGAGATGCGTGCGCATATCGCGTAATAACTCCGCGTTCCTTTCCGTCCATGCGCGCGTACTCATCGATGGCCTCGGGACGGATGTAGAGGGGGCTTGCCCAACGACGCGAAACCGGAAGGTAAGGCGAAGTCTCCTGGGGGAAACACGGCTGGGGTGCATGCAGGGGGTTGACCTGCAGGAAGTTTGCGCCATCGCGCGCAACAATTGCCGTCAAATCAGCCAGATCTTGGGTATCCCCCATCCCCCACGAGCCGCTCGAACGCGTGGAGTAGAGCTGAGCCGCGACCCCCCAACGCTTGTGGCCATCATCGAGACGGCAAGAAAGTCGTTGCGGAACAACGATCAAGGTCGAGGAGCATTCGCTGCCATCTTCATGACGAGCAACAATCCGGTGCCATCCTTGCGGCAACCAGTTGGGAATCTTAAAGGTCGCACGGCCGACCAGATTTCCATTAACCATTCGCGGCGGGATCGGGCGATCTAGCTGCTCAAGTTCATGGTGATATCCATCTTCGGTCTCAACGTGGCACCACACGCCCATTCCGTGAGGAACATGGACAGGAATTTCTGCTTCATTGCCCTGACGGCACACGGTTGTCGGAGGAAGCGGCGCAGCCCAAGCAAAATCTTCGTTGCGTCGGAATGCGTCGTTAATTTCTGCCTCTGAGGGATCAAAAGAAAGAGAGAAACCCAAAGAGTTCAAAACGGCGATGAGGGAGGCATCTTCAACATGCTTCCAGTTACCGTACCAATCCCAGAAACCGGTTGAGACCCCCACGGTCTCGGCGAGTTCACGTAGTTTCTCTGTTACCGATTGGTTTGCCATGAGGTCCTCTCTGAAATACAGCTGCTTTTGTCTATTTTATGGGTTGCGGAATACGTGAGAACAGCGATTTGCGTGTGCCAGCAGACACATCTTGAGGCAAACACAACTGGAGCATCTGCAAAGCAATGTTGCGCGCATTGACACCTGTTACAAGCTGAACGATGTTGCCAGAGCGTACAAGAGCCAATACCTCAGGCACACGAAGACCTTCTTCGTTGACCAATTCCGGCGACTCCACTTCGATTCGAATACGGAGCATGCACGGTTCGATATCGCGGATATTCGACGCTCCCCCAAGTGATTGGAGAAGAAGCGATGCCGTTTCCACGCCTATCCCCTCTCCACACAAGTGACATACACCTCATAAATATATACGGGATATTCGATGCAGTGCAATACGTCACGTATGACAACCTGAGATACACAAGTGCACTGCACTTTCAGGCGCGGAATGAGCACAATAGATCTATGACAACGCCGCTTCCCGTCCCCACCATCTCAACGGAACCTGTTGCCTCGGTACTGCGCATTCTTTCTCTCAAAGAAAATGGCGAAGATTCTTTTATCGCCCGCTCACTGCCTCAGGTCCGCCGAGTCTATGGGGGGCAAGTGCTTGCCCAGGGTCTTCTTGCCGCCAGTGCGACTGTACCCGAGGGGCGACTCCCCCATTCCCTACACGCATATTTTGTCCGAGGCGGAGACCCAGAGAGTCCTTTTACCCTCGACGTGACCCGAGTACTCGACGGGCGTTCATTTACTAATCGTTCGGTCTCTTGTTTCCAAGACACCCGCGAGATCCTCACTATGAGTGTCTCTTTCCAGGGCCACGAGGCGGCACCCTCCTATTCGCCGTCTGCTCCGCAGGTGCCCCCAGCAGATGAGTGCCGCTCTGCCTTTGAGATTTTCAGGCTCATGGACCACCCTGTCGGGAAATTTCTTGGAAAGACTGCGGCATTTGACGTTCGACACATCGGTCAGAGCCTGTACACCAAAGCTGATCCCCAAAGAGAACCAGCACAGCGGCTGTGGATGAAACCGCGAGCTCGCGTTCCAGAAGAAGCCTCCCAGTATGTTCACCGAGCACTCCTGACTTATGTTGTCGACCAGGTGATGTTGGAACCCGCGCTTCGCACTCTTGGTTTGTCGTGGATGTCTCCGGGGCTCGTTGCTGCTTCTTTGGACCACGCGATGTGGTTCCACCATGATGTCGATATCAATGAGTGGATCCTTTTCGATCAACGCTGTACGCAGATTGTCAACGGACGTGTATTGGTCGAATGCTCAATATTTTCGCAGCACGGGACTTTGCTTGCCCATGCCACACAAGAGGCAATGCTTCGCATTCCCAGCGAAGGACACAAATCAAGCCACTGGGGATTTGGTGTGGACCCCCAGAGTGGTAAACCGATGAGCAGCATGGCGTAGCGCTGATCTTGCGCCACCGAAGGTACAATCTACCCCTACTTCTTCGTATAGATAACTACCAAAACCATGGGAGGGAACGGTTTCACCGTTCCCTCCCATTGAGTCGTAACCCAGAGATCAGTCGCGAGTGAGCTTACGGTGCGTCACGCGGTGAGGCGCAGCTGCGTCTTGTCCCAATCGCTCGATCTTGTTCTTTTCGTAGGATTCGAAGTTTCCTTCGAACCAGTACCACGATGCGGGGTTCTCGTCGGTGCCCTCCCACGCGAGGATGTGCGTGGCAACGCGGTCAAGGAACCAACGATCGTGGGTGATCACCACTGCACAACCGGGGAACTGCAAGAGAGCATTCTCCAGTGAAGACAGGGTTTCCACATCGAGGTCATTTGTCGGTTCGTCAAGGAGCAGCAGGTTGCCCCCCTGCTTGAGCGTGAGAGCCAAGTTCAGACGGTTACGTTCGCCACCGGAAAGAACGCCTGCAGGCTTTTGCTGGTCTGCGCCCTTGAAGCCGAAGGCTGAAACGTATGCACGGGAGGGCATTTCGACACTGCCGACTTGGATGTAGTCCAGTCCGTCAGAGACGACCTCCCACAGCGTCTTATCGGGATCGATTCCCGCACGATTCTGGTCAACGTAGCTCAGCTTGACTGTCTCACCGATGGTGAGCTCACCTCCGTCAAGCGGCTCCAAGCCGACGATGGTCTTAAACAGGGTCGTCTTTCCAACGCCGTTGGGGCCAATAACACCGACGATGCCATTTCGAGGCAGGGAGAAGGAAAGTCCATCGATCAATACGCGATCTCCGAAGCCCTTTCGAAGGTTCGAAGCTTCGATCACGATGTTGCCCAAACGCGGTCCCGGCGGGATCTGAATTTCTTCGAAGTCAAGCTTGCGACTGCGTTCTGCTTCAGCAGCCATTTCTTCGTAGCGTTCCAGACGCGCCTTCGACTTCGCCTGACGTCCCTTCGGTGAGGTGCGGACCCACTCGAGTTCTTCCTTCAGACGCTTTGCAAGCTTTGCATCCTTTTGGCCTTGAACCTGCAGACGCTTCTCTTTTGTCTCCAGGTAGGTCGAGTAGTTGCCTTCGTAGGGATACAGGTGACCGCGGTCAACTTCGGCAATCCACTGAGCGACGTGGTCGAGGAAGTAACGGTCGTGGGTAACAGCAATCACAGCGCCGGGGTAGGTGGAAAGGTGCTTTTCAAGCCAGAGAACCGATTCGGCGTCCAAGTGGTTGGTTGGTTCGTCAAGAAGCAACAAATCGGGAGCTTCAATGAGCAAACGGCATAAAGCGACGCGGCGGCGCTCGCCACCGGAGAGTACGCTGACCTGCTGGTCCGGCGGCGGGCATCGAAGCGCATCCATGGCCTGGTCGAGCTGCGAATCGATATCCCACGCGTTCAGGGCATCGATTTCGGTTTGCAGCTTGCCCATCTCATCCATCAGGGCATCGAAATCAGCATCCGGATTTGCCATTTCTTCCGAGATCTCGTTGAAACGCGCAAGCTTAGCGAAGGTATCGGCAGCGCCCATACGAACGTTTTCGATCACCGTCTTGGAGTCATCCAATTCGGGTTCCTGCATAAGGATCCCGACGGTGTATCCGGGGCTGAGACGAGCCTCGCCGTTGCTGGGCTCATCCAGTCCTGCCATGATCTTGAGGATCGAGGACTTACCGGCACCGTTGGGACCGACCATACCGATCTTAGCGCCGGGGAAGAAAGCCATTGTGACGTCATCAAGGATGACTTTGTCACCAATAGCTTTGCGAGCCTTAATCATTTGGTAGATGAACTCCGCCATGGATTCTCCGTTCAGGATCACGTAACATAACGCCGTCGTAGTTGGGCAGACCCCTCAATGCTAAGGCACGAGTCGCATTTTTGGCATATAGGACTTCTAAGCCGCATCACTTCCGTCGAGATCTGACTCCTCCGCCTCCCAGGATGAATGACGATCCTCGTCAGCATCGCAGTCACCAGTGCAGTGCTCAATCAAGCATGTGGCTTCAGTGCCAATCCCATTTCTTTCACCTGTGCTGCAGTGCGTATCTGGAGCGCCCGGATCATGGCGGTAAACGCCGTTTGAAGATACTTCTTCCATATCCGGCTGTGCGGCGTACTCCCCCGCTTCAACGGTCGCTGATTCTTGAACATTGTGTTGAGGAATTTTCGGTTTCATGACTGCCGCAGGGTTGAAAGCAAGGTCAATACCGCAAAAACTCGCGTTAATGACAAGCTCCGCGCGCGCCTCGGAATCGGGGCCAATCCACGCGCGAGCACTTGGTCGCCCGCTGACAATGATTGGAGTTCCCTTTTCAACGCTCGAGAGAAGATTCTTTGCAAGTCGATCCCACACGCATACCGTGTACCAGTGGGGATCACGTTCCTCATACTTGCCAGAGTCATTAATTCGCCATTGACTTGCGGCGAGGCGGAATCGGATTCCTTTTGTCCCTGACTGAGTCGTCATGCTCCGTAGATCTGATCCGACGCGACCGCGAAGAATGACGGTGCCTTGGTTGTTCATGGTTCTTCCTCCTAGAGTCGGGTTCCCTTGACGGGTTCGACCACTGTGCGTCCACGCGCACCGAAAAAGGAAGACCGGTACCGGCGTCTGTGGAAAACGCCGATACCGGTGCGCCCTGTGGAAAACTCGAAAGTTACTGAGATTCCTCACCAGTTTCAGGGATTTTCAAGGCCACGACCTCTTGAGCGACCTCGCGCGCGTACTCACGCGTGATGGGTTCGTGAGGGAAAAGAACACGGCGGTAGTACTCGAGTTCTTGAATCGACTCGAGGATATCGGCCAATGCGCGGTGTCCACCGTGCTTGACAGGAGCTTCCTCGAAAGCCCTACGGTACCAGCGCTTTGCGAGTTCCTTAATCGACGATACATCGATCAGTCGGTAGTGCAGGTGATCAATGACCTGCGGCATATTCGCTTCGAGGAAGAGCTTATCCGTACCAACGGAATTACCGGCCAAGAGTGCTTTATTCGGCGCGGGGACGAAGCGACGAATGTAGGACAGGACCTGTTCTTGTGCTTCTTCCATCGTCGTTCCCGATGCAAGATCTTCAAGTAGCCCCGATGAGGTATGCATCTGCCGGACGAAATCATTCATCCCTTCCAGGGCCTCAGCGGGAGGGGTAATAAGGACATCAATGCCCGGGTCAACGATACGCAGATCAGCGTCGGTAATAACTACTGCAACCTCAATCAAGGCATCGCGGGACACATCGAGTCCCGTCATTTCGCAATCGATCCACACCAATGGTTCTTTCAAATCACTCACGTTCTCAAGTGTAGGCTTCTCACCGAGATTTCACTGTTTGGCGTGAGAAAGTGCGCTCACTAGCCGTGAGTTACGATAAAGACCGATCGTCAATTCAAGGAGTACCTATGTCAACGGATCAGTTCCCCCTTTCTCCCGAGTTGGTCGCCCAGGCCTCGGAAATTTTGGGTGATGTCGTTGAGAAAACACCGGTGATGTACTCCCAGCGCCTGAGTGATTTCGTGGGTGTTCCCGTTCACCTCAAGCGCGAAGATATGCAAACGTGCCGTTCATTTAAGGTGCGAGGTGCTTACTTCCGCATGAGTATGCTCAGCGAGGAAGAGCGCCGCCGCGGAGTTGTGTGTGCATCCGCAGGCAACCATGCTCAGGGGCTGGCATATGCCTGTTCTCAGTTGAAGGTTCGCGGAACCATCTACCTTCCGTCCAATACTCCCAAGCAAAAGCGTCAGCGTATCGAAACGATTGGCGGCGATTGGGTTGAACAGGTGATCGTCGACGGTACTTTCGACCGTGCGAACGCACAAGCACAGGAAGCTGCGCGTCACTCCGGCCGCACCTACATCCACCCCTACGACGATCCTTATACCATTGCCGGCCAGGGAACAATCGCCGTCGAGCTCGAGGAACAGATCCTTCCCGAGGCCGCCGCTGTGCTGGTCCCTGTTGGTGGCGGTGGCCTCCTTGCGGGAATTGCGACCTGGGTTCGTTCCCGTTTCCCCGGAGTCAAGATTTACGGCGTTGAGCCCAAGGGCGCAGCCTCCATGCATGCTGCGCTCGAGGAAGGCGAGATCGTCTCCCTTCCTAAAGTTGATCCTTTTGTCGACGGTACTGCTGTAGGCCGCGCTGGCGACCTGCCCTACTCTGTCGTTCGTGAACTGGTCGACGATATTTTGGTCGTTCCTGAAGGCGCAGTTTGCACTGAAATGCTCGATTTGTACCACTCAGACGGTGTGATCGCTGAGCCTGCAGGCGCGTTGGCCTCGGCTGCGGCGCGTATGTACTTCTCTGATCCTGAGCAACGCGCACAGCTTCTGGGTGACGCCAGCGGCGCTCTTGTTGCAGTGGTTTCAGGCGGCAATAACGATATGACTCGTTACGCGGAAATTATGGAACGCTCGTTGCGTCATGAGGGTTTGCGTCACTACTTCCTGGTGACTTTCCCGCAGCAACCCGGGGCGCTTCGTAGTTTCCTCGAAGATGTTCTCGGACCTGGTGACGACATCGTTCACTTTGAGTACACGAAGAAGAATAACCGTGATTCTGGGCCGGCTTTGGTCGGTATCGATCTTGCTGATCGTGAGGACATCACGGGATTGCGCGAGCGCATGGAGGCTTCTCCCCTGCACGTTGAAGAGCTTCGTCCCGATTCTGAAATCTACCGCCTGGTGATTTAGGCAAGGAGCCTGAGGCACCGAGCTGAGCCCCGCTGTTTCTGTCTGGATTATGCGCAGCGCCTAGGCAACGAGTGTGTGGACACGCGTGCAGCTCACGCGCACCGTCGGGGTGGAGTTGAAACGGTAACCCTGGCCTCGAAGGGTGGAAATAAGATCCGTCTCGGGCAGTTTTGCTCGTAAACGACGGATATGCGCGTCAATCGTGCGCGTTTGTGTCTCGAGGCCTTCGCCGTACCAGACCGATTCCAGCAATTCGTCGCGTGAAACTACTTCGTCCGCGCGCTTAGCCAGGTAGGCAAGCAGTTCATATTCCTTATTCGAAAGCTTGACTGACGAGCCGTAAACCTCAAGGCGGCGATGGTCCAGATCAATGTGCGTTGATGCGGGTGAGAGCCTGAGACCTGCAAGAACTTCAAGGAAATCCTCGAAAGAAGTCGGAGCTTCAGCCGGACGGGTTTCAGGGGTGTAAACAAGGGTCATGGTGTATCCAAACTATTTGGTACCGCACACACCACTTTCATCGTGGGATTTCAGGCGGTAGCGATTGACAGGGCGAAGGTCAATCACATACACATTCGCGAGCACATGGAGCCGCACATGGGGCGGCAGGTCATGGTCGCGTTAAAAGTCATAGCCCTATTCTATCGAATGCTGAACTCGTGTCAAAAGGAATAACAAGAGGGTGGGAACGCGGCCATAGGCCACATGTTCCCACCCTCTCAGGCAGCAATAACTACTCAGTTTTCAAGCTGGGCACGCACGATTCGCGTTGCCTCAACAAGATTCCTGAGGGATTCTTCGGTCTCTGCATAACCACGAGTCTTCAAACCGCAGTCGGGGTTCGACCACAGATTACGCAGCTCGATCGATTCGGCAGCCAGCGTCAGAAGCTCGGTGAGTTCTTCCACCGAAGGAACTCGAGGCGAGTGAATATCCCACACACCCGGGCCGACGCCGTGGTTGAATCCCTGCTCTGCAAGCTCAGGAAGCACTTCCATGCGAGAACGCGCAGCCTCAATCGAGGTAACATCCGCATCCAAGCCCAAGATTGCATCAAGAATCTGGCCAAACTCCGAGTAGCACAGGTGCGTGTGGATCTGCGTATCGGGACGGACTCCAGCAGTGGCCAAGCGGAAGGAATCCACTGCCCACTTGAGGTATTCACCGTGTCGAGCAGCATCCAAAGGAAGAAGCTCGCGCAATGCGGGTTCATCAACCTGGACAACCGCGATTCCAGCGTCCTGCAAGTCAGTGACCTCGTCACGCAGGGCAAGACCAATCTGGTCAGCAACCTGAGCCAAAGGCAGGTCGTTACGCGGGAAGGACCACGCAATGATGGTGACCGGACCGGTCAGCATGCCCTTAACCGGGTGAGAAGTCAGCGACTGCGCATAGCGTGCCCATTCAACGGTCATCGCGTGAGGACGGACAACGTCACCCCACAGGATCGAAGGACGGGTACAACGTGAACCATAAGACTGCACCCAGCCATTCTTCGTTGCTGCAAAGCCATCGAGTTGTTCAGCAAAGTACTGAACCATGTCGTTGCGCTCAGCTTCACCGTGAACCAGGACATCCAGTCCCAGGTCTTCCTGGAGACGAATCACCGAAGCGATTTCTTCGCGCATACGCTCTGCGTAGTCTGCGTCAGAAAGCTCGCCCTTCGCCCAAGCAGCACGCGCCCGACGGATCTCGGTGGTCTGTGGGAAGGAGCCAATCGTCGTGGTAGGCAACAGCGGCAGGTCAAGGCGCTCACGCTGAAGTTCATCGCGAAGAGCGAAGTCCTCGCGCTCGCGATCGGCTTCGGTCAGCTTTGCAACACGCTCACGCAGTTCGGGGCGAACAACACCGGGAGCAGCTGCACGCTGCGCAAGAACCTCGCGGGTCGCCTCGACGGCCTCGGAAATGGAATCCCAGCCCTGGCGCACGCCGCGGGCAAGGGTGACGACCTCCGCAACCTTCTGATCGGCGAAAGCCAGCCATGCGTGGAGGTTCGCATCGAGCACGGGATCGTCCCACTTTTCGAGCGCGGTGTCGTGCGGGACGTGCTGAAGCGAAGTAGAAGTGGAAACGGCCAACGATGCGGGGTGAAGTGCCTTCGCGTCATCGAGTCGCGCAATTGCGCTATCGAGGTCGGTGCGCCAAATGTTGCGGCCATCAACGACGCCCGCAACGAGGGCAACCTTGGACAGATCCACGGAAGTGGCCTCGGGAAGAGAACCACGGCACAGGTCCAGGCCGAGAGCCTCAATGCCGGTGGAGGCAAGAGAAGCTGCAGCGCGTGAACCATCACCGTAACCAATAGCAGCGAAGATCGCAGGACGCTTCTCGAGTGCAGCCAGAGCACGGAAGACCCGGTTCGAGTATTCGATCAGCGTGGCGCGATCGACGCGGAGGTTATCAGAAGCAAGCGCATGCTCATCGATCTGGACCCAGGGAGCACCGGCCTCGGCAAGCTCTGCGAGGACGTCTGCGTATGCCGCAACAACATCGTCAAGGCGCTCGAAGGGATCGTAATCGGGGGTTGCTTCATCAGCCTTAGCGACGGCGAGGAAGGTCACGGGACCAACAAGAACGGGGCGGACAACGGTGCCTTCTTCATTGGCGGCAAGGAAGCGCTCGACGATCGTACGATCAGCGAAAGAAATCGGCGTATCAGGGCCAATTTCGGGAACCAGGTGGTGGTAGTTCGTATCAAACCACTTGGTCATTTCCAGAGGCGCAACCTGCGCATTGCCGCGCGCGAGAGCAAAGTGCAGATCCAAGCCTTCGAAAGAACGGTAGCGCTCGGGAACCGCACCCAAGAGGGTGATTGCGTCCAGAACCTGGTCGTAGAGTGCGAAGGTTTCGGGGATCGACGCGTCATCCCTGCCGAGGCCGAGCTCGACAAGGCGGTCATGCGTGGTCTTGCGCAGGAGAGCTTCCGTCGCGCGAAGTTCCTCGGCGGAAATGCGGCCCGCCCAGTAGGCTTCGAGCGCCTTCTTCAGCTCGCGGCCACGACCGATGCGCGGGTAACCCAGGATGGTCGCCGTAGGGAATTGAGTCATTTACTTATCCTTTGTCATCGTGAAATGGACGGGTCTAAATGGCTTGCAGAAACAAGTCCAGCAGCATCAAGCACATCGAGAGCAGGTGCCGCTTTATTAAAGGTATACATGTGGATACCCGGGGCTCCTACTTCATGAAGATCCCGAGCCAGCCGCGCTCCCAAAGAAACGCCGACTGAGTACATCTCCTCAACTGATTGCGCGCTTTCCAAGCGTCGACGCAGGTACTCGGGGAAAACAACCCCGGTCAGCTCTGTCATTCGATTGACGCGCTTAATGTCAGTCGGGGGCAAAATTCCGGGAACAATCGGGATCGTAACCCCATTGCTCCGTGCTTTCTCAAGGAAATTCACGTAGGTATCTGTCTCCCAGAACAACTGTGTGATTGCGAAAGAAGCACCCGCTGATTGCTTAACAAGCAGGCGTTCAACTTCTTGATTGGGAGAGGTACCCGCCGCAGGGTTACCAGCAGGGAATGCAGCAACAGCGATAGTGAGAGGTTTGAACGCTGCTCGCAAGGCCGCACCGGGGTATTGCGCACAGCGCGCGGCCTCGATGGAGCGAATCAAAGTGACAAGTTCGGTTGCTGAACTCACTCCGCCGGGCGCAGGCTGCCAATCCGGACGGCCAACGGGAGGATCTCCGCGAAGTGCAAGGAAAGTCCGCACTCCGGCGTCCAAGTAGTCCGAAACGACTTCCCCAACTTCCGTCGCCGTTGTCCCCACGCAGGTGAGGTGAGCAATGGGCTGAACGGGGCTGTCCTGCACGAGAGAGCGCACAACATCGCGTGCACTGTGTCGATCTTGTCCTGCGGCACCATAAGTTACCGACAGGAAATCGGGGGTAACGGAGAGAAGACGCTGGACGGTATCCCAGAAAGGTTTAATGAGGTTTTCTTTACGAGGAGGCATGACCTCGAACGACAAGGTCGTGAGGTCACTAGAAGATTGAGAGGGCTGTGTCATATAAGTCCTTGGAAGTCGGCGCGAAGCGCCACGGTCGGATGCGCGGAAAACTTAGGCGCACATTCGAGCGCGGATCGAACCCACAAGGGCACTACGTCCAGAACTTCTTTCAAGCATGACTGTATTATCCGTTGTTTTCTTTCGAAGTGCACAGTCGGCCCAGAGATTGGGAAAGTGTGACGGCTTGTGCCATGTACACTATGTAAGGCCGGTCAGAGCTTGGCTGGTGTGCCTCCGTAGCTCAATGGATAGAGCAAGGGCCTTCTAATCCCGAGGTTGCAGGTTCGAGTCCTGTCGGGGGCGCTTTTCCGCACGCAATATGCACAGGACGTTTTTATTTCGCCCTAGCATGCTTTTCTCCCGGAAAACAGCCTAGAGTTTGCCTTTATTCTGTAGTTTCACCGGAATTTTTCCTAAAAATCTCACCGAGATAGGAATTTAGGCCTAGAATCTGGCTAGGATCACCCACTCGCACTGTTGCAGGAGTAGCCATGTTCTCTTTGGTGAGCACAAGTTTTACGCCGTCAACGACGGCTATCGGCGCAAACGTATTTTTAACGGCACTTGCGGGAATTCTCCCGCTCCTGCTGTTCTTCGTTCTTCTGGGCGCTTTTAAAGTCAAGACGCACTGGTGCGCATTGATTTCGCTCGTTGCTGCACTACTCATCGCCGTCTTTGGCTATAAGATGCCACTGAGCATGAGTCTCTTGGCAGCAGGCCAAGGCATCATCTTCGCTCTGATCCCAATTATCTACATCATCATCGCCGCCGTGTGGCTTTATAACCTCACCGAGGTTTCCGGCCGCAGTAAAGACATGCGAGCTGTCTTCAACACGATCGGCAAGGGTGACATTCGAGTCCAAGCGCTGATCATCGCCTTCTCCTTCTGTGGTCTACTTGAGGGCCTCGCAGGTTTCGGTGCGCCCGTGGCAATCGTTGCCGCGATGCTTGTCTCACTTGGCCTTCCCCCGGTAAAGGCTGCTGTTGTGACCATCGTTGGCAACGCAATCAACGTTGGTTTCGGAGCAATGGCAATCCCGACAACGACCGCCGGCCGTTTGGGCGGCCAAAACCCCCTGGTGGTTGCAGCCAATATGGGTCACCTTTCTTGGATTTTCGCCTGCTTCATTCCTCTCCTCCTCTTGTGGATCCTTGATGGGGGCCGAGGCGTCGCCCAGTTGTGGCCGATCGCTCTGATTTCCGGCGTCGCAACCGCAGCAGGGCATTTCTTCACCTCAGAGTTCTCCTATGAACTAACCGCTGTCCTCGCTTCACTTCTGGGTTTGGCCGCTTCCTACATCTTCCTCTTGGTATGGACCCCGAAGACGCCCGACGATTACCGTTCTGAGAGCACACAAGAAGATCGTCCCAATGCCTCGCGAATCACCTTGGCACTTCTCCCCTACGTTTTGGTTGTTGTCGTCATTGCCATCACCAAGTTGTGGAAGATCGGCGTTGATATTGACGCCATTTTCAAGTCCACAGACATTAAGATCCCCGTCCCCGGATTGCACGGGGAGTTGGTAGATTCCACCGGCAAGGCCGTTTCTTCGACGATCTACACATTCCAGTTCCTTTCCAACCCTGGAACGTGGATCTTCGTCACTGCTCTCATTGTTGCTTTCGTTTACGGTCGCACCAGTTCGGGCGGTCGCTACCCCATGACCTTCACAAAGGGAATTGCAACTCTCTTCAAGACAATTTCCACCTTGAAGATTTCTATCCTGACGATCTGCTTGGTCATGGGCTTGGCCTACGTCATGAACCTCTCTGGACAAACTGGGGCGATTGGTACCGCTCTTGCAACAACCGGCGTGTTCTTCGCCTTCCTCTCCCCCATCCTTGGTTGGTTGGGAACAGCAGTCGCAGGATCTGCAACCAGCGCAGGCGCACTCTTTGCCAACCTTCAGTCCACAGCAGCGCAGATCGCCGGACTCGACCCATCGACTTTGCTTGCAGGCAACACGATTGGTGGAGGTATCGGCAAGATTGTGTCGCCACAAAATCTCACCATCGCAGCGACCGCAATCAACGAGCCCGGAAGCGAAGCAGAGATTCTCAAGAAAGCAGCCCCCTATTCCATCGGATTGCTGCTCATCTTGTGCGTCTTGATCTTCCTCGCCTCGCAAGGATATTTAGGTTCCTATATGCCCGTTGCTTAAGATCGTTGGGCTCGCAGTCTCGTGGCTGCGAGCCCAACGTCTGCTTCAAAAGGAGTGTCTTATGTCGAAGCCATTGCGATCCTTGGCACTTCTTTGTGCAGCGATCACGCTTCTCACGGGATGCATTCCCTTCGGTTCAAACGCAGCACGCTCACGCTTACCCCAGGACCCACGCTTTGCCGAGTTCACTTACGAAACTGACGGCGAAATCAAGGTCCAAGAACGCACCGATTCCTTCAATGAACGGATGCCCGGGCTTGGTGCAACTCAGGGACACGTCGTGGCAGCCAACTTCCCAGAAGGATGGCTCTTACCCTCACCCGACCATCACTTATGGGTAACAGGCGTCGCAAGTGTTCCTCCTGAGACAATCCAGATGCTTGCCAATGGAAGCGACGGAAATAACGCACTTCTTCCCGGTATCTATCCAGGCCTCTACGAGTACGTCCCCCAAAACTGCCACTTTTTCACTGTTCCCTCCGATCATGCGAACACGGTGCTCCAAACTGATAAGAACAACATTTACTCGAACTGGGGGTCATTCGATATAACAAGCTTCGCGGCGTCCTCAGACTGTAACCTCATCATCGTCACTGGCGAAGGAATCAGGGGCTAAGAAAACGCGTTTTCCCCAGCTGAGCACCCTCGCGAAGTAATAGAGAAGCCGAACGGACTTCCTTTCGCAGATACGGAAACTACTACCCGGCCTCGTCAATCCACGAGGCCGGGTAGTAGTTTTTCGCGTACCGCAGCCGCGTAAAACTGAAAAAGGAAAGGATGCTCTGTCTTAAGTCGCATTTTCGGCGCGACAAATAGCTCAAGAGAAGCCGTCATTTCAGCGATCTAATTCTGCGACTTTTCCGCACAAAATCAACAATTCTGGCCGCCACCTAGCAAGGGGCTGACTCATTATCCCCCATTGGGACCTCAGACCCAGCCATACTTTGAGAAATAGCACCTACGAGAAAGGATCTCCCAGTGCGTATCGCTCTCTTCTCAACTTGCCTGGCAGACGTCATGTTCCCCCAGGCCGCCCAGGCGACAGTGTCTCTGCTGGAGCGCCTCGGCCATGAAGTCGTCTTCCCAGAAGGCCAGGTCTGCTGCGGTCAGATGCATGCAAACACCGGCTACTTTGAAGACGCCGCAAAGATCACGCGCAACCACGTCAAGGCTTTCGAACCAGTTCTCGACGGAGAGTGGGACGCAATTGTGGTTCCCTCCGGCTCCTGCACGGGTGCTGCCCGCCACGAGCAAAAGCTCGTTGCCGAACACGTTGGCGATGCGCAGCTCGCAAAGCGCTCCCAGGAAATCGCCAAGCACACCTACGATCTCACCGAGCTCATCACTGATGTCCTCGGTCTGGAAGATGTGGGCGCATACTTCCCTCACACCGTCACTTACCACCCGACCTGCCACTCAATGCGCATCGCTCACGTGGGTGACCGCCCCTACCGCCTCCTGCGCGCCGTCGAAGGCCTGACGCTCATCGATCTGCCAGACGCCGAAGTCTGCTGTGGTTTCGGCGGCACCTTCTCGATGAAGAACTCCGAAACTTCAACTGCGATGCTTGCCGACAAGGTCGCAAACGTGATGTCTACCCGGGCAGAGGTTCTGGTTATGGGTGACTACTCCTGCCTCATGCATGTTGGCGGCGGCTTGTCTCGTCTGAATTCAGGTATCCGTCCCATGCACCTTGCTGAAATCCTTGCATCAACCAAGGACCAGCCATTCCTTGGCAACATTTCATTCGCACCGGAAAGCGCTCAGGTGATCTGATATGTCTGAAACCTTTATTGGTATGCCAGGAGTCGTCAGCAACGATTCCGACGCCACGGTTCACACCGGAGGATGGCGGACTACCGTCACCATTCCCGAGGACACGCTTCGTTGGGGACCGACTTTCCCCCAGGGCGCACACCGCACCCTCGCCAATACTCAGATGCGCCGCAACCTGGGCCATGCAACTCGGACTATCCGCACCAAGCGCGGCCAGCGCGTTGCCGAAATGCCCGACTGGGAAGATCTGCGCGACGCCGCTGAAGCTATCAAGTTTGAGGTCGAATCCCGACTTCCCGAGCTTCTCGAAGAGTTCGAACGCAACGTAACCGCACGCGGTGGCATTGTTCACTGGGCTCGCGACAAGCACGAGGCAAATCGCATCATCGCCGACATCATCAAGTCCAAGGGAGTCGATGAAGTCGTCAAGATTAAGTCGATGGCGACCCAGGAAACGAACCTCAACGAGTTCCTCAAGGACGAAGGCATCTCCGCGCGCGAAACCGACCTCGCGGAAATGATCGTTCAGCTTGCTGACGACATGCCCAGCCACATCGTTGTTCCTGCAATTCACCGCAATCGTTCCGAGGTCCGTGGAATCTTCCTCGACCGCATGGAAGACGCTCCCCGAGATCTTTCCGACGATCCGCAAGAACTCACGGCCGCTGCCCGCGCGCACCTTCGTAAGAAGTTCCTTCACGCAAAGGTTGCAGTTTCGGGAACAAACATGGGCATCGCAGAAACCGGTACCGTCTCGATCTTCGAGTCCGAAGGTAACGGCCGCATGTGCCTGACTCTTCCCGATACTCTCATTACCCTTATGGGTATTGAGAAGTTGGTTCCTCGTTACCAGGACGTTGAGGTCTTCGCTCAGCTGCTTCCCCGTTCTGCAACTGGCGAGCGCATGAACCCCTACACCTCGATGTGGACCGGTGTCACCCCCGGAGATGGCCCCCAGGAATTCCACGTGATTTTGATGGATAACGGCCGCACTAAGACCTTGGCCGACCCGATTGGTCGCGAGGCTCTTGCGTGCATCCGTTGTGGGTCCTGCATGAACATCTGCCCGGTCTACCAGCACACTTCTGGCCACGCCTATGGTTCGGTCTACCCCGGTCCCATTGGCGCGATCCTCACCCCGCAGCTCACCCAGGGCTTGGATGAGAAGGATCCGGTTCACACCCTTCCCTTCGCCTCTTCCCTGTGTGGCGCATGCGGCGAGGTCTGCCCAGTCAAGATCAAGATTCCGAACATCTTGATCCACATGCGTGCACGCACCGTGGACGTCAAGCACACCATCGTGCCCGACGTGTGGGATCTGGCAATGGGCGTTTCAACCCCGGTCATGTCCAACGCTAAGGCCTGGGAGCTTGCAACGGCCGGCGTGAAGGCAACCCGCCTTATTGGTAAGAAGAAGGGCAAAATCGGCGCTCTCCCCTTCCCAGCCTCGCTGTGGACGGGAGCTCGTGATCTTCCGGTTGCCCCTAAGGAAACCTTCCGCCAGTGGTGGCGGCGCACTCACCCCGAATCAGATGCCTCCGCCCCGCGTACAGATGCACCCGCACGTGGCATTCCTTTGGCCAGTGAGCACGGAATGACTACTCACACGAATGATGAGGAGGCCTGAGATGGTTATGGATGCAAAGACCGCAATCCTTGCGCGTGCGCGCGAGGCCATCGAGCGCTCGCAGGAAGGACGCCCCGTCCGCGAGATCCCTCGTAACTACATCCGAGAAGGGCAGTTTGCTCCGGGCTCAGATGAAGTCATCGCCGATATGATCGAAAAGCTCGAGGATTACTCAGCACAGGTGGTTGAAGCTCGCGATGACGAGGCCATTGCTGACGCTATCGCGAAGTTCCTTTCCGAGGCGAAGGCTTCTTCCGTGGTTGTCCCCACCGGCCTCGATGATCAGTTCAAAAAGGCAGCGGGACGTGACAAGCGCACGGTCCGCGAGGACTCGCGCGAGAACGCTATTCCGACGCTGGAGCTCGATGAGATCGACGCAGTCGTCACCCGCTCGCGTGTTGGCATCTCGATTTCGGGAACGATTGTTCTTGATGGGGAACCCGATCAGGGGCGCCGCGCGATTTCCCTGGTCCCCGACACGCATGTGGTTATTTTGGAACGCTCAGCGATCGTACCGACTGTTCCTCAGGCGGTTGAAATTTTGGGCCAGAATCCGACTCGCCCGACGACCTGGATCGCCGGTGGTTCAGCGACCTCGGATATCGAGTTGGTTCGAGTCAACGGTGTTCACGGTCCCCGCTTCTTGCGGGTCATCATCGCTCACTGAGTACTTCGATCCGACACGTTATTAAGCGGTGGGGCGACCAAAGGCCGCCCCACCGCTTAAGTTTTCCTCGCGACAAATGCCCAAGGCATAGGCACAAGTGACTTATTCTCCGCCCTCCTCAGAATTTTCAAGAGAGAAGGTAAAGGTATGAGTCGTTAAGTCATTCATCACGATATAAATCTTCTCGCGCCCCTCGAGCTCAGCAAAGAAAATGTCTTCGAGCTTAATTCCCTGTTGTTTGAGTTCCTTAGTAAGCCATTCCTTGCTCTGGCCAGAGGCTTCAAGTTGATCCTGAACAACCTGTCCCTTCGAGACTAAGACGTAGCTCAAGCTTCCATCGCCCTTCTTGACAACGGTCAAAGAGCCATTGGACCCATACTGTGCAAACTCAACATCTTCAACTGAAAAGATCCCGCGCGAGCGAAGCTCTTCGATGAAATTAATGATGTCAAAATTACTGCTTGCATCATCGAGAGAATCAATGACGAACTGGCCGTGATTGATGATGGTCACCGCTTTGCCCTTGACGATTTGCCGCGCGGGCATAAAGCGGGAGGCAATGAAGTTGAAGAGCGAAATCATCCCCACGGTTGCAAGCAATAAAACGAGGTAGGAGAAAGTTGAAACCGAGTGGTTATAGATAATACCGCCGATAATTCCACCCAAAATGAAGTTTCCGATGAAGTCAATGGAAGTGAATTGGGTGAGGCTCTGTTTCTTTGTCAAAGTCAGGTGAGCAGAGATGATCACGATACCGATGAAAAGTCGGTAAATCGAGTGTGCGTCAAGGATAAGTTCGTGCCACATATGTCAACAATAGAGCACGGACTAACTAATACCAGTGTGGGGCCCGGTACCAATAGGTACCGGGCCCCACAAAAACTTGCGAACGGAGGAATCAGTCCTCGACGTCCAGCAGGCCGTTCTTGTACGCCTTCGCCAGACGACGGGGAACACGCACCTCACGGCCGCCCACCTTGATGGTGTTCAGCTCAGTGAGATCGGCCTTCCATGCGGACCGGCGAGTGCGGGTGTTTGCTCGGGACATCTTGCGCTTGGGAACTGCCATGACCCTACCGCTCCTCTTCTAGTTCTGACGTTTTACCGCGTCGAAAAACACCCCTTTGGGTGCACAGTCATACGAATACGACTTTCGACAACCTGACCACTGTAGCACGACGGGCCAAAAGTACGCATATTCCAAAGGAAATATTCGTGCGAAGCTCGTCTCATTCGAGCCAAACTCCCCCGCCATGCGACAATGAGACCACCATGTCATCACTTCGAGTCCTTCGCTCAGGAACACGTCTGAGTCACGAGATCGAGATCAAACGATCACGTTTCATTGCTGCGATTGCACGAACAGATTCACCCGAGGAAGCGCGAGCCTTCATCAATTCCATCAAAGAAGAACATCCCCAAGCTCGCCACAATTGCTCGGCATGGATGATTGCGGAAGAAGGGCAATCCCCGTCTCAGCACTCTTCTGACGATGGAGAACCCTCTGGTACCGCTGGAACGCCGATGCTCGATGTTCTCAAGCGGAACGAGCTGTGGAATGTGACGGTCGTCGTCACGCGCTATTTCGGCGGAATACTCTTGGGCGCAGGCGGCCTCGTGCGGGCTTACTCAAGCGCGACCAGCGAAGCCCTCGCACTGGCTTCCTTTGCCCGCCTGGAAGCACTCACGGTTGTGGAAACGGAACTTGATCCCACCGACGCAGGACGAATCGAGGCTGAACTGCGTCGCATGGGAGCACAGGTACTGGCCACCGAATGGAGCCAGAACGTCTTGATCCGCTTAGCAATGTCTCCTGATCAGCTCGAATCCGCCACTGCGCTTCTGGCTAATCTCAGCTCTGGGAAGTATTCCTTCCGTGAATTGGGACAACGTTACATAGAAATCGAGGAATAACTCGGTCGGTTTTAGAGTTGCGGTGTGAGTAAGGCTCACAGCCATCTGAGGAGAAATCATGACGAACATCGCAACTGACGTTACCGATCTCATCGGCGGCACCCCCCTGGTGCGCATTAACCGCTTGAAGAAGGGCGGCGCAGAGATCGTTGCAAAGGTCGAGGCCTTCAATCCCGCTTCTTCCGTTAAGGACCGTATCGCGCGCTCAATCGTTGATGCCGCCGAGGCTTCGGGACAGCTCAAGCCCGGAGGCACCATTATCGAGGCAACTTCCGGCAACACCGGCGTGGCTTTGGCAATGGTTGGCGCTGCTCGCGGATACAAAGTCGTGATCGTCATGCCATCTTCTATGAGCGTTGAGCGTCGCATTCTAATTCGCGCTTTCGGGGCAGAACTGGTCCTAACTGACCCCAAGGGTGGCGTCACCGCAGCGGTTGAGGAAGCCGAACGGATCCGCGACTCTCGTCCCGGTTCAATCATCGCATCGCAATTTACGAACCCTGCCAATCCAGCTGTCCACCGTCGTACGACCGCCGAAGAAATCCTTCGCGATACTGACGAGAACATCGATATCTTTATTGCCGGTGTCGGCACAGGCGGCACTGTTTCTGGCGTAGGTTCGGTGCTCAAGGAACTGAAGCCGGGAGTAAAGGTGATTGCTGTTCAGCCCGCCGAGTCTCCTCTTCTGACCGGTGGACAGGCTGCACCTCACGGAATCCAAGGACTTGGCCCCAACTTTGTCGCAAAGACCTACGATGCCAGCGTGGTCGATGAAGTGATCGATATTGAGACCCCTGTGGCTCTTGAGACTTCCCGCCGTGCAGCAGCAGAAGAAGGACTCCTCGTCGGTATTTCCTCCGGTGCAGCGCTCGCCGCAGCAATTCAGGTTGCTCAGCGCCCTGAAAACGAGGGGAAGCGTATCGTCGTCATTCTGCCGGATACGGGCGAGCGCTACCTCTCCACCGCGCTCTTCGAAAATCTGCGCGACTGAGAACACTCATGAGTGGGTGGGGGCTTATTCCCCACCCACTCAATTTTCTGCCAATCCTCCACACAGCTCGCTAGGCTAGAAACCAGCACGATACGTGCAGATCGCGATTCACGAAAGACTGACCATGGCCTCGTCTCCCCGCAAGGTAATCGAACTTCTTGCAGAAGATCTCCGCACGGCTAAACGCCGCGACCCGGCAGCACGTTCTACCCTCGAGGTCGCACTTGCCTATCCCGGCGTTCATGCACTGTGGACGCACCGCGTAACCCATGCGATGTGGGCGCACCGCCATCTGCGTACTCCTGCGCGTGTACTCTCTTCCCTTGCACGCATGGCGACGGGTGTTGATATCCATCCCGAGGCGAAAATCGGTCGCCGCGTATTTATTGATCATGCGACGGGAGTCGTTATCGGCCAAACCGCTGAGGTAGGTGAAGACGTTGTTATTTTCCACGGTGTCACCCTCGGCGGCGTTGCGATGACTCAGGGCAAACGCCATCCAACTGTCGGAAATCACGTGATGATCGGTGCGGGAGCGAAGGTTCTTGGACCGATCACCATCGGCGATGGAGCAAAGGTCGGCGCAAACGCGGTTGTCACTAAAGATGTTCCCGAGGATGCTGTTGCAATTGGCGTTCCGGCACAATTACGCCAAAAGCCTGAGACTCGCATGGTGGAAGAAGACTGCGATCTCATCATCGATCCGAACTGCTGGGAAGAAGACCCGACCTGGTACATCTAGCACTGCAGGTTTTGTCAAGCCCTCGAACATATTCCCAACTTAAGGACTCCTTAGGCGCACAACTTCCCATAGAACCTCGCGCGTGCAACAGATCACATATTCTGTCCTTATGGATAAACATTCTCTACAAGCACAGATTGACGCACTGACGCGCCTTCACGGTGCAGCAGAGTGTGAAATCGGTGTGCTCACACGATTCGATATCCCCGAGCTTGCACAGCTCTCGCTCGCAGCCTACGGAGAACGCCAAACTCTGGAGGCACAGGCTGAAGCAACGGATGAAATGCGCCTGTGTTTCGAAGGGGTTTTCGGCACCCCGTTGGAAGGATCTTTTCTGGGCGCGTGGGTCGATGGAGACCTCGTCGCAGCAATCATCGTCGTCGTTGACCCCCCTGTAGAAGAACCCAGCGGTCTCCCACAGGTCATCGACTTGATGGTCCACCCGAAATTCCGCCGGCGCGGTATTGCAACGGCTTTGGTCGCAGAATGTGCACGCCGATGCCAAGACTGGGGAGCTTCATCCCTGATCGTCCGCATCGATGAGGCAAATGCGCATCTGCCACACGTTTACGACATCTTCCAGGAGAGCGAAAACTACGAACAGGCTTAAGACCCCAGATTCACTGACGATTCTGTCCTAGTTCTGGCAATTTGAGCACCAGAACAGCCTGCGGTTTTGCATGAGCTTCTCACTGATCATGGTCCCGCATTTAATACAGGGACGACCGCTGCGATGGTAGATGTACCATCGCCCAAGTTCTTCATCCCCTTCAGGAATCGGATCAGGTTGATCTTCGGGACGGATAGTGTCGATCCGTCCGATTTCCAATCCACGAGTCATCAGTTCACAGATGATGTCCCACAGCTGGCCAACGCGAGCCTTTGAGAGCCGGTTTCCTGCGCGCATCGGAGAAATCCCGGCGAGGAAAAGAGCCTCAGCGCGATAGATATTTCCCACCCCTGCTGCAATGGACTGATCCATGATTAATTCACCAACAGGACGTTTACGCGCGCGAACCAGCTCAATGAAACGTTTGCGCATTGCAGGCTCCTGTGATGCCCCAGGTTGCAAAGGATCGCAACCGAGTTTTGACTCAGTAACCAAACGTTGGTCGTCGGAAATGAGCTCGCAGCGATTTGGTCCCGTCACATCTGCAACGGCCACTTCGGAGAGGATACGCAGACGAACCTGCCCCACAGGTTCAGGAGCCTGCCATTGGCCTGCCAAATCCCTAGCCTCGCCGGCAGCAAGATTGTCCTCGACATACAGGCTATCTTCCGAGTAACTTGCCCACTTGAGGGCAGCATGACGGTGTCCCTTCGTTGCAACCCAATTCGTCCGGGGAGCGCCAATTGAGGCTGGAACATCCTGTGTTCGCTCGTCAGCGTCAAAGCGCCAAGAGCCATACAACCCCAAGTGAATATGGAGCCACTGAAGGGATTCTTCACTGGGGAAGGCACGTTCTCCCCACACCGGCGAACTACCGGTAAAAGGAAGAGCAGCCACGGCCTCGGCGCTGTTCAAACGAGCAGCGTATTCAGCTTCAATTTCTCGGGCCTGCTCAATCACGGAAGTGGCGAGGCCGGGAGCAGCGAATGCAACGAACATATGCTTGCCCACTGCTCGCACCGCAACCACAACGTGGCCGTCAATGAGCTGCGCAGACGAGGCGAACCTCCCCTGAGGGGAGGACGCCTGCACCTGAGCGCCTTCGAAAAGAGATGAAAAAGTGTGAGCGATCCGGTGGATCGCATCTCCTTCAGGCATGGTTACTTCGGAAGAACGATGTTGACCAATTGCGGGGCACGCACAATCACCCTGAGAGGCTCGCGGCCTTCGAGGAGCTTGACAATCGGGCCCTGCTCAAGAGCCAGTGCACGAAGATCCTCTTCAGAGATCGAGACCGGAACCTCGATCTTTGCACGCAGCTTGCCATTGGCCTGGACAATCGCTGTGACGGTATCGTCCTCGAGCAAGGATTCGTCTTCCACAACCGGGAAGGGAACGCGAGCAAGAGAATCTGCATGTCCGAGCTTCGACCACAGTTCCTCACAGATGTGCGGAGCAACCGGTGAGAGCATCAAAATGAGGGCCTCGACTGCAACGCGTGGCACGCGATCGAAAGACGTCAGGTGATTGTTGAGAACGATAAGCTTTGCAATCGCAGTGTTGATGCGCAGGTTCTCGTACTCGACGGTCACTTCCGCAATGGTGCGCGCCAAAAGGCGTACGGTCTTTGCATCCATTGGGTCATCGCTGACGGTCACCTCACCGGTGGTCTCGTCCAAAACATTTCGCCACAGACGCTGCAGGAAACGCTGGGAGCCAACAACCGCGCGGGTGTCCCACGGACGTGAGACGTCCAGCGGTCCCATGCTCATCTCATACACGCGGAAAACGTCGGCGCCGTAGGCGTCATACATTTCATCAGGGGTCACGATGTTCTTCAGTGACTTACCCATCTTTCCGTATTCACGGTTAACGGGTTCACCCTTCCACGTGAATCCGGTGGATTCGTCGCCTTCAACTTCGTCCGCGGGAACGTACTGCCCGCGAGCATCCGTGTAGGCATAGGCCTGGACGTAGCCCTGGTTGAACAGGGTGTGGTAGGGCTCAGCGTCGGGAACGAATCCTAGGTCAAAGAGGACCTTCTGCCAGAAGCGTGCGTAGAGCAGGTGGAGAACTGCGTGCTCAACACCGCCGATGTACAGGTCGGTACCACCGCTGATCTTGCCCTCTCGCGGCCCCATCCAGTAGGACAGGTTCTCTTGCGAGGCAAAAGCAGTGGAGTTCGTCGGGTCGGTGTAACGCATCTCGTACCAGCACGAACCGGCCCACTGAGGCATGGTGTTGGTTTCACGGCGATACTTCTTCGGGCCGTCCCCCAGGTCCAGGGTGACGTTCACCCATTCCTGTGCGCGTCCCAGCGGCGCTTCCGGTTCCGTATCAGCATCATCAGGATCGAAGGTACGAGGCGAATAGTCGCTAATCTCGGGAAGCTCAACAGGGAGCATCTCTTCGGGGAGGGCATGAGCCACCCCATCTTCGTCCCAAACGATCGGGAAAGGCTCTCCCCAGTAACGCTGACGACTGAAAAGCCAGTCACGCAGACGGTAGGTAACAGCAGCGCGTCCCAAGCCCTTTTCTTCGAGCCACTGGGTCATTGCCGCCTTTGCCGCGTCCTTATCCAGACCATTGAGGCTAATCTCTTCGTTCGCGGAGTCAACTGCAACGCCATCACCGGTGTAGGCGCCCTGGCTCAGGTCATGAGCGGTCGGATCTTGAGCATCACCGATAGTGCGGATGATATCCAGATCAAAACGCTGAGCGAATTCCCAGTCACGATCATCGTGTGCAGGAACTGCCATGATCGCACCGGTGCCGTAATCCATGAGGACATAATCAGCAATGAACACAGGAATGCGACGGCCATTGACAGGGTTAATTGCCCACAGGCCCGTGAAGACACCCGTCTTCTCCCCCGCATCTTCTGCGCGTTGCTCAGGAGTCTTTGCCCCAGCTTGTGCACGGTAGGCCGCCACGGCCTCGGCAGGCGTTGCATAGCCACCACGCCAGGCCTCGCGGGTGCCTTCGGGCCAGCTCGCGGGGATATCCAGCGCTGCTTGGTCCGAGGCCGAACCCGGGGTGGTGCCACCAAGGAGTGGGTGCTCGGGCGACCAGACGACGAAGGTTGCGCCAAAGAGAGTGTCGGGACGAGTCGTGTAGACCGTGAAACCACGATCACTGACGCCTTCGCCGACTGCAATGAAGTCAACCTCCGCGCCGTTGGAGCGGCCAATCCAGTTGCGCTGCATGGTGCGCACCTTTTCAGGCCAGTTAATGGTGTCGAGGTCTTCAGCGAGGCGATCACCGTAGGCGGTAATACGCATCATCCACTGACGCAGGCTGCGCTTGAAAACCGGGTAGTTACCACGCTCTGAACGGCCATCCGCCGTCACTTCTTCGTTGGCCAAAACGGTTCCCAGACCCGGACACCAGTTCACGGGCGCCTCGGAGATATAGGCGAGGCGGTAGGAATCGATGATCTGCGCGCGCTCACGCGAATTCAATTCATCCCACGTACGTCCCTGCGCGATCTCGGAGGGAAGCTCACGCGCTCCGGAAGCAAACTGTGCGATCAATTCGCTGATCGGACGCGCGGCACCCAAGCCTCGTCCATCGCGACGCGGTGCCTGCGGATCAAACCATGAGTTGAACACCTGAAGGAAAATCCACTGGGTCCAGTGCACATAGTCGACATCGGTCGTTGCGAAGGAACGGCGACGGTCGTGCGAAAGCCCCAGACGGCGCAGCTGACGACGCATGTTCGCGATGTTCTCTTCGGTTGTCACGCGCGGGTGTTGGCCGGTCTGAACAGCGTACTGTTCTGCAGGAAGACCGAAGGCGTCGTAGCCCATGGTGTACAGAACGTTCTCACCTTGCATGCGGTGGAAACGCGCAACGGTGTCAGTTGCGATGTATCCCAGCGGGTGGCCGACATGCAGGCCCTTGCCCGAAGGGTACGGGAACATGTCAAGGAGGAAGAAAGACTGACGTGTGGCTAGATCACCTGCAAGATCTCCCTCGGGGTTATCCGCGTAGAAGGTCCCACGTTCGTCCCATAGGTCCTGCCACTTGTTTTCGATCTCTCCGGCCAATTGCGCCGTGTAACGGAAATCGGGCTCCCCTGTTGAGATCTCGCTCATCCTTGCCTCCATCTACCCTGAAAACACAGTGTCTTCAGGCTCGTTCTATGCCGTATCTAGGGTAGTGCATTGGCGCAAATTTGCCTGTTTATTCCCACTAGGCAAAACCCTCGCGGCGTTCGACAATAGAGACATGAGTACCGTTTTTAAAAAAATTATTTCAGGTGAGTTCTCTGGGCGTTTCGTCTGGGCGGACGATTCCTGCGTTGCTTTCGCAACCATCGAGCCGACGAGTCCAGGTCATGTCCTCGTCGTCCCGCGAGATCCTATTCCTTCATGGACACAATTGGATCCACAGGAATGCACCCACTTGATGGAAGTCGCGCAGATCATCGGCCGAGCACAAGAGCGTGCCTTTGGTGTCGAGCGATCCGGACTTGTTATCGCCGGTTTTGAGGTTCCTCATACGCACCTGCACGTCATTCCTCTGCGCACCGAGAGCGACGTCCTTTTGAGCAATGCAGCCCCTGCAAGCTCAGAAGAACTCGACGCTGCGATTGAGAAGCTTCGCGAGGCCGTGGTTGCTTTGGGTTACGGCGCCAAAGTTCCACCCCAGATGGCCTCGCTTCAGTAACTTGCTTCCTGTTCCTCCACGCTTGTGACGAACACAAGGGCGACTTCTTGGGCGTTAAGCTCAAGGAGTCGTTCTTTTTCTTCTGCTTGAACGATGATTTTCATCGTTTGAGCATCCATTCGTTCACTGATCGCCACGACGGCGTCAAGTCCTAGTCCTTTAGATTCGAGGGAGCGAAGAGCACGTGCATCACTATCGCTAAAACGAGCTATTCGCATACGACGATGAAGTGGAATGTCACGCAAGGGAGTAAGCGAAAGAATGCGCACTTGCCCATCAGTTGAAGGAATCGGATCTCCGTGAGGATCGCGCCTTGGGTATCCCAGTTGTTCATCAATCCGGTTCAGAAGACGGTCGGAAACCGCATGCTCAAGAATTTCGGCTTCCTCGTGGACTTCATCCCAATCGAAGCCCAAAGCATCGTGCAGATAAGTTTCAAGAAGGCGATGACGACGCACAACTTCAAGAGCTCGCCGACGGCCTTCTCCAGTCAAAGTTACTTTCCCATAGGGTTCGTGAAAGGCAAGCCCCTCAGCTGCGAGCCTTTTGACCTTTTCCGAGGCAGTTGAAACCGCGACTCCGACACGCGAAGCAAGTGCACGAATTGTGATTCCTTCGTCACCGTTTTCTTCAGCTCCCCAAATTGCTTTGAGGTAGTCCTGCGTTACCGTATTTTCGCGGGAAACTCGACTATCGACCGATGCCATGTCAACTGCTTGCACTCCCCTAGCCTACAGCCTCGTACTCAAAATTCGGCCCCGGCATGATTTGCGCATGGCGTCATTAGTATGTAATCTACTTTCTTGTCCTTAGGACAAAGCGCCATTAGCTCAACTGGCAGAGCAGCTGACTCTTAATCAGCGGGTTGGGGGTTCAAGTCCCTCATGGCGCACACAGTACGTTCACTTGTGTGCTACTGTAAACACATAACTGAAGCGCCATTAGCTCAACTGGCAGAGCAGCTGACTCTTAATCAGCGGGTTGGGGGTTCAAGTCCCTCATGGCGCACCCATTGCCGAGGCGGCGCCAATGGCCGGGTACCTCTTTGCGTATCTGTGCCCTACTCACCCCCCTCGGAGCATCTCATGCGTCGTCTCACTTCTTCAGAGAAGGATCTGCTCGCATCGATTGAACAACAGTTAAGTGCTCGTCGCCGTACCGTCATTACTCCCGATATCGTCGAGCAGGCCACCCATCTGGTCCGTTCAATGACCGATCCCCGCCCAGGCCTTCACGAACTCGTCGGCCCTGTGTGTACCACATCCGACATCGTTGCCTGGCTTGGAATTTCGCGTCAAGGAATCAACAAGGCTGTGCGAACCAATCGCATTCTTGCAGTCCAATCCCCTTCAACAATCTGGTACTACCCCACGTGGCAGCTTATGGCCAATCACTCCGTCATTGACGATATGTCGGATGTTCTCGGTCGCCTGCGCGGTCGGGTTCACCAGCTCACCGCTGCTTCGTGGTTCCAACGTCCCCTCGAGGTACTTGATCAGACGACCCCGGCACAGTGGATGCTCGAAGGGCACGACCTGCACACCCTCGTTGGTGCTGCCGAATCCTTTGCAACCGCCGAAGAACGCCGTCCTTCGCCGGTCCCGCTGTTTGATCCGGAGATCCAAGCAACATCACTGTGACCGCGACACGCTCACCTTCGCAGCTCATCTACAAGAGCCGGCTGCGGAGTGGGGTTCAACGGCGCACCGCGCTCCGCAGTCATTCATCCCTCATCACAAATAGAAATCGGGCCAAACCACGATGAAGCGGTTTGGCCCAATTTTTACTTAGTCATCAAGACCGAGGTCTCTACGCAAGCGGGCAACATGGCCGGTTGCCTTGACGTTATACAAGGCATGCGTGACGACGCCGCTGGTGTCAAGAACGATGGTTGAGCGAATAATGCCCAAGAAGATCTTGCCGTAGTTCTTCTTTTCTCCCCATGCTCCCCACTGGGCAAGCATTGTCTTATCCGGGTCCGAGGCCAAAGGAAAGTTCAAAGACTGTTTCTGCGAAAAGTTTTCAAGGGCTTTCATTGAATCGGCGCTGACGCCGATGACTTCATAGCCCTGTGCCTTAAAAGAATTGAAGTGATCCCTAAAATCACATGCTTCCTTCGTACACCCGGGTGTCGAGGCCTTGGGATAGAAATAGACGATGACTCCGACGCGAGCCCGTCCTAAGAGGTCGTGCAAAGAAAGAGTTCCCTGCGTGGTTTCGAGCGTGAAGTCGGGAGCCTTGTCCCCTACGTGAAGTTGAGCCATAGCGACGAGCTTAGTCGTGAGAGAGGCCCCATGCTCGCGTAGTGCTTCGAGGAGTGCATCGCACCATCGATAAGGTAAACTCGGAGCGTTGCGCGAGTGGCGGAATTGGTAGACGCGCTGGATTTAGGTTCCAGTGTCTTTGACGTGTGGGTTCGAGTCCCATCTTGCGCACTGATAAATTCCCGCGCCTCCCCTAGGAGGCCACGCTTCCCTCACCACGGTTTGCACGTTCAATTGTCGCCTCGGCAATCACGCGAGTTCCCCGATACAGAACCATGGATTGCCCAGCTGCCACACCACGAATTGGCAGCGCCAGGGAGAGCTCAAGCTTTTCTTCCTCTTCCCCGAAGCGCTGGACAGAGGTAACAACGCTGGGCGTGCCGTGGGCACGGATCTGCGCGGTGAGCACACGCTCGTCAACCTCGCCCAGGCTCCGCTCCCCGATCGATGCGCCAAAGGCACTCGTCGCGGCCTCGTCAACGTCTCCCTGATCGTCGTTTGCTAGCCAGACGATATCCGAGCAAGTGATACGGTCCACCGACAAGAGTTCTGAAGCGCCAACAATCACTTGATTGGTCTCGGGGCGTGTTTCCACCACATACCGAGGTCGACCGTCTGCAGCCGGATTCCCTAAGTTCAAACCACGACGCTGACCGACCGTGAAATTCCAGTACCCTTCGTGGCGGCCAACAACTTGCCCATCGGTATCGACGATTTCTCCGGGCTTTGAGCCCAGATGAGACTTGAGGAAGCCTTGGGTATCTCCATCGGGGATGAAACAGATATCGTAAGAATCGGGCTTGTTGGAAACCCCCAGCCCCATTCTTTCAGCTTCTGAACGCACCCAGGCTTTCGAAGGCGCCTCGCCCAACGGGAAGATCACGCGTGGTAGTTCCTGCGGTCCCATAATTGCCAAGACGTAGGATTGGTCCTTCGCTTCGTCTTTGCCTCGGTGCAGCTGCGGCCCATTCGGCCCTTCAACAATCCGCGCGTAGTGTCCCGTACAGACTGCGTCAAAGCCAAGCGCCCGCGCGCGCTGCGCGAGCTCTCTGAATTTCACAAACTCATTGCATCGCACGCAGGGATTCGGGGTGTGCCCGGCCGCGTACTGCTCAACGAAGTCGGTGATCACTGTCTGCTCAAACTCTTCTGCAAGATCCCACACGTAGAAGGGAATCCCCATAATCTCAGCTGCGCGCGCAGCATCTGCCGCGTCTTCAACGGAGCAGCAGCCGCGTGAGCCAAGGCGACATTCTTGAGGCTGGGAGGAAAGAGCCATGTGGACACCGACTACCTCGTGACCTGCTTCTACGGCTTTCGCGGCTGCGACTGCAGAGTCAACTCCGCCTGAAAGAGCTGCTAAGACCCTCATGCGCCCGTTCCCTCTCGTTCATCCAAGGCTTGCCCGGCTCGAATGGCTGCGGGAAGTGCTGCCAAGAAAGCATCGATATCTTCTGCCTGAGTTTCAATTCCCGTCGATACTCGCAACACCCCCAGAGCCTGGTTTTCGTCGTATCCCAGTTCCATGACGATTCTTGAAGGCCGCGAAACACCAGCATGGCACGCGGATCCAGCCGAGACGTCAATGTCCGCCATATCCATTGCTAAAAGGACCGCTTCGGGATGGTGAGTCGGGATCATCAAGTGGATAATCGCCGCCGAGGCCGCGTGGGGGTCCACCGTCATGCGCACATCGCTGGGAAGACCAGCAAGGAGACGGCGACGAAGGTCTTGCGCCCTCTGAACCCGTTCGAGGCGGTGTGCAGCTGCGTACTCCAGTGCAGTTGCCAGTGCACATGCGCCAGCAACATCTGGGGTACCCGAGCGGATCCCCCTTTCGTGTCCTCCACCTGGGCGGTCGGTTACGACCTTCACTCCCCGGCGAACAAGTAATGCACCAGTGCCGACGGGGGCCCCAACTTTGTGGCCTCCCACTGTCAGCAGGTCGAGGCCACTCTCGCTGAAATTGACATCGCAGTATCCAATTGCTTGCGCTGCATCGGAGTGAAGAAGAGGAGATTGCACGTCTAGGGAGTGTGACCTGACGAGTTCAGATAGTTCCCCGATCGGTTGAATAGTTCCCACTTCAGAACACACCCACGTCAGGGACATGAGCGCGGCACGTTGAAGCATCTCCGGGTTTTCACGCAGATTCTCAAATGTCGTAACACCCCGTGAATCGACATCAAACTTGCGAATGTTAAAGCCCTCACGCCCCAGCGCTTCAGATTGTTCGCTGACTGCGTCGTGTTCAAGGCGCGACATCCACACATCGCTGCGCGTCGCATCTTTGTTTCGCATTCCCCGAGAAGCCCCAAGAAGTGCAAGAGCATCAGATTCTGTTGCGCCCGATGTGAAGACCAGCTCCGCACGCTCGGCACCAAGGGCAGCACTCGCACGTTCTCGCGCATCTTCAAGCATCCTGCGTGCAGCGCGTCCACCGGCATGTAGCGCAGCCGGATTCCCAGGGCGTTCACTCAGTGCTTCCTGGGCATGCATCCATGCTTCACAAACACCGGGGGCCAGAGGCGTTGATCCCGCGTGATCAAGGTAATGCGACACGTGTGTCTTTCACTAGTTGTCGGCTCTAGATGCCTGCCATGCGCGCAAGTGTTCCAGAGCCTGGGGAACGATTTCGTACATATCGCCCACTACGCCAAAGTCCGCGAGTTCGAAGATTGGCGCATCGGGGTCATCACAGATTGCAACGATCGTTTGCGAGGACATAATCCCCACTGTGTGATGAATCGCGCCCGAGACGCCGAGCGAGATGTAGAGCTTGGGAGCAATCGTGAGACCGGTTTGTCCAATTTGCGCACTGCGGCGAGCCCAGCCTTCGTCAACAGCATCGCGGGTCGCGCCAATTCCAGCGCCCAAGACGTCGGCGAGATCTTCAACAAGAGACCAATCATTTCCGGCACCACGACCGCCAACGACAACGACCTGCGCATCAGTGACACTGGGACGCCCATCAGAGCTAGCTTCAACCCGCTCGACGACGAGCGTACGCGTAGGATCGGGCTCTACGACTTCACTAGCGAGTTCAACGCATTCGTTTTCCTCAGCCGCTACTTCCAATCCACGAGAACGCACGCACACGCACGCTGGGGCACTGTGCGTCGCAATCTCTGCGCGCCACGTTCCCCCCAAAGCATCCGTAGTCGCACACAAGTGTCCGTCTTCTACGCGAAGAGCCAGGGCCTCGGCAATCGCGCAGCCTCCCAAAGTGATCGCAAGCGACGCTGCGCACTCACGGTCAAGGAAACGCGAAGCAAAAAGAAGCGGGGCCTGCGGGTTGCCGAAACGCGAGTAAGCCGACGCAAGTGCAGGGGAAAGTGCCGAGGCAGTCAGCACCGATTCATTTACCTGGAGGAAAACGCAAGAAGAAACACCGAGGCGTCCAAGTTCTTCGCGCAAAGACTCGCGCTCTTCCTGAGAGACGACAATCGCGTGGACAGCTTCGGCGCACTCATGCGCCTGGGCAATCATGTCGCGGTAACGCGAACCCAGCGAAGCGGTATCCGAACAATCGATGACGACAATCGCGTCCTTAAGACAAGTGCTCATTTCATCTTCTCCTCAATGAACTCAGCCAGGCGCGTCCCGCCGTCCCCGGTATCGGTGAAGACCTCACCAGAGCCGCCGCGATTATGTTCTGTCATCGAGACAACGCCCAAAGGCATCTCGGAGCGAGCTCCGGAGACTAATTCACTGAGGCATCCAGTGGGATCGTAGCCAGCGACGTCATCGAGTTCGGCCTGAACGAGAGGCTTCATGCGTGCTGCCTTCAAATCCTTAAAGCCGGGGAATCGCGGCTCATTGAGTTGATCCGTCACAGAGATGACTGCCGGAAGGGGCGCGCGCAAAGTTTCATCAACACCATCCACGCTGCGCAGTGCTTGGACGTGACCGCTATCGGGATCAACTGTCAATTCACGAACCTGAGATACCAAAGGAACATTCATGACAGCGGCGAGTGCTGCCGGGAGCATCGAGGTCATTGCATCGGATGCCGCCATGCCGCACAAAACAAGGTCGATCGCTTCTTCTTCGGCCAAGAGCGAGATCAAAGCCGCGAGTGCGCGCGCTGTCACTGTGACATCAGCGTTTTCAAGCAAGGGGTCTGAAAGGAGGTACGCGCTATCGGCGCCGAGAGCAAGACAACGAACCAGTGCGTCACTGGCATCTTCCGGCCCCATGCTCACAGCGAGCACTTCACCGCCGTGAGCAGCAACAAGCTCGGCCGCCGCCTCGACTGCATTCTCATCAAATTCATTCAGTACATCGTCTTCACCGCGGACAAGACGCGAGCCTTCAAAACGACGCCCCGAGCTGGTATCGGGAACTTGCTTAGCCAGCACTGCAATCCTCATGTATCCAGAGTGCCATATCAGGCCTCATGCGCGCAGCTCCGAGTGTGCTGAGGAACAGGAGCGACTATGCTTATAGCTGTTATGACAGATGTAGAGGCGGTAATGTCACAACAGCAAACACACGCGTTCCGTGCCGTTAATCGGCCAAATCCTCACTTTCGTCAGTTGGGCGTTTCAGTGGCAGGATCGGGCCTTAACGTCGCTGTTGTCTCCACGCGCGCGACTCAAGTAGATTTCTGCGTCATCGACCCGCAAAGCGGTAGCGAAGAGCGCTACCACCTTCTTGGGCCTGATCACGGAATCTGGCACGGTTACATCGAAGGTCTTGGAGTTGGTACCCACTACGGCTTCCGCGCTCAAGGACCTTGGGATCCCGACGCAGGCTTGTTCTTCAACTACAACAAGCTACTCATTGACCCCTATGGCCGCGGGCTCGCAGGCAGCGTCGATATTTGCCCGGAAGTTTACGCACACAGCGTTGATGAAGATCTCTACCCGGTTTCCTATCCGCTTGAGCCTTCGCAGTCAGATTCCGCACCTTACAACGCGCATAGCGTGGTTATCGACACCTCGTTCAAGCTCGCACCCCAGCCTAAGGTTCCTTTGGACGAGACAGTCATTTATGAGCTTCACGTCAAAGGTTTTACGCAGAATATGCCGGAGGTTCCCCCCAACCTTCGCGGCACCTACGCAGGACTCGCCCACCCTGCCTCAGTGCGCTATCTCAAGGAACTTGGCGTCACTTCCGTCGAGCTACTCCCAGTCCACGCAAAGTCTGATGAGCCTTTCCTCGTTGAACGTGGACTCACGAACTACTGGGGATACTCGACTCTGTCATTCTTTAGCCCCGAACCTTCCTATGCCAGCGCTTCTGCCCGTGCACGCGGACCTCAGGCAGTCATTGATGAATTTCGTGGAATGGTTTCGATCCTGCATGAAGCAGGTATCGAAGTCATCCTGGATGTCGTCTACAACCACACCTGTGAAAACGGTGATGCCGGTCCGTCCTTGTCTTTCCGCGGACTTGATTCGCCCCTGTACTACCGCCGGACCGAGGGATACCCCTCGCACATCATCGATACGACAGGGACTGGAAACACCGTCAATACGGATAATCCCCAGGTTATTTCGCTCATCTTGGACTCTTTGCGCTATTGGGTATCGAATATGGGGATCGATGGGTTCCGCTTCGACCTTGCCGCTACCTTGGGGCGCTTTGCTAATGGTTTCACTCCGATGCACCCCGTTCTGATCGGGATGGGCGCGGATCCGATTCTTCGTGAGGTCAAACTCATTGCCGAACCCTGGGACGTCGGCCTCGGCGGCTGGCAGACAGGCAATTTCCCTGATCCATTCTGTGAATGGAATGACCGTTTCCGCGATACGGTGCGCACTTTCTGGCTCTCCGATATGCGCGCCTTGGCCGGCGGGCGTGGCGCCGGCGGTTCGAACGAGTTCGCGACTCGCTTGTCAGGTTCTCAAGATGTCTTCGGTCACGGCGTGGGATATTTGCGAGGTCCCAGCGCTTCGGTCAATTTCGTAACCGCCCACGATGGTTTTACCTTGGCAGATCTGACGGCTTTCGATCACAAGCACAATCTGGCAAACCTCGAAGAAAACCGTGATGGTTCTGATAACAACAACTCGTGGAATCACGGTTTGGAGGGGGCAATTGCCTCCCCCATCATCGGTGTTGATCCCGATGTCCGCGACGTAACGGGCATTGTCGAAGACATTATCCCTGCCCGTCAGCGCAGCCAGAAAAATCTACTTGCAACTTTGTTGGTCTCTTCGGGAACTCCAATGTTGGTTGCAGGAGACGAATTTTCTCGTACGCAATTTGGCAATAACAATGCCTACTGTCAGGATTCTCCGATCTCATGGATCGATTGGGATCTTTCTGAACTCCAGAAAGATCAGCTCCAGACGGTGCGTTGGCTTTTGGCCTTGCGCCGCGCTCACCCGGCGCTTCGCCCTATGGCTTTCTTCTCAGGAACAGATCCTCATGGCGATGTCATCGCTGATCTTTCTTGGTATAGCGCCGATGGCTCACCGATGAGGGATGACATTTGGGGATCTCAAGAGTCTCGAGTCTTCCAGATGCTTCGCTCCGGTAGCCCCTACAACGGCCGCGACGCCTTGGTCGTATTCAATGGCACAACAGATGACCGCGATGTCGTTCTTTCCCAAGGCCGCGGCTGCCCGTGGGTTCAGGTCCTCGACACCGCATGGGGTAACCCCGAAGACGGCGGCATTAGCTCTGTGTTCGACGCGACGCGATTGCCGGCTTCCCTTGATCGAAAGGCTCCAGGCGACACTATTTCTTTGGACCCCTTCAGCATGCATATCTACCTGTCTGCTGTAGAGTCTTCGCCTCAGGGGTGATCACGCTAGACTGGCCTAGTGACTAGCAGCGAAGAAACACTTGAGCAATCTACCTCTGATGCATCCCTCGCACGTTCAATCGCACGTTCGAAGGAAATCGAAGAGGCCATCGACCAGGACCCCTCGCGATTCCGCGTATTAACTGGAGATCGCCCCACCGGCCGTCTCCACTTGGGGCATTACTTTGGAACTCTGCGCAATCGCGTTCTTCTTCAAGACCGCGGCATTGACACCTGGGTTCTGGTCGCCGACTACCAGGTGATCACCGACCGGGACGCAGTTGGCCCCATTGAGGAACGCGTTTTAGGCCTCGTTACCGACTACTTGGCAGTTGGACTCGATCCAGAAAAGACAACGATCTTTAACCACTCATCCATTCCTGCGCTCAACCAGCTGATGCTTCCTTTCCTGTCGCTGGTCACCGAGTCAGAATTGCATCGCAATCCCACGGTGAAGGCTGAGCTTGAGGCAACCGATGGACGCGCGATGACCGGTTTGATGCTGACCTACCCGGTTCACCAGGCATGCGACATTTTGTTCTGCAAGGCAAATCTTGTTCCTGTTGGACAAGACCAGCTCCCCCACATCGAGCAGACACGCTTGATCGCTCAACGCTTCGACAAGCGTTACGGGCGCGTCGACCCCAAGCGCGCAGTCTTCCCGCGCCCTGATGCGCTCCTATCTGAGACTCCCCTCCTCCTGGGGACTGACGGCACAAAGATGTCGAAGTCGCGTGGAAACACGATCGAGCTTGCGATGAGTGCAGATGAGACCGCTCGTATCTTGAAGCGTGCGAAGACGGATTCGGATCGTCATATCACCTACGATCCCGAGAATCGTCCCGAGGTATCCAACCTGCTGATGTTGGCGTCACTGGCAACGGGTGAGGATCCCGCCGCCATCGCCGAGAGGATCGGAGACGGCGGCGGCGGAATGCTCAAGGCAACCGTTACCGAGGCACTCAATGAGATGCTCGCCCCCATCCGCGCTCGCCGCGAAGAACTGGCCGCAGATCCGGGTTACCTGCTCTCCATTCTTCGCCAAGGAAATGAGAAGGCGAACGAGCAGGCAGAACAGACACTGAACGAGGTTCGTCAGGCTATGCACATGGTCTACTGAAGTTCATAAAAATGGTGGTGATCCGCGTAAGGATCACCACCATTTTTGTCTTCTCAGCAACCTCTCAGTGGCTAGAGTATGTCGACGCTCACAATTTCGATTACGCTTAGATATGTGAACGAGACACTTCTGGCCCGCATCCCCGCAACTGAAGTTTTCCCCGTCGTCGAGGACGGAAATCTTCCCGCCAAAGCCACTGCTTTTGAGGCTTTCCCTATCCGAGCGACGGTCTTTAGAGAAGGGCACGATTGCTACGCAGCCGAGGCAGTTCTCCTGCGCCCGGGTGGGTCGATTCATTCACGCGCGCTTATGCGCGACATCGCTCCCGGCCTTGACCGCTATGAAGCGTGGGTGATGCCGGATTCCGTCGGTCAGTGGAGTTTCAGGATCGATACCTGGTCTGACCCTTATGCGACGTGGCGCCATGACGCCTCGGTCAAAATCGGCGCGGGTGTCGACGTCGAGCTGATGCTCGAGGAAGGTGCGCTCTTGATGGAACGTGCCACCCGAGGCGAGGCACTCAACAATCCCTCGCAAACCCAGCCAACGCGCTCAGCAATCGATACTCTCTTGGACGCGGCAAAGGGATTGCGCGATGCCTCGCAAACTCCCCAGCGTCGTCTTTCAGCTGGTCTCTCGGCGCCCGTGCGCGCGGTATTTAGGCAGTTCCCCCTCAGAGACCTCTACGGTTCGACGCGCACCTACCCCCTTTTCGTTGCCCGCAACCGCGCTCTTGCCGGTGCATGGTACGAAATTTTCCCGCGTTCCCACGGCGCTTTCCAAGACTCAAAGGGACGCTGGGTCTCAGGCACCTTGCGCACCGCTGTCGAGGACTTGCCAAGGATTGCCTCAATGGGATTTAACGTCATCTATTTGACGCCCATCCACCCCATTGGATTGACCAACCGCAAGGGTAAAAACAATGCTCTGATCGCTCACAAGGGCGAACCTGGAAGCCCGTACGGAATTGGCTCAGCCGAAGGCGGACATGACGCGATCCATCCCGAGCTCGGCAACTTCGATGATTTCGATTATTTCGTCGAGCAGTCACGCGAACTCGGCCTCGAAGTCGCGCTCGATATCGCATTACAGTGCTCGCCCGATCACCCGTGGGTCAGTGAGCATCCCGACTGGTTCTCGCAGCGTGCCGACGGCTCCATCGCCTACGCCGAGAATCCCCCAAAGAAGTATCAGGACATTTATCCCCTGAATTTCGATCGAGATCCCGAGGGGATTTACACGGCTATCCGCGACATGCTTGAACTGTGGATCTCTCACGGCGTCAAGATCTTCCGCGTTGATAACCCGCACACGAAACCAGTCCCCTTCTGGCTGCGGCTTTTAGAAGAACTTCACACGCGCTACCCGGACGTGATCTTCCTTGCCGAGGCCTTCACCCGTCCTGCGATGATGCGAACCTTGGGTGCTGTCGGATTTGACCAGTCCTACACCTACTTCGCGTGGCGAACCTACAAGGAAGAAATCGAAGAGTATCTCACCGAGCTCTCCCAAGAAACAGCTCACCTCATTCGCCCGACGTTCTGGCCGACGACCCACGATATTCTCACGCCTCAAATGACGACGGGCGGGACTGCAATTTTTGCAATCCGCGCTATGCTTGCCGCCCTTGGGGCTCCCTCATGGGGAATCTACTCGGGCTACGAATGGGTTGAAAACGTCCAGCGTCCCGGAGCTGAAGAACCCAATGACAACGAAAAGTACGAGTTCAGGCCTCGTGATCCCAAGCTTGCCCAAGGGACAGGAATTCCTGCTCTATTGACGCTGCTCAACAGTGCGCGTGAGCGCCACCCCGCATTGCGTCAGCTCCACGACTTACGTATTCATCCCACGACATCGGACCGACTTCTGTGCTTCTCAAAGCACGTTCCTGCTCGTTTTTCTCCTACTGGAGTGCCCGACACCGTCATCGTCGTTCTTTCACTCGATCCGGAAAATACGGTTGAGGGTGAAGTTCACGTTGATTTGAGCGGGCTTTCATTGGGAACCTCATCAGCTAACTTCACGGTTGTTGATGAACTCGACGGACAGCGTTACTCCTGGTCAACGACCAACTGGGTCCGACTGTCTCCCTGGGATCGACTCGGCCATGTCATGGCCATCGAAACCGAGTAATTACACGATCACCTTCGAACATGAGATGATGAACACATGGAACCTCAAGCGACATCAGTGGCCACAGACGTCCTCGATGCAGTAGCCGAAGGACGCTACGCTCTTCCTCACGATGTGTTGGGAGCACACCTTAGTGACGGCGTCGTCACCATTCGTAGTGTTCACCACCTAGCAGATTCTGTCGAGGTGATTACTCCCGATAGGACGCTCCCCGCGACCCATGAGCATTCTGGGGTCTGGGTGTGTGCTTTCGAGGCAGACGATATCCCCGACTACCGTCTGCGTGTCACCTACGGAGATCACTCACAAGTCGTTGACGATCCGTATCGCTTCCTCCCGACTCTTGGAGAGATGGATACCTATCTCATCGGCGAGGGACGCCACGAACGTCTCTGGGAGGTCTTGGGAGCGCATATCACCCATTTCGACGGCGTCATGGGACCGGTCGACGGCGTTGCCTTCGCAGTGTGGGCGCCCAATGCTCGCGCGGTTCGCGTCGTCGGCGACTTCAACTTCTGGGATGGTACCGCCCACTCAATGCGTTCCATGGGAGCCTCGGGAGTGTGGGAGCTCTTCGTTCCCGGCGTTGGCGTAGGCGCTCGCTACAAGTTCGAAATCCAAGGCCCCTCGGGTGATTGGTTCCAAAAGGCCGACCCGATGGCCCGAGCAACCGAGATTCCTCCCGCAACCGCTTCAGTGGTGACCGATGTATTCCACACATGGGGAGACCAGGAATGGCTGCGTGCGCGGGAAGAGACAAATCCGCATTCAGGCCCAATGTCCATTTATGAGGTCCATGCGGGTTCGTGGAAGCAAGATCTGGGATACCGCGGTCTTGCCGATGAACTCATCCCCTACGTCAAGAAGATGGGCTTCACGCACGTTGAGTTCATGCCCCTTGCCGAGCACCCCTTCGGCGGTTCCTGGGGATACCAGGTAACCTCCTACTACGCACCAACCTCACGCTACGGAACCCCCGACGACTTCCGTTACCTAGTTGATCGTCTCCACCAAGAAGGCATCGGCGTGATCTTGGACTGGGTCCCCGCCCACTTCCCCAAGGACGACTGGGCACTGGCTCGCTTCGATGGCACTCCCCTCTATGAAGACCCGGATCCTCTCCGCGGGGAACATCCCGACTGGGGAACCTACGTCTTTAACTTTGGACGCACGGAAGTTCGTAACTTCCTCGTTGCCAATGCTCTCTACTGGCTCGACCAGTTCCATATCGATGGTCTACGCGTTGACGCAGTAGCATCGATGCTCTACCTCGATTACTCCCGCAAGGACGGTCAGTGGCGCCCCAACCAGTATGGTGGGCGTGAAAACCTCGAGGCGATCTCCTTCCTTCAAGAAGCAACTGCAACGGCATACCGCTTGCACCCGGGCATCGTCATGATTGCCGAAGAGTCAACCGCTTGGCCAGGAGTGACTGCTCCTACTTCCGGCGGAGGCCTCGGTTTTGGCATGAAGTGGAACATGGGGTGGATGAACGACACCCTGCGCTATCTCTCGGAAGATCCGGTCAATCGCCGGTGGCACCACGGTGAGCTCACCTTCTCCTTGGTCTACGCCTTCTCCGAGAACTATGTCTTGCCCCTGTCTCATGATGAGGTTGTTCACGGTAAGGGCGCGCTTGTCTCAAAGATGCCGGGCGATCATTGGCAACAGATGGCGGGCCTGCGCGCACTGTATGCCTACCAGTGGTCTCACCCCGGCAAGCAGCTCCTCTTTATGGGACAAGAATTCGCCCAGGAGCAAGAGTGGAACGAAAGCTATTCTCTTGATTGGTGGCTCTACGATCGCCCCGATCACGCTGGAATGGCTGCCTTGGTCTCGCGTTTGAACGAGCTCTACAGCGCCCACGCAGCACTGTGGAACGATACCTACACCGGATTTGAGTGGATCGACGCCTCCGATGGCGATCACAACCTCATTTCCTACATTCGTAAGTCCGAGGCCGCTGGCGGACACAGCGCTCACGATGAGCTTGTGTGCGTCGTGAACTTTGCGGGTAACCCCCACGAGGGCTACCGCGTTGGTTTGCCACACGGCGGCACCTGGCGCGAAGTCGTAAACACAGATGATCCTGCCTTCGGCGGATCTGGAGTGGTGAATATCGGAGACCTTGTCGCCGAAGAAGTCCCGTGGAATGGACGTCCTTTCTCAGTCGAACTTCGAGTTCCGCCTCTGGGTGGTCTCTGGCTCGCTCCTGAAAAGTAACAGCTACTAGAAAAAGGGAGTGGGTGCGGATCCTAGGATCCGCACCCACTCCCTTTAACGTGCTCTAAAGTAAGCTGCCGTCTGATCAGATCATCAACAGGGATGAGAGACGACGACGAGCCGCCTTAACTTCGGGAGTGTTCCCGGCGATGCGGAAAAGATCCAAGAGACGTACGCGATAGTCTTCTTTTTCTTCTTCCGAAGCATCCTCCATGAGCTGCAAGAGGACCTCAAAAGCCTCGGCGTACTGGCCTGCGGCAAAGAGTGCATCGGCGCGGGCAGAGGGATCATCGCTTGCCAAGCTTTCACGCAAACGAAGATTCACACGTGCACGATGATCTTTTGCGTCTTCATCACGGGGATTCAATTCAATAATCTTGTCCCAAGCTGCGCGCGCGCCTTCTAAGTCACCGCGTTCTTCAGCTTCCAGAGCCGGGAGATGTTCTTCGGGGATCGGCTTCGCGACGTCCTCTCCACTCACGGCAACTCGTCCGGTTACACCCATTTGCTGGGCGGCTCGAAGAAGATCTTCGATAACCGGTGCGACCTGTTCCTTGGGAGCAACTCCCTGGAAAAGAGGAACCGGACGGGCGCCGACCAAAGCAACAACAGTGGGAATAACTTGTACCTGGAAGGCCTGCGCCACGCGCGGTGCACGAGCGGCATCGATTTCCACAAGTTGGAAAGCGCCCATCTTGTCCCGAGCAAGTTCTTCCAAAGTTGCCAGAAGCTGCTTGGACTCCAATGACTGAGCTGCCCAAAGCACGATGACCACGGGCACCTGTTGCGAGCGCGCGGCGACGGCCTCGAAAGTCGAATCATCGCAGGTATCGACAAGAGGAATATCAAGGCCCGCCCCCTGCTGGGACATCGGAGCCTGCATCGCAGGATTTCCCTGGGCTGCCGGCTGCACTCCACCCGAAGAGTTACCTCGCGCTGTAGCGGCGCTCAGATCCACTGCGCCGTGAGAATCTGCAGGCTGAGGGTTATGAGCCTCGTTATTCATATCTATTAATCTCCCTTAACGTTGATCAGGGTTGCCCGCGTTATCGTCCTTTACGACCGAGCCGAGTGCACGTTCGGCACCCACCACGCTGATCACCTGTGAATCAGAACCCGACTTTGGGATGTGCAAGAGGACCGTTGCAACGTAGGTCGCTGTTGCCTTCCCCTTAACGGTATCATCGTCGCCCTCAGCAAGGGCTGCAGTCGTTCCTCCCAGACGCATTGTCGAGCGAGCAACAGTACGCTGATAGGTTTGAGTATAGGTGAAGGAAGCAACGACCAGTGACGAACCGTCAACCAGCTGGACACCAACGATGGGGAACTCGTCCGAGACTTCAGCATGAGCTTGAACGTTTCCTGCTGCCTGCACAGCATCATTCAGGCTCTTTGCGTCTTGAAGGTAGCGGCGAGCAAAGTCATCACCGGAATACTGGTCGTTCCCAGCGTTGCCGGAGTTGAGCATATCAACGTAACCCTGCAGCGCTTCCTTCGGGGTCTTGACGTAGCCCTGAGCATCCGCGCTCAAAGGTGCGGAGCCCTTTTCCATGTTATCGAGCTGGAACTGTGCACCGCCCAGCGCACGCGCCCACCCCAGAAGTTTGTACTGTGAGCGTGCATCCTCTTGGACTGCGAAAGCGATCACCGGCAAAGAGGTTCGATCCGGATTCGAAACATTCACAATGACGCGAGGCCAATCATTCGAATTTGAGACCGCAACCGATCCTTCATTCACAATGAGTTTGGAGACCTCAGTATTTGTGGCTTTCGCTGCGGCGTATTGGTCCGCGCGCATACGCAGAGCGCCACCTTCAAGACGAGCCTGAAGAAGCGCGGGATCGCGACTGGAATCCGCCGTGTTGAGCGTGTCTTGAATCGAATCGAGAATGCGCTCGACGCGGGCAGAATCTAAGTTCGGTGCACTGGCCGAGGCCTGAGCAGTGGTTTCGGGAGCAACCAAGTCCCCGCTGCTGCAGGCAGCCAGAACGAAAGCGGGAATGACAAAAACAGGAAGAAAACGTCGTGCGCTCATATCACTGCTCCTTCTTTCCGCGTTCCTTAGAGGACATCCATCCACCGATAATCTGACCCCACGGACGTTTCTCGGCAGTTTCTTCGCCTGTTCCTTCTTCGTCCTTGGAAACCTGTGGAATCAGTCCAGTGTCGAATTCCTGTCCGCCAATGACCACGCGATTCTCGCCATTTTCACGCGCCTGACGCAGTGCACGACGAGAGGGCAAGACAGCGCCAGGTCGGATGCTCGACAAGTCGATAATGCCGGTGTCCGTGGATTCACGCTGGGGAGGATCAACGTGTTCGTCCTCGCTCACAATCCCGTGACGACCAAACCGTGGTTCTTCTTCAGGCTGCGTATTGTCTTCAGTTTCATCAACAACCGCTGGATCCTCAGAGGGATACTCATTGCCTGCGTTTTCCTCTTCCTCAAAAGCCTCCTCATCTTCACTGGAGAGAAGTTCTTCTTCCACGAGGCCATCATCTTCACTCGCCGGGAGTTCCGGCTCTCCGGCAGCTTCTTCCTCAAAGAAAGACAGCGCCTTCGAAGGAGCTTGAGGATCGTCTTCGTCAGTATGCATATCCGAGTGTTGACGTTCGCGCCAAAGAGCGAATCCCACCAGTGCACCAGCGATCAACAGGAAGAGCAGAGCAATGATCCCCGAAGCGATGGCCAAGACGTTCTTGTGCGGGGTCTTCCACGTCATGGTGACGGTCAGGTCGGAAGCGGTCTTTCCATCCGAGGTAATGACAAGGGAGCGGCCTGCGGGGACATCGCGAAGAGTCATGGTCGCACTCGAGGCGGCGGTGGCCTCGTCAAGCCACATATCTCCGCCAGCTGCCGACAAACTCGGCGTTGCGCTCGTGGAAGGCGAAGGCTGGGGGGATGCCTCCGGATTCTGAGGCTGCTCGCTCGAGGGGGAAGGAGAAGGCGTCGGCGTGGGAGAAGCGCTTACTTGCGCGTCGTGTCCCTGGGTCAAAAGATTGCTGCGGTTGGCGGAAATACCGGTAATTTCAGCGTAGGACAGGTCTGAAACCCAGCCTCGAACATCAGAAGACGTACCCAGTGCCATCGTGACTTGTTGACCAGATGCCGAGGAAGCGGTAACCGTGACTTCGCCGCCCTCAAGTTGGAAAAGCCCCTCTCGGGTGATAACAACCGGCTGCTCGGGTGAAACGGTGGCACTGATTTGCTGCGCAGGCTTCCAAATAGTCAAAGCCAGCACGGCAACGATCGCTGCAATCACCGCAACTGCACATGCAGCAACTGCTCCTGGAAATCTCTTGAGCTGATCCACTCGGACTCTCCTAGTAATGGGATACTGTCAACCTCTAGTTGTAACTCTACGGGCAAACAACACGAGTGCATACTGGAGGTGTCTCACGCCACGTGCACGTAGCCGATCACGCCCATTATGCCGGTCGAAGACCACGTTTCCAACAGTTAAGGTGCCAGTGTCGCCGAGCGCGAACACCCTGTTCTAAACCGTAAGCACGTTCTTCAGGCCAGGCGACGACATGTGCACTCCCCACCGTGACGGGCTGCAAACACGCGGGACATGTGTAGGTTTTGGAGGATGTCCGAAGATACTGGACCTGATAGTAATCGCCATCGGGCCCAATTTCGCTGTGCGCCATCGAGGCGAGAGCAGAGACCTGAAGTGGCCTGCTCTCGCCCCAGGGACGCTTACGAGATCGCTTTCCTCTCACTCCACTACTGTGCCACGGCGCAAAACCCGACGCACATTAAGAGCAGAATCAACCTCGACCACATCGGCGAACTTACCGGCCTCAAGGCAGCCAATGCGATCATCACCCAGGATGGTTGCGCCCTGTACCGAGGCCATGTAGACAGCATCCACCAGCGGAATCCCACCAAGAGTGGAAGCAACACGCACACAATCCAGCAGGTGTGCAGTTCCACCTGCAATGGATTCTCCTTGAGCGAGACGGGCAATGCCATCACGAACCACAACGTCTTGAGGACCGAGGGTGTAAGCACCATCGGGCATGCCGGCAGCTGCCATCGCATCCGTAATAAAAACGACGTGGTCGCGGCCCACCAACTCGTAAACGTCACGAACCAGAAGCGGATCGACATGGACGTTGTCGCAGATGAGTTCAGCAACAGCGCCGCCGCGTGCGGCATCGGAGAGGAACTCTGCGATCGGGCCGGTGTCGCGGTGGTGAAGCGGGCGCATCCCATTGAAGAGGTGGGTAATGGTCGCGCGCGGGCCACGGCTGGTGTTGGACTGGGCAAAACGTGCACGCGAATATTCCAATGCCTCGCGAGCATATACAGAAGTCGAATCCGTATGTCCCCATGAGGGAAGCGCTCCCCCGTCGATCAGGGCTTCCGCGACCGAGCCTTCACCGTATGCGCGAGGCTTTTCGGGGGCAAGGGTCATGGAGAGGGCATAGCCCTCACACAGCTCGATCAATTCTCGAGTGAGATCGGGATCGGGATCGACGATATAGGTGGGATCTTGCGCTCCGCAGCGTGCGTGTGAAACGAAAGGACCCTCGAAGTGGATTCCGGCAAGTTCCCCCTGCTTCGCCAAAGAAGCAAGAGTGCGTGCACGGGCTTTCAGAGTATCGGCATCGGCCGTCACACATGAAGCAACCAGGCTGGTCGTACCATGGCGACGATGCTCCATGACTGCAACCATTGCCGCTTCGCCAGTTGTTGCATTGGGGAAAGACTCTCCACCGCCGCCGTGGCAGTGAACATCAACCAGCCCGGGAAGGAAGGTTGAATCACTGGGAGCAGGAAGATCTCCTTCATATTCTGTAGCGGCACATACACGGGTAATGAATTGGCCTTCGATCTCAATAACACCATCGTCAATGATGGAGTCCTTCAGGATTACGCGGCCTCGCATAATTTGTTGATCCATAGCTCTATTTTGTCACACTGGCCAGCGCTTTCGCAGTCAATTTCCGCTCATCACCTGAGCAATTGCCTCCGCTTGTTCAAGAGATGCTAAGGACAGCGCGCCTTCATAAGAATCGACAAATTGATAACCGCGCGTGGGTCTTTCACCGCAATGACACGGCCGTTTTCAATGATGAAAGGGCGAAACATTCCGTTCTTTGTTGGGCAAATTGCGTGTTCTGCTTGAGCGTCAGCTAGACACGAACGGTCTGCATAACCAACATGAATCTCATCAAAAGACGGGCATGAAATGAGCGAACGTGCTTCCTCACTATGAGCGCGCAGAAGTGCGTCAAGATCGGCACGGTGGTACCCCATCTGCGTGTGGATAATCGGAAAGTTGTGCCCGCGCTTTTCCTGTGCAGCGCCGTCTAAAGCTCGAGCGGCCTCGCGCTTGGGGATGCCCGCCCAACGGGCAAGGTCTTCAGCGCTCACTGGCCCGTGTCCCCAGGCGTAACGGCGCGCAAGGTAGACCAGCGCGGCCTCGTAATCTCTTTCTCCCTGAGCCACGCCCTCCGCAGGCGCTAGCTTGCCCGCGTCAATGAAAAGGAAAGAATTTCCCCGCCTCGGGCCTGCAGCAAGATAGCCAGAAATATGCAGGTCCAAAAAGAGGTGCCGGCGATCAAGGAAGATCCCCTTCTCCCCCGCTCGACGCGCAGCCTCGCGCTGCGGTCCCGTCCCTGTCCGGATCCCCGCGTCCTCCCAGGCCTTGCAGAGCTCTTCTCGACTTTGCGGCCCGAAGTCGCGAATCTGCTTACATGCGATCTGCGCCGCTTCATTGAGGAGGCCTCGAGTCAATCCTTCTTCTTCAAAAGAGCGTAGCCATCCATTATATCGATGCCGTAGCAGCAAGCGGAGCCAATGATGGTCCTCGCCACAGGTGACGTGAATAGTGCCACGCATGGGCCACGAACGCACAAGCTGGCAGTTGTCGAAAGCCTGATCAATCTGTGCAATCGAAGGCATGCGAAGGCGAAGATTGATCGCCCAAGGAACTGAGGATGGTTGCTGTGCCTGGAGAGCAAGAAGCGTGCGTACAGCATCATGAGGGTCCTCAGCTGCGGTGGATGTGACGAGGCCCTGGCTGATGATGCGAGCGAGGCTTCGCTGGGTAGATGCGTCCATCGCGGGGCTAGAACAAACGCGAGTCGGGATCGTCGAAACCGCGCATCGCGTCGTAATCCAGGATCAAGCAGTCAATCCCACGGTCCTCAGCAAGCGTACGGGCCTGTTTGGTGATTTCTTGAGCTGCAAAGATGCCGCGAATCCCGTCAAGAAGTGGATCGCGTCCCAAAAGAGAGAGGTAACGCGTGAGTTGATCAACGCCATCCATTCCACCGCGCCTCTTCACCTCGATCGCGACTGGGAGTCCTTGCGGGTCTCGCACTAAGAGGTCAACGGGGCCGACCGGTGTGGGGTACTCGCGGCGAACAAGTTCCCACCCCTCCCCTAGGATCTGAGGAACCTGTTCGGCGAGGAGTTCCTGAAGGTGCGTTTCAACCCCGTCTTTGACCAGGCCCGGGTCGACGCCGAATTCCTCGCTCACATCGCTAATGATTTCGTGAATTCGGATGACAAGACGGTCATCCGTTTTATCGGCTTGTACTTGCCAAATCTGCGTGACGCCGTCGAGTTCTTCGCCTTCTTCAGGGGTTTCAGTAGTGACAGTGCAAGGCGCGTTCATCCAGTTCAGGGGTTTGTATGATCCACCATCAGAATGGATGAGGACTGAACCATCCGCTTTGTGCATAATCAAGCGGACCGCACGATCGAGGTGCGCACTGAGACGACCAGAGTAATCAACTGTGCAAGAGGCAATAAGGACGCGCACAAGCCCGCCTTTCAGGACTTCGAGTACAACTTAACTTTGAATTGCGGGCGGTTCAGACTCACACCAGGACACAAGACCGTTGTAGGTCAAAGGTTCGATTGCAATATCCAAAAAAACATCCCCTGAAGTCAGTCGAACCTCGACCATGGAGCCATCGGTCGAGCGCTGCAGGGGAAGGGAAACTTCAAAGCCGTGCCTGGGGAGAACAACATGAGGCTTCATCGAAAGCGCAATGAGGCGATACCAGCACAAACGATCACCCTGATATTGGCCAATGCCTGACATCCAGCCCGAATGCGAATCGAGACGTGCCCATGCGCGGAAGGCGCCGACTTGCTGGTCGAGGCGACGAGCGCGCACGTTAACGTAGCCCCAGAGGGCAAAAAGGGTAAGGAGGAGGACCACGATCGCGTAAATAACGAAAACCATGAAAACCTCCTGAAGAAAATGAAAATGAGGGTGTGCGGACAGTTTAAGCCCGCACACCGCTCACTCACATCTGGGAGGCGTGTTCCGCAACAATCGTAATAAAGTCGGAATCTACTGAAGCCAGACCTTTATCGATATCGAAGTCGACAACTCCTTGCTCAGTCGTGATACTCACACGTCCGGGAACAAGACCCGCAAGAACCGGTTGCCGTCCAGGAAGCACACCGATGGAGCCGTCCGTTGCCGGAAAGCTGACCTGAGATGCACTACCGTGCCAAAGCCTACCTTCGTGTGAAACGATCTCGACCTGCAACTTATCGGTGGCAGGCACGTCAGTTATCCTTCTCGATCTCGTGCCAACGACGTTCAAGATCGTCGATGCCACCAATATTGTAGAAGGCCTGCTCCGGGACCTGATCGTAGTAGCCCTCAGCAATTCGCTTGAAGGCCTCGATGGTCTCGGACAACGGAACAGTCGAGCCCTCAACACCGGTGAACTTTTCAGCCATGTAGGTGTTCTGCGAGAGGAACTGCTCAATGCGGCGTGCACGTGCAACGGTGACCTTGTCTTCTTCAGACAATTCATCAACGCCCAAAATGGCAATGATGTCTTGCAGTTCCTTATTCTTCTGCAAGATCGCCTTCACGTGAGTAGCAGTGTCGTAGTGCTCACGACCGACCAGTGCCGGATCAAGGATTCGAGACGTCGATGCCAATGGATCAACAGCAGGGTAAATACCGCGTGATGCAATTTCACGCGACAACTCAGTCGTTGCGTCCAAGTGGGCGAAGGTCGTAGCAGGTGCCGGGTCAGTGTAGTCGTCAGCGGGAACGTAAATTGCTTGCAGCGACGTAATCGAGTGACCACCAGCAGACGTAATACGTTCCTGAAGCTGTCCCATTTCATCAGCAAGGTTCGGCTGGTAACCGACAGCGGAGGGCATACGGCCCAGAAGCGTCGAAACCTCTGAACCGGCCTGGGTGAAACGGAAGATGTTGTCAATGAAGAGCAGCACATCCTGATGCTGAACATCGCGGAAGTACTCTGCCATGGTCAAACCGGTCAGCGCGATACGAAGACGGGTCCCCGGCGGTTCATCCATCTGCCCAAAGACAAGTGCCGTCTTATCGAAGACACCGGCCTCTTCCATTTCGTGAATCAGGTCGTTACCTTCACGGGTACGCTCACCAACACCAGCGAAAACCGAAACGCCACCGTGGTTCTGAGCAACACGCTGAATCATTTCCTGAATCAGAACGGTCTTGCCCACGCCTGCGCCACCGAAGAGGCCGATCTTGCCACCCTGAACATATGGGGTGAGCAAATCGATAACCTTGATGCCCGTTTCGAACATCTTCGTACGGGCCTCAAGCTGGTCGAATGCCGGAGGCTGGCGGTGAATGGGCCAGCGCTCGGTGATTTCCAGATGTTCACCTGGCTTAAGGTTCAAGACCTCACCGGTCACGTTGAAAACGTGACCCTTCGTGATGTCGCCTACCGGAACCGAGATCGGAGCACCGGTATCGGTGACAACCGAACCACGAACCATACCGTCGGTCGGCTTGAGCGAAATCGCACGAATCAGGTTGTCGCCGAGGTGCTGAGCAACCTCAAGGGTGATCGTCTGAACGCCGGATTCACCTTCGCTCTGCCCGGAAAGATTCACGTCAACGTGCAATGCGTTGTACAAGGGAGGAATTGCGTCCGGCGGGAACTCAACATCGACAACCGGTCCGACAACACGTGCGACCCGTCCCTGTCCCGTTGAAGTAGTAGTCATTTCTATTTTCTCCATGTGCACGGGCCTCAGCCCTGGACCAATGCGTCGGCACCGCCCACGATTTCAGTGATCTCTTGAGTGATCTCCGCCTGACGGGCCGAATTCGCCAGACGCGTGTATTTCGTAATGAGCTCTTCTGCGTTATCCGTTGCCGTATGCATTGCGCGCTGGCGCGAAGCCAACTCTGATGCGGCAGCTTGCAAAAGAACATTTCGGATCCTGCTCGAGACATACAGCGGAAGCAGGGTGTCAAGAACTTCTTCGGGTGAAGGAATGAACTCGTACTCGGGGAAGAGCTCGGCATTCACCTTGTGCTCACCGCGTTCCTCATCGCGTTCACGATCCCCTTCAGGAGCATCGACAACGGAAAGAGGAATCATGCGTCGAACCTCAGGAACCTGACTCATCATCGACTTGAACCGCGTGTAGACCAAATGAACTTCGCACACGCCTGTCATAGGATCTGAATCCGTAAAGCGCTCAAGAAGCTCGCGAGCGATCTGATTGCTGATCTCCTGGGAAGGTGAATCGGACTCCCCTTCCCACGAATCTTCGATCTCCACGCCCCGGAAACGGAAGTACGCCTGGGCACGTCGACCATAGGTGTACAGAACCGGGACTTTTCCTTCTTCTTCGAGGCGTTCGACAAGACGTTCGGCCTCGCGAAGAATCGTTGCTGAGTAGGCTCCGGCCATCCCTCGATCGGAAGCAACCACAAGGACCGCGACACGTGGCGTATCGTGACGCTCACGAGTCAGCGGGTGGTCAAGGTCAGTATGGATAGCGACAGCGGCAACTGCCTGAGTCAGAGCCTTTTCATAGGGTCCAAGTTCAGTAGCTGCCCGACGCGCGGCGCCGATTCGCGATGCCGCGATCATTTCCATCGCACGAAAGACCTTAGCCAGCGTCTGCGTAGATGCAATCCGCTGTTTATAGATCCTTTGTTGTCCGCCCATACTCAGGCCTCAGACACTACCGGGCGCGAACGAACGATTTCTTCCTGAGAACGCTCGGCCTGCACCTCAGCGTCATCAAGCGAGACCGGTGATGCCTTCGCACTCACCCATTGACCATGGAAGGTCTCAACCGCAGCACGCAGAGCTTCTTCGGTTTCCTTCGAGAGCTCACCGGTTGCGGCGATCTCATCAAGCACCGTGGAGTTTGCACGCAAGTAGTCCAGCAGGCCGCTTTCAAAGGAAAGGACTTCGCTGACCTCAAGATCATCGAGGTAACCATTTGTGCCGGCCCAGATGGACGCAACCTGGTCTTGAACAACATAGGGCGAGTTTTGCGGCTGCTTGAGAAGCTCCATGAGACGCTCACCGCGCGTGAGCTGACGACGTGTTGCAGCATCAAGGTCAGAAGCAAACATCGCGAAGGCCGCCATCGAACGGTACTGAGCAAGCGTGAGCTTCAAGGTACCGGCGACCTTCTTCATTGCTTTGATCTGTGCGGCGCCACCAACACGAGACACCGAAATACCAACATCAACAGCCGGTCGCTGGTTCGAGTTGAAGAGGTCAGACTGAAGGAAGATCTGGCCATCGGTAATCGAAATAACGTTGGTCGGAATGTAGGCAGAAACGTCATTTGCCTTGGTTTCGATAATCGGCAGACCGGTCATCGATCCCCCACCGAGCTCGTCGGAGAGCTTCGCACAGCGTTCCAGCAAGCGAGAGTGCAAGTAGAAAACGTCACCGGGGTACGCTTCACGCCCCGGCGGACGGCGCAGAAGAAGCGAAACTGCGCGGTAGGCCTCGGCCTGCTTAGAAAGGTCATCGAAAACGATAAGGACGTGCTTACCCTGGTACATCCAGTGCTGACCAATTGCGCTACCCGTGTAGGGAGCCATGTACTTGTAGCCGGCGGGATCCGAGGCCGGAGAAGCAACGATCGTCGTGTACTCCATTGCTCCGGCGTCTTCAAGAGTCGAGCGAACCGAAGCGATTGTCGAGCCCTTCTGGCCGATGGCGACGTAGATGCATCGAACCTGCTTATTGACATCTCCGGAAAGCCAGTTGTCACGCTGGTTAATGATTGTATCCAGTGCGATTGCGGTCTTACCGGTTTGACGGTCACCAATGATGAGCTGACGCTGACCACGACCGATCGGAATCATCGAGTCGATCGCTTTCAGGCCGGTCTGCAGCGGCTCGTGAACCGATTTACGCATCATGACACCGGGAGCCTGGAGTTCCAGTGCTCGTCGACCTTCCAGGTCGGTGATATCACCGAGGCCGTCGATGGGGCGGCCCAGCGGGTCAACGGTACGACCGAGGTAGCCATCACCAACGGGGACTGAGAGCACTTCACCGGTACGGTAAACGGGCTGTCCTTCTTCAATGGAGGAGAAATCCCCAAGGACAACGGTACCGATTTCGCGCTGTTCCAAGTTCATGGCAAGCCCGAGCGTCCCGTCCTCGAAACGCAGGAGTTCATTTGCCATAGTTCCGGGAAGCCCTTCAACGTGGGCAATACCGTCGGCAGTTTCGGTAACATGACCGACTTCATCGGTCGCAACCTGTGCAGGTTGATACGATTCCACGAAAGAGTCGAGCGCCGCCCGTACTTCCTCGGGGCTAATGGACAGATCAGCCATTGAGCATTCCTTCTATCTATTCCTCAGACACATCGGGCTTAACCGACGATCGAACGTTTTAGAGCGCCAACTCGTGTGGCCAGCGACGCATCAACTCGCTCAGTCCCCATTCGGATGACGAGGCCGCCGAGCAGCTCGGGGCGCAGCGTGTAGGTTGCCGAAACGGGGCTGGCCAGCTTGGTCTCAAGAATCTTCTCGAGACGCATCTTCTGGTCGTCACTCAGCTCGTGTGCCGACTCAACGAATACGAAGCGTCGACCGGAGAGGTTTGCCGCGCGGACAGCCAATTCCCGCAGCTTTCCCAAGAGATGGCCATGCGAGGTTCGTCCCACGCATCGGCGCAAAAGACGCATACTCGGCTGGCCAAGAACACTCTGGAACACCGACTGGGCAAGATCTGCGCGTCCCTTCGGAGAAAGGGCAGACAGGTCAGAGAGTTCATTTCTGAGATCGCGATGTGACTGGAGGAAAACAGAAACCGCAACAAGCTGAGCTTCTGTTTCTTCCAATACCCCATCAAATTGCGCGCTGAGCAGCACTGCATCGCAGCCTGCTTCTTCGACAGCGTGCACGATGTCACGCGGACGGGACCAGTGACCCGCTACCAGGTCATGCAGACACTGAATCGAGACAGCAGATACAACCGGAGCGAAAAGACGATCAACAAGAGCGTCTTTATCACTCTGTTCTCGCGAGGGGTCAGTGAGTGCACGTTGGACGGAAGAATTCGTACGCAAAAAATCTGCGACGCCGAAAAGATCTTCCGCTACCTTCATACGCTCATCGCCCGCCTGCGCAAGACGTTCGCGTAACAACTCAGGAGTCATCAGTTCACACCACCAATGGGAACTTCTTCAGCCTCGAGTTCATCCAAGAAGCGATCCACAACGCGAGCAGTGAGATCAGTATTCTCCAGATGCTCACCCACGAGCTTCTCTGCGAGTTCGCTTGCGAGCAGACCAACATCGCTACGCAGGCTAATCTGCGCGGCCTGCCGCTCGGCAAGAATCTGACGCTGAGCGGCATCTTGCACGCGCTGAGCCTCTACCTGCGCATCAAGACGTGCCTGTGCGACGATCTGCTGGGCTTGAGCGCGTGCATCTTCACGGATCTGGTGAGCCTCAGCCTGAGCATCACGAAGCATCTCGTCTTTCTTACGCGAAGCAAGAGAGAGATCTTCACGAGCTTTCTCAGCGTTGTCGAGGCCTTCCTGAATGGCGTCGCGCCGCTGGTCGATCATGGAGTAGATCCGCGGCAACGCGTACAGACCGACGACCAAGAGGATAACCAGAAGGATCAGCGCTGACCAGAAAATCTCATAAAGAGGGGGCAGAACAACGCCGATTCCTCCGACCGATCCCTCGGACATAGGAACAAGCTGTGCGAACATCAGACGATGAAGGGCAGAACGAAGCCGATCAAGCCAAGAGCCTCAGCAAGTGCTGCACCAATAATCATGTTGGTGAAGAGCCTACCGGCGATCTCAGGCTGGCGTGCGGTTGCTTCCTGGGTCTTTCCCACAAGGAGGCCAATACCAATACCAGGGCCAATTGCAGCCAGGCCGTAGCCGATGTAGGCAAGGGATCCGGTCATTTTTCTTTCCTTTTCCTTTGGTGAATCAGTCGAAAGCGCAAGAAGCCTTTAGTGTTCTTCGACTGAAAGCTTGATGTAGACCGCTGTCAGCATGGCGAAAATGTATGCCTGCAAGACAGCGACGAAAATTTCAAAGAGCGTTGCCGCAACCGCACCAGCTCCAGTTAAGAGGGCACCAGTCTGTTTCATACCCGCAGCGATGAGAAGATTTGACGTTCCAAAATAGGTCAGTGCAAGAAGCAGGTGCCCTGAAATCATGTTGCACAGAAGACGGATGGCCAAGGTTGCGGGACGGACAATAAAAGTCGAGAAGAACTCGATGGGGGTGATGAGGAAGTAGATCGGCCAAGGCAACCCCTTGGGGAAAAGCTGGGACTTGAAGAAATGGAAGAAGCCGTACTGTTTAATTCCAGCACCCACGAAAGAGACGTAGGCGATGATGGCGAAAACAATCGGCACAGCCATTACAGAGGAAGCTGCGATATTCATTCCCGGGATAATCCCCTGGATATTCATAAAAAGGACGCCGAAGAAAACAACACCGATAAAGGCTGCCCAACGACGGCCTCGTCCTTCACCCAGCATCGCGACGGAAATACCATTGCGAACAAACTCGGCTGCCATTTCGAGGAGAACCTGTCCCCGCCCCGGCATGAGCTTGACGCTGCGCGCACCGAGCCAGAAAACCAAGCACAGTGTAATTCCAGCGACCACGCGCACCAGCGTCAGCCGGTTGAATTGGAAGAGCGTCCCCTCACCGAAAAATGCATCGGGGAAGAAATCATGGATACCGGGAGCGTGGGGCGCCTGCGTAACAGCGGGAATACATGTTGCGGCAGCAATCAGCGCGACAATACCGATGAGAACCTTGTACCACAAAGGCATAGCGTAGCTGCGCTGCGCGGTTTTCTCTTCGCCGAGAACTGTCGCTTCCACGTGTTTCACTTCCTCACTAGGGTCAACTCGGTCTAGTGTAGCCCAGCTAGTTGCATTGATGAAGTTATACGTCCAGAGATTGTCCTCTGAAAGATCCCTCAGTCTCTTTCTTCGTTATGCGAAGTGCTCTCAGTTCGAGAGTCCCCACGCATAATGCGCGAAAAAGTAACGCCAAGGAAGATGAACACGAGGAAATGCTCGCAAATGAGAACAAGTCCAACGACGATCGCCGAGATACCCCAGGCTTTGCTCAGGAATAGCCCAATAATGAGGACAAGAAAAGTCCCTCCCATATGAGCCCAAACCCATGCGGAACGATTGAGAGAGTCGGCACAGATCATGTTGCGAACGCAGGTTGTTGTGACCGCACCAAGAACGATCATGCAGCCAGAAAGAAGAAGGCTCATGCGTCCCCACCCCGCGTACAGGGCCCAACCCAGAGCAACACCGGCACCAATGAGGATCAGGAATCCCAAGCGCCGAACAGCTTGAAGAAGCTCTTCGCTTCGAGCCTGCAATAAGTCAGTCATTGCGTCTTCCTTCTTTCTCGCCTGCGCCTAGGCCCGCGGCCAAATAACAGGGAATAGGTCGGGAACTCCGATGCGGTGAAACGCATTCCGATGAAAAGCGCAGGGAGGGTACACAAAGCGACGACCCTCCAGTCATACGTCAAGAGAGCAACGGGAGGGAAAGCAACCAAAGCCGTCCACATCCACAAAATTGCCACAACGCCGCGGTGCGAGTGGCCTCGTTCAAGCAATCGGTCATGAAAGTGGGAACGGTCTGCGTGGAAGGGGCTCTTTCCTCGGAGCATTCGTCGAACACTGGTCACGACGAGGTCGCCGATGGGCACGAGGATGACGGAGATCGGCAATAGCAATGGAAGCAAGGAGACGATGAGTTGCTGACTGCCCAGAAGCGAGGGGTCAACCTGGCCCGTCACGATGATGCCAGCGGAAGCAAGCACAAGACCCATTGTTTCTGAGCCGCCGCCCATCATGATCGACGAGGGATGGTAATTAAACCAGAGGAACCCCAGGCAGACTCCCACCAAAGTGATGACCGCCAACGAAGCGGTGGTCGCATAGGAGGCAGCTCCCATAATGCGGGTGAGCACATAGGAATAGACGAAAAATGCAGCAGCTCCAATGCCAACGATTCCCGCGGCAAGACCGTCCAAACCGTCAATAAAGTTCACCGCATTCATGATGCCGACGATCAGAAGAACAGTGAGCATCAGTGACAGACGCGAGGATCCAATCGTCAGACCAAAAATGGGGAAACTGACCATTTGGACACCGTTGAAAGCCATCGATCCCGCAATGAGAATCTGCCCCGACAGCTTCGTCATCCAGTCAAGTTCTACGACATCGTCGACGACGCCAAGGGCGCACATCGCACACGCCCCGCCGACAACTGCCCAGGCCGCGTTCGTTTCAAAAAGCGGTGCCATGTAGGGAATGCGCGCACTAATAAGCATTGTGATGACCAATGCAATGGTGATCGCAATGCCTCCAAGCCGAGGAATCGGCGCAGCCTGGATATCGCGGCTTCGCAGTTTGGGGACGATCCCCCATTTCAGGCATGCCCAGCGCACGAGTGGAGTCAACAGGACCGTCAATGCGGCCGCGACAACCATCAGCAGGACATAGACCTTCACGGCGTCGATGTCTCCTCCCTCAGCGCGTTCCGGGCTGGTATCCCAGCACAGTAGCAATATCTTTGAGGGCCCATGCGCCTTCGCGCAGCAGTGTCGCATCCCCATGCGCACAATCGATGATTGTTGAGGGAACGGCGCTCTTGGTCGGCCCTGAATCCACGTAACAGTCTACAGTGCCACTGAAATATCCACGTGCTTCTTCCACATTGGTCGCGGGAGGCTGCCCCGTGAGGTTCGCGGAAGTAACCGCCATAGGGCCGACACCACTCAAAAGCTCGCACACGGCCTCGTGAGCGGGCATGCGCAAAGCAACGGTTCCACCGGTTTGTCCCAGATCCCAGTCAACACTCGGATTGGCTTGAACGATCACGGTCAGCGCCCCCGGCCAGAATGATTCCATGAGCCGAATAGCGTCTGCGCTCAAATCAGTCGAGACCTCGTATGCCTGCTCGACAGAGGCGAGCAGCACCGGAGGGGGCATGGTTTCATTCCGACCTTTCGCGGCAAGCAGCGCGCGAACTGAGTCATGGTTATCCGCACGCACTCCGATCCCGTAAACGGTATCGGTTGGGAGAACAACAAGGTCTCCGTTGGCAATTCGCGAACTCACAAAGGCGAGATCAGCCGGATCCCATCCCATGCGACAATCAAGAATATGCTCCACCGTTTTCTACTCTCCTTCGGTATATCGAGCGAACAAAAAGCGTGGGATGCCAGCTAAATCACTGAGGGTTCGGACCTGAGTGAAGCCGCACTCACGCGCATATTCCCTCAAGGTCTGGGCTTGCGACGCCGAGTGCTCCATGGCTAAAAGGCCGTCTTTCATCAGCAAATCACGGCAACGGTCAATCAGTAGTTTGGGGATCTGTGTACCATCGTCGCCTCCCCCATAGAGCGCCACGGCCGGGTCACGCTGTGCTTCAGGCTGAGTCGGTGCCTCGTTGGGTGGAACGTAGGGGGGATTGCTGACGAGAAGCGCAACTTTCCCGCCCAGTTCCTTGAGCGTCGAGGCCTGGGTTGCGTCCCCATTGACGAGGCCGACGCTGGCGTGGGCGTGCGCGGCAACATTGCGCTGCGCGTAGGAAAACGCGGAGGGATCCACTTCAACTGCAGTCACGTGATGTTTTCCCTCGAGGCTCAAAGAAAGCGCAATTGCCGCCGATCCGCTGCACAGATCAACCCATTCCCCCTCTGGAATCCCATCCTTTGAAATCAGCTCCAGAACGTGTTCAACGAGCATTTCTGTTTCGGGGCGAACAGTGAAGACCCCCTCGCCCGCGTCAAGCTTGAGTCCTCGAAAATACATCTGGCCAGTGACATGGGAACGAGGGATACGGCGCGCTCGCTTCATGACGGCAGTGCGGTAGCTGGCCTCGGCGATGGGAGGGACCTCAAGGGGTGCGCGAAGGAGAGAATCCACGCCCAGTGCCCACGCGAGAAGGTAGCGGGCCTCGGCTGCAGGTGAAGCTCCCCCACTGTCAGTTGAGAGCTCCTTAAGCTGAGCGCTCCCCCAAGTGAGGAGCTCAGATTGAGTGCTCATACATGTGCATCTGCAGATGCGAGGCGCTCGGCCTCGTCTGCGCTTTGGAGAGAAGCAATCACGGGATCAAGCGCGCCATCGAGAACCTGATCAAGGTTGTAGGCCTTAAATCCACTGCGGTGATCGGCGATACGGTTCTCCGGGAAATTGTAGGTACGGACGCGTTCGGATCGGTCGACGGTGCGCACCTGGGAAAGACGCTGCGCAGAAGCTTCAGCTTCACGCTTAGCTTTAGCTTCAGCAGCCAATCGCGAGGCAAGAACACGCAGTGCTGCTTCTTTGTTTTGCAGCTGCGATTTCTCGTTCTGCATGGAGACGACGATTCCCGAAGGAAGGTGGGTGATACGCACCGCGGAATCGGTTGTGTTCACCGACTGACCGCCGGGGCCCGATGAACGGTAGACATCGATTCGCAAGTCATTGGGGTCGATAACAATTTCGTCATCGACTTCGAGTTCGGGCATGACGAAGACACCGGCAGCGCTGGTATGGACGCGTCCCTGTGATTCGGTTACGGGAACGCGCTGGACTCGGTGCACTCCCCCTTCGTACTTCAGGTGTGCCCACACGCCTTCATCGGGAGTCGGGTTACCCGTTGCTCGCAGGGCAAGTGTAATTTCCTTATACCCACCCAATTCGGTGTAGGTGGCGGATAGCTCGCTTGTCTTCCAGCCCTTCGAATCCGCGTAGCGCAAATACATTCTGGCAAGGTCAGCGGCGAAAAGCGCAGATTCTTCTCCACCTTCGCCGGCCTTGATTTCCAAGATCACGTCGCAGGCATCATCGGGATCTCGTGGAGCAAGAATCGAGAGGAGATGTTCGTGCGCAGACTTTTCTTCCTCTTCGAGCGCGGGGATTTCCTCTGCGAAAGAGGGATCGTCTTGCGCAAGTTCTTGTGCTGCTTGAAGATCATCTCGCGCATGGCTGAGCTGATCGGCTGCTGCTTTAATGCGAGAAAGCTCAGCGTAGCGGCGGGAAACCTGCTTGAGAAGTGATGGGGAGGAAAGGACTTCAGGATCAGACATTCGCGTTTCAAGCTCTGTATATTCCTCGAGCAACGCATCTAATGCGGAGAATTCTTCTCCGAGAGCACTCATGACTGATCCTTCCCTAGACCTGATTCAAGGGTAGCTGTTGACACACGTCGGCGCCGACGACATCGTGTCGCCGGCGCCGACTGCGAGCTCACTTGGAGGGGCGCACGCGCTTTCCGTAACGCGCCTCGAAACGGGCGACACGGCCGCCGGTATCAAGAATCTTCTGCTTGCCGGTGTAGAACGGGTGGCAAGCCGAGCACACGTCCACGCGCATCTCACCGGAGGTGAGGGTGGAACGGGTGTGGAACGTGTTACCGCACGTGCAGGTCACGACGGTGTCCACGTATTCGGGGTGAATGCCCTTCTTCATGGATATATCTCCTGGATCGTTTGGTGCCCCGGGTCCGAATCGCAGTGCCCATCGCATCTGGCGATGAGTCACCTTCCACTGAAAATCAGCGGGACGAAGCGGTGAAGCGGAAGCCGACATGACATTATGCCATGTCCTCCCCCATGATTGCCACGCCCACACCATTCGCTGAGCGTGAAATGGGCAATGTTTGGGCGGCGAGTTCAGAAGGACGAGGACGAGCCCGAACCGGAGAAGCCTCCGCCTGAACTTCCATAGCTTCCATCACTGGAATCACTGCTGTGCGTCCACGTGTGAGCCGTGTTGTAGGTGTGCTGTTGATACCACATCGACTGGTAAATGTACGTATCCGATTCCCATCCGGGCATGCGGTAGCTTCCAAAAGCTATGGATTTCAGAGTGTCCGCACTCACCCCTGCGCTCTGGGTATTCAGGCGAATGGTTGAGGCAGGATCATAGGTATGAAGGGTGCCATTCAGGCGATACGAGCCCTTGTAACCGACCGTTGCGGCGCCATCGGATTTGTCCTGCATGGTTTCCCATTTTTCGTAGCGTTCTTGCCCGAGTTTGGTGGTATCAGCTTTGAGAGATGCCACGACAACGCCTTTGACCCAATTTCGAGTTTCATTCGCAATACGATCAAGTGTTTCCAAAGCGTTCACCGGGGTAACCGCGCCCTGACCGATTTGGTCCTTGAGCTGGACGATGAGTGCCTGCTGATCAACGATCCAACGGAGGATCTCTTCTTGGCCTCGCATTGCGTCGGGGGTTCCCATTTCTTTGCTCACCGAGGTGACGAGTTCCCCAAGCGCAGTCAGGTCCTCAATGACCGGGCCGATTTCCTTCATCCAAGCGTCGACCCATCCACTGCCGAGGTTAAAGAACTCAGAGGCAGAGAAAACTGTGTCATCAGTTGAATCCATTGAGCTGGTCAAACTGAGAAGAGTATCGGTTTTGTCCTTAAGAACAGCGCTGAAGTACTCCCAGAAACGGGGGGTTCCAATTTCCGCCCATTTCTCTTGAGCGATGCGGAAATTCGCTTCATATTCGGTGTAGCGCAGCTCAAGTTCATCGTGATACTTACCGCTATCACCGATTAAAGCAAAAGCTCGCTCGGCTCGATTGTGGTCCGCCTGGACGTTTTCCCAATGCTCGCGCGCCTGACGCAAGTTACGACGCGATTCGCGACGGAGCTTGAAGCCCTTCCATACGGTGACCAGACCTAAGAAAGAGACAAACCATGCGGGCCCGGGAGGAAGCTCTCCATCATATGTACTATTTCCATTCGCGTCAGGAACGTAGTGCGCCGCTTCTTTTGCAGCTTCGACCATTCCCGCACTCCAGCGCCCGGCCCGGAAATCATCTTTGGCGGCTTCTTGGATCTTGTCTTGTTTGCTGCTAGATACCTTGGTGTCTTCCCCAAAGTACGTACCCACTTTTCGATAGCTCGGCGATACCGCGAGGATCACCAGGCCGTCAGCCCACTTGTTTCCGCTTGCCGAGAGCCATTCTTTATGAGAACTTCGCGCGTAGTTCAAGACCGCTTCATTGAAGTTACCAGTGGGCACAGTGTCGGTGGATAGAACCACAAGCTTCACCGGCTGCTTGAAGGGCACCTGCCCGAGCTCGCTTTGAAGACTCTGCCCGTTGATAGCGCCAAAGCTTGAGGTCTGATCATAGATTTCAACATTGGGATAGTACTGGTTAGCAGCACGCGCGGTTGAAATACTCGACATGACAATCGGGAAGAGCCACACAGCCGGAACAGAGAGCATGACGAGCAGCCCGCAAAGCATTCGCATCATGCCGCGCCGCGCAGTTGCCTTCTTCTTGCCTGAGGGGTCGTCTCGAACAATCACTTGAGGCGTATCAGCCATAACCATCCCATTTCGTTGTCAACTAGTAGCAGAATAGTGACCTTGCCAAGGCAGAACAAATGGGGCGAAAGACCGTCTAGTCTTTCGCCCCGCTCGTCGCTTATCTTCAGTCTGCGGAAGGAACTTGCTTTTGAACCAGCATGAGGAATTCCGCATTCGATTGCGTTTCCTTCAAACGATCCAAAACCGCTTCCAATGCACTTTGCTGATCGAGGGTGCCCAGAACTCGACGCAGTTTCCACATGATGCGCAGTTCCTCGGGCTTGAGCAGCATCTCTTCGCGACGGGTTCCCGATGCATTGATATCAATAGCTGGGAAGATTCGGCGGTCAGCGAGCTGACGCGAGAGGCGCAGTTCCATGTTGCCGGTGCCCTTAAACTCTTCGAAGATCACTTCATCCATCTTCGAACCGGTCTCAACCAGTGCCGAGGCAATAATGGTCAGCGATCCGCCTTCGCGCAGATTGCGCGCTCCACCAAAGAACTTCTTCGGGGGGTACAGCGCAGAGGCGTCAACACCACCGGAGAGAATACGCCCCGAGGCCGGTGCCGCAAGATTGTAGGCACGAGAAAGCCTGGTGATGGAGTCAAGAAGAACGACGACATCTTGGCCGAGTTCGACCAGACGCTTGGCTCTCTCGATCGCGAGTTCAGCAACGATTGCGTGATCCGATGCCGGGCGGTCGAAGGTCGATGCAATGACCTCACCCTTGACGATGGAACGCATATCGGTCACTTCTTCAGGGCGCTCATCAACCAAAACAACCATGAGGTGAACCTCGGGGTTGTTCAGCTCGATTGCCTTGGCGATCTGCTGGATGACCATGGTCTTACCGGCCTTCGGCGGCGAGACAATCAAGCCACGCTGTCCCTTACCAATGGGAGCAACCAAATCGATGACGCGAGGGGTATAAGCCTTAGCAGAGGTCTCCATGCGCAGCTGCTGATCGGGGTAGATCGGGGTGAGCTTGGAAAACTCACGACGAGCCTGTGCATCCTCAATGCTCATACCGTTGACGGAGTCAACGCGAACCAGTGCGTTGTACTTCTGGCGCTGACGTTCTCCCTCACGAGGCTGCCGGACGGCGCCTGCGACCGCGTCACCGGGGCGCAGTCCCCAACGACGGACATTGCCGAGGGTGACATAAACATCGTTCGGACCCGGCAAATAACCCGAGGTGCGCACGAAAGCATGGTTTTCTTGAACGTCCAAGATGCCCGCGATCGGTGCCAGATTTTCTTCCGAGGCCGAAGCTTGCGCTGCAGCTTCACGACGTTCGCCTCGTTCACCGCGGTCGCCACGTTCGCGACGGGATTCGCGGCCTTCTCGACCACGCCCACGACGGCGCCCTTCGCGATCGCGACGCGAGCGCTCACGGGATTCAGGATCGTCGCTATCGGGGAGCGAAATTTCAATGTGCTGGCTGGGTGCCGATTCTTCCTCTTCACGCTGAGCGGGGGCAGGAAGATCCAGGGTGACGGTCGGAGGCTCAGCCGCTTCACTGGAGACGACGCGGCGACGGCGGCTCTTACGCGGAAGGCTTGCTTCACGCGAAGAACGTTCTTCGGAAGCACTTTCCTGCACCGAGGCCTCGGGGAGTTCGATACTCACCTGCGGGGCTTCGCTGGCCTCCTCACGTTCCGCGCGGCGACGACGCGGAGCAGAAGCTTCTGGACTGCTGTTGCTTTGGGCAGTGCTAATTGCCTCGATGAGCTGGGGCTTGCGCATAGCAGAAACGCCCTTGAGACCCAATTCAGTGGCCATAGCTTTGAGTTCCACCAACTTCAGTCGCGAAAGTTCGCGCTCTTGGGTGGTCACATCGTTGCTCAACTGATAATCCTCACATGCATGGCCCATTCAAAGGCCAGGTGAACTTCTCAATCAACATGAGATCAATAAAAAGACACATTCCAACAGGAATATGGAAGAGCGAAGGATTTCCTTCAGTGCGATAGTAGCAAGTCGCTCAGGTTTTCTCACTACTTTTCGCGGCAGAGTTCTTCAGTCTGCGCGCTAAATCACACAAACACTCGCCCATCGTCAATCTTTGAAAGATTACCCCGAGTAATCTGCACACCAGACTTTGCCAGCTTGAGAGGCAAAACCTTCCAACCAGCAGCCTGAGCATCAGCCTGGACCTTCGGATCAATACTTTCCAAACTGAGAACTGTCGGCCCAGCCCCCGAAATAACAGCCGCTTTACCCGCACCGCGAAGCCACGTAACCAGAGCATGCGAAGGTTGCATGGATTGACGACGATAGTCCTGATGGAGGCGGTCTTCTGTCGCGGCCATGAGCAAGTCATGCACATCATGTCCTGCCCCGATCACGCGCGTCTGCCCTCCCAAGACTGCGGCCAAAACCCCAGCCCTTGAAAGATTGAATTTCGCATCATTGAAAGGAACCTGCTCAGGCAAAACAGCCCGCGCCTTCGAAGTCGCTAGCTCGAAGTCAGGAATAAAAGCAACGGGGTCAATGGGAGATTCTCCCGACAAATGCACCATTCCGGGTGCCCCATCATCATCCATCCACGACACCGTGACGCCGCCCGAAATAGCGGGTGCAACATTATCGGGATGACCTTCAATTTCCGTTGCGATTGCAAGAATATCTTCAGCGGTTAGCGCCTCAGGATCACCAATAAGGGCGCGCGCAAGCCCAAGCCCAGCAACAATTGCCGACGCAGAAGAACCCAGGCCTCGGGAATGAGGGATACGGTTCGTGCAGTGCATCTGGATCCCGACCTGAGCAACCCCAGCGGCTTCAAGTCCCATTCGAAGCGAGCGAACAACCAAATGGTCTTCGCCCTCGTCAAGGACCCCGGCCCCCTCACCCTCGATCGCGACATGCGTCGGACCTGCGGTGGCGTGGACACTGACCTGATCCCACAGATCTAAGGCAAGACCGAAAGAATCAAAACCCGGTCCGAGATTCGCCGAAGTTGCCGGAACACGAACAGCAACGAAGTCTTGGGTGATACGCATGGAGGGTCACTTTCCAGATTTTAGATATCCAGCATGGGGAAGATTACGGGCGGAGTGAGCGCGTCACACGCACTTTGAAGGGCATCGACGAGGCCATGGGCACGGTCTCTCGAAACAGACTGAGTACGTAGCGTGATGATTTGCTCCCCTTCAGTATCACCCTTCACGACATCGAGACTGCACAGCGACACTTCACGGGAGGCACAAACGGCCGCAATCGTTTCGCACACACTAGCGCCCTGGCGCACGCCGAGACGAATAATAAAAGGCGAAGCAACGCTCCATTCAGAGGCGAGGACAACATCACTTTCCTCTTCGAGGCGCAGCGCCCCCTGACCATCAACGCGGTCACGAGCGGCGGAAACAATGTCCCCCAGAACTGCCGAGGCCGTCGGGTAACCACCCGCACCCAAACCGAGGAAGGCGAGCGTGCCGGCAGCTTCAGCCTCAACATAGACACCGTTTGCGGGACCATGAAGCGAGGCAAAGGCATGGTCGGAAGGAACGAAGGTCGGTTCCACTCCAAGAGCTAATACCTGCTCCCCTGCTTCAACCCTGAGTTGCGCACGCGCCACAAGCTTGACCACACATCCAAGCTCGGCAGCAAAAGCGATGTCCTTGGTCGACAAAGTCGTAATACCCTGCCTCGGAACAGAATCAACACTGACCCAGCGGCCGAAAGACAAGGAGGACATGATCGCGCACTTTGCCGAGGCGTCGTAGCCTTCAACGTCTGCACTGGGATCCGCTTCAGCGAAGCCGAGCTCTTGCGCCTGAGCCAATGCCTCGTTGTAGTCAGCACCACGCGTCGTCATCGCATCGAGAATGAAGTTCGTCGTACCATTCACGACTCCCGCAATCTGACGCACGCGATCTCCGCGTAGCGAGCTGGAGAGTGCATGGATCACGGGAATTGCACCCGCGACCGAGGCCTCGAAATACAAGCGAGTATTGGCCTGACGAGCAGCTTCAAAAAGCTCTGGACCACGCGAGGCAATCAATGCCTTGTTTCCTGTAACAACAGCACTTCCATTGCGCAGGGCAGCCATCACATAGTCAAAGGCGGGTTCAACCCCACCGATCAATTCGACAACAATGTCTTTTCCATCGATCACCGCATAAGGATCCGTTGACAATAGTTCCGAGGCGATGGGGAAAGCACGCTTGGCCTCGAGGCGACGAACGAGCACAGATTCGACATCGAGACGCACCCCTAGGCGTCGCTCGTATTCATCCGCCCACTGGTCGAGCAAATGAATAACGTGGCCACCCACCGTTCCTGCTCCCAGGACACCAATACGAATCGGCGTAGCTGCGCTCATTTTTCCCCCTGCATCAGGTGTCACGCACGCATCAATGCGGACATTTCTTTCCTTGAACTGTGATGAGTCTACTGTGCCAAGCTCTCCCCTACGGGTTTCAACAAGCACTTTGAGATACGCAACTTTCAACCACTTCACGTTAGGGACTTTTGTCCTATACTCATAGTGACCGGAGCGACAAAAGTCCCAGATTGTTAGACACCACATATAGGCGAAAGGTGCATAAAGATGCTGTCCGGGCATCAAGTGAGGGACACTATTACCAGATGCCCAACACGGCACCAAAGATGAGGCCGAACCTCATCAACCGGAGGTTTTCAGCCTGAAAGCCACGGCAACCGAGAAGAGGGAAAATGACTGATCAGCAGACCGCCGACGTCACTACCGACGCATGGGACGGTTTTGTTAGGGGCCACTGGTCCGAAGAAATCGACGTGCGTGACTTCATTCAGCACAACTACACCCCTTACGAAGGAGATGCTTCCTTCCTCGCCGGGCCGACGGAAAAGACCCTGCGCGTGTGGGAAACCCTTGAAAAGAACTACCTGTCGGAGGAACGTAAGGTTCGCATCCTCGATGTTGACACCCACACCCCCGCGGATATTGACGCTTTCAAGCCCGGCTACATCAGCGAGGACGACGACGTTATCGTCGGACTGCAGACTGATGCCCCCCTCAAGCGTGCGATGATGCCCAATGGCGGCTGGCGCATGGTTGAAACCGCCATCAAGGAAGCTGGTAAGGAAGTTGACCCCGAGGTCAAGAAGATCTTCACCCAGTACCGCAAGACCCACAACGATGCCGTCTTCGATATCTACACTCCTCGCATTCGTGCAGCGCGTTCCTCACACATCATCACCGGTCTTCCCGATGCATACGGCCGTGGCCGCATCATCGGCGACTACCGCCGCGTCGCACTCTACGGTGTCGATTACCTGATCGAGCAGAAGCAGAAGGATAAGGATCGCTACGCAGATCAGCCCTTCTCCGAGCACTGGGCACGCTACCGCGAGGAGCACTCGGAGCAGATCAAGGCTCTGAAGAAGCTCAAGAAGATGGCAGCCGACTACGGCTACGACATCTCTGGTCCTGCTCGTAACGCTCATGAAGCAGTGCAGTGGACCTACTTCGGCTACCTGGCATCCGTGAAGTCTCAGGACGGTGCGGCAATGTCCATCGGCCGTCTCTCCGCCTTCTTCGACTGCTACTTCGAACGCGATCTGAAGAACGGTACCCTGACCGAGCTCGATGCCCAGGAAATCATTGACTCCCTGGTTATTAAGCTGCGCATTACCCGCTTCCTGCGCACCATCGATTACGACCAGATCTTCTCCGGTGACCCCTACTGGGCAACCTGGTCGGATGCCGGCTTCGGCGAAGACGGTCGCACCCTGGTCACCAAGACCGCATTCCGTCTGCTCCAGACCCTGCGCAACCTCGGCCCCGCACCCGAGCCGAACATCACCATTTTCTGGGATGAGAAGCTCCCCAAGGGCTACAAGGAATTCTGTGCACTGATCTCCATCGAGACCTCCTCGATCCAGTACGAATCTGATGAGCAGATTCGTGAGCACTGGGGCGACGATGCGGCCATCGCTTGCTGCGTCTCCCCCATGCGTGTCGGCAAGCAGATGCAGTTCTTCGGCGCCCGCGTGAACTCTGCAAAGGCTCTCCTCTACGCCATCAACGGTGGCCGTGATGAGATGAGCGGAAAGCAGGTCATGGAAGGCTACGAGCCCATCAAGGGTGACGGCCCCCTCGACTTTGACGAGGTCTGGGCGAAGTACGAAGAGATGCTGGACTGGGTTGTCGGAACCTACGTCGAGGCTCTGAACATCATCCACTACTGCCACGATCGTTACGCATACGAGGCAGTCGAGATGGCTCTGCACGACTCGGAGATCGTCCGCACCATGGGCTGTGGCATTGCCGGCCTGTCCATCGTTGCCGACTCTCTGTCTGCAATCAAGTACGCAAAGGTCTACCCGATCCGCGATGAAACCGGACTGGTCGTTGACTACCGTACCGAGGGCGAATTCCCGACCTACGGCAACGACGATGACCGCGCAGATGACATTGCAGCAACCGTCGTTCACACCATCATGGATAAGATCCGCGCGATCCCCATGTACCGTGATGCAATCCCGACCCAGTCGGTGCTGACCATTACCTCGAATGTTGTTTACGGTAAGGCAACCGGTTCCTTCCCCTCGGGCCACCAGAAGGGCACCCCCTTCGCACCTGGCGCGAACCCGGAAAACGGCATCGATACTCACGGCATGGTTGCCTCCATGCTTTCCGTTGCCAAGCTCGACTACAACGACGCGCTGGACGGTATCTCGTTGACCAACACCATTACCCCTCAGGGTCTTGGTCGTACGCGCGACGAGCAGATCACCAACCTGGTGGGCATCCTCGATGCAGGTTTCGTTCCCGACGATTCCTGCTGCGTCGATGCAACCAAGGGCTACTGATAGAAACAAGTCTTAGGCAAACGGAACACCGCTTGTCTATCCGGCCCCACCCGGAAGAAAAGGAGAAATGAAATGGCAACTAAGACCTACGAAGAGCGTCTTGCTTCCATGAAGGCCGCCCGCGAAGAGCGTGAGGAAGGCGCTGGTCTGTACCACGCCAACATCAACGTTCTCGACCAGGCAACCCTCGAGGACGCAATGGAGCACCCCGAGAACTACCCGAACCTGACCGTTCGCGTCTCGGGCTACGCAGTGAACTTCGTGAAGCTCACCCGCGAGCAGCAGCTGGACGTGCTTTCCCGCACCTTCCACCACTCTGCCTGAGAGTAGCTTGACTGAATGGGGCGCTGGCCGCAGGGCCCGCGCCCCATTCGCTTTCTCAGCCCACTGACGAAATTTTTTCCGTACCTTGATCGTTCTTCCCCATAGGAACGTCAAGGGCACACCCCACGGAGTACACGATGACCATGACATTGAGTGATACTGATCTTCTTCGTGATCAAGACTTTCAGGCACCCTTAGCTCGCACAGCTGGCCAGGGCGTCGAAGGCCTCGAAGAATTGACCGATCTAGAGCGCTCAGACCGCCTCGCTCGAATGCGCGAAGGTACCCTGGGTTCAATTCACTCGTGGGAATTGGTCACTGCCGTCGATGGACCCGGAACCCGCATGACGGTCTTTTTGAACGGCTGTCCCCTGCGCTGCCTCTACTGCCACAATCCTGATACCTTCCTTATGAAGGACGGCGCTCCCATTTCAGATGTCGAGCTGCTCAACAAGATCCGTCGCTACCGCCGCGTATTCAAGGCGACAAACGGTGGCATCACGCTATCTGGTGGCGAAGTACTGATGCAGCCAGCTTTTGCCAAGCGCATTATCTTGGGCACGAAGGAAATGGGGATCCACACCTGCATCGATACCTCAGGTTATCTGGGCGCCAACTGCGACGAAGAGATGTTGGACAACCTTGATCTTGTTCTTTTGGACGTCAAGTCTGGCTTCCCTGAGACTTATAAGGAGGTCACGGGACGAGATCTGCAGCCAACTATCGACTTCGGTGACCGCATCGCAAAGCGCGGTGGCCCTACCCGTATGTGGATCCGATTTGTTCTGGTTCCAGGCCTGACAGACGATCCCGAGAACATCCACAAGGTCGGAGAGATCGTTCAGCGCTGGACGAACGTCATTGACCGCGTTGAGGTGCTTCCCTTCCACCAGCTCGGTTCCGACAAATGGAAGAGCTTGGGACTGGAATACAAGTTGGAGGATACGAAGCCCCCGTCGCCCGAGGCGACCGAAAAGGTCCGCGAATACTTCCGCTCTCTGGGCTTCGAAGTCCACTAAGTAGCGCCGTCAATATTTGGGCCACTGCACCAGCGTGTGACGCTCGGCAGTGGCCCAAAGTTTATTAGGTCGAACCTTAATTCAAAGTATCGAGGGCTACCTGGCGGTCTTCATCTTCACGTAGCTCACGGATAACACGCGCTGGATTACCCACGGCAAGGCTGCGAGGCGGAATCGAACGTGTCACAACTGCGCCAGCTCCAATAACACTGTCATGGCCAATAGTGACGCCTTGGCACACCGTCACGCCGCTGGCCAGCCACACATTGTCTTCGATGGTGATGGGTTCGGCGCTCTCCCATCCCTCGCGACGCGGGCCGTGTTCCAATGGGTGAATTGGGGTGAGCAGCTGACAATTCGGGCCGATCAGGACATCATTACCAATGCGGATCTCGGCGACATCAAGTGCGGTTAACCCGTAGTTCGCCCAGACTCCTTCACCGATATGAATATTGATTCCGTAATCGACTCGGAAGGGCGGACGAATCGTCACTCGCTGTCCAACACTGCCCAATATTTGCTCGAGCAGATAGTGTGCAATGTCGGGATCTTCCGGAAAGGCGGCTTCATGGAGTTTAAGAAGACGTTGAGCACGTCTGCTGACCTCAGACATCTTCGGATCATCACCGATATACCAGTCCCCTGCGATCATGCGTTCCCAATTGCTCCGCCCATCAGCTTGGAAAGCACCGTGATCGCGGTTCATGAATGAAGTCCTTCGCTCAGCATCCCTAAGAGCAGTTCAAAAGAATAGCGGTCTGAACGCGGATCTTCGGGATGCCACTGGACACCCACGATAGGAGCGTGCGGGTCTTCCACGGCCTCGATCGTGCCATCGGGGCTGCTCGCAATCGAGCGCAGTCCCGTTGCCAGACGATCGATTGCCTGGTGGTGCGCAGAACTCACCGTGAGCTCATGACCAAAGCCCGCTCGAGTCAAAGACGACTCGTCTTCAAGAATGACCTGATGACGACTAAAACGGTGGTCATCCAAGAGCGTCGGGCTTTCATGCCCATCCATGTCTTGAATGAGCGTTCCACCGTAAGCGACATTGATGACTTGGTGTCCCCTGCAGATACCAAGAAGAGGAAGTCCTCGCTGTCGACACTGCAGAACCAATTCGATTTGCCTGCGGTCGCCATCTGGCCAGTGCTGACCTTCACGGGGGTAACCGGTATCCATACCGTAGAACTCAGGATGGACATCGGGGCCACCGAGGAGAATCACCGCATCGATTCCCTCCACAACCTCGGACGCTGGCCGAGGATCGCTATCGGCGATATGGAGCTGAACATCCCACGAAGTAACCGCTTGGGAAAGCACACTTCCCTGAAGGGCTTCGAGCAGCGATTGCTCACGACACGTTGGACGGTGATCAGTCAGGGCACTGACCAGAAGGCGAGGGCGAATCATCACGTCTCCTTGAGATGAACCTTAGGCGAGGGTTCCCATGGGATCCCATGCGGGCAACACGATCGGATCCTTATCCAGACTTGCTGCTAGTTCTGCAGGCAAGGCGCTCTTACGAACGACGACCTCGAAAACGTTATCCGTGAACCACTGATCATCCATCGTGAAGAAGCCCGAGTCACCCGGCTCCTCACCCCAGGAATTTTCGACCCTCCATGCCCGCGGTGCACCGGCCTCGTCAAGGTCAACGCCGGTGAAGAGCATTGCGTGATCCATCGCGGATTCTCCCGAACGTACACGCTCGAGCTTGGTCGAAGAGAAATCAACGCCGAAAAGACGGTCGTAATCGTGGATTCCAGTCACGAAGAAGCCAAGACCACGGTCATAGGGCTGGGAGACATCGGCACCGAACCAGACGGGCTCGCCAGCAACGATCTGCTCGGCCGCAATGCGCTTGATCGCATCGATGGGAGCGTTGAGGTAACGAATCGGACGGCCACCCACGACATTGCCCAGGTGCTCAACGGTTTCCATTGAGCCCTTCGGGTTTTCGGGGCGCGGGTCATCGACCAAGCAGATGTAGTCGCTCAGATCAACGCCCACGTGAGCCTCGTAGAATTCGTGGGGGGTCACCTCGCCATCGCGATGGAAATTCCCTTCATCGTCACGCCACTGCCAGTTAAAGCGTGCTGGCGGCTCGCCCAAGGAAACAACGAGGATCTTCCAAACATCGGCAAGGATTTCACGACGCTTCGCATCGATCTCTTCTGCATCTGCACCGCCGGCAATGGCCTCACGCAAACGAAGTGCTCCAACGCGAAGAACCGCACGCAAACGCGCGTTCATGGGGCGAGAGTTGGTCGAGGCCTCGCTCTCGGGCATAACTTCCTTGGGAACCAGTCCGTACTTCATGTAGATTGATGCGGCCATATCCCACTGACCGCCATCACCCAAGACATCAGCAAGCAGGAACTGCACAAGGCGTCCGTCAACGGGCTCATCTGCGGTTGCGATGATGTCGGTGAGGAACCAGTTGGCGCGCTCGAACTTATCCCAGAAGAAGACGTAGCTCTGGGAAAACTCGAAGTTCTTTACGCCCAGGCTCACGCGCGCCCGCGAGCGCAGCAGATTCAGCGAGGAGAAAAGCCAGCAACGGCCGGATTTCTTCTGCGAGGTAGCCTTCCATTCATCGAGTCGGTGCGAGATCGCCGTCGTCGTGTGTTGGATAGCTTCACGGTTCAGCGATGCTGTTTCGATTCCCATTTGAGTTGCGGCATTCCTCGCTAGGGTGAGCTCATCCGCGTGTGCGTGGCGGAGATCGTCAACGAGTCCGTTCGTAATTTCAGGCATGTCAATCCTCTCGTGTGTCCTGATTATCAGCGCCATTGCTTCCTTCATAGTACGCGTATCGGCAGATCGTGAAGGTATTTGTCCATGACCGAAGCGTTTTGCATTGTGCCTTCGAACACGGGCCTGAAGTCTTATCGCCTCCTTACTCAGTGCCCCTAAACTAGTGAGGTCAGCGTGGAAGGGCCACGCAGGTGTCACAGCGAGGTGCACAATGTCTCTCCATGCTTCTGGCCGCGAGTTTTCCTGCGAAGTCGGGGACTATACGCTCAGTGTCGTCAGCGTCGGCGGTGGGATTTCTTCATTCAAATGGCGCGGACGCGATTTGCTTTTCCCTCATAACGTCGCCGAGGTCGCTCCCGGTTGGTCCGGAAAAGTACTTCTCCCCTGGCCCAACCGCATTGCCGATGGACGTTACACCTGGGATGGAAGGGAATATCTTCTTCCGATCAACGATCGCGGGACCGGCACGGCCCTACATGGACTGGCTGGATGGGTTCCTTGGGAGTTTGTTGATGCGACGGCCTCGCACGTGGTCCTCGAGGCTTTCATCGCTGCCCAGGAAGGCTATCCGTGGCCACTGAGCGCACGCCTCGATCTTCATCTTGATGCGGAAAAGGGGCTGAGCATCGACATTTCCGCAAAAAACCTGGGAGACTCCCCCGCCCCCTACGGTTCTTCTCTTCACCCGTACCTTCTTGCGGCGAGCAGCGTGGATGAATGCACACTGTACTCACCGGCTTCGACAATCGTCATGACGGATCAGAATCTTCTCCCCACCGGTATCGAAGCAGTTCACGGTGCCTACGATTTCCGCACTGCCCACAAGATTGGCGATCTGTTCATCGATCATTGCTTCGGTGGCCTTGAAGGGCAGTGGGAAGTTCACCTAACGAACGATGAGGGTCAGGGAGTTTCCTTGTCCTCGGATACCCCCTGGCTTCAGCTCCACACTGCGGATGCTCTTGGGCGCCCCGGCTTGGCAGTCGAGCCCATGACCTGCCCGCCGGACGCTTTTAACTCGGGTATCGATGTGGTTTCTCTTGCTCCGGGCCAGAGGCATCGTTTATCGATGTCCATCCGCGGGCTGTGAAGCTTCGTGCGATACTGATGCGGTGTTGACCTTTCAGGAAGCGATTGCGAGCGCAGCGGATCTTCCCGTCCACGCATTGCTCCCTAAGTTCTCCCAAGCTTTCACCCCGGGCAGTGTGTCTGTTGTTTCAGCGAGCGCGGGAAGCGGCAAAACAACGCTTATCCCTCTTGCCTGCGCGGATCTCATAGCGAGCGGACAACGCGTTATTGTGTGCTCTCCGCGGCGAATGAGTGCACGCTCGTGCGCGCGGCGCCTCGCGAGCCTACTCAACGACTGCCTCGGCAATCTCGTGGGGTTTAGCGTGCGCGGGCAAAGTCAACGCAGTAGGGAAACACGTATTGAATTCGTGACCCCGGGAGTGCTCGCGCGAATGATTCATTCTGACCCGGGGCTTGACGGGATCGGCTGCGTGATCCTTGACGAGTTCCACGAACGGGCTGTCGATAGCGACCTGTCTTTGGCTTTTCTTATCGATATTCGCTCTCTGTTGCGCGAAGATCTGCGTTTAGTTGTCATGTCCGCGACCATCGATGACGTCGCTCTGGGGCAGCTTCTAGTCGATCTTCCTTCGCGTTTCTTTGAACTCACACGCGAGTTATTCCCCGTTTCTGTCCTGTGGGAGGCGCCGCCGCGTGGCATTGAGGTCTTTCAAGGAGATCGAATCAGCCGCGGTTTCTTGCGTCATATTGCTTCGCTCGCTCGGGCTTCCCTTGACACTTATCCCGGTGATGTTCTGGTTTTTCTTCCAGGAGTGTGGGAGATCGAAAGGGTTTGTGAGTTTCTTGATGGCGCGAATGCACAGGTGATTCCTCTGCATGCTCAGCTTTCTCCCGATCGCCAAGATGAGATCTTTGCGCCATCCAGTGAACGACGAATCATCGTCTCTTCGGCTATTGCAGAGAGTGCGTTGACTGTCCCCGGAGTGCAAATTGTCATCGATTCAACCCTGAGCCGTCAGACTCGTTTCTCCCCTTCCCGCGAGGCAAGCTCATTGGTCACGATCCCATCGCCTCGTTCTTCAATGATTCAGCGCGCGGGACGTGCGGGACGAGTGGGGCCGGGCGTGTGCATTCGCGCGATGGAGGAATCTACTTGGGCTATGCGTCCAGCGCATCCTTCCCCTGAAATCACCACCTGCGACCCCGTTCCTCCGCTTCTTTCAGTAGCGTGTTGGTCACAAGCAGACTTCTCCTCCCTGCAACTTTTGGATACCCCAAGCGCGGGCTACGAAGACTACGCGCGCACCTGCCTTCAGGCCTTGGGCGCGATTGACGAGGCGGGACTTGCCCTTCCCCACGGCCGCGAGTTGGTCCTTACCCCCGTTGATCCTCGAATCGCGCATGCTCTGAGTACGCTTCAGGGGAATATTCCAAGCGGTATCGCAGCCATGTGCGCCGCGCTTGTATCTGAAGATCTTCGCCCGCAGGGTGCTGATTTATTGAGTGCTGTCTTTTCCCTCTCCCCCTCGAGCCCTCAGGGAAAGCGAGTGGAAGAGTCAGCTGCACGTTTAACTTCCGATATTCGCCCTCACCTCAATGCCAGTACGAGGCAGGCGCTTTCGCAGGCGCTCCCTCTTTTTGTTGCCTGTGCATACCCGCTGCGAATTGCACGTAAACGCGCACAGAGCGCGCGTTATCTACTGACTTCTGGACAGGGAGCTAGTCTTCCTCCGTCTTCTTCTTTGGAAGGCAGCGAGTGGATTGCGATTGCTGAGCTTCAATCTGCGGGCAATGCGGATGCCATTATCCGTTCAGCTCTGCCCATTGACGGTGATGATGTGGATCTGGCAGCTTCGCATCTGCGTGAGAAAGCCTCGTCGTTACGTGTCGAAAATGGCGTAATTATTGGCTTTGTGGAAGAAAAACTGGGAACCATCGTGCTCTCTAGTACGCGTTTGCCTTCCCCTGACCGATCTGAAATGCGCGAGGTGGCGCGGCGAAATCTAGAGGAAATGAGCGCAAGTGATCTTCCGTGGGATGACAATGCGAAACAGCTTCGTATGAGAATCATGGCGTGTCACAGACTCATCGGCGAGCCTTGGCCCGCACTTGATGACGCCCACATCATTGCCGCGTGCATTGATCACTTGAGCGAGCAGTGGAGTGAGGGAGTGGCATTTTCCCAGCTGGACCTGAGCGAAGCTTTGAATGCGCTGCTCCCCTGGCCACTCAATATGGATCTTGAACGAGAGGCACCACAGCAGATCACGATTCCGACGGGAACTCATCGAAGCGTGAAATGGGACGAAGACGGAGCATACGTACGCTTGCGTGTCCAAGAGGCCTTCGGCTGGACCGATACTCCGCATTTTGTTCAAGGGCGCCTTCCGCTTCGAATTGAGCTGACTGATCCTGCAGGCCGCCCCGTTGCGATCACCAGTGATCTTGCTTCCTTTTGGAAGGGACCATATCAGCAGGTTCGTTCTCAGCTTCGCGGTAGATACCCCAAACATCATTGGCCTGAAGATCCTTTCTCTGTTGCCCCAACATCGCGGACAAAACGCCAAAGCCAAAAATCTCAGTGATCCCCCTCACCTTCCTGCGAAATAGGGAATGTCCTTCCATCCATGTCGTTGAACTGGATGAAACGGGCCTTAGAAACGGAAGGACGGGCCATGGAGAACTTTGATCTCATCGTTGTTGGCGGCGGAAAGGCCGGCAAATCACTGGCAATGAACCGCGCGAAACACGGATGGAAGGTCGCGCTCATTGAACGACAGTTCATCGGCGGCACGTGCATTAACGTGGCGTGTATCCCCACCAAGTCCCTCGTTGCTTCGGCACGTCGCCTCGACGAGGCCCGCAATGATTCCGTCTTCGGTGTCGAAGGGACTGGGAACGTTCACATCGACATTGAGAAGCTGCGCGCGCACAAGAATGGCATCGTCTCAGCGATGATCGCCGCGCATGAGAAGTTCTTCGCTGCCCCCGGCATCGACTTCATGCGCGGAAGCGCCAGGCTCCTCGATGCGCACAGCGTCGAAGTGACCTTAGAAGACGGTACGACACGCCAGCTCCACTCCGACAAAGTCCTTCTCAACCTCGGAACGCGCCCCGCACACCCGCCGATTCCAGGTCTGTGGGAAGCCGGCGCATGGGATAGCGAAGATATCCTGCGTCTTGAAGAAATTCCTTCCTCTTTGGCAATCATTGGCGGCGGATACATCGGCGTCGAGTTTGCCTCGATGATGGCGGCCTTCGGTTCGCAGGTCACTGTGATCGCTTCGGGCGAGCACATCCTTGATCGTGAAGACCCAGATATCGCTGCAATCTACCAGGAAGTGCTCGGCACGCAGGGCGTCACTGTCCTCACCGGTGCCCGCGCGCAGTCGGCCGCAAAGGACGGCGACAATATCCGAATTGAGCTTTCCGATGGACGCGAAGTCAGTGCCGAGCGTGTATTGGTTGCGGCAGGACGCGTTCCCAACACCGATGGCATTGGCCTTACCGAGGCCGGGATTCGCTTGAGCGAACGAGGCTTCATCGAGGTTGACGATCATTTGCGTACCCCCGTCGAGGGCGTATGGGCAGCAGGCGACTGCGCGGGAACCCCGATGTTCACTCACGCCTCGTGGAACGACTACCGCATTATCCGCGAGCAGCTGGACGGCGTTTCCCTGGACGACCCACGCACCTCGAAGGCCGGCCGAGTGATCCCCTGGGCACTCTTTGCTCACCCCGAGTTGGGACGAATTGGCATCAACGAAACCGAAGCCGCGCAGCGCGGTCTTGAGGTTCTTGTCGCATCAATTGACACGGCCGCAATTCCTCGCGCAAAGACTATGCGCGATACGACTGGAAAGTGGAAAGCCATTGTTGATGCGCATACCCACAAGATTTTGGGAGCAACCCTTGTGGGTCCCCAATCCGGTGAAGTCATTACCGCGGTTCAAGTCGCAATGGAAGCAGGGCTGACCTATGAGCAGCTGCGCATGCTTCCCATCGCGCACCCGACCATGGGAGAGGGATTGAACATCCTCTTTGATTCTCTTGCCTAATTTAAGCCCGATGCCCAGGGAATGTGCTCCCGTCAAAGGCTGAAACACCTTGGCCCCGTAGTTTCGCACGAAACTACGGGGCCAACGGCATCTATCGACTGCCCTTACATACGCTCAGGAGCCGCAACACCGAGAAGGTCCAGGCCACTACGCAGAACCTGGGCGACGGCATCGTTGAGCCACAAGCGTGCAACGTGGCCTTCATCCACCGGGTCATCCCCGCGAGGAGTGACACGGCACTGGCCATACCACGTGTGGTAGGCGGCTGCGAGCTGCTCCAGGTAACGCGCAACGCGGTGCGGTTCACGCAAGTCAGCGGCTTGTGCAACCTGCGCTGGGAACTGTGCAAGCACTCCGAGAAGGTCGCTATCAGCTGCGGTATCAAGCGCTGCAGGATTGAAACCAGCCTCGCGACTCACACCGTGTTCGGCAGCATTACGCGCAACATTTTGGGTGCGAGCATGCGCATACTGCACGTAGTACACAGGGTTCTCATTCGTATTCGATCCCAAGAGATCCAGATCGATATCGAGGTTTGAATCCATTGAGACACGAACAAGTGCATAGCGAGCAGCGTCCACACCCACAGCGTCGACAAGATCATCAAGGGTGACAATGGTTCCAGCGCGCTTAGACATACGGACGGGAACGCCGTCCTTCACCAAGTTCACCATCTGTCCGATGAGGATCTGCATGTTGACGCCCGGCTTATCACCGAAAGCCTCACACATTGCCATCATTCGACCAATGTAGCCGTGGTGGTCGGCGCCCAACAGGTAAATCGCAACGTCGGCACCACGGTGACGCTTATCAAGGTAGTAGGCGACGTCGCCGGCGAAGTAGGCAGCCTGACCATCAGACTTGATGAGCACACGGTCCTTGTCGTCTCCGTAAGAGGTTGTCCGCAGCCACACGGCACCATCTTGATCAAAGACCTCACCGCGCTTGCGCAGGGTTTCGATTGCGGCGTCAACTGCACCGGAATTGTGCAGCGAATCCTCGTGGAAGAAGACATCGAATTCAGAGCGGAAATCGCGCAGACGCTGCTTGATTTCATCGAACATCAGCTCAACACCACGCGCGCGGAATGCCTCAACGGCTTCTTCTTCGGGAAGCGTGACCGGATCGGGCTCTCCTGCCGCGACCGCGTCTTCGCGCACCTGGGTAGCGATATCAGCAATGTACTGGCCGCCGTAACCATCTTCGGGGGCTTCGTGTCCCATCGCACGCGCGTAGAGCGAACGAGCGAAGCGATCAATCTGCGAGCCGTGATCGTTGAAGTAGTACTCGCGGGTGACCTTCGCCCCCGAAGCCTTCATTAGGCGTGCAAGGGAGTCACCAACGGCTGCCCAGCGCGCACCGCCCAAGTGAACCGGACCCGTCGGGTTGGCGGAGACGTACTCCAAGTTGATGTGCAGGCCCTTCATGGACTCGCCGCGGCCGAAAGCGCAACCGGCCTCGACGATGCTGCGGGCAAGCTCGCCTGCAGAAGCTGCAGCAAGACGAATATTAATAAAGCCGGGGCCGGCGATTTCGGCACTGTCAATGCCGTCGAGTTCATTGAGACCGTTGACAAGGATCTGCGCAAATTCACGCGGGTTCATCCCTGCTTTTTTGGCGAGCTGCATAGCGATATTGCTTGCCCAGTCGCCGTGATCTCTATTTCGAGGACGCTCAACCTTCACTGTGTCGGGGACGTCGGCGGGATCGAGAGACAGATGCCCCTGAGCGATCTCGGCGAGCAATAAATCATGAATATGGGATGCAAGTTCTTCTGGAGTCACTATTTAAGGGTAATAGTTTGCCTTGCACCTGTGCCACACGCATTGATCTGTGACAGCTCACAAAATAGTGGAGTAAAGTTCGGTTATACGAAGATTTACGACTGTCGGGGGAACAATGGCAAGCGGGCACCGTCTCAAACAACATCGGCTTTTTGCACTCATGGGGCCTGCATTCATCGCTGCAATTGCCTACGTTGATCCCGGAAACGTAGCAGCGAATATTACAGCTGGTGCTCGCTACGGCTACCTTTTGGTCTGGGTTCTTGTCCTATCCAATATCGCAGCGATGCTCGTTCAATACCTTTCAGCGAAACTAGGTATTGTCACTGGTCGATCACTTCCAACCCTCCTTGGCGAGCGCCTTCGTCCCCGCAACCGTATTCTTTTCTGGCTCCAAGCTGAGCTTGTCGCGGCGGCAACGGACCTCGCAGAAGTCATCGGCGGAGCGATCGCCCTCAATCTTCTCTTCGGCATTCCGCTCCTGTGGTCGGGCGTCATCATCGGCGGCGCATCCATCGTGATCTTGCTCTTCCAAGGACGCCGTCAAAATATCTTCGAAGCAGTCATCATCGGGATGCTTGTTGTCATCACAGCCGGATTCCTTGCGGGACTTTTCTTCGCTCCCCCACAGTGGTCGGAAGTGGCCTCGGGGCTGATCCCACGCTTCAAGGGCTCCGATTCGATCTTGGTTGCCGCATCAATGCTTGGCGCGACGGTCATGCCTCACGCGATTTACTTGCACTCGTCCTTAGTCAATGACCACCACACCGATCCTGAAGTTGAGCACCCCCACAAGAGAGCTCTCCTTCGAGCAACACGTCACGATATTTTGTGGGCACTGAGCATTGCGGGAATCGTGAACATCGGTCTGCTCCTCCTTGCGGCATCTGCACTATCCGGAGTTGAAGGAACAGACACGATCGAGGGCGCCTACCACGCGATCGCACACGCATTGGGTCCAACGGTTTCAACAATTTTCGCACTCGGTCTTCTGGCTTCGGGCTTGGCCTCGACCTCAGTTGGCGCCTACGCGGGTTCTGAAATCATGAACGGACTCCTCCATGTGAACGTTCCCCTGCTGGCACGCAGACTGGTGACCATTATTCCGGCACTGATCATCTTGGGAATGGGTGCAGAACCGACTTGGGCTTTGGTCCTTTCTCAGGTGGCCTTGTCCTTCGGAATTCCCTTCGCGATCGTCCCTCTCATGCGACTCACCCGCTCCAAAGAAGTCATGGGCGAGTACGCGAATAAGCCGCTCACAATCACAGTGGCTTCCGTGATTGCAGCGGCAATTATTCTGCTCAATATTCTTCTTGCTTACCTAACCATCACCGGCCAGGGCTAGAGGATCTATCAGTAGGCATCCATGACGGCAATGCGACGCTTGTGACGCTCATCTTCACTGAAGGGCGTGGACAAGAAGGTCAGAACGAAACGAGTGGCGTCTTCGAGGGAATGCTGGCGTGCGCCAACGGAAATGACATTGGCATTGTTGTGCTCGCGAGCAAGAACCGCGATCTCTTCATTCCACACCAGTGCTGCACGGACTCCCTTGACCAGGTTTGCAGCCATCTGCTCACCGTTTCCAGAGCCTCCAATAACAACGCCCAGAGAGCCCGGTTCAGCAGCGACGCCTTCGGCCGCTGCAATGCACATCTGAGGGTAGTCATCGTTGGGGTCATAGGTAGTTGCACCGTGGTCCACGACTTCGTAGCCGGCATCGCGCAGGACGCCTACCAGGTGTTCCTTGAGTTCAAAACCTGCATGATCAGTCGCAATATGAACGCGCATATGAAGTTCCATTCGATTGTGAGGACTGCGAACCCCTACATGATAGGGGGTAGCCCACCTTAAAGACTAGCGTTTGAGCTGGGGCTAAAGACTGATAAACTGACGTGGTTGCCCCGATAGCTCAGTGGATAGAGCGTTCGCCTCCGGAGCGAAAGGTCGCAGGTTCGAATCCTGTTCGGGGCACTTTTCGCGCCGCAATAATTGAGCGCACCAAAAGCACCGCGAACCATGCTGCAAAAAGCAGAGCATCCACGCGCGGAGACAACACCGAGGCGCACCATGCTCCCACTGGAACTGCGCATACCGCAGCGATGCCCACCGTCAGCGCTGGCCCCAAGCGCAGGAGGCCTCGGCGATAATTCGTGAAGGTACCGCTCAGCGCGCCCGGGAGCATGACGACCATAGAGACCCCGCGCGCGCCCAGGTCAGACATTCCAAGCAAAGTCAGCCCCGGTACTGCAACTGCTCCCCCACCGATCCCAAGTAGCCCCGCGAGAAAACCGCAGAGACCGCCGATCGCGACCAAAGCGCAGGCGACAGCAGGATTAAGGGTCAAAACTCCCTCACGTGCGGGAACGTAGAGGACTTGAAGCGCGATCAGCGTCAGGATGAAGGCGACGAAGCACCAGCGCAGGGTCACTTCACGCATACGAGCGAGCAGCCAGGTTCCTCCCTGCACGCCAAGGAGCATTCCAATCATCATCAACAATGCCGGAACCCAAGCAATGCGCCCCGACCACGAGTAGGAGATAACTCCAGACAAACACGTGGGGACAATTGCAAGAAGACTTGAAGCCGAGGCCTGACGCTGAGAAAACCCGACCGCCATGAGCGCAGGGACAATGACTGTCCCGCCGCCGATCCCAAACATTCCCGAAAGAAAACCAGCGAAGAGCCCCGCACTCATCAGGATCAGGGCATTTCGCGTTGCCTGTGACATCCCTCCTCCTTGTACACCTCAATTTTACGCGTGATGGATGCCCCATAACCGTATGCAAAGACACTCACTGCCGCCGATGCACGCATGTCCTAGGATGAATATGGCATGTTGCCGCATAGCTTTTACGTCAAGGAGTTGCCTTGGAATACCCCTTGTGGTCACTTATTCCATTCGTCGCGATGCTCGCTTGCATCGCTGTTTTGCCGTTAATCCCTGCAACCTCGCACTGGTGGGAACGCAATTCCAGCCAGCTGACGGTTGCACTGGTCTTAGCGGTCCCGACGACCGCCTGGATGTTCTGGAAGGCCGGAAGTGCTCCGCTCATTGACACGGGAATTGAGTATTTCCAATTCATCTGCTTGCTGTTCTCGCTCTACGTAGTATCGGGCGGCATCCACCTCGCAGGTGATATCCGGGCAACTCCTCGTAACAACACGCTCTTCCTTGCAATCGGCGGTGTTCTTGCGTCCTTCATTGGCACAACCGGCGCAGCGATGCTGCTCATCCGTCCGCTCTTGGCGACGAACCGCGAGCGAGTAAACAAGGTTCACACCGTCCTCTTCACGATCTTCATCGTCGCAAACTGCGGTGGTTTACTCACTCCCCTTGGCGACCCGCCGCTCTTCCTTGGTTTCTTGAACGGTGTCCCCTTCACGTGGACCCTTAACCTGTGGAAAGAATGGGCCTTCGTCTTGGCGATCCTTCTTTTGTCGTACTACTCGCTTGATCGCCTGTACTACGCAAGCGAACCCAAGGTGGCCATCGAAGAGGACAACGAGGACATCGAACCTCTGCGATTGCACGGCGCGATTAATCTCCTGTTCTTCGCGGCGATTATCTGCTCCGTTGCTTTCCTTCCTTCTTGGGATGCCGAGGCCATCATCGAAGGCCATGCGCACGGAAGTGAGTTGGTCCCCTGGCGCGAGATCGTCATGTTGCTTGCGGCAGGTCTGTCACTGACCATCGGAAACAAGAAGGTCCGCTACGAGGAAAATTCCTTCCAGTGGTCCCCTATTGCCGAGGTCGCAGCCCTCTTCATCGGTATTTTCGCTACGATGGCCCCCGCGCTGCGCGTCCTGGAAGAGGTTGCCCCTTCGCTCCCCTTGAACCGCGGGACTTTCTTCGTCTTCACTGGTTCTTTGTCTTCGGTCTTGGACAACGCACCGACCTACATGACCTTCTTCGGAATGGCAAAGACCCTGGGTGGGGATGGAACGCTCATTGCCGGAGTTCCCGAGACTTACTTGATCCCGATCTCTTTGGGTGCGGTTCTGTGCGGCGCTATCACCTACATCGGCAATGGTCCGAACTTCATGGTTAAGTCCGTTGCCGAGGCCGATGGCGTTGAAATGCCCAGCTTCGGTCGCTACGTTGTTGATTCCTTCATGTTGCTTGTTCCCGAGCTCGCAGCAATGGCAATGATTTTCATTGGCAGTGGCTGGGTGCGCATCGCAGGTATCGTTTTGGGCGTCGTGCTGGTGGGAATTTCACTCTGGCGAATTGCGCGTGCTCGTACTATCGAATTAGCAACGCGCACTCAAGGAATCGATATCTAGTCCAAGTCGCAAAACTTTGAGGCGTGGTCCCCTTTCTCTGGGGTCACGCCTCAATTATTTATTCTGCGTTTGCTGGCGCGATCGGGACCCATTGGCCTCGTTCTTCCAATATCCGACGAGCGAGGGTCGGGTGATCAGTAATGAGGCCGTCAACCCCCAGGTCGAGGAGACGATGCATTTGCGACTCTTCATTGACCGTCCACACGTGCACGGCACAACCCAAGGCGTGTGCAGTCGCAACGAAACGGCGATCGACCACGCGGATTACACTCATCTTCTCCGGAACCTGAACTGCCCATACCCCTTCAAGAGGACCCGGAACTCGCAAACGCGTAGCAGGCTGGGCGAGCTGGGACGCGGCAACGAGCCTCGTCACCGCGGCAACCCCCAGTGAAGTGACCAAGCGCGGTTCACGGGAGCGAAGAAGGCGAAGACGTGACTCATCAAAAGAAGCGATGAGAACCCTGCCCAGGGCCTCGTGCTCACGCACAACGTCAAGCAAAGGAAGCGCGACTTCCGCGCTCTTGGCGTCAACGTTGAAATACATGTCGGGGAAACTCTCAAGAGCATCTGCCAAGCGGATCATTCGACCGCCATCTACCCCGCGCAACTGTTCCAACTGCGACCAGGGCATCTGGCGGATCTCACCCTTGGCTGGGTAGGTACGATCCACTTTAGGATCATGATTAAGAACCACTTGGCCATCCGCACTCAGGTGCGCGTCAGTCTCAACGTGGAAAACCTGAATATCACGTAGAGCTTGAAAAGCTTCCGGCGTATTTTCGGGAGCTTCGGCACCCCCGCCACGATGTGCAAGAATCAGAGGGCCTTCACCGAGAACCCGATACATTGTCAGCACTCCTTGCCGATAAAGATGGCCTTGTGCTCGACCATCCACTTTTCCGGATCAACCGGTTCATTCTTCGAGTTATGGATCTCGAAGTGAAGGTGCGGTCCCGTTGACCATCCATTCGAGCCAACTGCACCGATCTGTTCACCCGCATTGACCTGCTGGCCAACCTTGACCTTGATGTCTTTCATGTATTGATGCAGGTAAGCAGAATAGAAAACGGTTCCATCGCTGAGGGTATGGCGCATAGTGATGAGAGCACCGGAACGTGAATTCTCGGAGACCTCGATGACCTCCCCGGGATACACAGCGTAGATCGGTGTTCCAAGGGGGGCAGCCATATCCGTGCCTTCATGCATGAGCAGGGTTCCGGAGACGGGAGAAATACGCATCGAGAAAGGCGAGGTCACCTGATAGGTCCCCTGCTGAAGCGGCCAATAGAGCGTGTCAGCTTTAGTGAGCGTTCGAGTTCCATCGGCAGCGCCGTCACTACTCAAACACTGAGCGGCAAGAGGCGAACGAACTCGTGAACGCGAGGCCGGATCAACCTGGGCGTTAAGACCGGAAGAGAGCGTGACTGCGTTGGTATCAGTTGCCCATGACTGGGAACCAGCGGCGACGCCAAATTCTCGAGAGGGAATCGAAATCGACACATCCGGACGCAAAAAACCACTCAAGGGGACCGCAATTGTCATTGCACCAAGTGCAAGAAGAACGCCCGAACGCACGATAACAGCACCAAACTTTGATCCTTTGGCGGGCGAGGCCTCGGCGGAAGAAGATACGGGGGCACCGTGAATGCGCGCGTCATGAGCGCGCTCGTGGGCACGCTCTCGACGCGTCGGGAACTTCGGTGCTTCAGGTGTCATAGTTCTTCCATCATGCCAAATGAAAAGCCGGATCGCAGTTACTTGTGTCCTAGTGCTCACCTCAGGAACGATAGTTTCCGGGAAGAGTGTCCTTCTGGAGGGCGTCGCGGACCTCACCAACTAGTCGTTCAAGAATATCTTCAAGGAAGAGAACTCCGGTAACGCTCCCGTCTGCTCCCATGACTTCGGCAAGGTGAGCACCGGCGCGTTGCATATGTCGAAGAGCGTCTTCAACTTCTGCGTCCATCGGCACCGCCTCCATCTTGCGGATACGCCACGAGGTGATGGGCTCAAAACGCTCTGTTTCATCGGCATAAAGGACATCTTTAAGGTGAATATAGCCCTTGAGCACTCCCTGAGCGTCCGCAACGGGGAAACGCGAAAACCCAGTTCGGGCGACTTCTTTTTCAACCTGATCCGGAGTAGTGGACTCATCCAAAATAATGAGTTCTTCCAAGGGAACCATGACGTCGGAGGCGTTCTCCGTCGAGAACTCAAGAGTTCCTGAGAGCAGACCCAGGTCGTCGTCAATCATTCCCTCTTGTTGGGAGTGTTCAACGATTGTTGCCATCTCTTCGACGGTGAAAGTCGCCGAGATTTCTGATTTCGGTTCCACTCCGGCGATGCGCAAGAACCAATTCGCCAAGTGATCCATGCCGTGAATCACTGGACTGATAACGTGTCCAATATTGACCAAAATTGGTGCCAGCACAAGGAGTAGGCGCTGTGGGTTTGCAATTGAGAGGTTCTTCGGCACCATCTCGCCGAAGACAACATGCAAGAACAGGACCAGCGCGAGGGAGAAGGTAAATCCGACGACGTGTACCCACGAGTGCGGCAGTCCCCACTGCTGCATTGGTCCTTCGATTAACGAGGCGAAAGTGGGTTCTGCGACCACGCCAAGGGAGGTAGACGCTACCGTCACGCCCAACTGACAGATCGCCAGCATCAAAGAGACGTGCTCGAGCGCGAAAAGCGCGTACTTCGAACCGCGAACTCCTTCTTCAACCAAGGGTTCGATCTGTGAACGACGAGACGAGGTAGTCGCAAACTCGCCCGCGACAAAGAACGCATTGAGTGCAAGAAGAATGCAGGTCACGATCACGGCGAAAGTGGCGTTCACAAGAGCACCTCCCCTTCGCTTTCACGCGCGGGAGGAATGATGCTCACCTGCATGACTCGTCGCCCCGTCATCTGGATGACTTCTAAGCTGGCGCCTGCGACTTCGCAGCGGTCTCCTACCTGTGGAATCGTTCCAAGCTCGGTCATGATCAGACCGGCGAGAGTGTCATAGGGACCATCATCGGGAAGGAAAATTTTCGTTCGCTGCGCGAGTTCGTCGATGCGCAATCGTCCGGGTACCAAAAGACTTCCATCGGGACGTTGACGAATACCCAAGCGACGCTGATCATGCTCGTCCGCGACATCGCCAACAATTTCTTCGACGACATCTTCAAGGGTGACGATTCCCGACACACCACCGTATTCATCAACGACGACGGCCATCTGGAGACCTTCTTCGCGCAACTGAACAAGCAGTGTGCCCAAGTCAAGGGTCTCAGGCACGCGCGGGGCCTCGGCAAGCAAGGAAGACGAAATCACGGGAACTTCATCGCGTTTCTCGAAAGGAACAGCGACTGCTCGACGCAAAGAAACGAAACCGATGATGTCATCCCGGTCTTCTCCGATCACCGGGAAACGCGAATGCCCGGTTTCGTGGGCCGCACGGACAACATCGGAAGCCACTGCATCTTCAGGAATCGTATGGAGAAGACCGCGGTCTGTCATCACGTCCGCTGCATTCAATTCGCTGATTCGGATGGAGTTCGTAAACAGCGATGCCGTCGAGGTATCCAGAGTTCCCTCTTGAGCCGAGTGACGAACCATCGCGGCAAGCTCCGAGGCGGAGCGCGCAGAAGAGAGCTCTTCTTGAGGCTCAACACCCATCAGGCGCAATATGCCGTTGGCTGACGCGTTGAGAACCGTAATCACCGGTTTGAACACAACGGTGAACAGGGAATTAAAGGGGACGATCCGTCCCGCAGTCTTAAGCGGGTGCGCAAGAGCGAGATTCTTTGGAACAAGCTCTCCAAAAACCATGGAGAGAACATTGATCAAAACCGCCGCAACAGCGACTCCAACGGCAGAAGAAACCGCCGTCGATAAGCCAAGTCCTACCCCGGCCGCACTCAGCATATCCGCGAGTGCAGACTGCGTCGTATAACCCAAGAGAATTGTCGTCAGCGTGATTCCGACTTGTGCGCCGGACAGCTGCGTCGACAGATTTTTAATCGCGGTGGAAACTTGGCGAGCACGAGCGTCTCCGGCCGCAGCTCGGCTTTCAACGACGGCTTGGTCGAGTGCGACAAGAGAGAATTCTGCGGAAACAAAGACAAAAGTTCCCGCCGTGAGGATGACTCCTAAAAGGAGCATTGCGATATCAAGAAGCACGTTGGCCTCCCGCATCGAGGCGGTATTGACACATCAGACTTTGATCAGAGCAACAACTGTCACTTTCCATGATTCCTCCAGTCTATCGGTAGTTGGAGTTCTTCGAAGTGTGAGAAAGGCCCGTTGCAGGTGAGGCATTCACGGCCCTAGGGCCTAAACTGTTGTCTAAAGTCACATAGCAGTGTTCAGAAAAAGGATGGTACAGCTGTGGTGGAATCCCCACGTTCACCAGAATGGGTTCAACAAATGCGCCAGCAGTGGTTGGCCGATCCCCACAGCGTCGACGCCTCGTGGCGCGCCTACTTTGAGGGAGACACCGTCCCCACCCAGCTTCACCGTCCGCAGGCTCCTCTCCCGACGCAACCAACCGCAGTTGTTAGCGCCGAGGCTGCCCTTGCCGCCCAGGCAGACAATCCCGCAACCGAGCAGCCCGAAGTTCTCGTCACCCGCTCCGATCTTCCTCCCGCTCCCCCCGCTCAGGCGAGCGAGGCCTCGTCGCCCTATGCACGACGCCACCGCGCTACGCAGACGCCAGCCTCGCGTTCAATGAGCACGGAAGCTGAAGACGATATCCGTGTCCTCAAAGGAATCGCGCGCGCAACCGCACGCAATATGGACGAGTCACTGAGCGTCCCGACTGCGACTTCTCAGCGCCAGATTGCCGCAAAGATCCTGATTGAGAACCGCGCGGTTGTGAACTCTCACTTGCAGCGCACTGTTGGCGGCAAGGTTTCTTTCACGCATCTCATTGGGTATGCCATCGTTGAGGCGCTTTCCGAGATGCCACAGTTGAATGTTCGCTATGTTCTTCAAGACGGTAAAGCCGCGGTTGAAGAACTGGCACACGTGGGATTTGGCTTGGCGATCGATATCCAGCACGGTGGCGAACGCCGTCTGGTTGTTCCGGTTATCCACGATGCTGATACCTTGACCTTCACGCAATTTGTTGACGCCTATCAGGGCATTATCACTCGGGCAAAGAAGGGCGAACTTACGGCTGAGGATTATCAGGGTGCCACTGTCACCCTGACGAATCCGGGCACCATCGGCACCACGACCTCGGTTCCGCGTTTGATGAGTGGCCAGGGGCTGATTATCGGTGTGGGGGCAATGGATTATCCAGCCGAGTTCGCTGGAGTCTCCCCGCGCAAACTTGCTCTCATGGGAATTGGCAAGACGATGTTTGTCTCGTCGACCTATGATCACCGCGTCATCCAAGGTGCTGCTTCCGGTGAATTCCTCCGTCTCGTGGACATTAAGCTGTCGGGTCGCGATGGTTTCTACGAACGTGTCTTTACGGCTCTGCATATTCCTATCCAGCCCTACGCGTGGGAAGCAGACTTCGAGTACGACTTGGAACGCGAGAAGGGCAAGCCTGCGCGTATCGCTGAGCTCATCCACGCCTACCGCTCGCGCGGTCATCTCGCGGCCGATACCGATCCCCTGGCGTACCGCGTGCGCCGTCACCCCGATCTGGACCTGACCAGTTATGGCTTAACCGTGTGGGATCTGGACCGTTCTTTCCCGACCGGAGGCTTTGGCGGAACGGAGCAGATGCTTCTTCGCGATCTTTTGTCGCGCTTGCACGATACCTACATTCGATCCATTGGTATCGAATACATGCATATCCAAGATCCGCAGCAGCGCCACTGGGTGCAAGAACGCATTGAGGGACCTTTCAAAGCTCCTTCTTCCCAGGAGCAACGCCGCATTCTTTCGACCCTAATTCACGCTGAAGCATTCGAAGAGTTCTTGCAGACCAAGTATCTGGGGCAAAAGCGATTCTCTCTTGAAGGCGGCGAATCTTTGATTCCTCTTCTTGATGAGATCTTGAGCCAGTCTGCACGTCGCGGAATCCACGAGGTTGCGATTGCGATGGCCCACCGCGGGCGCTTGAATGTGTTGGCGAATCTTGCGGGCAAGAGCTATGCCCAGATCTTCTCCGAGTTTGAAGGAAATCAGGATCCGCGAACCGTTCAGGGCGCGGGAGATGTCAAGTACCACTTGGGAACTGAGGGAGTGTATTCAGCCGAGCCGGGAGTTGCGACCAAGGTGTCCTTGGCGGCTAACCCCTCTCACCTTGAAGCTGCTGATGGGGTGCTCGAAGGAATCGTGCGCGCGAAGCAGGATGTTTTGGGCGATCCTGATCTGCCCATTGTCCCTCTGTTGATCCACGGTGACGCGGCTTTCATCGGACAAGGCGTTGTTCAAGAAACCCTCAACATGTCCCAGCTGACCGGATACAAGACCGGCGGGACTATTCACATCATTGTGAATAACCAGATCGGTTTCACGACGGGACCGGCTTCGGGGCGTTCCTCACGCTATCCGACGGACTTGGCAAAGGGCCTGCAGATCCCAATCTTCCACGTCAACGCCGACGACCCCGAAGCGGTCGTGCGTGTGGGCGCTTTGGCATTGGCTTATCGCGAGGCTTTCCACAAGGATGTCCTCATCGATTTGGTGTGTTACCGCAGGCGTGGTCACAACGAGGGCGATGATCCTTCGATGACCCAGCCGGTCATGTACTCGCTCATCTCGAAGTTGCCTTCTACACGTGAGGTTTATATCCGTAACCTCGTGGGACGTGGCCAGCTGACCGAAGAAGACGCACGCGAGTCCATCCGCGCTTACGAGGCCGAGCTCAGTGAGATCCTGGATCACACCCGCGAGCACGGCTGGTCTCCGCAAAATCGCAGCGAGGACGAAGACGATCAGTGGCAGGTTCCCGAAAGTCAGCTGCCCGGTGCGGGAATGATGATCGGCTGGACTTCCGCTGTGAGTGCCGAAACGCTGAGCCGTATCGGCGAAGCTTATGTGAACTTCCCACCGGATTTTGCAGTCCATCCGAAGATCGAGAAGCTGTGCCACAAGCGTTATGAAATGGCTTCCGGCCACGATTCGATCGACTGGGGTTTCGCAGAGCTCTTAGCTTTCGGCTCGCTACTCATGGAGGGCACGCCGATTCGCCTTTCGGGTGAAGATGCACGTCGCGCGACCTTTGTTCAACGCCACGCGGTCCTCCACGACCACAATGACGGGCGTGAATTCACTCCTCTGCACTTCCTTACTCCCGATCAAGCCCACTTCGATGTCTTCGATTCGCCTCTGTCGGAGTATGCAGTTCTTGCCTACGAATACGGGTATTCCATCGAGCGCCCCGAGGCATTGGTCCTGTGGGAAGCGCAATTCGGTGACTTTGCGATCGGCGCCCAAACAATCATTGATGAGTTCGTCTCTTCGGCAGAAACGAAGTGGGGGCAGCGCTCTTCTCTGGTCATGCTCTTGCCGCACGGCCAGGAAGGACAAGGCCCTGACCATTCTTCTGCCAGGATTGAGCGTTTCCTCCAGCTGGCAGCAGAGGACAACATGTGGATTGTTCAGCCCTCAACCCCGGCGAACCACTTCCACATGCTGCGCACACAGGCCTACAAGCGGCCTCGTAAGCCTCTGATTGCTTTTACCCCCAAGCAGCTCCTGCGCCTTCCCGCCGCGTCTTCCCCCATCGAAGAATTCACGTCGGGGTCCTTCACTCCGGTCTACTCCGAAGTTGATTCTCGGGTGAGCACCCACGAGGTGACAAAGGTTCTCGTGTGTTCTGGCCGCGTTTACTACGACCTCATCCACGAACGCGCGGAGCGAGGCGCGTGGAATACGGCGATTATTCGCGTCGAGCAGCTCTATCCCCTCCCCGTCGATGAGCTTCGCAAGGCTCTTGCCACCTACCCGAACGCCCAAGTGGTCTGGGTCCAGGATGAGCCGAAGAACCAGGGAGCTTGGCCCTACTTTGCGCTGAACTTGTTCCCTGAGCTGGGAATCACTCCGGCGCTTGTGTCCCGTCCGGAGAGCGCAACGACCGCTGCTGGACGCGCAAGTTTGCACCGTGAGCAGGCTGCGGATATCTTGCGCCGAGCTTTTTCCTAAGAAGGGGGCACGCAGATGCGTATTTGTGTGATTGGCGATGAGCTGATTACCCCAATGGGTGATCCCCGAGGCCTGGGCTGGGTCGGGCGCGTTTTGGCGCGCTCGCACTTCCCTTCCCCTCCGACCGTCATGACTTTGGCTGTTCCCGGGGAAACGACAACGCAGCTTGCCTCTCGGTGGGAAAACGAAGTGAGCTATCGTCTTGCGCCCGATGAACCCTGTGCGCTCATTATTGCCGTTGGTTGCGCGGATATTCCCGCGGGTATTTCAACGCCGCGCTCTCGGCTGAATCTTGCAAACATCACCGACCGAGCTTCGACGCTCGGTATTCCCTCGATGGTTGTTGGTCCGCCTCCTCTTGCGGGAGTCCAATCCAGCGCGGTGAAGGAAGTTTCCTTGTCGTGTCAGCAGGTGTGCGAGCGCAGGGATATTCCCTTTGTCGATACTTTCACTCCCCTTGTCGCACACGATCAGTGGTTTGAGGATATGGCTTCTTCTGCTGTTCGTTCTGCTCGCGGCGCTTCGATGCCTGGACAGTCGGGCTATGCGCTCATGGCTTGGCTTGTCCTGCACCAGGGTTGGTTTGAGTGGATCGGAGCCGAAGAAAGCGACGTTTAAAGCATAGAGTTGTCAAGAAGAGACGGGTGGGGCTCCGATGCATTGCATCGGAGCCCCACCCGTTAAACACGATTCAGGCGTTAGGACGCTTGCCGTGGTTCGCGCCGTGCTTACGACGATCGCGACGCTTACGACCCCTCTTCGACATTGTCGTCTCCTCTAAAAACTGAGATATCCAACCTGCACAGTTTTTCACACCCGAGGCTAATCTCCAAACAGAGCGCGCCTACAGAGTCGAAATTCACGATTCAGTGGAGCTCCACGTTACCTCAACGTAGGTCTGAGCAATGATGCGCTCGCGCAAGGATTGAGGTGCTTGGTCGCAATAGCAACGCGCAAGGAGAGAACGAACAAAGCGCTCGGTGTACATCGAATCCTGGCAGTGCTTGCAGCGGGAAATATGGTCAAGCAGTTGCTCGCGAAACTCCGGGCTCTTCAAGCATTCAGCGGAAATATAGTCGCGGCATTCCTCGCGGTCGAGGAAGTCAATCACTTCAAAAAGGTGTTCGTGTAGCTCACGACATGCGCGCTTATCGTCAATCTGCATGGTTCTCCCCGATTCCATATTCAGCCGCGAGTGCTGACAGGCCTTCGCGTAGATTCTTGCGTCCTCGATGAAGCCTGGACATGACGGTCCCGATCGGGATATCCAGCATGTCTGCGATCTCTTTATACGCAAAACCCTCTACATCAGACAGAAGGACGACAACACGTTGATCTTCCGAAAGCGACTCCAATGCAGTTCGCAGCTGGGAGGAAGGAATGTTATCCAATGCTTCTGCTTCCGCAGAAACAAGACCCTTCTCATCGTGAGAAGCAGCAGCGGCGAGCTGCCAGTCTTCAACCTCTTCACCGCCACTGCGTTTAGGAGAACGCTGCGCCTTGCGGTAGTGGGTGATGTAGGTGTTGGTCAAGATCCTGTAGAGCCAAGCTTTGATATTGGTTCCTTGCTGATACTGATGAAACTTCGTGTAGGCCTTCATAAAAGTTTCCTGCACGAGGTCTTCTGCATCAGCACGATTTCGAGTCATTCCCAAAGCGGCACCAAAGAGTTGATCGATGAGGGGAATCGCTTGTTCGGCAAACAAACGGTCCCGATCGTCCTGACTCAACTCCTGCGGTGCAGGCTCAAGAGTGTCATGTAATTCGCTCATTGATGTCAAGGCTAATCGTGAACGCCTCGGATGCGAAAGTGGACGCGCGAAAGCGGGACGGCCCCATGCTCTTCCTCGCCTTGTCACTTCCTCATCAAGTTTCATATCCACTTCAACGCCGCAAGCTGACGATTATTCCCTGCATGTGGATTCACGACAGCTGTTTACAAGAATTTTTGCCGAGCGCAGGGTGCCAATCGACTTTTTTTGACACAATGGAGTCATGTCTCTTCTGCGTGGTATTGCCCGTCCTCTCCTTGCCGCTCCCCTCGCTCTCGATGCAATCGATGCCCTGATTCATCCGGATCGCCACGTCGCCAAACTCGACGCACTCCGCCCCGTTTTTTCGCGCATCGAAGAGCGAGGCAACATTGAGGATATTGATCCTTATCTCTCCCGCAGCGCGCGAATCAGCGCCGGCGTTACTCTCCTCGCAGCGGGAGCCTTCGCGTTGGGGAAAGCGCCTCGTACCTGTGCTGCGGTCTTAACGGCCATTGCGCTTCCCATGGCCGTCATCAATCATGAACAGCCTGCCTCGCTTCGTCTGAAGCTTGCCAATTGTGCGGGATTATTCTTCGCAAGTGTCGATCGGAACGGACGGCCCAGCTATTCCTGGCGTCGCAATCAGCTCATCGAGGCTGCCTCGACTCGCGGAGCGCATTCCTCAGGCGCCGCCCAGTGAGCTCGTGGTGTGCTCCTCGACTTCGCTCCCCTATCCATGCGAAGGTTTCAATCCCCGGCTCCAAATCACAGACCGCACGTGCGCTCTACCTCGCTGCGATCGATCGCCAACCATGTGTGATTGAGGGCGTTCTTCGCTCTCGCGATACTGATCTTTTTGCCCAAGCGCTGCGAACTCTTGGCGCTCAGATCGAGATGCTGGGCGACTCTTGTGCACGGGTCACCCCGATTTCTTCAGATTCCCCTTCTTCTGAGCGAGTTATCGACTGCGGGCTTGCGGGAACCGTCATGCGTTTCCTCCCGCCCTTAGCTGCCCTTTCTTCCACTCCCACGCGCTTCGATGGAGACGAGCAGGCATATGTGCGCCCGCTTGCTCCTCTCTTAGATGTCCTCGAAGGCCTGGGAGCCTCACTGATTTACCACGGTGAAAAGGGACATCTTCCTTTCACGATTTCCGGCCCGCTCACGCCTCCATCATCGCCGATCATTGTTGATGCTTCCGCTTCCTCGCAGTTTTTCTCTGCGATGCTTCTTATTGCCCCTCTTATCGGTGGAGCGATTATTCGAAGCAATGCTCCTCTCATTTCTTTGCCCCACATCGAAATGACCCTGGAAATGATGCAAGAAGTTGGCCTTTCATGGATGCGATTGGGCGATCGCGAATGGAAGGTCGATGCGGGAGCGCCCACGGCCTCGGAAATCGCAATCGAAGCGGATCTTTCGAATGCGGGTCCCTTCCTATGCGCGGGAATACTCAGCGCGGGAAGCGTCACAATCCCTAACTGGCCGCTTGCATCAACCCAGCCCGGCGCACAGTGGCCGTCTCTTTTCGCCGAGATCGGTATTGAAACTTCTCTGGAAACAAACGAAATGGGAAGCAGCGAGCTGACAGTGCGCGGGGGCGGACCGGGGAGTTTCCCCGGAATTGAACGCGATATGTCGGCCATGGGTGAGATGGTTCCAACCCTTGCGGCTCTCCTTCTTTTTGCGTCAAGTCCCTCGACACTAACCGGCATCGCCCATCTGCGTGGACATGAAACCGACCGTCTGGACGCAATCGCTCAGTCAGTCAGCGCTCTGGGCGGTTCAATCGAACAGCTCCCAGACGGGCTGCGGATCACCCCCACTGCCCTTCACGGTGCCCATCTGCGGTCCTTCGCGGACCACAGGATGGCAACTTTCGCCGCGATTGTTGGCTTGGTTGTTGACGGGGTCAGCGTTGACGATATTTCCTGTACATCCAAGACCCTCCCCGGGTTTGAATCGATGTGGGCACGCATGTGCGCAGAGAGTGACGACAATGTCTAGACGCGATATTGGAACTGACGATCCCCGCGTAAAAGTTCGTCCTTCAAAGCGTTCGCGGCCGCGAACTAAGGTCCGACCCGATTGGGGCAATAAGCCAATCGGGCAGGTAATTGGCATTGACCGCGGTCGTTACCTTGTTCGCTATGAGGGCCTAGACCTTCGCGCAGTCTTAGCCCGCGAGCTCAAGAAGGGCAGCGTCGTCGTAGGAGACCGGGTTCGCCTCACTGGAGATTTGAGCGGCCGCGTCGATACCCTTGCGCGAATCGTCGCCACGGATGAGCGCAGCAGCGTTCTCCGCCGTTCTCTCGAGGACGCGCCGGATCAAAAAGGCGAGAAAATTATCGTCGCCAACGCTCAGATCATGGTGATTGTGACGGCTTTGGCTGACCCGCCCCCTCGAATGGGGATGATCGACCGTTGCCTTGTTGCCGCTCACGAAGCTGGAATGCGTGCCGTCTTGTGCCTGACCAAGGCCGATCTTGCTCCTGCTACCGAGTTTTTGGAAGCCTACGCTGACTTTGATGTCACGACGGTCGTCACCTCAGTTGAGGCAGGCTGCCAAGGCCTCGATGAGCTCAAAGAAATCCTCGCCGGTCATTTCTCCGTTTTGGTCGGCCATTCCGGCGTCGGGAAATCAACACTGATCAACGCTTTGATCCCCCAAGCCGAACGCGTAGTGGGTGTTGTGAATCAGGTGACTGGACGAGGTCGGCACACCTCGACGTCTTCGCGCGCCTTTGAGCTTCCTGGTGGAGGGTGGATTGTCGACACTCCTGGTGTGCGTTCCTTTGGTTTGGGACATGTTGACATCGATGATGTACTGGGAGTTTTCCCTGATGTCGCCGAGGCCTCACGCTGGTGTCTGCCGCTCTGTACGCACCTTGAAGACGCAACTTCTTGCGCCCTCGATGCTTGGGCGCAGGGAAAGGATCCTTTCGTTATTTCTTCCACTGACGAGGCCGCGGATCAGGAGCGCAGGCGGCGTTCCTCCCGGGTGGCTTCGGTTCGCCGGCTCCTGGATGCGGTCGCTGGCGCAATGAAGGTGTCGAAAGCTGCCCGTTAGAGTTCAAACTGCACGCAGTTGCAGGTGGAGCAGGTCATACTAAGCACATGCGTATTCTTCACACCTCAGACTGGCATTTTGGCCGTAATCTCCACGGCCAAGATTTGGGTGATTCTCGCGCCGCATTTTGTCACTGGCTTCTTGACGCAGTCAGGAAACATGAGATCGACCTAGTCCTTGTCTGCGGCGATGTGTACGATCGTTCGATCCCTGCGGTTTCACAACTCAATGAAGTGATGGACCTTCTCCGCGATCTTTCTTCAGTCACACAGGTCCTGTTGACTCCCGGAAATCATGATTCAGCAGGTCGTCTTGGTGTCTATTCGCAGTTTTTACGTGGAAATGTTCAAGTCTGCGCAAGTGTGGAAGAGGTTGGTAAGGCTCGCGAATACGCAGGTAAAGACAATGATCCGGGTGTATTGGTCTACCCGATCCCCTACCTTGAGCCGGACTTAGTTCGGACAGAGCTATCCGATGATAACGAAGCCCTCGAACGCACCCATCAGGCGGTGATGGATGCTGCGCTTCGTCGCATTGGAAATGATCTATTGGCTCGGCGAAATTCCGGCGATATGCGTCCGGCAATCGTGATGGCTCACGCTTTCATCGTGGGAGCAGCTCCCTCCGATTCCGAACGCAATATTGAGGTGGGCGGAGTCGCTTCCGTCTCGGCCCAGACTTTCGAAACTTTCGGCGGAGCAAAAGTACTGCCTGAACCAGGCCTGAGCTACGTTGCCCTCGGGCACCTGCATCGTCCCCAAGAAGTTTTAGCTGCCCGCGTCCCTATGCGCTATTCCGGTTCTCCTATCGCTTACTCTTTCTCGGAAGCGCCCGGAGATAAGAGCGCGGTCGTGATTGATACACTCGGCGCGGAGGGGAACAAGGCCGTGGACGTTTCCCTCATCGATATTCCCACTGCGCACCCTCTTGTTGTTTTGCGAGGCTCGATGGAGTCTCTACTCGAAGGCGCGAAGGAGACTTTACCGCAGGCATATGTGTCCTTGACGGTAACGGATGATTCACGGCCTCAGGAAATGGTCGCCCGTCTTCGTGCTGTTTATCCTCATGCACTCTCTATCCTTCATTCCCCCGCGCATGTTTCTCCTCTACGGGCACCACGTATCCAACTCGAAACAGTGGATATGAACGCGACCCTCGCCGAATTCTTCCAGCAAGCAGGGGGACAGTCTTTGACAGAGCGCGAGCGGACAATTGTTGGTGACGTAATCGATGCGGTGAAAGGCCAACGGCAATGAAACTTTTAACCTTGGAATTGTCTGGTATCGGTCCTTTCGCACAGCGCCAATACATCGATTTTGAGCGTTTCACTGATTCGGGTCTTTTCCTTCTTCGAGGATCAACCGGCTCGGGGAAGACAACCTTGATCGATGCGATTGTTTTCGCGCTCTATGGGGATGTGGCAAGTGGCAGCGAGGGGGCAAAAAACCGTTTGCGTTCTTCATATTGCGGCCCCAATGATCCGTCTTTCGTCACCCTTGTCTTTGAAGTGTCCTCGGGTATCTACCGAGTTCGCAGAACACCAAAGTATGTAAAAGAAGGACGGAGCACCCCGGTCAATCCGACTCTGATTCTTGAGCGCGTCGTACGCAATTCGGATGACCCATCCGGTTTTTCAACGGTTGAGCCCCTGAGTCGCTCGATCATGGATGCTCAATCGATGATGACCACCTTCATCGGACTGACGAAAGACCAATTCCTCCAAACCGTCGTTCTCCCTCAGGGGCAATTTGCTCGTTTTTTGACGGCGAAATCCATCGAACGCGAAGAGATCCTTCGTGACATTTTCGGAACTCAGTTTTTCCAGAGCCTGCAAGATGCCTTCCGTGAACAGGCGAAAGACGCACATGATTCAATCGTTCAGGCCAGGCAATACGCACGTTCCTCATTGGATTCTTTGCTCGATGATGTCTCTCATTCTCATCTTGGCCAAGAGTGGGCATGTACAGTTCACACTCTTGCGGATTCCCTTGACACCTTCACGGCGGCCTCGTCTCTCATTACAGAGTTTTCTGATTTTCGCCTTCGCTTAGATGCTCAGCTTGAGGACGATTTGCAACAGGCAAACGCTGCCCGTCTCTCACAAAAAGAGGTCTCTCGCCAGCTGAGTGCGGAACTGGCAAACGCCCGCGACCTCAATGACCGTCTCACTGAACGCGCGCAACTTGTTGGCTACCTTGCTGAGCTGCTTGAGCGCGCTCAGGACATCGATGCTGTGCGCAGCAGCGTCGCAGAGCTTCGTCTTCTCCAGCCACTCGAACTTCCACTCCGTCAGCATGATTCAGCTCGTGATGCACGCGAGCGGGCCTTCTACGCGCTCACTGAGTGCTTTGCGCCCCTGCAAGTCACCCCTGAGAATCTTCAGCTTGATGAGCTCCAGGCTCTTCTTGATGAACGCGAGCGCAATCTCCAGGAGCAACGTGAATCCTTGACACACGCGTTGCAGGCGCAGGCTCAACTGACGCGCCTCCGCACTGAGCAGAAAGAGTGCATGACTCAGTACGAACAATGTGCAAAGACTGTGGAGGACACTAATTTCCAGATCCAATCGGTGCAGATGCAAACTGCGCAGTTCCGCGACAAACTAGAGGCTGCACGCACGGCGGCTTCCACGCTTCACGATATTGAAGCCAGCTGTCATCAGCTTTCCACGCGCCTTGAGGCTGCAGAGCGGGTAGATCATCTCCGCGAGCAGCTCGTTCATCTTGAAAGCGATATTCAAGAAGCGACACGCCTTGCCCACACGTGCGGAGAGCGATCACATGCCGCGCGAGACCTATGGCTTCGTGAAACCGCAGCTTCGCTTGCGTCTACCCTGCGAGAAAAAGATGCGTGTCCCGTCTGTGGTTCTACGACCCATCCCCAGCCCGCTCGTTTCGAGGGGCAAGAAAGCATGAGTCGTGAGCAACTTGAGGCTCTCGAGAAGGCCACAACGGCTGCTGACAAGCGTCTCCACGAACTTACTACTCAGTACTCGAGCTGCTCGGCTCAGATTGCAACGCTGGATGAACAAGCTCAAGGTGATAGCGCTTCTGTGAAAGCCCAGCTTAACGAACTCACGACACGGATCGCGGATCTACGTTCACTCGCAGATTCGCAGCAGTCCATTCAAGATTCCCTTGCTGAATGCGAGGAAAGCGAAAAGAACCTGATCGCCACCAAGGCCTCACAAACGCAGAGACTCTCTCATCTGCGCCAAGAAAACACGGATCTTCTCTTGCGCATCGATGAAGAGACAAGCGTGTTTACTCAGCTCATGCAGGGTCACACATCACTCGAAGAGTGGACTTCTTCCCTCGAAGACAGCACTCAGGCGCATCAGCGCTCTCGTGAAGCGCTTCAACGCTATCAGCAAGCAGAACAACGCCTAAGGGAAACTCAAGACTTCCTACTAGAAGCCCTCGAAGGTGCAGGGCTGAGTCCGGATTCCACCGGTATCGAGCTCTTGCGGAGCAAACTCCCCCGTTTGTCTGAGCTGAGCGCCAGCACCACAATCCTCCAGGAGTACGATCAGGATCTATTTGCGACCCGACAAGCCCTTGAATCCGAGCGCTTGCAGGGGCTTGAAGGACAATCTCCGCTTGATTGCCAGGCTATTGCCTCCTCACTCGAGGACGCAGAAAATGCTCTCCTTACTGCAACAGATCACGTCGCCTCGATTCAGGCACATCGTCAGGGAATCCAACGTTCACTGAGCAATGTGGAAAATGCTCTTTCAGCTTTGACTTCTGCCCTTGAAAGCGGATACCCCAAGCAACGCCTCGCAGAACTAGCAAGTGGAACAGGCCCCAGCCTTCACCAGGTTCCCTTAAGTTCGTGGATTCTCATGTCTCGTTTTGAAGAGCTCATCGCCGCAGCAAATCCACGCCTAGCCGAAATATCTCATGGGCGATATGAACTCCGCCGAAGCGATACAGACGCGACCCGTTCGCGTAAGAATGGCCTCGGGCTGTCTATCCTCGATCATGAGTCTGAAGAAGAACGAAATCCCTCCACGCTCTCGGGTGGTGAAACTTTCTATGTCTCTCTTGCCCTTGCATTGGGACTTGCAGATGTCGTCATGGCTGAAAGCGGCGGAATTACTCTGTCAAGCATGTTCATCGACGAGGGATTCGGATCCCTGGACTTGGACACCCTCGACATCGTCATGTCCCAGCTTCTTGCGCTTCGCGAAAGCGATCGTTGCATCGGTGTGATCAGTCATGTCGACGAAATGGCCAGACAGATTCCTGACCAGATCGAAGTGAGGTGGCGCGAAGGTGAAGGCTCGACGCTTTCAATCCGAGCTTCCTAGCCGCGCATAGCTCAGACCCTTAGCCGCGATAACAGCTCAGTCACGCCCTCTCGTTCATCGACTCCAGCACGCGTAGCAGCAGTTCGCGTTCTTCGGGCGCGTACCACTCCAGGCTCTCTTCCCACAGCTGCGCGACGGCCTCGTCGGCGTCATCTTGTGTCTGAGCACGAAGAACCTTCCGCACAGCAGGAGCAGCATCTGGAGGATCAATGAAGTAGGCGGCGATCGAGTCACTATCGGGCGCGCACGGGGAGGTTTGAGCGACATCGCCATCGCACTCTTCCCAAGAAAGCCCCTCGATGTCAGCAGCAATAATGCATCTGCTGAAACTACCCGATTCTTCATCTCGAAGAAAGGCAAGTGAGTCTAGCGCGGCAAGTGTACGCGCATCGTCTTCAGCAACCTCTAAATCTTCGCCGTGCAAACCAGCGTCGGGACGGACGCAATAGGCATTGCGGGGAGGAAAGTTTCCCTGGGCCAGTTCACTTCCCAGGAAGGGGTAATAGATGCGCATAGCACCAGTGTATGCACAATTTTGCGCCATGTCCCTTATGCCGCTTCCTCTGCACTCCATACACAGTCGGAAACCAACTAGCACAAACTAAAACAAACTGAATAAAAGCAAATTGACTTGAATGACATAAGGAGAATTTAATACACCTACATCAACCGTAATGCACGACGCCTAATCGCTTTCGATCTGCACAAATAGGTCAAAACTAAGCGCTTCTCCCCCTGCAAATTCGCCAGAAAAAATGGCAAAATAGAACCCATGAATCAACGATTCCTCACTCTCGCCGAGGTCGCCGAGACACTCAACATCACGCTTTCCGCGGCGCGCTCGCTGGTCAATTCCGGTGAACTGCCCGCAATCCAATTGGGCGGAAAGCGTATGTGGCGTGTTGAAGAATCTGTCCTCGAAGAGTTTATCCAAGAACAATATGCAGAATCTCGTGCGCGCCTAAGCCACAGCGCCTAGAGACCTTCTCTTAATTCCAACAAACGGGCAGAAACAAGAGTTTCTGCCCGTCTTCTTATGCGTGGTTGCTTAAGCATCGCGCGATTGTAGAACATGCGAGCAAGTGAATACCGGCAATCCACAACACTATTTCTGAAAGTTTTCCCAACACTCTCTGCACGTTTTCTCAATTTTAATCGATACTTATGCAGCGAAACTGAATGTTCTACCACTGCAAGACGTTCACTCGCGCTACTCAAGAACCGTGAGCACTCCACATAAAACAGACATATTTTCCATACTTCACACATTCAGTTGGCTTTTCAATCTGCCTCCATGAGGGGCGAAAAAGTCGATTGACACATCGCCTTCATGCGAGAAGACTCCAAATTAACGCCTCAATGACGAAGCGGCCCCATCCCCACACGATATTCGAGGAGCATTTCCATGACACGAAGTTCGCGAGTATTCGTCCCCCCAGCCGATCATATTTTCCGTATCAGTTGGGATCTCAGCCGAGATACAACGCACAGCGTCCAAGAGAATATGAAAACCTACATGAGCACAGAAAGCCCTTTACTTCCCAGGAGGCCAGAGATCACAAATCTATGTCAGTGGTCGATCGGTTTGGCGCGAGGAATTATGGAAGTTCTTTTACACATTCGCCCGCATCAGCAACTCCAACGATGGTTGATACCGCCACTGTACAAACGCCTCGTGACGATCGTCGAGAGGGATCGACGCGCCTTTCGACGAGAAGCATGTCATCCCGTGCAGTGGCATATTAGCCAGACCTCGCACACAGTTGTCGAATCTTGCGTGATCGTTGCGCAAGGAGAAGGTCGTCATGTTGTTTCCATGCGCCTCCAGACTTTCAAAAATCGATGGATCGTCACCGCCTTGGATGTCCTTTAGGGGAGCAGATAAAACAGTGGCGGCGTGCACCACATGGTGCACGCCGCCACAAAAGGCCGGTTGCAGCGATGAATCAGCGCTTCTTGCGCTTCTTCGCTGCGCGACGCTGAGCGCGATTGGCTCCCTCAGAAGAAGTCGTCCCTTCCTCTTCCTCAGCGGAAGAGTAGCTCAGGCGAGTCGAGTTCTTTTCTTGGCCGACGTCTCCCATAACAGAAGCTGAACGTTCAATGGCTCGTTCTTCAGTTTCCGCGGCCTTACGACGGGCTTCTTCACTGAGCTCAGCTTCAGCACTGTCGCCTTCCTGAACAGCTTCCTCTGTGGCGGCACGCTCACGAGCCTGTTCATAGGCAAGCTGGAACTGATGCGCATAGGAGAAGACCTGCTGGACGGATTCCTCACGAATGCGGTCCATCATTGCGTTAAACATCTGCGCGCCCTCGTCCTTGTATTCAACAAGAGGATCACGCTGACCCATTGCACGAAGACCGATACCTTCCTTGAGGTAATCCATCTCGTAGAGGTGCTCGCGCCACAAACGATCAACCGTTGCGATCACCACGCGACGCTCAAGCGTACGCATGGGTTCATCGCCCAATTGTTGAATCGCCAGCGGATTCTGATTGAGCTGATCTTCGGCTTCTTCGTACTGCGTGTGAATATCGCCCAGAACCTCGCGCATAAGGTCCTCGCGCGTCAGCGAGCCAACGCCGCCGTATTGCTCTGCAACCTCTTCGGCGGTGACCGATGGCGGGTAGTATCCGCGCAGGGTATCCCACACTTCCTTCAGGTTCCATTCACGAGGCGATAGACCGTTGGTCTTCTCCGCAATGATTCCGGAAACCAAAGACTCCATGAAGCCCTTCATCTGGGGCTTCAAGTCTTCGCCTTCCAGAACGCGGCGACGTTCAGCGTAGATGAGTTCACGCTGATCAGTCATCACATCGTCGTACTTCAAGACGTTCTTACGAATTTCGTAGTTTCGTGCCTCAACTTGGTGTTGAGCGGAGGCGATTGAACGCGTCACCACGCGGTTTTCCAGCGGCATGTCGTCGGGGTATGCGCCCGAGGCCATGATGCGCTGTGCCAAACCTGAGGAGAAGAGACGCATGAGGTCGTCTTGCATCGACAGGTAGAAGCGCGACTCACCGGGATCGCCCTGACGACCACTACGACCTCGCAGCTGGTTATCGATACGACGGGACTCGTGGCGCTCGGAACCCAGGACGTACAAGCCACCGAGCTCGCGAACTTCTTCGCGTTCAGCCTCAACTGCGGCCTCGGCCTCGGCAAGCGCTTCCGGCCACGCGCGGCGGTATTCTTCTGCGTCCGTCTTCGGGTCAAGACCTTGAGCTGCCAAGTTAGCCTGGGCGAGGAACTCAGAGTTGCCACCCAGCATGATGTCGGTACCACGACCAGCCATATTCGTCGCAACGGTCACAGCACCCTTTCGGCCTGCCATTGCAACGATCTGAGCTTCGCGAGCGTGCTGCTTCGCATTCAAGACCTGGTGAGGAATCTTGCGTTCCTTGAGCATCTTCGACAAGAGTTCGGACTTTTGAACCGATGCGGTACCAACCAAGACAGGCTGGCCAGCCGCGTGCCGTTCTTCAATGTCATCGATGATTGCACGGAACTTACCGGCCTCGCTCGGGTAGACCAAGTCAGGCTGGTCCTTTCGAATCATCGGACGGTTCGTCGGAATGGGGATGACACCGATCTTGTAGGTCGATGCGAATTCCGCAGCCTCGGTTTCGGCGGTACCGGTCATGCCCGAACGCGAGCCTTCGGGGTAGAGGCGGAAGTAGTTCTGAAGGGTAATGGTCGCAAGGGTCTGATTTTCAGCCTGGATCTGCACCCCTTCCTTTGCCTCGATGGCCTGGTGCATTCCGTCGTTGTAGCGACGCCCCGGAAGAACGCGCCCGGTGTGCTCGTCAACAATGAGGACTTCTCCCCCGTCGACGATGTAATCGCGATCGCGGTGGAAGAGTTCCTTGGCGCGGATTGCATTGTTCAAGAAACCAATGAGCGGGGTGTTTGCAGCCTCGTAAAGGTTTTCAACGCCAAGTTGATCTTCAACCTTATCGATGCCGGGTTCCAGAACGCCGATAGTCTTCTTCTTTTCGTCGACCTCATAGTCCTCATCGCGCACCAGGATATTGGCGATGCGCGCGAACTCGGTGTACCAGCGGTTCACATCACCCGAGGCCGGGCCAGAAATGATCAAGGGGGTACGCGCCTCGTCGATCAAAATCGAGTCGACCTCATCGACGATCACGAAGTTGTGTCCACGCTGGACCATGTCTTCGGGGCGCTGTGCCATGTTGTCGCGCAGGTAGTCGAAACCGAATTCATTATTCGTACCGTAGGTGATATCTGCGTTGTACTGCTCACGGCGTTCGGCGGGTTCTTGCCCAACCAGCACACAGCCCACGGTCATTCCCAGGAAGTTGTAGACGCGCGCCATGAGATCTGATTGGTACTTAGCCAAGTAATCATTCACGGTCACCACGTGAACGCCCTTGCCTGTGAGCGCACGCAGATAAGAAGGCATGGTGGCAACCAGAGTCTTGCCTTCACCGGTCTTCATTTCGGCGATGTTGCCGCGGTGCAGGGCAATGCCGCCCATGACCTGAACGTGGAAGGGGCGCTGACGCAGGGTTCGCCACGCGGCTTCACGCACGGTCGCGAAGGCCTCGACGAGGATGTCGTCCAGAGTTTCGCCTTCTTCGAGGCGCTCCTTGAATTCGTCCGTTTTACCGCGCAGTTCCTCATCGCTCAGGGCTTCAAAATCTTCTTGAAGAGCATCAACTTGGGAAGCAAGCCGGTCGAGCTGACGCAGGGTACGTCCTTCTCCAGCTCGAAGGATTTTGTCAATAATGGACACGAGGGCTCCTGGGATTGTGACCGGATGATCCGGGCGTGCGTCGCGCACACTGTTTCTAGTCTACGAATTTCCGACTCTGCTTTCGACTTCTTTGGCTCCGCCGTGTCTTTTTTCTCTGTCAGCCGATCTTTCCTCTTCACCGCGATGAATAGGCATGCGTCCGTCTCATCAACAGATATCGGACAAATTTGTGTGCAAAAAATGCTACTCTGTACACCGTCAGGACACAGCGATTCATGGAAGAACTTCTGTGTAGCGCTTTCTCCCCGATCTTTTTGATCTGCTGAAAAGTCATGGTCTCAAGGAGTCAGAGAGCTCGGTTATTATGCCCGAATTTGAATCACCTTCCCCGGACGGCGGAGTATTTGCACAAAGAAGCGCAATACAGCCGACAGCACCTACGCTACCTTCTCGCACCGAGACCACGATGGACGCGATCGAGCAGTACATCCTGAAAAATCATCTCCAACCAGGTGATCCTCTCCCCACAGAATCAGCACTGTGCGAGTCCCTTGGAGTTTCGCGCTCCTCGGTGAGGGAAGCTCTTCGTCAGCTCAAGGCCCTCGAGATCGTCACTGTGCAACAAGGACGCGGCGCATTCGTGGGAGACATGACACTTCGCCCATTGATCAAGACAGTTTTCCTGCGCTCATCCACTGCCCCCGATTCTGCCGAGGCGCTTTCTCAGGTTTTGCGGGTCCGCCAGGTTCTGGATCTTGGCTTGGCATACGAAGCGATCGAATCCTTGAAGGGAACTCACGACGAGCACCTTCATGAGCTTGTTGACACGATGATCACTAAAGCGCAAAAGTGCGAGTTCTTTATGGATGAAGACATCGAATTCCACACGACACTTCTTAAGAGGATCAATAACCCTCTTGCGGAGCAGTTGGTCAATGCAATGTGGATGATTCACATGATGGCTCTTCCCTCGCTCCACAACGGCTTCGAAGGTTTGCTGGAAACTGCTCGCGCACACGAGGCCATCTTGGTGAGTGCAGAAAATGGTGACCTTGAGGGCTACCGACGTGCGGTCTTCGCTCACTATCACCCGCTCAGCGACGCATTGAGCGCGAATCGCAGCGACAACGATCAAGCGTAATAAAGACAAAGCTTGGGGGCGGAACTGAGAAGTTCCGCCCCCAAGTGTCAAGATAGGCGAGTTTTCTATTCGCCAGTTTGAATAACTGTTGCATTCAAACGAAGCACGCCATAGGTCCATCCGTGACGGTGGTAAACCACACAGGGCTGCATCGTTTCTTCGTCAACGAAGAGGAAGAAGGGGTGTCCGACCAGTTCCATCTGGTTGAGCGCTTCATCAACGCTCATTGGAACAGTTTCATGGACCTTCTGCCGCACGATGATCGGGGTGTCGCCCAGCTGTTCCTCGCGAGCTTCACCAACCTTGAGGTCTCCGGCGCTCTTGAGAGATGCAGGGGTAGCCTCTTCCACTTCCTCAACTGGGGGAACCGTTGCGGGAAGGACGTCCAAATCGGGGGGAAGAATTTCTTCGCTACGGTGGTGGTCCTTCGCACGATCACGCATACGACGCAAACGTTCAAAGAGCTTTCCTGCCGCAATATCGACTGCGGCATAGCGGTCCGCAGACTCTGCCTCGGCGCGAATGATCGGGCCTTTGCCAAAGACGGTGAGCTCGATTCGCTCAGCAGTATCTGCCTGTCGTGGGTTCCTCTGGTGAGTCAGTTCAACGTCAACCCGCTGCGCGCGAGGATAAAACTGCGTCACCTTTGCCAGTTTTTCCTCAATGTATTCGCGGAAGTTGGGGTGAATCTCTGCATTACGTGCAGCAACTGTGATGTCCATGGTTTCTCTCCACATCATGTATGCGGACTGAGCCGCGATTGAAAACCCGGCGACGTCATTGCCCCGGAGTGTCTTTAACTACCACCCCCTATCAGCAACCGATGGCGAGCCATCATTGGAAGAGATGCATCGAGTATAGCAGAATACGGTGATCTGCGTCATAAGAATGAGGCTTATTGTCGCGATCGCGCGATGCATGCCCCAGCCACCCACGAACTCTCAAACACGCGAAACATCTCATTCATCGTTCCCCCACTTGCAACAACATCATCGACGCCAATGACACCCACTCCCCGGGGAACTTCTTCCGTCATATACATGCGACCGCGGCGGGATTCTCGCCTTTGTTCGGAGCTCTTTCCTGCTTGGGAAGAAACCCACGGGTCAAGGCGACAGGCATCGCGCACACAGCATGCCACCTCGCTGTGTCCTCCCACAGCTGCTGCTACTCCGCGGGCAACATGGATCGTAATTCCTTGCCCAAAGAGTCGCCTCTTCCAGCTGGCAGGAGCAGGAACTACCCAAAGCGATGTCGCATCACTGCCCACGCTCAACATCCCGCTTTGCGCAATCGATAGACCAATATTGACCCCGCAATCAAAGAGAAACTCCGACAGATCAAGTCGAGACGAGTGCTTTGCTGCCACAATGATCGAGCGCATCGGGTCCGAATAATCACTCAGTTCCCACAGCGGATATTCCACACTTCCCGCGTCTAGCAATTCCCATTGCGGCAGCAGCGAATAAGACAAAGCTGCGCATCGTGGGCACACAGAGTAGTCCCATCTCCCGCACCCCACGCACGCACTGGGAATGCAGACACTCACAAGTTCATGCGCGGCCTCGTGAAGAAAACCCATAGGGGAAGCACAGCATACAAGCCGAGGCGCGGCCTCAGGAACGCACAATCTGTGGAAAAAACGATTCAGCCGGGATAGGAAATATCGCGCAGCTTCCCCTCGAGCAACTGCCACAAAGCACCCGAACGCACCTGATAGCTTCCATCCTTACCGCGAATGACCATCGTTGTCGAAGAAGAACCCGCACTCAAACGCTCAGTTCCCGTTGGAAGAGCTAAAACAGAGGGGAAACCACCCACAGGAAGAGTCACCAAGGACACCTCATCAGCCTGGTCGCCAACGCCTCGTGCACCACCTTGGCGCACCGCAACCAAAGTCGAGCGCCCAGCCCAAGAAATATCGTCAACCCCCGTCGACAAACCAGTGAGGGGCTCAAGATCCGTAAACCCGGTCGGCTCACCATTGCCTCGGCGCACAATTCCAACAATCCACGCGCTCGAAGTGCCACCCGATGAGCGCAAAAGCACCGCACGCGCACCGTCGGGAGAAACACGAATCTCAGCAACGTCATTGAGCGATTGATTCGGTGGCACGACTGCAAGGCTTTGCCCCTCAAGTCGAGACGCACGCGCTCCCCTGCTCTGGGAGACATCCCACACCCAACCGAAGCGATCAATAGAAGGTGAATAGTTCCCCACCGATCCATCAACCGCGCGCATCGAAGGAAGAGCAGAATCAACAATCATCATGCGGTCATCTTCTCGCCAAGCAACAAGAGAGGAAGAGACCGGCGAAACCGCAGGAAGAGAAGCAGAAGACGAGGGAGCAACCGGCAGGGAACGCAAGGACGTCGTCCGCCCATCAAGGCGAACCAGCCCCTCGGAACTAAAAGCAACCGCAGTGTCGAGATCATAGGAAGGCTGCGTGGGAAGATCATTCGTCTCCAGCGTTTCCCCACCCATCGCAATTTCCACCGAATTCACACGTCCAGATCGCTGCAGTGTCTGAGAAATCTCCCACGCAAGAAGGCGCTTGGCGCGCTCATCTACGGGAAGTGAGCCGTTCAAGGAAACCTTCGCAACGTGGTCCGAAAGCTCAATACCGCCACTTGAAATAGAGGTGCCCGATGGAATCGCATTGACCAAGGCCTCCCCCAAATGGGACTGAGGCCCAGCGATCAGCCCTTCGACCATGTGTGTTTCGAGGCGACGCGTCGGATACCAACGAGGATCCGCAATCAGGGCATCTCCCGTCGCTGAGGGGAACATCAAGGAAACAAGCTCGTGGGAGGCGGTGAAGGAAGCCTGTGATACCACAACGCCATCTGCCGGCGCGTCAATTCGCCACTGACCGTTTTCGTGGACCAAGTGGAAACGTGCTTCGAGGGATGAGGTTTCGGCGGGAGACAGGACTCCATTTTGATCGACGGAACCAACTCCGACCGCAGTGATCGACGCATTGAGAGTATCGGCCTTCGAGGGATCGAAGGAATATGCAACCTTGGGGGTCGAATCTGTCGAGTAAATCGTCACTAATTTGTGAGGATCCCATGTTTGCGCCGAGGACGACGTTAAGAAGAGACGCGCGGTTGCGTAGTCATCGGAGGCTCCCGCGGCACAGGCAAGCAAAAAACTGTTGAGCAGGGTTTCGGGGTCCGCGTCGGCGATCGGCCCGCCTGCAGACAATTCGATCGGCGAGGCGTTGGGAGCGTCGACATCGAAGGCTTCAGGAGAAGACGAGGTCGGAAGAGACGTGCAGGCGCTCGCGCAGATCAACGCAGTCATGCAGGCCGCAGCGATTTTGAGACAAGAGAGCTTGTGCGAGGTAAGGATTCTGGACTTCATCGATTCACTCCTGTCCCCATAATTCAAGGGGCTCCGCTTCAATCGCAATTCCCACTTTCCTGGGCAGTGTCATCATGAAGGATGAGCCAGCTCCTAGCTCACCCCATGCGCGCAATGTCCCCCCGTGAAGTGCAACATCCTCCAAAGAAATTGCGAGGCCGAGGCCGGTTCCGCCGGTTGTGCGAGCCCGCGCAGGATCTGCCCGGAAAAACCGATCGAAAACCCGCTCAACAGTTGCCGGAGACATACCGACCCCATGATCGCGCACGCGCACGGCAACTGCGCTGTCATTGGCGGCGAGAGTGACAACAACAGGTTTGGACTCTGCGTGCTCGTAGGCATTCACCAGAAGATTGCGGATCACACGCTCGATACGGCGATCATCGATTTCCGCGGAGCAGCGGTAGTGTGGCGATTCGACGATCACCTCAACCCCAAGCCTTTGTGCCAATTCGCTATTTGCCTGGACAACGCGTGCGACCAAGCTTCGCAGATCAACGCTTTCGGCGACCAGATCGACCGATTGGGCATCATGTCGAGAAATTTCAAGAAGATCGGCAAGCATGGAATCAAAGCGCTCAACCTGTTCGTGGAGCAATTCAGCGCTCCGATTCGTTACAGGATCGAAACTCTGCCGCTGATCCCAAATCATCTCTTCGGCCATACGGATCGTCGTCAAAGGAGTACGCAGCTCATGAGAAACATCGGAAACGAAACGTTGCTGAAGCCTGGCAAGCTCGTCGTATTCATCGATCTTCTTCTCTAGGGACTGCGCCATGTTGTTGAAGGCACGACCAAGGTTTGCCATTTCATCGGTGCCGCGGGTGTCACTGGCGTCAATGCGCACATCAAGATTTCCGTCAGCAAGTCTTCCAGCCGCAGCTGCAGTTCGTCGGACAGGTCCCAAAATGTGATAGATCAGCATGAAGGTGATCACGGGAATGAGCAGAAGGAAAGGAATTCCTGCAAAGATCAAAATCCCCATGACAGTGTTGATGCGCTCTTGATCGCCTTGGAGCGAATAAACAATATAGAGCTGGTGGGTTCCTGCTCGAGGAACCTGCACTTTCGTCCCGACAAGAATCGCGGGGAGGCGAACGCTGGAGTCTTGCGCGGAAGGGATAGACACCGATTGCCACTGGGGATCCGATGACTCTGCAACAGCTTGTCGCATGTCATTCCCAATCACTCCTTGGACCGAAGGATCAACAATCTCGTTAATCCTCAGTGTTTGACTCTGAGCGGGCGAGCGTAACAGCAGCACAGAAACAGCTCCCGTGCCCGCCGCCGATACCCTCAAAGAAGTCGCCAATTGACGCGTTGATTCTTGGATTTGGTCTGGCGTTGATGCAGTTGATTGATCAAAAACCGATTGAGCTGAGGAAAAACGTAAGGCAGCATCGGACAAGATCGCGCTTCGACGAGATTCAAAAACGCTGGAGCGCAATTGCCCCGCAACGATCGTCCCCGCGACCAGAATCAAGACCATCGATACAGCGGCAAGATAGGAGGCCGCACGCAAAGAAGCTGAATTACGAATTGCTTGAAGAGCTTCCCACTGAGAAATGCGTTTCCATCCGCTCCATTGCCGCACGGGACGCGTGATGGCGCGCAAAGCCAGAGTGATCCGTTCGAGTAGAGCTAAGCGGTGCTCTGGGAGCGGGTGCGGGAGTAGTGGCCCCCCAGCATTGTCGGTCATGACGAGGCGTTACCCGCGCGGTAGCCGACACCGCGGACAGTCACCACAACCTCTGGATTATCTGGATCACGTTCAACTTTGGAGCGCAGGCGCTGCACATGGACATTCACCAGACGAGTATCCGCAGCGTGACGGTACCCCCAAACGGATTCAAGGAGTTCTTCGCGAGTGAAGACCTTCCACGGTGAGCGGGCAAGCGTCACAAGTAGATCAAATTCCAAAGGAGTCAGGGGAAGTTCTTGTCCGGAGCGATGAACGCTGTGGCCTTGGACGTCAATCGTGAGATCCCCGAGGCGTACCAGTTCTTCCCCGCTATCGTCGCGCCCGCGCAGTCGTGCGCGAACTCGCGCGACAAGTTCCTTGGGTTTAAAAGGCTTTGGGACATAGTCATCGGCACCGGCTTCGAGGCCAGAAACAACATCCGTCGTATCGGAGCGGGCTGTCAGCATGACGATCGGGACATCCGACTCACGGCGTATTTGACGACAAATTTCAATTCCGTCGACATTGGGCAGCATCAGATCGAGAAGCACCAAGTCTGGTGCGCTTGTGTGAAATACGTCTAATGCCTGAGCGCCATCGGCACAATCAGCGACTTCAAAGCCTTCTGCGTGCAACATAATTCCGATCATTTCGGACAGCGCGACATCATCGTCGACAACCAAGATCCGTGAGCTCATATAACGATTGTGTCACGAATCCAGTTGATATGTCGAAAGACGCGACCTCTTCTATATTTAGGGCTTCAAAAGACTGAAAATCACCTGACACGACTCTGGGTTGTTTCTGATTACTTGAATACATGGCACAATGGCACGGTAAAGGTAGACACATAACCCATATAGGAGTAAGAATGTCTGACCCTCAGGGCACGCCCGCAAACGATCCGTGGGCACCCCAGTCCCCTTCTCAGCAGAACCCTGCACAGGGTTCGGTCCCCTCGACACCGCAGGTTCCTCAAGCCGCTGAAGCGGCTCAGCCCGCACAGCAGCCGTGGGACGCACCTCAGGCTCCGGCTCAGCCCGAGCAGGCTCAGCCTCAGCAGCCGTGGGGAGCACCCCAGGCTCAGCCCGCACAGCCCCAGCAGCCCTGGGGAGCACCCCAGCCCCAGCCCGCACAGCCCCAGCAGCAGTGGGGCGCAGCTCCTCAGCCTGCAGCAGCATGGCAGGGAGCCCAAGGACAGGGCGGAACTGCGTGGACCGTTGCCCAGCCCGGCATCATTCCTCTGCGTCCTCTCACCGTTGGCGAGATCCTGACCGGCGCTTTCCAGGCGGTTCGCGTCAATCCGCAGACCATGTTCGGTTTTGCCTTCGCGGTTATGGCAGTCGTCGCCCTTGTTGAGACGATCTTCACCGCAATCAGCATTCAGGCTCTGACGAACTCGCTCATGTCGGGTAATTTCTCCGTGTACTCAATGATGTCGAGCTTCAGCGGCACCCTTGTCTCATCGCTCTTCAGCTTCGTCGGCACGACCTTCTTGGCCGGCATGCTGGCCCTGACCGTGTGGGACGCAGTTCTTGGCCGCAAGTCGACGCCGGCTGATGCGTGGAACCGTTTCTCACCTCGTATCGTTCCGGTGCTGCTCGCAACTCTGCTTTTGGCCGCCATTCAATTCGGTGTCACTCTGGTGATCATGATCGTGTTCTTCCTTCTGATTGGTGTGGTCGGCGCGGGAGCAGCCGGATACGCCAACAGTGGAGATTACGGTTCGTTTGCGTCAAGCGCAGGCTCGATCGGCCTGTTGATTTTCCTCATGTTCATCACCTTGCTCTGCGTCGTGGGCTTCCTCTCGGTGAAGTTCGCCTTCATTTCGCTCGCAGTGATCCTTGAAGGCTTGGGGCCGGTTGATGCACTCAAGCGTTCGTGGAACCTGTCCAAGGGCTCCTTCTGGCGAGTCCTTGGCCGATTGATCATCATCGGCCTTGTCGTTGGTGTGATTGGCATGGTCCTCGGCGCAATCATCGGGGCCATTTTGGGAGTTGGCGCTTCGCTATCTACCGCCATGACCACCAGCTTGATCTCGTCCTTCCTGACCACGCTGGTCTCCGCGGTCATCATCCCGGTTCAGTCCTCGTACCAGACGCTGATGTACCTCGATGAGCGCATGCGCAAGGAAAACCTTGCCCCCATGATCGCTGAAGAAGCTGCACGCATCTGATGTTCGTTTGCGAAGCTCCGCTGACACCCGACGACCAGGAAGCTCGGTCGTGGGTGTCAGCGGAGCTTTCGCGTCCGGACTATCAACCCACTCAGCCCTCTCCCCTCTCCCGCTTCTTCTCATGGCTTGTTGATCGCCTTTTTCAAGGCGCAGCACACGCCGCACCTGCTTCTTTCCCCATCGCAGGTTTCTTTATCTTTCTTCTATGCGTTGTCCTTGTCGCCTTGATCGTCATTGTCGCAACGCATCCCATCCGCATGCGCCGACGCCTTCGACACGCAGCAGTGTTTGATGCCGATTCTGAGCTCTCACTTGTCGACGTCAAAGAGAAGATCGCCCAAGCACGCGCGCAGGGCGATCTCGATGCCGTCCTTATTTGGTCCTACCGACTTTTCGTTCTTCACCTGGCCAGCGGTGGAATCCTTCGCGACACTCCGGGTTTAACTGCCAACGAGGCTGCCCAAGCAGCAATTTCCGCACTCCCTCAATTTTCCGTGGCCATCAATCAGGCAACCTCCTCTTTCGCTGCGGTGCGCTACGGTGATGCACACGCCAGCGCATCAGAGTGTGAACAGATGGATCAACTGATCTCCGCCTACACGCCGGCTGCAAAGAAGCGGGCCTCGGCATGAAAAGTGCTCAAACTGCCGTCGTCACCCCCACTCTCACTCAGCGCTGGAAAGCTATCCGTCCGCTGGTGATGGTTTTCTTCTTTTCGCTATCAGTCATGATTGCAACCGCCCTCATTCCCCGTAATGAGGCGGATTATTCCTCCCTCTCACCGTCGAATCCAGGTAATTCGGGAAGCCAAGCTCTTGCGGATGCCATGCGTCATCACGGGGTCAAGGTCATTCACGTTCACTCGATCCAAGAATTGGTGGCACGCTCAACTCCCGAAACAACCGCGGTCATCACCGATCCCGAGGATTTGACCACGACAACCGCTCAAAAACTCGACGATCAGCTTCAGCGAGCCGTCTATCTTTTGCAGCGCCCAAGCACCGATTTTGAGCCTCTTCACATCACAACGAATTACGAGAAGAAGTCGTACAATCCCGACACGCTCACCGCACAGTGCGAACTCAAATCTGCACGCGCCGCAAAGCAGATCGAGAATCCTAACGGACAGCTCATCGACACGACCGAAAGCGGCTGGACGAAGTGTTTCCCTTCAAACGGCGCCTACGCCTACCTCGAGAAGAGCGAAGGCACCTACTTCCGTGCTGTTTTTGCCGATTCTGAAATTGCAACGAATGGGAATATCGACCAAGAAGGCAACGCCTCGATGCTCATCAATGCAATGGCTCAAAAGCCCGTGATCTTGTGGTACAACGCCAATTACTCGGACAGCCTTGACGAACCAGACACCGCGTCCCTCACTCCCTCCTGGTTCCTCCCCATGGTCATGATGCTGGGGGCTGGGATCACGGTGATTGGTATTTCCCGAGGCCAACGGATGGGTCGCCTCGTGCCCGAAGATCTTCCCTCTTACGTTCCTTCCTCGGAGACGACACGTGGACGCGGGCGCCTCATGGCCACCCAAAACGAGCACGGCCACGCGGCACGCCTTTTGCGCATCGAGGCTGCAACAAACATTGCGCGCCATCTCGGACTCGATCCACAAGCACCACGGGAAACCCTCGAGCGCGCACTCGAAGCTCGTGGCCTGCTCAATTCCCGCGTCACCGCACTACTGTGGGGGCCTCCTCCCACATCCAACGCTGAATTGGTCACTTTGGCCGAACAACTGACCGCGCTCACACAGGAGATTGATTACCGATGACTCAACCTGCAACCCCGCCCCAAGGTCACGACGTTCGTGACGCTTTGGTGTCCTTGCACTCAGAAATCGCCAAGGCCGTTGTCGGTCAAGAAGGCGCACTCACCGGCCTGATCATTGCCCTCGTCGCCGATGGACATGTGCTTCTTGAAGGTGTGCCAGGCGTCGCCAAGACACTCTTGGTTCGCACCTTAGCGCGATGTGTGGACTTGGAAATGACTCGTGTCCAGTTCACTCCAGACCTCATGCCCGCCGATATCACGGGTTCACTCGTGTGGGACAACGGCAAGAGCGAATTCGAATTCCGCCCCGGTCCGATCTTCACGAATCTTCTCCTGGCGGACGAAATCAACCGCACGCCTCCCAAGACCCAGTCGGCTCTTCTTGAAGCAATGGAAGAACACCAGGTCAGCGTCGATGGACAGACGCGTCCCCTTGCCTCACCTTTCATGGTGATCGCGACGCAAAACCCCGTCGAATACGAGGGCACCTATCCCCTCCCCGAGGCCCAGCTGGACCGTTTCCTCCTCAAGATCGACCTTGAGCTGCCCTCACGCGATGAAGAGTTCAATATTCTTCTGCGCCACCAAAACGGCTTCAACCCGCGCGACCTTGCCTCCGCTGACCTGCATCCGGTCGCCAACGCCACTGATATCCTCGCCGCACGCGAGAGCGCCGCACGCATCGAGGTTTCTCCCGCGGTGCTGACCTACATGGTTGACCTGATCCGAGCCACCCGCACCTCCCCCGCGGTGCGCATCGGTGTGTCGCCTCGTGGCGCTACAGCTTTGCTCCGCGTGTGCCGCGTCTGGGCGTTCCTCCAGGGCCGCTCCTTCGTCACTCCCGACGATGTCAAGGCAATGGCCCACTCTGTTCTCGCCCACCGCCTGAGCCTGAAGGCAGAAGCAGAACTCGAAGGCCTCAACGCCCACTCTGTCATCTCCTCGATCCTGGAACAGGTCCCGGTACCTCGCTGATGGCTCTGTCATGGCGCGCTAGCATCCCCGTTTTTGTGGGGATCATTCCCCTCTTTTTCTTCCCGACGTCGCTCTTCTTCTTCGGGTGGTTGGTCCTGTGCGCCCTCCTGTGGGCATTTGATGCAACGATGGCGCCTTCGCCGCGACAATTGAGCATCGAGCGCTCGATCGATACTCCGATTCCGGTCGGAAACCCCGCCCACTCGCGCATCGTCCTTCGCACTCCCGTCCCGATGCGCCTTGACCTCCGTGATGCGTGGCCGCCCTCGACTCACCCCTCTCCCTACTCGCATTCCCTTCTCGCCCAGCCTGAGATGGAATCTCGAGTAACAACAACCCTCCACCTTGAACGTCGAGGCAGTATTCGCGCTGACTATGTGACGGTTCGTTCCTGGGGTCCTTTGCGTATGGCAGCGCGTCAGACCTCAATTGCTGCGCCGCTCAATCTCAATGTTTTACCCCCCTTCCGTGCGAAGAGGCTCTTGCCTTCGCGTCTTGCGCGCCTGCATGAACTTGAGGGAACGACCGCGACGGTTTTGCGTGGTCCCGGTACCGAGTTTGATTCACTTCGCGAGTATGTCCGCGGTGATGACCCGCGAGATATCGACTGGCGCGCCTCGGCCCGCTCATCTGAGTTAGTGGTGCGTACGTGGCGTCCTGAGCGCGATCGCCACGTCATGATTGTGGTCGATGCCGGACGATCAGGAGCAATGCTCTTGGGAGAGCCTCAAGAAGCAGATTTGGGTGATAAGGACCTCGTCGAGCTGGGAGTTGCTCCCCGTTTAGACGCTCAGATCGAAGCTGCTCTTCTGCTGGGAGTTCTTGCTGACCGAGCGGGCGATCAGGTGCATATGCTTGTCGTCGACCGTGAGATTCACGAAGATCTTGCGCAGCAGCGTGCAGGAGCTTTGATTCGCGAGGCCGCGAAGGCCTTTTCGCGCGTCCAGCCTTCCTTGCTTCCCCTCGACTGGCAGTTGGTCATCAACGCGGTCGATAAGCGCCTGCACCACCCCGGCCTCGTTGTCTTGCTCACCGAGATTCCCCCGGCCGCCACGGACGTTGATTTCTCCGAGGCCATCGCGACCCTCAGCAAGCGCCACCGCGTCATCGTTGCCGGCGCACGCGATCCTGAGTTGGGTCGCATGAGTACAGATTGGACCGACGCTCCGTCAGCTTTCACGGCGGCAGCAGCAAGCGCCACAAGTCGCGATCTGGACGCGGGGGCACGCGATGCGCGCAGCGTGGGGGCATATGTGATCGACTGCGATGCGGGTTTCTTACCCGCGCGACTTGCCGACACCTACATCGCCTTGAAGAAGGCGGGCAAGCTCTAAATCAGATGACGGGGGTCGAGTAGCCCGCGTCCTCTTCTAGGTCTCCTGTTGCACCCGCTCGATAGGCCCGGCGCCCAACGACAAAGGTGTAAATCCACACGAGTGCGGTTAAAACAACGCCGCAGGTGATCTTTGCCCAGGTGGGAAGATCAGAGGGGGTCACGAAGCCTTCAATAAGGCCTGAGAAGAACAGCATGATCACCATGCCCAGAGCAACCGTAATCATCGAACGCCCCGCTTCTGCCAGTGCCTGAGTGCGCGTGCGTTTTCCAGGAACGATCCACGCCCAAAACAGGCGAAGTCCAGCTGCTGTTGAAATCCAAATTGCGGTGAGCTCTGGGATTCCATGGGGAAGAATAAAGCGGAAGAACTGCCCAGGGCCTGCGAAGTGAATGACGATTGCAGCGCTTTGGGCAAGCGCTCCGGCGTTCCCCCACAGTACAAAAGCGGGATAGAATCCGGTGATTCCACCGGCAACTACTTGAATCGCGATCCATGCGTTATTCGTCCACACATAGGTCATGAACTGCGCATGAGTGTCTTGACTGTAGTAGCTGACAAAAGATTTGTTCGCATAGGTCTTGAGTGACTCGGGGCTTCCCAGAAGAGCCATATTCGCGGGGTCTCGAAGAATCCACCACGTTTGAATCGCCGTCATGGCGATAAAAGCAAGCATGACCGCGATCGTCACATATCGAATGCGGTACAACGCCGCTGGCAAATCGTAGCGGAACCAGCGAGAGATCACCCACAACGATGCCCCTTCGGTTCCGGTCAGTCTTCCTCGGGCCTGGAGAAGCTCCCCTGAAAGATATGAAATAACATCCGGATCAGGATTTTCAGAACGTACCTTTGCAAGGTCACTAGTCACCTGGCGATATAGGACCGCGAGTTCATCAATTTCCGGGCCGGTGAGTCGACGCGAGTGCGCCAATTGGTGAAAGCGATCCCAGTGGCGCAAATGTGAAGCTTTTAGTGCGTCGATATCCATACAAGATATAGTGTCATACATGAGCGAGCTTCCTGTAACCGTCCGGCGAATCTCTGACGAATCTTTCGTCAGTGGTGAGGGCGTTAAACTCGATCTCAACCCCGCCTCACCTTTCATGAGGACCGGCGCTTTTCTCATGGATCTCACGCTCTATGCGGGAATCTTCCTCATTTTAATGTTCGCCGCCGTCCGTTACGACATCGTCTATGGACTCCCATCGACCCTCGGTAGGTCGTTGACCGTTTTCCTGATCTTTTTCTCCTTTGTCCTCCTTCCCTTCCTCATCGAGGCCTTCACGCGCGGTTATTCTTTGGGAAAGTGGGCGTTTAACATCAAGGTTGTTCGCCGTGACGGTGGGATCATCACCGTTCGACATACGCTGGTGCGTTCTTTGACCGCAATCGTCGAGACCTACATTTGCTTGGGTTTCATCGCTTTCATGTCCACGATGTTCTCCCCTAAAGCCACTCGTTTGGGGGACCTTGCTGCTGGCACGATTGTTGTGAAGGTCCCAGAACCCGTCTTTTATCCCCCGTTGGTCATGCCTCCCGACTGTGCCGAGTGGGCTTCTCATGCGCAAGTGATGCCCATCCCTGATCGCCTCCAGTACGAGTGCATGCAGTTCTTGCGGACAAACCGTGAAATCACCGCGCCTCTTCGCATCTCAATTGCAAATGCTCTAGCTGGAAGACTTGCTGCTTTCGTTTCTCCTGCGCCTCCCACGACCGTCAACCCTGAGCGTTTCATCGCGGCTGTCCTCGTGGTTTTGCGGGATCGCGAGTATGCGAAGGAACTGCGCAGGCAGGATGTTCTTGAGCGCCGTCGCGAGCAGATCGAGCGTACGCCCTTCGGAATTTAGTTTTCCGTATCTGTTCCTTGTTCCGCTTGTTCATCGGTGATCAGGCGGAATTGCGCGCGTCTACGCGCCCACGGGGAATTTGGATCAAGAGGACTCGAGGGTTCTGCCACTTCTTCTTTACCACGTTGCGCAAAAGGACCAAATTCAGCCGGGGACGAGGCCGCGGCCGGGGTAGACGGTGAAGCTTGCGTTTGCGCGCTCTGCTGCTCGGCCTCGTGAGATCGATTGCGGGTATGAGCGGCGGCCGCACGCACCGCATCGACAAGAGCCATGAGGTCGTCACCCGAGGGTGGTGCCGGCTCAAAGTTGGTCTGCAGGCGAACGATCTGCCATCCACGAGGAACCGTCAGGCTATTGGCGTGGTTCTCGCATAGATCGTAGGCGTTAGGATCTGCGGAAGCTGACAGGGACCCGACGACTGCGGTGGAATCCGAGTAGTCGTAGGTCAATGTGGCAACAGCCGGCCGTGAGCAGCCGGGTTTAGAACAGTGTCGAACCGAGATCACCGCTCTACAATACGGCATTTTTACGTCCCCTTGGGTCCCCCGCGTCGGCAGGTCTTGAGCTGGGTCGGCCTCCACGCGGGTTAGGCTTGTGTTTATGGCTCTCCCATCAGCTTTTCCTCGTTCGCGCGATCGGCACGGTCGTCACCCACGCTATGTGCGTCTTTTTCCAGCGCTCCCCGCGTGGAAGACTCGTCGGGAGATTTTTGATGCCACTGTTGCTGCGGTCATTAACGAGCTCAGCGAGCGTTGGCCCGAAGTTGCCCGCATCGAATTTGCCACGGAAGATGTTCCGCCCTCAGATCCGGCCTCCTGGGAAGAGCACGGCGTTGTTCTTGCACGAGTTTTTCCTGCCGACCGCCGCAAGGGATTGGGAGACCGCATTGTTATCTACCGGCTCCCGGTGGCTATGCGTGTTCCCTCCCAGGACCTCTACGGGGCGCTTCGCACCCTGATCGCCGAGAGAATCTCACACGTTCTCTACATTTCCCCGCAGGACTTGGATTCGCTTTCCTAGGTGCGCGAGTATCTTGCGCATGCCGGGCGCTAGTTGATGGTAATTGCAGCCGAGGCCTGCTCCACATCATCCGCGCTCAGTGGCCACAGTGCGCGCAAAGTTCCGCTGGGAGTTTGCGCCTCTACCTCGAGTGCTACAGCGACTTGGCTGGGAGATTCCAGGACCACAGAATCGCTAGATGGAAGATCCATGCTCAGGGTCTTCCCCGCTTCTACGGTCACCGTCTGCGTACCAACGCTGAGCTGGACTCCGCTTTGCGAATGCACGGGAGTGATAATGAGCCGTGAGTGGATTTCACTGACACCGCTGGGTTTTTCTTGGGCAGTTGCTCGAAGTGCGGTGGCGCTCAGACTTTCGCGTACCATCGATTCAACGCGCTGTGAGGAGGGAAGCTCCGCTCGAATCAGAGCGGGAGAAGCCGCGATGCTGGAACGCATTGTCCAGCGGGAGCCTTCCGCATATTCTTCTTGCTCTGTGTTCGTGACAATCTGTGCCACCAAGGCTCGATCACCGCGGACACGCAACGTATAGCGGTCATCAGTCATTCCATTCAGTGGGACATCGACGACCGTTCCCGTGCTGATATCCATCTCTCCACCGGGGAGGTTGAAGGTCCCGGCCTCGCTCGTGTAGCTCAGGCTGACATGTGCGTTAGCATCATCGGAGTTTCCCGAGGGAGGAACAAAGAGGCGCAGGGTGCTTGTCCCCTGAATGGACACGCCTTGCAGCAAGGTCTCTTCACGAGGCCGCGCGGCGGGAATTGTCGTCGTCCCCTTGGGCGTTTCCCCCTGCATGGCTGAGCTCTGAGTCCATGTGGCCACTCCTTGTCCATCAGCGCGAACGTGAAGAACAAGGGCAGTTTCTTCAGGGAAGAGGCCGCCAGCCAGCACGGATTGCGTCGAATGTGCGGGAACAGTGAGTTGGTGAGTCTTCACGTCAAGTGGCCCGTTGAGTCCAAAGGCCTCCACACTCACCACAGAAGGAGAAGAGTTGGGATTGGCGAAAGTGAGGACAAGGTCTTCGCCCGTCGTTGAGGACCCCAGAACGCTCCATTGATCTGTTGAAGGCAGCTGACACGAGCTCATGCTCAAACCGCGCAGTTCTCCCCCACCCTGGCCAAGAACTCCCAGCGATGCAGGAAGCGTTTTGGCAGATGTATCTGCGTGCAATACCTCAAAATTCCGCTTTTTCTCTATTGTTCCAGCCGAGTTCCACAGGGTAGGAGAAGCAACTTTTCCGTCAAGATCAAAGGGGTTAATGATCCCTGGCGGACATGCGTAATTGAGGGTCTCGGGACTGGCGTGAACGACCTGCGCAGAGGGAAGCGAAGGATCATGAAATACGCGGCCCGCTCCCCAGGATCCGGCGCCCAGAAGCACAAGTGCGGCTGGAACACTCATCAGGGCGAGTATGCGCTTTCTATTCGGCGTTGTCATACTCGTCCTTTCTTCCTCGAAGGAACGCGGCAAGAAGAATCACTGCGCCCACTACGCAGGTAATCTTCCATGCAAGGATCAGCGGAGAGTAGTAGCTAAGAGTCACTTCGCCAGCTTCGGCAATCGTGAAGGCTTGTCCCCAGCCGTTCGTCGGCTCAGCTGCGCTCAAACGCTTCCCGTTGAGCGTGGCAGTCCAATGAGGATTGGATCGTTCAGCAAGTCGCATAACGCCTGGGCCAGGAACGTGTGTTCGGGCGCCGATAACCCCGCTAGCAAGCTCACCGCAGGGAGCATCTTTCGAGGCCTCGGCAAAGCACAGCCGCGCGGGCTTGCTTCCATCGGGGCGCACTCTCCATGCGCTTCCCGCTTCTGTTTCACCAATTTTTTCAATTCCCGGCGCGCGATCCAAGGTTTGTGTCATGGATGCGGCGGCGGGGCCTGAGGACTTCACGATGATCGTGTCGATGTCGTGAAGAGCCAAGTGCCTGGCAGTCGCATCATCCGGGAATGAAACCAGCGTTGCGATTGATGTGGACAATTGTGCGGATGCAGCGTCGCTGCTCGCGTTCAGTCGCTCCTGCAATTTAATCCACGAGGCCACGGTGGAGTGCTCGCTCCAAGCTGGACCCGCCTCGCGCCAGATTCGTACGTCGAGGTCACCGTCGGCGCCAATGTTGATGGCCATAACTCGCGCGTCCCTCGAGGAGTTTTGCGCGTAGCGGGACACGAGCGGGACCTGGGTGCCCGCGGAGCGCGCGCTCCACTGATCTGAAGGAATAAGAGGAAGCCAAGCCGAGGCACTCATGACAAGGAAGGGAATCAAGGCGATGCACGCCACGCTTGTCAATGCGAGGCGCTCAAACTTTGACGCGGATCGTGTTTCCTCGCCGCAACTGAGGACCACCAGAATCAGGAGCAGCATTTGGAGACTGGTCAGTGCGCCTCCCCAGCCGAAGATCGCGGAGCTATCGGAGTCAACCGCAAGGTGTGAAACGAGGAGCGCAGCCAAACCAGCTGCAACAACTCCGGCCATCAGGAGCGGAAGAGTCGCGGGGAAGGAATCCTCGCCTCGACGCTGACGAATTGTTCGAAGGAGAGCGAACACAGCCCAGGCCCACACGCAGGCCAGAACCAGCGTTGAAATGCCCATCCACTGAAGCGAGGAAGCTGCGGGGAGTCCCCACGCGCCCAAACCATAGGGCGATCGCTGGAAGGAAGCAGCGGCCTCGGCAGGGACGAGGAGGGCCGGCCATGCGCGCGTGAGTGCGGCGTCGATAAGGAAGGGAAGGATCAGAAGCAGGCCCGGAAGAAGCGTCGAGGCGCGCGCGGGCACACGCGCCAATGCAAGCAGTGCAATAAGAGCAAGAAGCGGGTATGCGGTGATGAGGATTGCTCCGACAATCGCGGCGCGCGCCCACGGGCGACGCATTGTGAAGCTCTCACCGCGGGAGAGATCATGCAGGGAGGCAAACCACAGGGGAAGAAAGACGTGGACAATGAGCGAGGCCATTCGCCCGCTCATCATCGCCATAAGTGCGCTGGGCATTGCCGCCCAAAGGCACATGAGCGCGACGCGAATGGTCGAGTTACTCGTGAAGCGCGACGCAAGAGTGTCCATATTCCATGCGGCCCATGCGGGGGCACAGATAAGGAAAATATGGAGAACAGTCGTAGGGGCGATGCGGATTAGCGCAAAGGGAGCGCAGACGATGCTCCAGATCAGGACGATCGGATCGAGCGCGTGCGCGTTTCCATCGCCTGCAGGAAGCCAGCCGGACCAAGCGTAGGTCCACAGGTCGGTGAAGCTTTCGGGTAGGCTCCGCCACGCTCCCCCGCTGATCCCGCCGAGGTCCGAGCGGAAGATCCACAAGCTTAGGAAGAGAAGACCCACGCAGGTGATGAGGCGCACTCCAAGATCACTCCTGCGTTTTTCACGCAGAGTGTCTTTCCATGATCCCTGCGTATCGTCAAGGTGAGCACTGCGCCGTACGCGCCGCATTCGCGTGGCATCCCAGCGGCTTGTGAGCAGGGGGCGCAAGCTGGAGCGCGGTTGGCTTGCGCAACGACTGTGGCGCGAGCGGGCGGCAAGAATGTGGGGGAAATGAGCGAAGAGCCCGAGCCATGCAAAGAAGCGCGCATAGGCTGATGATGCTCGCCCGCACAGGAGAAGACCCAGACACGTGAGAGGGATCCACACGAGGGAGGCCAGGGCCTTCGCAATGAGAGACACGGGGCTGGAAATCAGCGTTGCAAAGTAGAACTCACTTGAGCGACGAATACGCAGTGCCGAGGCCGTGCGGAGTTTGCGCGGGGAGGACAGCTGAAGGTGCGTGAGGTGAGCGTCGGGGGCTGCGACAACGCGGTAGCCGCTTCGGTGGAGGCGCCAGCACAGTTCGAGGCCCTCATTAAAGGGGCCGAGTGCGCGATCAAAACCGCCAACGTGCGAATATGCCTTTGCTAGGACAAGGAGTCCCGCACTGCCTCCGGCAAGCACATCGCTTGTTCCGTCGTACTGGCCCTGATCGATCTCACCATCGAAAACTTCGGGGACTCGACGTCCCGAAGATGTCGCGTGGATTCCCAACTCGCACAGAGTTCCATCCGGGCGAAAAATCTTTGGAGTAACAGCTGCGATAGAGGGGCCTTGGCCTGCAGCTTTCAGTTGCTCTTCGAGGCAGTTCGGGGATGGCTCGCAGTCATCATGTAAGACCCAGAGCCAATCATGACCGTGCAGCGATTGCCCGCATTCTTTGTCCTTAGCCAGTTTGGCAAGGGTATCGCTGAGATTTCGAGTTCGGCCGGCGGAAAAAAGAAGCGCTCCTTCTGGGAGGTCTTCAGCGACGATGACCTGACCGGAGGATAACGGTGAAGTGCGGGGAGCACGAACATCGCAGACGATGAGCTGGTCTGGGAGTCGAGATTGTTTGTCGAGAGCGTCAAGAAGCGAACGCAGCGCGGGGGTCATTCCCCGTGCGACGATGATTGCTGCAACAGTCCCCTCATAGGAGGGGCTCGTGCGCACCATTAGATGGCCGAGCGACGCAGACGACGACGTTCGCGCTCAGACAGGCCGCCCCAGATACCAAAGCGTTCATCGTTGGCCAGAGCATATTCGAGGCACTGCTGACGCACCTCGCAGGACTGACAAACTGCCTTGGCTTCGCGAGTTGAACCTCCCTTTTCAGGGAAGAATGCTTCCGGATCGGTCTGCGCGCACAGCGCGTGCTGTTGCCAGGCAAGGGGGCCGTCGGAGAAGGGAAGGTCTTCGACATCGGAAGTGTCGGACCACTGGATTGGTCCTTCACCCAGAATGTTCCACACGATATTTTCCCCTCTGTGTGATGGTTTGTAACAAAAAGGTCAATACGAGAATTACACGCGTGTCGTTCGCACCTGTCAAGCCGATTGAGGTTAAAGAAGGCGGCGAAAATAGGGCTTGAAAACACTGCACGAATTGACACTTTGCGCAAGTCCAAAAGCGCATGAAACCGCCGTTTCCGCGGAATTAAGCCAAAACCTGAACATCTTTCTGAACAGTTCCTGAGAATTTGAGGCAAAAACAGCATATTTCCGCCGTTTCAGCTACCCTTTTTCCATGCAAGCTATCTCACATTTTCTCTCCGTTACCCAGAACGCGAATCGCCCAATTTTGACCCACTATCACAGTTTTCGAGATGAAATTTCGGGTCCCGTGGCAGCTCGCTGGGTCGCGAAAATGGCGAATTTACTTGCATCAGACCTGAGCCCCGACCTCTTTGGCGGCGATGAAAATACTCCGCGCATCCTCATTAACCTCCCAGCGGGCTGGCAGAGTACGTTTTGGCAGGTCAGCGCTAATTTCATGGGTTGGGAGACCCGGACTGACACTATTTCTCAGGATTCCCCCAGCATCACTTTCAGCTTCGATGTGTACGTGTGTGATGATCTTGCGGCCCTTGAAGCAAGCACTGCAGCATGGCGCCTGGCCCACTCCACCGCTCCCCTGGCAATGCGTTGGAGAGGTTCTTTACCCGCTGGGATCCTTGACGCACTGGCCGAACTCATGGCACAAAGCGATCAATTTGAGTACGAGGCACTGGAGAGCGCGCCTGCCCTAGATGACTACATCGCACAAGTAGACGCCGACGAAGATGCCCTGTTCAATGCGGCCTCGGCACTGGGAATGCCGACGCGCCTCGGCCTGTACACCGAGAACTTCCCAAGTGCTCCCCTACTTACGCGCCTGTGGATGGATGGCCACAGCGTAGTGGTCGTCGACAAGTCGCATTATGGCGCCCAGAAGGCTCAGGAGATCTTCGCCAGCGAGAAGGTCCAACTTACTGTGGATGAGGAGCTGAAAGCGCCGCATGCAAGGGGCTGATCAGCAGTCCTTGAGTGGCGCGAGGATAACCTCATCACTTCTTCAGGTGGAAGATCTCTGTTCCCGCACGATTGATGCGAGCACCGTCACCGGTTTCGATATCCCAGCACACCATTGCTTCGTTTGTGCTGGCACACACGTCATTGCCTGCGTAAACGGTTTCGCCATAGGCAAGGGTTCGCAAACGCTCACCCTGGTTCGTGGGAAGCGGCCCATCGCGACGAGCGGCAATTTCTGGCATTTCCTCATCTTCGGAATAACCTGCAAAAACGATGGTATCTTTCGCTATCGGTTTCGAACCCGGGAATAGCACCGCATCGCCATAGGGCTTATCTACTCGATAGGAATCAACCACGCATAGTTGCAAAAGGTCGCTGGAGAACAAGCAATGAATGTTTCCAGAGGGCGAATTCACCCAGATTCCTTTGGCATCCCCCGTATCATCCAAGCGGGTTGCCCCCTGGGGAATCGTGCCGAGAGTTGGGGTCATTCCCCCACCTTGGGTATTCGCCGTGGCACTTTGCGTCGAGGCCGTGGGGGAAGAACCTTGGGAAGCCTCGCTTTGCGCGCCCGCCTGCGTTCCGTTTTCGCTTGCCGAGGCCACCGGCAAGTTCTGCGCACTCCCGCCGTCTGTGTGTGCCCTGCAGGAAGTCAGAGTAAGGCTAAACAGAGCAATGAAGGCGACGGCAGACACTTTGATGATGGGAGCACGCATGACAGAACCTCCAACAGCATTGTTTGGGATGCGTTGGAAGGAAGTATATCTACTTATTGCGCGTAAAAATAAACCTATACCCCAAGTAGTTACACACCGCTCCAGTGCCCATGGCAACGATCTTTGCCGCTGGTTTGAGTAAGGACAGCGAGAGTCCCAATCCAAGAGCGGGAAGACCGTGGACAATCGCCCAAATGATGGCAGATTGAAGGACCATTCCCGTGAACAGCGTTAATCCCGCAAAAGAGAAGAACGAGGCCCAGGAAAAACCTTTTGCTTGGAAGACGAAGTGCTGGTTAATCCAGTAGCTCACGCATACGGTGATAATCGTTGAGGTGATATTCGACGGGATCACCGGCAGATCGAAGCCCACCGAGAGCAGCGAGAAGAGCGAAAAGTCCAGAAGCGAGGTTCCAACACCCACCAAGAGGTAACGGTAGAAGGAACCTGCTTCAAGAAGACGCTTCCACGCCTTTTGAAAGACGTTCATAGATGCGTTGTCGCTTATCAGTTCGGGAGTACCGAGGAGTAGCGCAGGTACGCCAAGCGCATGGCCTCTCGGCGGGTCTTCAAGTTACCCGATTGAAGTAGTCCAACCACGAAGGACAAAACGCCGACTATTACCAGTGAGGATGCCAGTACAGCGCTGGGCAGCTTGGGGACATTGCCCGCCTGGATGAAATGCCAGATGACAGGGCCTCCAAAGCACAGGGCCAGGAGCATGAAGATTGCGGAGAAGATTCCGTAGAAGGCCATGGGGCGCTCATGCGCAACCAGGCGGCCAATCAGCCCGAGGATACGGAAGCCATCGTGGAAGGTACGCAGCTTGGATTCTGAGCCTGCGGGGCGGTCCTTGAAGCCGACGCCGTACTCGGCCTGAGGAACGCGCAATGCCATGGAGTGGACCGTGAGTTCGGTTTCGATTTCGAACTCACGAGAGAGCGCCGGGAAGGACTTCACGAAACGGCGAGAGAAAACCCGGTAGCCGGAGAGCATGTCGGTAACAGTGTCACCAAAGAGGAATCCGACTAGGGAGTTGAACATCTTATTGCCCTGGGCGTGGCCCGGGCGGTAGGCGGAGTTGTCCTTGTCGTCAACGCGGCAGCCCAGAACGTGATCAAGGTTTTCACGAACGAGCAGATCGATCATCTCGGGTGCGGCCGAAGCATCATAGGTATCGTCGCCGTCGATCATCACGTAAACATCGGCGTCGATGTCTGCGAAGGCACGACGCACAACATTGCCCTTACCCTTGCGGGTTTCGGTGCGAACGATTGCGCCTGCTGCGGCTGCAACTTCAGCGGTGCGGTCCGAAGAATTGTTGTCGTAAACGTAGACTTCAATTCCGGGAACTGCATTTTTCAGGTCCGTGACAACTGTGCCAACTGCGGCTTCTTCGTTGTAGCACGGGACGATTGCTGCGATACGCACCTTGAATTCCTTTACTCCGACATCGGGGGTTGCAGGCAGAACCTGCACTCATGCGTATAGCCTAGCGAAGATCACTGCAATTTAGCGAGACAGCACCCCCGGCAAGTCTGTTTTCTAACAGCGCTTCGCGTGGACAGTTAACTTATTTGACACCCAAGGGAACCAACGACTGTTTGTGCTCAGGTATTCGTCAAGGAAGAAGCAACCGCTCCCCCACACTCTAAGACCGGGAAAGCACTTTCAGAAAAGCCTTTTCGCAAGGCTGGACAACGAGCCGGAAAATTACGAAACATACAGCTAAAAGCACGAGGTAAATGAGCACGATGCTCAAAGAGGCATATGCAAGTCGCCATACTCCGCTAGGGCTGGGAACCGAGAAAACAAGTCCCCACAGGTGGGGCTTAAAAATAAAATTCTCGTGAAGAAGATAGACACCAAAAGTCGCCGGAGAAAGTGTCAGGACAAGGGAGGAAATTCTCTCATGCGTCGATGCATGCGTACGGCTTGAAATGTACTGAAGTGTCATGAGGAAAATGAGCACACCACAAATCACGGAAAGGATCGGAGACGCCCCTGTACCGGCTGTGAAGAGATTTCCTGGGTAGTACAACTGTTCCCTAAGGAAAGAAGAAACAGCAATTGTATGCGTACCAACCATGCAAATGAGCGCGCAGAGTATCATGATCGCCATCGCGAAATACCAACGTACGCGAGGCAAGCGATCTTCGTGTCGACGAATCAAAGCCCCGATGAGATAGAGAGTGCACAGATAGGACGCATCAGTAAAAGCCCATGTGTTCGCAGGATTCAGAATATGCCAGATAAAGGTAATCCATAGTGATAGGCACAGCAGTGCCCCGTGCTGGCGAGCTGAGGTCGCGTCAAGAAGAATATTGATATAAGGCGCGACAATCACCATCACAACGTATGCACTGATGAACCAGTACGCTCCGAATGTCACCGGGAAAACAGACATCAGGATAGAACGAGGATTGACAAAATATTGACTGGATCCCACAAAGTGCGACAGAACAAAGTAAGCACCCCATAATCCACATGAATAAATGAAGGTCTGAATCCAGATCTTTGCTACTCGTGTGAACGGGCTGCGTGTACTACGCGATAAAAAGTAGGCCGAGATGAGAACGAAAATTGTCACGCCTACTTGCCCCGGCATGATTGTGACCGCGTGGAGCGCTGATTTCCATGACTGGGCGAGTGCTGGATCTATGCGTGAGGGAGAATCATCAGAAGCAAAATAGTGCGTCGCAACAATGAGAAACATCGAAAATATGCGGAGAAGTTCGAGTTCCCAATGACGTTTCGTCGCTGGCTTCCCTATTTGTGCAGCACTCATTTTGTTCTTTCCACCTCTGATCGACAGATCAAGAACTTAGATTCGCGCGAATAAGGGAAGGTGTGAGCAGTTTGAGCTGCTCACACCTTCCCTTATCTCACAGACCGAAAGTCTTTTCCCAAGCCTGGACAGAAACCAATTCGGGAAGAGCTTCCCGATACTCACGGCTCAGCGAGGCCCAACGACGAATGAGCTCCGCGTGGAGCGCAATGCTCTCTGCCAGAGCACGACGGTAGTGCTTCGCATCGCGCTGGTAGCGCCACGCACCAGAACCTTCCGCGTTCGACACCAGAGCAGAGTTGAGGTTTGCAAGCCTCCACCAACGAGCATCCGTGCTGGAGAGAACATCCTCAACACGATCCTCGCGGTGTTCACCTTCAGGCAGGAATTGCTTGGTGATACCAGCGATTGCCTTCGAGATGAACTGGGCGCGTGAATCAGGCTTGGTGCCGACCGGAGCGGGCTTCTTACGGTGCACTACCGGGAAGTCTGCAGCCTCGGTCATCAGGCGTGCGTCGGTGTATTCCTTTGCCTTTGCGCGTGCCTCTGCAGCTCGGGTGTGCATCGACGGGTGCAGGTGACCCGGGCCAAGCAAGACATCCTTGAGTCCTTGGCGGCGCAGATCTGCACTGTAGTACTGCAGCGAGAGCAGCGCGCGAACGTCCGAGGCCAGCGAAGTCTTCGGGAAGGATGCACCGCGCGGGTAGGGAGAGTGCAGCAGCGCTGCAACCCAACGGTTGCGCTGGTGGAAGTAAGCCTGCCAGTCCAGACCGTCGTCTTTCTCGGTCCACGGCACGTGCCACACGGCAGCGCCAGGCAAAGAGACCGTCGGGAACCCGTGCTCTGCGGCGCGCAGACCATATTCGGAGTCATCCCACTTGATGAAGAAGGGGAGGGACAGGCCAATCTCAGCAACAACGGGCTTGGGGATTAAGCACATCCACCAACCGTTGTAGGCGACATCGATGCGGCGGTTCAGGCGAGGATCATTGCGGATGGTGCGCTGAGCCAAGTCAACCGTTGCAAGTTCCGGGTTGACAGCTCCCCACCAGAACTTGTGAGCATCGATAGTCTCACCCATTGAGTGCAAGATCGTACGCTCATTTGCATTGAACATGTGGCCGCCGACAATCGTCGGGGTCAGCGTGTGCTCTGCGAAGGCGAGGGCGCGAAGCAAGCCTTCAGGCTCGATGACGGCGTCATCGTCGAGCAGCAAGACATAGTCCGAATCGGGGTTCTTGAGCATCTCGTACATGCCGCGAGAGAAGCCACCAGAACCGCCGAGGTTCGCCTGCTCGATGACACGGAGCTTGCTTCCCAGTTCCTCTTGCAGACGCGGGTAACGCTCGCAGTCCTTCACGTTCTTATTGCCTTGATCAACGATCAGGATCTCAGCAATGTGGTCAAGGACCTCGGGTTCAGCTTGGAAGCGCTCAGCCTGAGTCAAGCAGTCCTCGGGAAGGTTGTAGGTGGTAATACCCACGGTCACATTTGCGTGGCGGTCACCTTCACGAGAAGGAACTGACCAGGTTCCCCATTCAAGTTCGACGTCTTCCTTGAGAGCGGTGATTTCCGGCCAGATCCAACCACCGTCACCGAAACGGTTCAGCGGAATGTCAAAGCTCAGCTCACCAGAGCCAGCGCGAGTTGCAACGGGAGTAAAAGTACCGCGCGCAGAAGAACGCATGACCTCAACAACGGCCCTCTTTGACAGCTTCAAAGTCAGACGAATGTTACGGACATCCGTCCACCGCTGCCAGTAAGAGGCAGGGAATGCGTTGAAGTAGGTTGCAAGCGAGAGACGTTCACGAGCAGGAATGAGCATTGACGTGCGTGTCGCATCGACGCCGCGCGGCATCTCAAACTGACGAAGAGTCAGGGCCTTCTCGTCTCCTTGCGAAGCACTCAGCGCCGCACTGGAAGGGGCAACTCCCCAGTCCACATAGAGCGGCCACAACGAAGTGTCGCTTTCTCCTGGAAACACTACGCGCTGAACAGGAACCCACTGTTGTTCGGTCACAGTTCCTTCAGCGACCGCTTCACTTTTTTCTTTCACGCGACACTCCTTCAATGTGTGCACTTATGTGGCAAGTCTATGTGAGAAAACGGAAGAAAATCTATGTCACAGCACCGCAGAGGCGTTGACTCTTAGCCAAGACCGCAGGCAGTGATCTTGTAAAGGCTGTATGGTCCGCGTTCCAGAACACGCTCAAAACCGGGTGTTTCCGGAGTAATATTCCGAATGCCGGTCCAAGGCGAGTGTTCATCAAAGATCTGTCGATGACGCTCAAGAACAATCGCGTAGCGGATATTTTCCTGTTGGATCACGGGACAAACTTCTTGAGGGTCTTCGGAAACCTTGTACAAGTCATCTATGATGACAGTAGTATCCGGTTTCATCTGCCCAATCCAGTTACCTGGCATCGACGTAAAGACGACCGGCAATCCGCTGGTCGCGTATCCAAACATCGATCCATCGAAGGGATCATTCGCCACCTTGTCGCGGGTACCGGTGATCTGACGCGCTTCATCCATAAAAGCAATCTCGTCAGAATAGGTGTAGTGGCTTGCTCGGTCTTCGGCATTATCTTGCATCGTAGTAATGCGCCACTTGATATTCCCCCCAGTCAGCGTGACCGCAGCGATCAGAGCATAGACGAGCGCCGAGGAAATCAAGCGAAGAGCAGCTCCCTTGGGATGTGATGTCTTCACAAGATTTTCACTCAGCCACGCAAGAGCAAGCGCCATCAGCGGAACTGCAAGGATTGACATCGCACCGGCGGGGCGATAGGAGTCGTGATACCAGAAGCCCGTCGCTATATTTCGGATGTGCCCTTCAAAGCCCGCACACAACACATAGAGGGCAGCGATAGATGCATAGGAAATAACAAGCCACGCCCGTCGATATTTGAGGATGGCAAGAAGACCACCGATGGCGACGCCAATAGCAAGAAGCCACTGGGCAGCCAAACGCACGGATGCTGCATTCGTGGAGAGAAGAAGGACCGCTGCAATCGCGCGTTTCGGACTTTGGAAGGAATCCCAACGCCACGTCACAGTGCGTTGCATGAACGGGGCTTTATACAGCGCATACCACAAGCAAGCTGCAAGAACGATCAGCACGAGTGCGGTCAAAGTTGCCTTAATCATGCTCCCGCTGCGACGACGCACCTGGTTGAAGGCAAGAGCAACCACATAGGGGAAGAGAATGACCGCAAGGGTGAAGACCGAGTTGGGCTGAGCCAAAGCGATGGCTGCAAAACCACCAATAGCGATCAGAATCAGACCGCAGAGCTCAGCACCCTTGAATTGCTTCATAAGCACGCCTCGAAGCAAAACAACAAATGCCGCAAGGTAAGCAGGCGCAAGCGCGTAGGAGAAGAAGTTTGAGTACAAGACGCCGAAAGCAAGCAATCCCCACGGGTATGCCGCAAACAGAGAAGAAACCAGAACAGCAAAAACCGGCGACAGACGCACCTTCTTCCCGAAAAGCACGTCCGTCAGCACGGCAGAAGAAAGAGGCCAAATGGTCAGCAAAACCACCAAGCACGATGCGTTAATCGCAACCGTCATTGGGGTTCCCAAGCCGGAAATCACCATAGATACCCAGCCGTGCCACAGAGCGGGATAGAAGTGTGAGCCAACGGTCCCGTCAACAGCTGCGCTATGAAGTGAGGATCCGTCACCGCTTTCGATCAGCCAGCGGATCACCGACATATGGAAGGGGGTGTCGTAGGTTGAGAAGAAAGCCTGGGGAGAAGGAACGGAGCGAATGAAAACTCCGATTGCGATCACGGCATTAACAATCAGTGCACCGACCAGAGCGATGGCGCGCGAACCCGCCCAGCCCGAGAAAAGCCTCTTATAATTTTCAAGCCAATGCCTCGGCCTCGAACCACACAACCACATGATCCCCGCAACCACGACGAAGACACCGACTTCGCAGCAAAGCACAAACTTCAGGCTCCAGTGTCCTGGAATAACGCCGCTCGCAAGTGACGCGAAGCCCAAGATCGCCGCTCCCGTCACGGGTGCGAAACCGACCGTATAGAGACGTTTACGCAGGAAAAGAGCGTTAACCGCAATTCCGGGAACGTACAGGATCGCAGCCAGCACAAGCGCCGGAACGATCACCGAGAGCCATGCCATTTTCTCTCCTGATCTACGTGAAAAGCCTGTTACAAGGAACGCAGTCGATCGACTGCTTCTTGTGCTGTGCCGTCTACAAGAAGCTCACCGTGGTGGAGCAGCACTCCCCTATTGCACAGGCGCGCAATCAGGTCAAGGTCGTGGCTCACAATCACCAAGGAGGTCCCTTGCTCTTGCATTTCATGGATACGGTCAAGGCACTTGCGTTGGAAGGGCTCGTCGCCCACAGCCAAAATCTCATCAACCAAGAAGATGTCCGGGCTGGTGTGGACCGCAACGGCGAAAGCCAAACGCAAGAACATACCCGAGGAATAGAATTTCACCTCGGTGTCGATAAACTTCTCAATTTCTGAAAAGGCGACAATATCGTCAAAAGCAGCTTCGATCTGCTCTTTACTCATGCCCAGAATTGCGCCGTTCAGAAAGACGTTTTCGCGGCCCGTTAGGTCCGGGTGGAAGCCTGCACCGACTTCAATAAGGCCAGCCATGCGTCCGCGGTATCCCACCGAGCCCTCATCCGGCGTGATGACACCGGAGATCAGCTTGAGCATGGTCGATTTACCCGAACCGTTGAAGCCGATCAGGCCAATCGAATCCCCCTGTTCAACCGTGAAACTCACGTGGTCAAGGGCACGGAAGTGATTGACCAATTGGTTGCGGCGCCCCGTCAGGCTCCAGACCAAACGATCCTTCAAGGTATGCGTATTACGCAACGCAAATTCTTTGACAACATCATCAACGCGAATAACTTCAGTCATCACAGCTCCTGGGCAAACTTGGGATCCATGCGCCTGAAAGAGACCTCGCCAAAGATGACGGCGCCAAGAGAAATCAGAAGAGCAATTCCCGTCCAGAGTCCCAGATTGGGGAGGTAGGGATTCGCAGCAGTATCAACCAGCGTCGGCTGCCAGAAACCATAGTGGAAAAGCTCAACCGCAATGGTCAGCGGATTGGCCTCGTACACCCACCACAGCCAGTGCCAGCCGTGGGCATCCAAAACGTCTCGCACGCTAAACCACGTGTACAAGACGGGAGACACCCAGGTGGCCATCATCAAGATCAGATCGACGAAGTTCTCTGAATCGCGGTAGAACACGTTGAGTGCGCCAGAGAAAAGGCCGATTCCCAGTGCGAACATCGACACGATGAGGAAGGCCGCCAGGATTGCCAGAACTCCCCACACCGTCGGATGCCAGCCAAAAAGGAGGGCACCAACGAAGAGAACAGCGACCTGTGGGAGGAAGTGAACAAGTGCGACCCACATCGCCGACATCGGGAAGAGCTCTCGGGGAAGATAGATCTTCTTCACCAGCGGAGCGTTGCCGACAACAGATCGGGTTGCGTTGCCAAAAACCTCCGAGAAATAGTTCATGAGAACCACGCCGGAGAACATGTAGATCACATAGTTCTCCACGGCGCGGTTCATCTTCATGAAAACGCCCAGCGCGAAGTAGAAGACCAAGAATTGGGTCAGCGGCTTCGCGTAGCTCCACAGCATTCCAAAGATCGAGCCGCGATAGCGTGCCCGCAGTTCCTTATGAACGATCAGGCTGGTCAGATAGGGCTGACGGAAAACCTCGATCAGTCCCGATGACTTGCCCGGGGTTTGGAATTGCTGCGATGCGATGTTACTCAACGAGTGGTCCCATCCTCGAACAAGGGGGCAAGCTCGTTATCGAGCATCGTCAGTGCCGAAGCGATGGCCATGTGCATATCCAGGTACTTGTAGGTACCCAGGCGGCCCCCGAAGAAGACACGGTCTTCATTCTTCATAAGCTCACGGTACTGCTCCAAGCGCTCGCGATCCTGCGCGGTATTCACCGGGTAGTAGGGCTCGTCGCCGTGATCAGCAAAGCGTGAGAACTCGCGGAAGATCACGGTCTTCTTGTCTTGGTAGTCACGCTCAGGGTGGAAGTGGCGGAATTCGATGATTCGCGTGAAGGGAACATCGATATCGCCGTAGTTCATAACGGAGCAGCCCTGGTAGTCACCGGTGTCGACGACTTCCTTTTCGAAGTCGACGGTGCGCCAGGACAGGTCACCTGCCGAGTAGTCGAAGTAGCGATCAACCGGGCCGGTGTAGACAACCGGAACCTTGCCGACGACCGCAGCCTTGTTCAGCGGGTTCTCGGGATCGAAGAAGTCGGTATCCAAGTAGACATCGATGAGGTCCGAGGCCACCATGCGTTCCATCCACGCGGTGTAGCCATCCACCGGCAGGCCTTCGTACTTATCGTTGAAGTAGCGCGAATCGTAGTTGTAGCGCACGGGAAGACGCGAAATGATCGAGGCGGGAAGATCCTTGGGATCGGTCTGCCACTGCTTGGCGGTGTAGTTCTTGAAGAAGGCTTCGAAGAGGGGGCGACCTACCAGGGAAACGCCCTTGGATTCGAAGTCGGTGATCTCTTGGCCGTCAACTTCTGCTGCCTGCTGGGCAATGAGCGCACGGGCCTCGTCCGGGCCGTAGGCGGCGGAGAAGAACTGGTTGATGGTTCCCAGGTTCACGGGCATCGGGTAGACAACGCCGTCAACGGTGGTCCATACGCGGTGAACGTAAGAGGTAAAAGAGGTGAAACGATTGACGTACTCCCACACACGCTCATTGGAAGTGTGGAAGAGGTGTGCGCCGTACTTATGAACTTCGATACCGGTTTCCGGATCAATCTCAGAGTAGGCATTGCCACCAAGGTGCGAGCGACGCTCAACGATTGCGACACGGAGGCCCCAGCGGGATGCGGCCTGTTCAGCAATTGTCAGGCCGAAAAGGCCAGATCCGACGACAACGAGGTCATAGTTCACGGTCGAACTCCTTTCAATCCCAGTCAGTATAAGCGAAAGAACTGAGTGAATCGTTTCTTTAGCCCTTCGACACGAACCAACGCATCTTTCCAACGCCTCGATACAACAGTTGACGTAGATCGGTGGGAATCAGGCGATAGCCACCGCGAATGGCCAGGTTTCGGGCAAATTGAGCATTGGAAACGATGCCTTCGTTGCGGAAGATCTTTTGCAGACGCATTTCTGAGCGCAACATGTGTCTCCCCCCACGCCTCTTATAGGCGCCCGATCCCACGCGATAACGGACCAGAACTTCAGGGGCGTTCCCGCAGGGAACACCTGCAGCCACCATTCGCGCAAACAAAAGGTAGTCCTCCATCAATTGGAGATGCTCATATCCTCCAACTGCCTCGACCGCACTCTTGCGGTACACAACTGAGGGGTGCGCGAAAGGCGAACGATAGGAAATGACCCGACGGATCTCTTCTTCGCTGGTTGGCATGGAGCGCACAAGCCCAGCCTCGGCCTCGTCGTCACTGAATTCTTGAATCGCAGATCCCAGGAGCCCAAGCCCTCCTTCAACCAGAGGAATCTGGATCGCGAAGCGCTGAGGAAGCGAAATATCGTCGGCATCAACGCGAGCGACGATGTCGTGGGAGCAGTGCGCAAGGCCGATATTGAGCGCATTCGCCAGTCCCATATTGTGCTTGAGTCGCACGACTCGAACGTCGATGTGCCCCAGTACATCGGTTTCTTCCCCTCGCGAGGCACGGTGAAGGAAGTCGGAAATGCTCTCGTCAACGGGGCCATCACACACAACCACGAGTTGCTTGGGAGAGAGCTCCTGTTGCCGCGTTGCGCTGGAAACAGCACGGAAGAAAAACTCCGGCTGGTCACCTGCATAGACAGGGAGAAGTACTGAGAAATCGCCGACTGTCATTGATGCTCCCCCTTAGAGCACTCACGCGCTCCAGAAGAGGAACATCCGCAGCCGCACCCGCAAGCGCGCCGGCCCTGTTCAAGAGCAGCGACTTCATCGGCAACTTCCGTCAGATGAAGGATCTCGCTTGAGCGCAAAGGCGGACGCCACGCATCACGCAAACCCTCTCGCAGGTAATCCACAGCAGCCGAGCGATCGGAAGACGCCGCAAGCATCTTTGCCCAGCGCAGTGCGGTCGCCGCCCCAAAAGCACAGCGATCAAAGAGCCCAAAACCAGACGAGGTACCAAGCGCCCAGACCTTGTTACGAACTTCGTTGTAGAAACGCGGCCCCGGGTCGGCAGTGGAGTTTCCAAAAGTCTTCGTCCGATGCTCAACGCGTGCGCCATCCACGTAAAGCCCCACCCGTCCCTTGAGTAGGCGCGCAGTGTATTCAAAATCGTCATTCCACAAGAAGTAGGCGGCTTCAGGAAGCCCTTCTTCCTCAATCGCGCGAGCATCGATCATGATCGCAACGAAAGAGGCCGTGCGAATCTGACGCGCACCAACGGCAGCCGCGTGTTCACGAAGCTCACGCGAGATCAAGAAGCGCTCACGAGGCGCATTCATCGGGTGCTCGCGTCCGTCAATCCAATCGGCTCGACATGCCAAAACGGCCGGTGTGCCGGGATAGGCCTCGCGGGTTTGCAAGAGAACTTCAAGCGCGGTTGGGGTCGGGATCGTGTCGTCATCCATGATCCACACGAGGTCGGCACCCACAGTCATTGCCCTAGCAATTCCGGCAGCAAAACCACCAGCGCCACCGTAGTTTTGCGGCAAAGTGACGACGTTGGAAACAACGGGGTGAGAGGCAATGAGTTGCGGAGTCTCGTCGCTGGACGCGTTATCAACCACAACAACGCCGTCGAGAGGGCGGGTCTGAGCGGCAAGCCCATCAAGAGTTTCACGTAAAAGTGCTGCTCGGTTCCATGCAACGACGACGGCGATGACTCGTGGATTGCTCATGAGATAAGCCTACGGGCAATTGTGATGAAATTGCCAAGCCAAGCTCACCTGTCTCGATATCGCTTGAGTTAGGGTGTTTGAAGAGTAAGTTTCATTGCCCCCCGGGAGACTTCTTCATGAAGCGTTCATCTATCGCATCAACCTGTGCAGTGTCAGCACTGTTTGCGCTTACACTTGCCCCTACAACACACGCAGATTCTTCTTCCGCTTCACCATCCCCCTCCCCGTCGGTCAGCACCGCGGCCAGTGAGGCGACGCCATCAACTTCCCCCACGGCCTCGGCACACGCAACCCCTGACGAGGCCGCGCCCACCACTACCACGGTTACTGCACCCCCCCCCCACATCGATCTCCCCCGCTGACGTAATCCGTCAGCGTTGGCAGGACTTGGGCGGAGAAAACGGCGTACTTGGCAGCGCCACCTCTGGGCTAGTTCCCCTCCGCGACGGCGCTTTCATCCAGTTCTACCGCGGCGGCCAAATCTACTGGACTGCTCAGTACGGTGCGCATGCCTCGCGCGACGGAATCCACAGTGCCTACAGCGCACAAAAGTGGGAAAACGGCCCCCTCGGTTTCCCGACCTCTGACGAAGAGAACCAGACGATCGCAGGAATTCGCGGCGCGCTCCAAAGCTATGAAAACGGCCAAATTCGATGGAGCAGCCAAGGCGGCGCCCACCCTATTTGGGGCAAAATCCTCGAACGCTACGAAACCGCAGAAGCGGAGGGGCGCTCTCTAGGCTGGCCCTTGAGCGATGAGATGAAGGACGCTGCCAATGGCGGCGCATACCAACACTTTACCGGTGGCTCAATCTACTTCCACCCATCCACCGGCGCGCACCGGGTGACCGGTGGTATCCGTAACCTGTGGGAAGCTCAGGGCTGGGAACGCGGCCAGATGGGCTACCCGACGGGCGAAGAGACCACTACCGCAGGTGGCGGCGTGTATCAGACTTTCCAAGGTGGAACCGCATACTGGCACCCCCGCACTGGCACCTACTACGTGCACGACGCAATGCTGGGAGCATACGGACGCGCCGGATATGAATGGGGACGCTACGGCTACCCGCTGAGCAATGAAACCCCGTCCGCTAACGGTGGCGTGTTCCAGATTTTCCAAGGTGGAACCGCATACTGGCACCCCGGCTCGGATTCCTATTTCGTCCACGACGCAATCATGGGGACCTACGGTTTCTACAACTGGGAGCGCGGAGAGCTGGGCTATCCCTCCTCAGATGAAACGCCTTCCGCGAACGGCGGCGTCTACCAAATTTTCCAAGGCGGAACCGCATACTGGTCACCGCGCTCTGGCTCTCACGCTGTTCCCCTGGATTTGCTTGCCGAATACGGCAATCACGGTTACGAACGTGGCCACCTGGGATACCCGACCTCCGAACCCTACTGGGACGGAAACCGTCACAAGCAGAACTTCGAAGACGGAGTTCTAGAGAAGACCAATGACTTCAATGTCACGTGGGCCGGGCAGCCTAATAACTATTTCTGCGGTCCGACCAGTGGTTGGATGATCCTCAACGCGATCGGCGCTCACCACTCCGCACAGGGAACGCCGCTCAGCATCAACGCCGTAGCAAGCCGCGATTATATGAACACCGTGGGATACGGCTACACGAGCTTCCATGACCGTCGTTTCGAGTACGGGATGAATCGTTGGCTGGGCCGCGATGCCTATACGACGATTCACACTCCTTCGGTTGAGCAGGTCCGCGATTCCGTGAAGGCATCCTTCTCCAAGGGATTGCCGACGGCTGTTGATGCTCAAGAACGCCGAGGTGGCCCCCACTACAACGGTCACCCGAACTCCACCTTCTCCCACATCATGGTTGTTACCTCATACGACGCCAACACTGATTCGATGCGTATTGCCGATCCGGGCGTCCACTACCTCTGGGGCGGCGAGGAACAGTTCTGGTACCACCTCCCTTCCTTCACGCAAAACTTCCTCCAAACCGAGGTTGAGCGTGACGGCCGCGAACACATTGGCATCTACAGTGCCCGCTAAGTCGGTGCCTTCCCTTCATCGCCGAGGCCGCGCATCCCTGCGTCGCTTTGCTTTCCTCAGTGCCTGCGCTCTTGTCGCCCTTAGCGGCTGCGCAAGCGGAGGGAGTGGGGATTCCTCGGCCTCGGCGAGCGCGAGTGTATCGCCTCGTCAGATGGACGGCGTCTTCGAGCCTCTCGTTGCGCAGTCCGCGCTGGAGGATCCTCGCGAGCGTGTATGCACAGATCTCTCTCTTCCTTTTGATCTTGTCGTGATGCACGCAAGCGATCAGCCATGCGAATTGTCTCCATCGGGGCAAAGCCAGGCATCTTCCGTAGATGAGAAATGGACACTAGGCGGGGATTTCCGGCAGATTCCTTCTCTTCCCATCGACGGCTCCCAGGTTTTTGGGTCCTCAACACATGACCCGAGCGACCTGTACTCCTACAAGCCAGCGATTCTTTCCCCACAAGGGACACGCGAGCTCTCGCCGGATTTACTTCGAGAAGACGGCAACTACGTTGAACCCCTCGACGGGACACAAAGCGGTCCCTGGATTACTTTCCTCGGACGGCAGGTTTCTTCTTCCTCAACCGGAGACCACCAAGAGGACAATGTCTTTGCTCCGTGGACGATTTACTCCTGGAATATGGACGAGCAACGTCTGCATACCGTGATGACGTGGTCGGATCTTCCCGCTCACAGTCCCCGGAGCTCAGGTGAGCTGCCCCCTGTCAGCGATGGGACACATGCGTTTTACGGCGCAAAAGCCTCAACTGATCACGGAGATTACTCACTGATCGTCACTCAGAGCCTGGACGCTTCAACGAGCTCCAACAAACCGCAGATTCTTCTCTTTGGGGCCTACCCCGCGCTCTCTGAGCAGGGACTCAGCGTGATTGCAACTACGAAGGACTCACCGGCCCCCTCTCGCGTTGTCACGCTCAGCGGCACGGATTTCTCAGGGGTCACCACCCACTTCGACCTGAAATCACAGGACTATCGAATCAGTGGGCTCTACGCCGCCAGAGATCACCATGCGGTCCTCGTTAGTCCATCAACGACGTCTTCCGCGGCCTCGTCCTACCTCGGAGTCTGGGACAGTAAGTCCGCGGACTATCCCACGCAGTGGATCATGGTCGATTCCCGAACTCCTTGGGTGTCCATCGGTGAAGAGGCAATCGTGTGGGGCGCCGGATCGCAGGCGAACAATGCACAGATGTACCTGCGTTCATGGGAAAGCGGCCAGATCACGCGCTTAGGGGAAACCCCCGGCTACTCACGCCCTGTCATCGCTGCGCAGGGACGAGCAGTCCTTATTCCTTCCCTCACCGCCACGGGTGCCGTTGAGTGGAAACTTGGAGAATTCGCCGAAAAATAGCGCGCCCTTTCTTCAAGTAACGATATGATAAAGGCGATGAGTACTCCACAATCACGCATTGCGCGACCGATTGCTCACTCGGCAACGCTCCCATTTAAGAGTGGTGCAGCACGAGTGATTTCTTTGGTTGCCTTCTCCTGCGTCCTCCTGCTGGTTTCCACCGCTTTCTTCATTTACCGCGATTTCGGCAACCAGCTTGCGTCAAACTCCATCAATACCCAGGGTCTGGGCAACGCGAACTCCACCGAGACCGCCGCGCCTTCCGATTCCTTCGAGGGACGCCCCGTCAATATCCTCATCTCTGGAATTGACTCACGCCAGAACCAAGGTGATGACGCCAATGGTGACGCTGCGGAGCTTTCATCAATTCACTCCGATACGACCATGCTTATGCACATTTCCGCAGATCGCACGCGGGTTCAGGTCGTATCAATTCCCCGAGATCTCATTACGGACATTCCCGCGTGTAAGCGCTCAGATGGCACGGTTTCTTCCGCCTACACCGGAATGTTCAACTCTGCTTTCTCTACCGGTTCGAATGACACCGATATCGCAGGCGGTATTGCCTGCACCGAGGCGACCACGGAACAGTTGACCGGCGTGAACATCGACGGCTTCGTCGTCGTTGATTTCCACGGTTTCCGAGGCCTCATCGACGCTTTGGGTGGGGTCTGGTTCGACATCCCCGAAGACATCGATGATTCCCGCTCGGACTTGCATGTGCAGGCGGGATGTCAAAAACTCGACGGTAAAACGGCTCTGGCCTATGCCCGTACGCGTTATGCCGTGGGTGACGGTTCAGATTTGGGCCGTATTTCAAATCAGCAAAAACTGGTCGCGGCGATTATGCGTGAATTGCTCGCCAAGAACTTCGTGTCGGATCTTCCTTCGCTCTTGTCCTTCACCAAGCAGGGACTATCCGCACTCCAACCTTCACAAAACCTGTCGAATATCAACACCGACGTGGGTCTTTTGCTCTCCCTGTCCTCGATTGACCGCGCGAATATTCAGTTTATTACCTCGCCGAACCAGTACTCCCCCGTTGACCCCAACCGCGTCATCAATCTGGAGCCACAGTTCAGCCAGGCCTGGGAGGCAATCCGCAAGGATCAACCTTTCCCCGCTGCAATTGAGTTCACCAACGGTAGCGGCCAAGAAGGCCAGACGAATGCCTCACCGAGTGCCTCGGCCTCGCCTTCTGAAAGCAGCTCCGCGTCTGCTTCGGCTACCCCGAGTACGTCACCCTCGGCAAGCGCATCTGCAAGCGCAAGCCCCACCGCAGCTTGCCCGGCGGAACGCTGATGACTCAACCACCTTCTTTTCAGCCCGACCCCTCGCGTAGGCGCCCGCGCCTCTCCGAGGTTCAGAACTCTTCTGTTAACAGCGAAGACGATGGTGTTGTTTCCCCTGGAGTCGAAGAATCTGCTCCCCAGGCAGGGCCCAAAGAAACGGTCATGCCGCCCTCTTTTGCACCGCGCGCCAAACGCGTAGCCTCGGCGCCGAGCTTTACTCCGTCTTCTCCTGCAGCAACCGAGCTTCCGCGCGCGGCAACACCGTCTAGGCCTCACTTCCAGCCCGTTCAAGCGCCTCCCAGTGCCCCCGCAGGCACGCCAGTGTCCCCGCGGCCTCGTCGAAAGAAGAAGCGACGCTGGCCGCTGGTTACCCTCGTCGTGATTCTCCTGATCGCTGCGTGGCCCGCGTACCTCCTTTTCGACGCAAATTCGCATCTCAAGCGAATCGATGCACTTTCCGGCGCCGCGGGCACCTCGGGAACCACCTATCTTCTTGCAGGTTCTGATTCGCGTGGCGACGGTTCAGTTCCAGACGACACCGAAGGACAACGCGCGGACTCCATCATGCTGGTTCACGTTGCTCCCAATGGGCAGACCAGCAATATTTCGCTCCCCCGAGACACCTACGTTGAAATCCCCGGATACGGGTGGGACAAACTCAACGCGGCGTATTCCTACGGCGGTCCCACACTCCTCGTTCAAACCGTTGAACAACTCACGGGACTAACGATCGATCACTACGCAGAGATCGGCATGGGTGGAGTTTCCAACATCGTCGATGCCGTCGGCGGAGTGAACCTCTGCTACGACTTGACAGTCAATGACGAGCGCTCCGAACTCAATTGGGAAGCGGGCTGCCACGATGCAGATGGCAAGACCGCCCTTGCCTTTGCGCGTATGCGCTACTCCGATCCGCTCGGTGATATTGGACGCGCTCAGCGCCAGCGCCAGGTCGTCTCGAAGACCGTATCGAAGGCCATGCAGCCGGCAACATTGATCAATCCTTCGAGCGCTTTGCGCGTCGAGCGTGCGGGAGCATCAGCCTTTACCGTCGACGAAGATTCTTCTGTCCTCGACGTCGGCAAGCTTGTTTTGGCTTTCCGCAGTGCTCAAAACTCTGGAATGACCGGTGTTCCTCCAATTGAGGACTTGGGATACTCGACCTCGGCGGGCAGTGCTGTCCTCTTGGAAGACACGACCGCCCCCGACTTCTTCGCCAAGCTCCGCGCGGGAACACTGACGAAAGACGATCTCACTCCTAAGCTCTGAGTCTGCCGAGGCCTCGCCTAGGCTTCGTCGCGAGTCTTCCACAGCGTGAATGCAGCCAGCGAAATCGAGTCCTGAAGTTCGCCTGAAACGATCATCGAGCGCAGTTCAGCGAGGCTCACCCATTGCAATGCGTCGACTTCACCATCAATCTCGCAGCGTTTCTGCTCGGGCACGGTGCATGCAATAACCTCGATGTGCCCGCCAAGGATCCCCGAATCGGGATAGATCTGACCCAGAGATATACCGTTTTCTCCATGAAAACCGGTTTCTTCAAGGAGCTCGCGCAGGCCGGTTGCAATTCCATCCGCGTCGCTTTCTTCGCTCATTCCGCGCGGGAACTCCCACAGGTCGCGTTCAATTGCGAGGCGACGCTGACGAACAAGTGCGAAGGCACCCTGATCATTGCGAGCAACAACAACGGCTCCGGCCCTGTCTCCCCCGATCATCACCCGATGCATTCGAGGGGTCGCGTCGTTTCCTTCCACCCACAGGGGGAAGCTCTGTGCATGCCACAGCTGCGTCCATTGCATCTTGTGCCCTTTCATATGCGTCAAGCGCTTTCTATGCCTCGGCTAAACGAATTTCCGACATCATCCGCGAGGGGCGAAGCTCAAGTAATTCATGAATATCCGAATATGGGAAGGACGCGAGGAAAGCAATCCCCGTCCACACGACATTCATCCAGAAGCTATCTGGACCGAACCAGCCCGAATCGTGCGCGGTCAAAATGAACGCCAGCGCCGTGACCGCGAGGCAGCGAAGGACGCCGCCCATCACTCGTTTACGCCACTCGAGAGGCTCAATAGCGAACTCACGAATAAAAAGAGCAAGGGAACGCCAAGAATTGCGCGTCAAGCGTTTCGCGCGAATTTCTTGGGCGGGAGAAGCTCCCGAGGCAGCAGTGAGCTCCTTTTGCGCATCCCGGGCCCGCTTTGTCATGGGGTGGATCAGAACTCGCTGGTATTGTTCTGGCGTCAACGTCGCCATGGCCTCGGTAATCTCACCATTGACGCTCAAGCCGCGTGCCGCACCGACTTCGCGAAGTGCTTGTTTGCTCAATGCGACGCCAAAGCTCGCAAGGGTTAGACGCGCATTATCGAGCAGGCGCGCACGCCACATCTGACCCCGACTGAGCGGGCGCACGCACATTCCCCACTGCCGTTGTGCACGCGTTTCTGGATCATCATCGCCCGAGTCAGTCGCAACGATGGTAAAGCTCATGCGCGAGCTCGGTGCATCAAGAAGAGCAAGTCTTTTCCGCGTCGCAGCATCCTCGTACAGCAGAGAAAACCAGCGCAACGCGCAGCGCGCATGCGGGGCGGTCAAGGAACCTGAGTACACCTGTCCGCCAGGAACCTCAAGATCTTGCGGCGCAGCATTGTTCATCCAGTGAGCAAGCAGAGCAACGACATCTCCCCTGCGAGCTGGGCGGGCGACATGTCCCCCGTTGCTGCGAATCCATTCTGGGAGCCAAGCTCGAAGAGTCAGAGCAATCGAGCGGGCCTCTGGATTTTCGAGGTCTTCGATCCTGCCGTGACGCTCCCAAAATTCTATTTCTTCGACGCTGGGGGTGCGAGGCCACGAGATCAGGTGTACCCGCAGAGATTCCATTGCGCTTTGCCACTGGTCTCTTCCGGTTGCTACCAGCGCCTCAGCTTCGCGCCTGCGGCGAGGAACGCGAACATACGCTGGATAGGAGTCGATGTCCTCTGAGTCGCATTCCTCAAGGTCCGCGAGCAGAGTGCACAGTTGAGCACGCCGAGCCGAGGCCGCACTCGCCTCGGTATCGCCCGAAGCGTTGAGGGCAGCATAAGCGGCCGAGACGAATGTTTCACTTTCAACTCTGCTGCGTTGAAGGGCAATCCATTGCGCTCTCTCCTGAGCATCCCCCGGACGGGCAAAGCCACCCGCGGGTGGAGTTGGCGCCTCGCAGCCCACGACTAAGGGAAGATCCTGAAATCGCGGGACACCCAAGGCCTCGGCAATCCCATCGGGGCCAAGCGAAAGGAAACAAATGCCGTCGAGGAGTTGGTTGCGGTCAACGTAGACGTAATCCGCACTCAAGAGCGCCATCCGCAGCTTCATGATGAAACGGTGGATGGCAGCTTCTGGTCCAAAGCGACGCCAAGCCATCGCCTGCTCGAGTGAGTCGAAATCACTGATCGAAACAGTCGATGCAGTCCAGTTCACGCGGGCAGGCGATTGAAGGCCGTTGGCGTCAGGCATTGTTCACGACTGAGTTGGAACCTTGATCGCGCGGGGACCTGCCTGCCATGCATCCCATGCCGACTGAAGAATCTCGGCCACGCCGTAGTTTGCTTTCCAACCCAAATCCACCGCGATCGACTGCGGATCACCGATAAGCATCGGCGGGTCACCGGCGCGACGGTCAAGCTCATCAACCGGGAAATCCCAACCGGAGACGGCGCGCAGACCATCGATGATTTCACGAACGGAGGTTCCAAGTCCGGTACCAACGTTGAATTGACGGTGCGCGGGAACGCCACGATTGAGAGCATCCAGAGCGTAAATGTGTGCGTCTGCCAAGTCCTTGACGTGGATGTAGTCACGGATACACGTGCCATCATCAGTCGGGTAGTCAGTTCCGAAAATCTTCGGGTTTTCGCCGTGAGCAAGGCGGTCCAAGACCATCGGAACCAGGTTCAAGCACGCGGGGTCCGCCAGGTCATTCCATCCGGCTCCGGCGACGTTGAAGTAGCGCAGGCCAATCCAATTCAGTCCCCACGCACGTTCAGCATCAGCCATCATCCACTCACCGATGAGCTTGGTTTCACCGTAGGGATTAATCGGCTTCTTCTCGATATCTTCGGGGATCACCGGGACAGGAGGCATTCCGTAGACGGCTGCGGAGGAAGAGAAGATCATGTTCTTCACTCCGGCCTCTTCCATTGCCAAGAGGACGTTGGCCAGACCACCAATGTTCTGGCGGTAATACCACGCCGGACGCTCAACAGATTCTCCGACCTGCTTTTGTGCAGCAAAGTGGATGACACCGGTAACGTCTTCGTCGATCATTGCCTGGGTCAGCTTCGGGAGCGCTTCATCGCGAGCAACATCGACCTTGATCAGGGTTGCGTCGCCAATACGATTCGCCGCCCCAGTGGTCAGGTTGTCGACGACAACAACCTTTTCGCCTCGTTCCAGCAGAAGACGGACAACATGCGCGCCGATGTAACCGGCGCCTCCGGTAACAAGAATGCTCATGTTGTTCAGTGTACGGCAATTAAAAGCGTCGCGAGCGTCGCCCCATGGAAACGAGAGCGCCTTCGGGCATGATGCGCCCGGGATCATAGGTTGCAGGAATCGCAGCTAATGAGACAGTGAAAAGTGGCGGGACAGTGCGCGAAAGTTCAATGCGCCCGCCCATCGTTTCGATCAGGTCCTTTGCCAGAGCTAGTCCAATACCGCTCGATCCGTGTCCGGAGACGCCATTTTCGAAAATATGCGGGGCCAAGTCGGCCTCGACTCCTTCTCCTTCGTCTGAGACTTCGATGACGACTCCGCGATTATTTGCGCTATTGCGCGCATGAACCCACGTTGTTCCAGCGCCGTATCGCAGGGAGTTTTCGATCAGAGTTGCCAAAACCTGAGCGATCTTTGCTTCATCGGCCAAAATCGGAGTACCGGCTTCGTCGGTGAATCGTAGAACTCGACCGGCTTTCTCGAAGGCTTCTTCCCATTCTTCACGCTGGGTATTGAAGACCTCGAGGACATCGATTGCCTCTGTTGCCGCGGATTGGCGCTTGTTCGTATCCAGCAGCTCGGTGACGACGGTGGTTAGTCGTTCAATCTGCTCGAGGCAGGAACGGGCTTCTTCTTGGACTTCTTCTTCCGTTGAAATCATTTCGATTTCTTCGAGGCGCATGGACAGTGCCGTCAGTGGAGTACGCAGTTGGTGCGAGGCGTCTGCAGCTAGCTGGCGCTCAGCTGCGAGCCTTCGCGCCATTTTTTCGCCGGTGCGCTGAAGTTCTTCTTGGACGAGGTCGATTTCCTCGATCCCTGAAGGTTTGACGCGCGCACGGACCTGACCTGATCCGATTTGTTCTGCCTGTGCAGACAGGTAGATCAACGGAGCGGATAGGCGCCGTGAAAAACGCGAGGCCAAGGCCCATCCAACTGCCAAGGAGACAACGATTCCTAAGGAAAAGAGCCCGGCGACTTGAGCAATTCCCCGGATCGCGTCTCGCGCTGAAACAGTGATGGAGACGCGCACTCCATTGGCTGACCACGCAGTGCGAGAAATCGTGAGTCCTCGCAGAGGCTGGCCGACTGTGATGGGAGTGGGAGTTTGAGGCAGAGTCACTTCCACATAGGTGGGGCCGCCACCTGTCACCAGTGTTTGTGCCCAAGCACGCGCATAGCTTTCGGATAATCCGCTGCTTGCCATGCGCCGATCGAGGGCGCTTTGAACAGTCTGAACACGAGCATCCAATGCACTCGTCTGCGCATTCCAGACCAAGATCGACGAGGCGATCGCGCCGGGAACTCCCAGCAGCAGTGCCACAACCGCAACTGCGGTGACAATCATTCGCGCAGCGCGTTTACGCATAGCGAGCCCTTAAATCTTGATCTAGGCGGAAGGCTTTTCGAAGCGGAAACCCATTCCACGAACGGTTGTGATATAGCGCGGTGATGCAGCGTCATCTCCGAGCTTGCGACGCAGCCACGAGACGTGCATGTCGAGGGTCTTGGTTGAGCCGCTCAGACCATTCCCCCACACTTCGCGCATGAGAGTATCGCGGGGCACAACGTTTCCGGCTTCACGCACCAAAACGCGCAGAAGTTCAAATTCTTTTGCGGTAAGAGAGAGCTCAACACCGCTGACGTATGCGCGATGCGCTGCTACATCAATGCGAACGTCCTGGACAACGAGATCACCGTCAGCAACTTCTCCACCACCGCGGCGAAGGAGAGCGCGCACGCGAGCCAGCAATTCTGCAAGGCGGAAAGGCTTCGTCACGTAGTCGTCAGCTCCAGCATCGAGGCCGACAACCATGTCCACCTCGTCTGCACGGGCAGTCAGAATCAGGATCGGAACAGCACTGCCGGAAGAACGGATCTCCCTAGCGACGTCCAAACCATCCATATCGGGCAATCCCAGGTCAAGAACAACCAAGTCAATGCCATCAAGATCTTCAAGTGCACTCCGGCCATGATCGTGCGCACGCACATCGTAGGTCTCTCGCGCGAGAGCACGAGTCAAGGGGCCAGCGATAGCCGGGTCATCTTCAACGAGAAGCACTGTAGTCACGGTAATAGCATACCGGATTTCAGGTATTTCTTGTAGATTTCTTGACCAAAATGGGATGAAATCACAAGATCAGGTAAAACACCTTAAGAGAGCGTCTTAGCGACGATATGTCAGCAAATAGGGGGAAATCGTTCCAAAACCCCGCAGCGTTGCACTTGGGAACTCTTCAACGTCGTATTCCATTCCCGCTTTACCCGCAGCGATTGCGGCCGCAGTTGTGGGATCCATCAAGATTTTGCCAACAGGAGCAATATCCACCAATCGAGACGCCAGGTTCACCGTCGGCCCAAAAACATCGCCCGAACGAGAAAACACATCGCCGCGTACGAATGACGCACGCACGGGAAGCATCTGATCATCCGCTCCAAGCTGCTCAATCAAAGACACGGCTACTCTAAGCCCCGTCTCCAAGTCATCTGCGATGTACATGACCGCATCGCCGATCATCTTGACGACGCGCCCACCGGCATCAGTAACAGCATCTCTGGACAATTGCTCAAAGCGGCCGATGAGATCGACTAGTTTTCCACCCAAAATTGCCGACGAAGACGTGTAGGAGACCATATCGACGAAGCCCAAGGAACGATTGAGAGGAAAACGAGGCTGTAAGCCCTCATGGCCGCGAGTCGAAATTTCATGATCCATTCGTTTAAGAAGAGCATCCAACTGACGTCGCCATGAGTGACGCAAGACGTCTTCAAGGACGTCAACGCGCTCTCGGATATGGTCGAGGACATACATGCGCGCAGCCGTATCATCGAGGCCAAAGCGACGCATCGTATCTTCAACAAGCGCTTCAACCTGCCACAGGCCAAGGCGATCGGCCAGGTGAGAGTTCGCCCGAAGAAGAGAACGCGCCGTTGCAGTATCAATCGCACCTGAAGCCATGAATCTCGACCATTGAAGGAAGAGCTTCGCATCATTTTCGGTGAAGACTTTTTCTTCGCTTCGCGGGGAGGGGAAGCCCATTGCGACCCAAAAATCCCGCACTTCCTCAATAGTCACGCCCGCCATGGAGGCAACGTCTTCAATCGTGAGCGTTTGCGGGCCACCCAAAAGCGAAGATGTGTTGGTATGCACGGTCGAAAAATCGCGAGTGTTTCCTACGTCGTCCTTCACATCTTCCTCCACAGGTGTGGTCTAACGCACATTATTCTAGTGAAGAAAACCTCCTCCTGCACGAGAAAATGCTGAGTATGCAGTTTGTCTTAGCCTCACAATCCCCCGCCAGACTCCGAATTCTTCGAGAAGCCGGTATCGATCCCATCGTCTGCGTCTCCGAGGTCGACGAAGATGCAGTCCTCGAGGCTATCCCCTACGCCAGCGCCGAAGAGAAAGTGCGCGCCCTAGCCACAGCGAAAGGCCACTGCGTAGCCTCGGCAATCGTGGAGGGAAGGATTAACGTTCCCGAAGCAGGCAAGCTCCCGCGAGAATGCGTCCTGGTCGCTTGTGACTCAATGCTGGAATCCGGAGGCAAACTGCTGGGCAAACCCCACGATTCTCAAACTGCATTGACAAGAGTCAAAGAACTGTCGATGTCCCAAGCAACCCTGTGGAGCGGACACTACCTGGTCCACCTACGTGAAAACACTGCAGGGTGGGAGATCCTTGCAAATAGTGCTCACAGTTGCTCAACCAAGATCTGTTTCGGGGCGATTAGCGAAGAAGAAGCAGCCGCATACGTTGCCTCAGGTGAACCTCTAGAAGTCGCCGGATCTTTCACGATCGACGGCCTCGGCGGAGCCTTCATCGAAGAAATCCACGGCGACCACCACAACGTTATCGGTATTTCAATCCCGCTCGTGCGCACCATGATGGCGGACTTGGGCCTCAAATGGACCGATCTATGGGAGCACTGGAACCCACAGGCCTCGAACTAGTCTAAACAACCGGCTCCGCGACCAGGCGCTGGCAAGCCGCCGCAATACGTTCATCGCTCGCGGTCAGCGCGATGCGCACAAAGCCCACCCCGGCCTCGCCGTAAAAGTCGCCGGGGGCGACAACAATGCCGCGCTCGGCAAAAGCACCAACGAGGTCCCAAGAGTTCATCACGCCACGCGGGTCGCGCACCCACAGGTACAGGCCCGCAGCGGAGTCGCTGTCACGCTCCAAACCGGTAGCCGCGACCGCGTCGACAAGCTGGGCTCGGCGGCGCGCATAAATCTCACGCTGCGCCTGGACATGCTCGGTATCCCCCAAAGCACACTGCATCGCCGCTTGGACAGGCGCGGGCACCATCATTCCGGCATGCTTGCGAACCTCAATCACGGGAGCCAAAAGCTTCGGATCCCCATACATCAATGCGGCTCGGTATCCGGCCACATTCGATTGCTTCGACAGGGAATACAGCACAATCAAAGAACTGGAGTCCCCATCGCACACACGCTCATCCAAGAGCGAGGGAACGCCGTGACTCACATAGGGTTCTTCCCACGCCAAGGCCGCGTAGCACTCGTCCGAAATGACGATGGCATCGTTGCTTCGCGCCCACCGAACAACTGCTCGAAGCTGCTCAAGTGAAAGAACGTGCCCATCAGGATTCCCCGGGGAATTAAGCCAGACAAGCTGTGCCTGCGGCCAAGAATCCGGGTGCGTGGGATCCACCGGAATGGCAGTGGCGCCTACCAAACGAGCACTGATGTCGTAGGTCGGATACGAGGCCCGCGGGAAAAGGACAGTGTCGCCAGGGCGCACGCCCAGAAGGAATGGCAGCCACGCGACAGCTTCCTTCGATCCGATTGAGGGAAGAACTCCTGTCACTCCCACGTCCACCATATTGCGACGCTTGCCCCAAGCGAGGATTGCACGGCGAAGCTCGACGCTTCCGATCACCGTCGGATAGCCCGGAGCGTCCGAGCTGTCTTTAAGGGCATCTTGGATGAGCTCGGGCGTTGGATCGACCGGCGTGCCGATAGAGAGGTCACACACTCCATCGGCATGCTCATTCGCACGTTTGCGGTAGGGCGCGAGCTTATCCCAAGGAAAGTCGGGAAGATCAAGCGGACGCGGAAGACGACTCATTTATTTGTCCCAGTCCTCGTTTTGCGGAGGAAGGGCACTAATCCACGGGACATCGAAGGACTGAGGACCTGTCTTCTGTGCACCGCCGGGAGAACCCAGGTCGACGAAGAAGTCAGCATTTGCCTGCAAGTAGTCAGACCATTCGCCGGGCAGGTCGTCCTCGTAGAAAATTGCCTCGGTCGGGCACACCGGCTCACAGGCGCCACAATCCACGCACTCATCGGGGTGGATGTACAAGGTGCGCTCCCCCTCGTAAATGCAATCGACGGGACACTCATCAACGCATGCCCGGTCCTTGACGTCAACACAGGGCTGGGCAATGACGTACGTCATGTATTCCTCCTTGGACTGGGTCCGACAAACAGTTCATTCTATTATCGCCAACATGACACCTGACGCGAATCCCGAGCACTTTTCAGCTGATAGTGGGCAAATTTTAGGCGCTCCCCCCAGCGAGGCGAGCCCGGGTATTACGCCACACCATTCGCACGCAATTCCAGGCGACCCCAGCGCCGAGGCCACCGCTGCTCCTGCGGGAAACGATCAGTTAGCGGCAGCGATCGCCCGTTTACCCTGGATGCGCCTTGAGCTCGGCTCGCGCGTGGTGGTTCGCTACCGCTTGGAAGATGGACTCCACGACGCCCTTGGGATCTTGCTCGAAAAGGCACCGACCCACGTGGTGATTGACACCAGGCGAGGCCGTGTGAAGGTAGACGCGCGGACCATGGTGACCGGCAAGCAGGTCCCTCCCCCGCCGCAGATTTAAGGAAAAGCCCCACGCGAGCTATTTCTCGCGCGGGGCAAACCTTTTGCTGATCAGTCCTTGTTCTGACGACGCTCACGCGCAGCGATCTTGAAGCGTTCCTGCGCATCCAGAACGACCTTGCGCACGCGCACGGCCTCGGGAGTCACCTCAACGCATTCATCATTCGCGGCGAACTCAAGGGATTCTTCCAAAGTCAGCTTTCGTGATGGCGTCAGTGACTCATACACATCAGCGGTCGCGCTACGCGTATTCGTCTGCTTCTTTTCGCGGCAGATATTGACATCCATATCCTCACCGCGGGGATTCTCGCCGACAACCTGGCCTTCGTAGACCTCTGAGCCGGGCTCAACGATGAAAGAACCGCGCTCTTGGAGGTTTGTCATAGCGTAGGGCGTTGCCTGTCCCGCGCGGTCTGCAACAAGCGAACCGGTGAGGCGCTGTTCGATCGCTCCCTGCCAGGGTGCATAGCCTTCGGCGATAGACGAAGCAATACCCGTTCCGCGAGTTTCCGTCAGGAAGCGCGTACGGAAACCAATCAGACCGCGAGCAGGAACAATGAATTCCAAGCGGATCCAACCCGAACCGTGGTTCGCCATCGTTTCCATGCGGCCCTTGCGCTGGGCCATGAGCTGAGTGACCGATCCCAGGTATTCCTCGGGAATGTCGATAGTCATGCGTTCCATCGGTTCAGAGCGCACGCCATCGATGGTCTTGGTGACGACCTGAGGCTTACCAACGGTCAGCTCGAAACCTTCACGGCGCATCTGCTCGACCAAGATTGCCAAAGCAAGCTCACCACGCCCTTGGACTTCCCATGCATCGGGGCGCTCGGTGGGAAGCACGCGCAGCGAAACGTTACCGACGAGCTCGCGATCAAGGCGGTCTTTCACCTGGCGTGCGGTGACCTTTGCTCCCTTGACACGGCCGGCCATGGGCGAAGTGTTAATTCCGATCGTCATGGAGATTGCCGGATCATCAACGGTAATCAGCGGCAGAGGACGCGGATCATCGAGATCGACCAGAGACTCACCGATGGTGATGTCTTCAATACCTGCGACTGCAACGATATCGCCGGGTTCGGCACTTTCGGCCGGGATTCGTTCGAGGCCTTCGGTTCGAAGCAACTCGGTGATGCGAACGGGCTTAATGCTTCCATCGTGGCGAGCAAGTCCCACGGTTTCACCCTTGCGCAATGTTCCGTTGTGGATACGCAGCAGCGCGAGTCGTCCCAAGAATGGAGAGGCGTCCAGGTTCGTCACATGAGCCTGAAGGGGTGCGTCTTCTTCGTACTCGGGACCGGGGATGCGGTGAAGAATCGTTTCGAAGAGGGGCTCGAGGTCCTCGGTGGGGATATTGCCGTCACCGGGGTTGGTGAGCGAGGACTTTCCGGCCTTTGCCGAGGCGTAAACAACCGGAACGTCGAGCAGGGAATCCACATCTGCGTCGACGCCTTCGCTCATTAGATCTTCGGCCAGAGCAAGAAGAAGGTCCTGCGTTTCAGAGACAACCTCTTCGATGCGGGCATCGGGGCGGTCAACCTTGTTGACGACGATGACGACGGGAAGTTGCGCTTGAAGAGCCTTACGCAAGACGAAGCGGGTCTGCGGGAGCGGGCCTTCGGAAGAGTCAACCAACAAAACGACGCCGTCAACCATGGACAGGCCTCGTTCAACCTCGCCACCGAAATCGGCGTGCCCGGGAGTATCGATCACGTTGATGACCACACCGCCTTCGAGGCCCAGCTTCTGGGCGGCGGGACCACGGTAGTGAACCGCGGTGTTCTTGGCCAAGATCGTAATGCCTTTTTCGCGTTCCAGATCACCGGAGTCCATGACGCGTTCGCCGGTTTTTTCTACCGTATCGCGCTCATTGAATGCGCCTGACTGCCACAGCATGGCGTCAACCAGAGTAGTTTTGCCGTGGTCAACGTGTGCAACAATCGCGACATTACGTAGATCTTCGCGGATGGTCATAAGACTCCCTATTACTTACCGATTCGCTTCCACAGAAAGCTTATCGCCGTTTTTTCAGAATTCCCTTCTCCGAGGGACTATGTGTGAGGCGTTACTCGCGCTATCCTTGTCCAATGGCAAACCGACGTGTCTATCGCGCCAGCAATGACCGCTGCGACGCAAGTTTTTCAGATTCCGGTGCTCAATTCCTTGAATGGACTCCTGCGGGCACCGAGCCGGTACTGTGGCTCTCCGAGCGTTCCCTTCCGTGGGCATCGACGCCTGCACGAGGCGGCGTCCCGATTTGTGCACCGTGGTTCGGCGTTGCGACTGCTTCTTTGGCAGCACCCGGATCCGAGGCTCAGAATCACGGCTTCTTAAGGAATGCAACGTGGGAACTGGTTGAACGCACTGATGACAGTGCGATTCTTTCCTTCACCTATGCTCCGACGACAAAGACGGAGATGGCGAAGTTCCCGCATCGTTTTACTGCTCAGCTTCATGCCACCTTCGGGGAGCATCTTCATCTGGCGCTCACAATGACGAACGCCGATGAGGAAGCTTTCTACGTGGACGAGGCCTTGCACCCCTACTTCAACGTCTCAGATGTCCGCGAGATCAGCGTTGTGGGGCTGGACGGAGCCGAACAGCTGTGCACGGTGACAAATGAGCACTCTGTTCAAAAAGGCGACGTGACCTTCACTCAGGGACGGGTCGACTCGATCTTCGATTTCGCGGGGACCGTTTCAATCCTTGACCCGGGTTTTGGCCGTCGTATCGTCATCGAGAAGGAGAACTCGGCGTCGACCATCGTGTGGAATCCCGCCGAGGCAAAGGCTGCAGATATGCACCACGAGGATTGGAAACACTTCGTGTGTGTTGAGGTGGGTAATGTCCGCCACAACGCGGTTTTCCTCCAGCCGGGCCAATCGCACACAATTTCCCTGACAATCACTGTAGAAAAACTGAACTAACCCCTACCACAGGTAGCGGTAAACCGGCTGTCGTGGCCTCAGAGTCCAAAACGCTCTGCGAGCCACGGCAGCTGGTCTTCAAATGCTGCCTTCCAGACTTTCCAGCTGTGTCCCCCCGGGTATGAGCGTGTTTCAACCGTCATTCCCGAGGCCTTGGCCGCTTCATCGACCTCAATCAGTCCCTCTTTAAACGATGTATCGTCGCTCCCCCAGGAAATAATCCCCGCCGTAGCGTCATAGCGACGTGTTTTCATCACCTGCACTGGGTCATTCGCCGCGTAGAGTTCGCGACTTCCGTCAAAACCTTCAGAAATGGTTCGTTCTTCATTACCCAGCTGGGGGTGGGCCTCGCCCGACATATCAAGGAAACTGCGGTATGTCTGCGGAGCGCGTGTGGCTACTTGAAGAGCACAGGTTCCGCCAGAGGACAATCCGGCAATTGCCCATTGACCGGCGTCTGTTGAAACAGGGAAATTCTCCCGCAGCCACTTCGGGACATCCACTTCCAGGTAGCTTGCGACTTTCCCATGAGAGGTATCCGAGCACAGGGGATTCGCTGTCTGACTTCCAAAGGCATCGACAACCGCGACGATTGGAGCACGCCCCCCTCTACTTGCGGCGAACTGCTCCATGGTTTGAGGAAGCTTACCCAAGACCAACCAATCTTGGGGAGTGCCAGGTTGGCCAGTGAGCAGAGTAATCACAGGAAGAGTTGCCTGCGGATCGGCAAAATAGGACGGCGGGAGATACACGAGGGCCTGGCGTGGCTTGAACACTGAATCTGAAGAAGGAATATCAACACGGACCACCGCTCCCTCCGCGACGCGTGCGCTTCGCGCTTCTTCATCGGGATTCTTCAATTCGTCCCAGGAAATGGTGCGCACTCCCCCGCCCACGACCTCGGCCATGGTCGGATAGGCCTCGAAGTGGTAATTGATTCCCAAAGCTGCGCCGGCAGCGATCAGTAACCACGCGCACAGTGCAGCACAGAAACGACGCAACCATTGCTTGCGTCTGGTCAAGCCAGCAAAAACCATCACTGCAGCAACTAAAGCCGGCGATGCCCACAGCCATGTCACTCGCCCCAGTCCTTCTGCGACGGGATGCCATACATGCTCGACAAGTTGGTGGACGACAACGACAAGGATGATGCCCACGACAACACTCATCGAACGCGCCTTGATCGACAGTGGACGCATGACTTTCAGCCAGATCCAGACAAGGCTAGCCGCGATCAGTGCTGCGGCAACGAAGGGAATCCAGACACGCAGGAGTGGGACATAGTGAAGGATGCTAATCACGAGAAACCAGCTTTGCAGCCAAGGAGACGGCACTTGCTGCACTCATTCCAGGCAGATACGCGTGAGCAATTGCCAATCCGACAGCGGGAGCCTGCGCGATATCGGGAATCGCGAGGTACAGGGGAACAAAACGAACTTGGAACTTTTTCTTGTAGGCAAGAAGCGAACGGAAGCCGTAAACGGGCTCCATAGCATTACCCATGACATCCAAAACCGGAGCGAATGCAAAGTGTGAATCGCGAAGGTCTTCCGGCTCTTCACACTGGCCCGACTCGGCCAGGGGCGCACCGGAGAGGGAAATGAACTGTAGTCCTTCTTCTTGCGCAAGGAGGGCAGCTTGACCGATGAGAAAATCAATGGCCAGACGGAAGCCTTGATCGTCTCGCCGCATCACGTCCAGAGTCAATCCAATGACGCTGCCCTTCGAGTGGACAGGCATCCATGACGTCACTGCGTGAATATGGTCTTCTTCATCGACCGCAAGCAAGAGACGTGTCTGCGGATCATCGAGTTCGCGCAAACCACCCAGGGTGAAGCCCATTTCAGGAAGAGCCTTCTCATCAGCCCATGCTTGGCAAATCGCCTGGATTTGCTCCTTCGAGGCCTCGTCAAGATCCGGGTAAGACGCCCACTGTGCACGGATTCCTTCACGCTTGGCATGGTTGAAGGCAGTCCTCACGTCTTGGAACTTCTTCCCCTTAAATTCGAGATCTCCCAGGTCGATAATTGCTTCTTCAGCGACCTTGACCGTTGACCAACCTAAGCGGTGCGCTTCTTTGGCCCACTCTTCATGGACTGAGTAGAGGGCGGGAATAAGAGAGGCGTCAGTCGCGAAAGTCGCAAACTCCGAAATCGCAGAGGAGATGCGTTCCTCATCGGCGCTGCACTGCGTGAGAGTTAAGGCCACACCGGATTCTTGGCGGTAGGAAACGCCGCAGGTGCGATCGGGACTAATCCACGTTGAGTTTCCTTGCCAGGTGAGCATCCATCCCAAGGAACCCGCGCCTTGCGATGTGACCAGAGACAGGAGCTCGTCTTGTTTCTCGTGGCTTACAGCAACAGGGGCCAAAAAGACCTTCAACAAGCTCACAGAACTGATGACCCACACCGCAACGGGAATCCAGACGGTTGCAGTCGCCGCCGTCACTGTCGTCGCATACAAAGGGGTGTCAAAGAGCCATTGCGCGCCCGCTGGGGCATATGCGCTCACATACGCTTCAAAAAGGTTCAGTGGTGTGGCATCAGGAACAAAGTAGTAGGGCATCGACATGCCAACAGCAAGGGCGACAATACCTCCAGCAAGGAAAGAAACAAGGGAGATGATCCCCGCGCGCTTCCAGCGAGACTTTGGCGCGCGGACTTGGAAGGCAGAGGCATTCCACGCGGTGAGCAGCATTGCTATCAACGGGAAGGCCACACCAACCAAGAGCTTCATTGTGGGAATATTGACGGCGAAATATCCCTCAGGAACTTCCTCTGCACTACCCGAAATCGATGCCAAGAAGAGGATCGTCTGGGCAACGCCGATGACACTCAGCGCGCCTTGAAGAACTATCGTTCCCACCCAAGCTCCACGGCGGCCTCGGAAGAGTCCAAAGGCGAGGACCAACTGCACGAGGAAAGGAATCGAAGCAAGAACGACAGGGGCGTAGAGCATCAGGGAGTTGCCGTAGACCTCCTTCAAACACCTCATGGGTGCCTCATTTTGCTGGCACAGGGCCCACATGTACTGCTGCTCGGCAAGCTCGGGAGAAAAAGCCGCACGATCAAAGGCCAAGAGTCCATGGCTTGTAAAAGTCCAGATGGCATTGACCGCACCGAGAGTGTAGGCGGTGATGACCAGGGGGATCACGTGGCGAACGGGATCGCCGATGCCCAGCATTGAACGATTCCTTGTCGACCAACCAATCGCAAAGCCGCCGACCAAGCAGCCGGAAACGAAAGCGAAAAGTCGGGCCAGCGAGCCTGCACTACTGCTGAAGGCGAAAAGCGCAAGGAGGATGACAAGGACACCGATGCGCGTGCGCCATGCCCACAAGCGGTTCATTTTCGCGCTGGCGGTCCCCAAAGCGGAGGTCAAGATGAGGATGGAACCGCTCACCGGGCCGCTGACCATGGGAAATGCCCAATTTAACGAGGCACTATGAGCCAGGGCAGCGCAGGCCCACAATCCCGCGAGTGATAGCGGAAGTGAAACGACGGCCGAGAGCGCCCAGACTTTTGAGCCAAGGAAGCGTTCAAGTAGTCCGCCAACGATGAGCATCATGAGGATCAGGTTGATCATGATGCCCGTTGAAGGAGCCCACAAAACAGTGGTGAAGGTGTGAAGGGGTTGCACGTGTCCGCCCTGAGCAGCAAGATCGTGCATCCACCTCGCGCGAGTCAGATGCGACGCACAGGCGGCAATCAGCATGAGAAGTGAGAGGAATACAGAGCATGGAGCGGTTCGCAGCCACTGTCCAAGGATGCGTACCAATTCGCTCCACCGGCGCGCAATGCGAGTAGAAAGCGATACGACTGTATGTTCGTCGCTCCTTGCGGATGGGCTTGAACTCACTGGAACTCCTTCGCAGGCAGAGGAACGCCCTGCTCCTCCCGAAGTCGATCTTAGAACAGTGCTCCGACAGCTCAACTCGAAGTCCCTCATTTCAGGGTTCAATCAGGGATATTTCCGGGTCAATCCCACATTGAAGAGCGCTGCGGCCAGGATTCCACGTACACTGTGTGACGGCTCAACCCGGGAGAGGAACAACATGGGATTGCGTAAGGCATTGGCTCATTTGGTCATGCGAGTGTCACGCTGGACTTTTACGCCCGGGCATCCTCTTCCCGAGCGCTGCGTCGTTTTGGGAGCACCCCACACTTCGAATTGGGATGGCTTCTACATGGTTGTTGCCATGTGGGCGCTGCAACGTCCCTTCTATTTCTTGGTGAAAAAGAACCTCACGGACGTGCCCGTGATTGGCCGTTTTGTTCAGGCAATTGGTGGGATCCCCGTCGACCGCGAAAATCCCGGCCATTTGGTGGAGCGAGTCATCGCTTTAGCTCAGTCCAGTGAAACTTTTGTCCTTGTCATTGCTCCCAAGGGCACGCGTTCTATTCGTCCCTATTGGAAATCTGGTTTTTATCGCATCGCTCAGGGTGCGAATTTGCCTGTGGTCCCCGGATTCATCGATGGCGGGCAACGCCGCTATGGCTGGGGAGCCCCTATCGAGCTCAGTGGGAATCAGAGCAAGGATATGGATGCTATCCGCGCGTTTTATGCGGGAATTATTGGGATTCATCCCGAGAAGACCTGCGTTCCTCGTCTGCGCAGTGAAGAGGCGGGGAGCTAGTTTTTAGCCGCGGTGGAGGCGGCACAATGTCATGACGAGCTTCTCCACCGCTCCTTCAGGATCCTTCGACGCCCCTTTTGTGTCTTCGTCAGCTTGAGCAATTGCAGTGATTGCCGAGGCCAAGGCAGGGTCAGGCCATGAACGCAGTTCCCTGCGTGCATGCTCGGCTTGCCACGGAGACATCCCGAGGTTCTTCCGTCCCGCGGGTGAGGAAACTTTCGCCATCGCCCGGAATTTCACTGCGATTGCCGCAACCAGTTGAGCGGGAGCGCTTCCCGTCGCATATGCGTGCCTGACCAAAGTCAGTGCCTGTGCACTGCGTCCACCCACGATTGCATCGGCAACTTCGAAGCTCGTTGCCTCGACTCGCCCGGAGTAGTAGCGGCGAACCGCATTATGAGTGATGGTCCCCTGGACGTCGCTGAGCAATTGCGCAACAGCTGCCGCGAGTGCACTGAGGTCATTTCCTAGCGCATCGACCAAGGCCTGCGCGGCCTCTGTTTCAATTTTTCGGTGTGCGTTGCGTACATCGGAGCGAACAAAGTCCAATTTATCGCGATCATTTTTCAGCGGTTCTGCCGGAATCACCGGGAATCCGGCTTTCGCAATCGCGTCGAGGAGTTTCTTTCCTCTGGCGTTGCCGCCCGGGTGACGCAGGAAGATCCATACATCGGCAGCGGGTTGGCTCAGGTATGCCTGCAGGTCGGTGGCAAGGGCATCCGTCATGTTCTCCAGGTCGGAGATGATGATCATCCGACTTTCACCGAAAAGAGAAGGCGAGGTGAGAACGTCCAGTTGGCCTGCTTGGTAGCTTCCCGCAGGAAGATCTGTCCGCTCAAGGCTGGGATCGACTTCGTGCGCGAGGCGTCGCAGCTCGCTCATCGCTCGATCTGCAAGTAAGCTTTCGCTGCCCTTGATTAAGACAACGGGAGCAAGGCAAGGGGTGACCGGTGCTGCCTGAGTCTTCGCTGCCATAGGCCACGCTCCCCTTCCGTGTCGTACTCGTCCATTCACATATGCAAGCTTTTCCCTCCTAGTGTGACACGTTCGAGGGGACTCGACGTCGTGAAGCGCCGGAGGCGATCAGCAGCGATGAGAACAACAGCGATGCCTGCGCCCACAGCAAAGATTCCAGCGGTATTTCCAAGCGAGACTCGAGCTCCGGGGAGGGAAGAAAAGAGTCTGGCGACACCTGCGATCCATGCAGTTCCCCACGAGGCAATCCACGCACAGACGAAACCAATAGGGGCGTATAGCTGCGCGCTAAGAGCGGCTGCGAAAGACGCGATGGTTACCGGAGTGACAAATGGAGAGATCAGAATTTGTGCTGGGATCGACCACAGTCCAATCCATGAATTCATGGAGATCATGACGGGGAGCGTGGCAATTTGCGCTCCAAGTGGGATCGCCAGCAATGCGCTCATTCGAGGGATCCATGCGTTTTCGGCAGCTACCCCAGCTTTTTCTCCTGCATGCGAAATCCACCGGGCGGGAACGCTCACTCCCCAGGTGGCAAGGACAGAGAGACAGAAACCCAGTGAACACGCATCGAAGGGAGAAAGCAGACAGGCCGCTATCACGACGGTACTCAGCGATGAATATATTCCTCCTTCACGGTTCAGCCACATTCCCCCAAAGGCAATGATGCTGACCCCGAAAGAGCGTAGAACCGAGGCTTGGGGACCGACCAACGCGACGAAGAGAAGAAGAACCGCCAGTTGTACGACCAATTTCCATGTCTTCTTTCGTGGCGTTAGAAGACCAATGGTCATTAACAAGATCGACATATGCGCGCCAGAGACAGCTGTGAGATGAGCGAAAGACACTGTCTTCATGTCATTGCGCATCTGGGCACTGGCTTGATGATCATCCCCTAGTGACATGCCCGGAATTAAAGCGCGCGCATGCTGCGGAAGAGAAGCGACTACTTGCTCGAGATTGCCACGAAATGCTCGCGAAAACTGTGACCATCGATCCGTTGATGGGAGATTCTCCCATTTTTTGACACGAATGGACCCGACGTTGGGAATGCTATGGGACCAGGTAAGATCTAGCCTCCCATCGAGCGCGATGACATCCCCGCGTCGAAGGTGAGTAAATCGCACTGTCTCACTGGACAGCAGGAATGTCATGGGCTGACGCCCCATGACGTACTGCGCCCTCGCGAAATAACGAGCGCGTTGCTTTTTCTTCGTTGTGTGTCCTTCATCTGGAGGAAGGCTTTCTTTCACTTCACTCACGAGCCGTGCGTGAAAACCCTGCAGATTCAGCCCATGCGCACTGATCTGCGTGCTCTCTTCTTCCCAAGCAGCAGCCCGAGTTGTTGCGAGCCAAAAACACGCTGCACCTAGGCACACAATGACGCTCATCGTGGCAGCGCATTCGCTCCACCGCAGCAGCCATGCGCGCCCAGGCAACCCCAATCCGCTGTAGGCAGTGAAGAGGATCGTCCCCGCTACGCTGCTCCAGCCAAGGACATAGCGACCGTTGAGGAATGCATAGGTTGACGACCACACTGCAAGAGCGATGGGAAGCAAGCGAATATCGACTGGCCTTCGCGTCATTGACACGCACCTTGACGAATTTTTTCAAGAATCGATGGCCCGATCCCCGGTACAGCATCAAGATCCTCAACGCCGCTGATGGGATGAGATTGGCGATAGGTGATGATTCGATTGGCAAGGGATGGCCCAACACCGTCGAGATTCTGAAGTCCAGCGGCATCGGCGCTTGCGACATCAACGCACGTTCGAGGAGCCGCTTCGTTTCCTTCTGCCTGAGAAGACTGCGCCTGCTTGAGTGAGCGCACTTTGAGCTGCTCACCATCAACAAGGACTCGCGCAAGATTGATGCTCTGTGTATCGGCGTCTTCGGTGAAACCACCAGCTTCTTCGATTGCATCCATGACTCGCGTCCCTTTGACGAGGCGGATCACTCCGGGGCGGCGCACTTCCCCCGTCACGTGGAGGACGATCTGTGGACCGATGCTATGCGAAAGATCGCTGGCGGATTCCGATGGCGCGGGCTGCGCGGAGGCGGATTCCTCAGCCAAGGCCTCGTCGATTGAAGGAGGATGAGGCGCGCTTCCTGATTTCCACGGAGCCAACACAACCCCAAGCACAGCGAAGACTCCACAAACCGCAAGCACGACCGCAGCTGTTTTCCACTGCAGTTTCCAGCGCAAAGGAGAAAGCGACGCTGGTTTGTCACGTTCTTCCTCATCAAGGCCATGCGTTTCCGTGGAGAGCACTATCTGTTGAAGGTGACGTCTTCGGCGCATCTGCGTGTCAGTGTTCATTCATGCAGTGTGCTCGCTTCTCTCCCCTCAGCGCTCCCCCGATGCGTCAATCTGTGGATGAATCGTCTGCACTCTGTTTCTGTGGATAACTTTGCCGGACGCAGGATGAGACCTTGTTGCAATCAACACGTAAAGTGTGGTTAAAATAACGCCAACATACACACCTTCTCACTCAAGGACTGTCATGCGTATCGGCTTCATCGGGACAGGTGCAATGGCTTCAGCTATTGCGCGCGGTGCCGTGGCCGCTGGCTTCAGCGGCGCGGATCTGATGTTCGCTGATCGGCACCACCAGGCCGCCGAGGACTTGGCAGATGAGTTGGGAGGCGTTGCACTCGCGTCAAACCGCCAGGTCGCCGAGCAGAGCGACCTTCTGGTCCTTGCAGTGAAACCAAATGTCCAGTCAGAGGTCATTCGCGAGATCCGCGAGAGCGTTCTTTGCGCCAAGGAACTCTGCGTCATTTCTATTGCTGCAGGTCGCACAGTCGATCAGATTTACACTGATTTCGGGGCTGCTGTTCCCCTGGTCCGCGTCATGCCTAATGTCAATGCGCAGATCGGCAAGTCGATGAGTGCCCTGTGCCCCATGGGGACAACGGATGAACAGCTCGCTGCGGCACGCAAGCTCCTCGATTCGGTCGGCCAAACGATCGTGCTGGGTGAGAAGTACTTCCCTGTTTTTACAGCGATCGCTTCTTCCTCCCCGGCATGGATCTTCCGCATGATCGATGCGATGGCCGAGGCCGGCGTAAACCACGGCCTCACGAAGGCCGATTCGACGCGCATCGTCGCCCAAGCGTTCTTGGGAAGCGCGCAACTCATGCTCAATGGCCTCGACAATGGGCAAGTACCCGCAAATCTTATTGACCGGGTCTCTTCCCCGGGCGGAACCACCATTGCTGGTCTCCTCGCCGCCCAAGACGCGGGTCTATCTTCCGCGATTGTCGCGGCGGTCGACGCTGCTGTTGAGCGCGACCATCATCTTGGCTGACGTCGTCACGAGACGCCGTCAGGATAATCCCCCGCGCCCGCGAAGATTCGTCGGAGCTTATCCATAAAGCTCACGCATTCCATCTTACTTCGCACCCGACTGAAGCTTTTGCTCCTTATCCACGTCAGTTTTAAACACACACGCAACCTCTTGGAATACACATGCTTTTGTTGAATGCAGTCGTCCTCTCGGTCATCGTCATGCTGGCGCTCAGCCTCGCCCGAGTGCACGTCGTTATCTCTCTCTTTGTGGCCTCTGTTGTCGCCGGCCTTGTCGCCGGAATGGGAATCTCTGGCACGATGGTCGCTTTCCAAACCGGCCTCGCCGGAGGCGCAAAGATTGCCCTTTCATACGCATTGCTCGGCGCTTTCGCCATGGCTGTCGCTCACTCAGGTCTGCCGGCCCTGCTTGCGCGCGCAATTGTGAACCGCATGCGCAATGCGGATGCAGCGAGCTCCGCACGAGTTGCTCGCGGCGCCAAATGGGGAATTGTCGGTGGCGTCCTCGTCATGGGTGTGATGAGCCAAAACCTGATCCCCATTCACATCGCCTTCATTCCGCTCCTTATTCCGCCGCTCATTGGCGTGATGAACGAGCTCAAGATGGACCGCCGCATGATTGCCTGTGCAATTACCTTCGGTATCGTCACTGCCTACATGTTCTTCCCCATCGGCTTCGGGCGAATCTTCCTGCACGACATTCTCTACAAGAACATCAACGACGCCGGCATGGATGTCTCTTCTGTCAACCCCATGGCAGCAATGGCAATTCCCGCGGCTTCAATGGCAATCGGTTGTGCGATCGCGCTTTTCTTCTCCTACCGTAAGCCGCGCACCTACGAGCAACGCGACTCGTCCTTCGCTTCATCCGAGGACAAGCCGATTGACATGAAGAAGGTCTGGGCCGCAGTCGCTGCTCTCGTTGTCTGCTTCGTCATTCAGACCGTGCTCACGCGAATGGATTCCGAAGCCGATCCGCTGCTCGTTGGCTCTTTGGTGGGTCTGTGCATGATGCTCTTCATGCGAGTCGTTCCCTGGCAGCAGGCCGACGATGTCTTCAGTGGCGGCATGAAGATGATGAGCCTCATCGGCTTGATCATGATTACCGCGCAGGGCTACGCCTCGGTCCTCAACGAATCGGGCCAGATTAAGCCTTTGGTTGATGGAACCGCAGCTCTTTTCAACGGTTCAAAGGTCCTCGCGGCAATCATCATGCTCCTTGTCGGCCTCGTGATCACCATGGGTATCGGCTCCTCCTTCTCGACCCTGCCGATCATCTCGGCGATTTACGTCCCTCTGTGTCTCACGCTCGGCTTCTCCCCCATGGCGACGGTGGCGATCATCGGCACAGCTGGAGCACTGGGTGACGCCGGTTCACCGGCCTCGGATTCGACGCTCGGTCCGACAGCAGGACTCAACGTCGATGGTCAGCACGACCACATGCGGGACACTGTGATCCCGACCTTCTTGCACTACAACGTTCCGCTCTTGATTGGCGGTTGGGTTGCTGCGATGGTCCTCTGAGCAGTTCACAATCTGTATTCCCGAGGCCGGGGCTGGGTGCGCGTGGCGTGCCGGCTCCGGCCTCGGCCTATGTATGGGACACAGTGAGCATCTGTTCATTTCCCCAGAACACATGAACAATTCACCAAATATGTGCACGAGCAATGAAGAGGGGATGCACAATAGAGACCATGACTCATTCTTCAACGCCTCCTGCGCTGAGCAAAAAGGAACTCGACGATCTGACTCGAGACACTCCAGCTTCGGGGCCAAAGCGCTCCATCGCGTTCCTTGCAGGAGTCGCTACCTTCGGTTCCCTGCTCTTCGGATATGACACGGGAGTCATCGCCGGCGCGCTGCCCTATATGTATATGCCTCGCAGCGCCGGAGGCCTTGCCATCAATGAATTCGAAGAAGGGCTGGTCGGCGCCTTTCTGGCCCTCGGTGCCGCGCTGGGAGCGATCGTCGGTGGCCGACTATCTGATCGCTACGGGCGCCGCCACAATATTCTCCTTTTGGCGGGAATCTTCATTCTCGGAACGCTGGGGTGTACTTTCGCTCCGAATGTCGCAATTTTGTACATTTTCCGCTTCATCTTGGGGCTTGCCGTCGGTGGCGCCTCGGCAACTGTTCCCGTTTACCTCGCAGAGTCTGCCCCAACGCGCGTCCGGGGTTCTCTGGTTGCGCTTGACCAGTTCATGATCGTCTTCGGCCAGCTTCTCGCCTATTCGATGAACGCAATCCTTTCCAGCGCACACGGCGGACCACAGGTCTTTGTTTCCGAGGACCCCTCAGGTACTTTGAGCGGCGGCCAATGGTATCCCTGGGATCAAGTCCAGCACGTAACAACCGCAGTCGTGACCAGTGGTGATGGCTTGGCATGGCGTTGGATGCTTGTACTTGCAACGATCCCGGCCGTGTGCCTATGGCTGGGAATGCGCCTCATGCCTGAGTCTGGGCGCTGGTACGCTTCCAAGGACCGCTACTACGAGGCCATCGGCGCGCTCAAGCGTATCCGCGACCCCAAGCGCGACAACCTACGTGAAGAAATCGAACAGATCGCGGCACTTCAGCATGATCAGCACGCTCAAGGACAGTGGTCACTGCGCCGTACGGTGTCGGTCAAGTGGACTCGGCGTTTACTTGTTATTGGCGTCGGTCTTGCCTGCTTTGATCAACTCACAGGTATCAATACCGCGATGTACTACCTGCCCAAGATCCTTGCCGCAGCAGGTTTCTCCGCAGCAGATTCCATTACTCTGAACGTCATTACAGGTGCTGTGGCGTGCGTAGGAGCCGGTTTTGGCCTCTATCTGGTGTCGCGTCTTGCTCGCCGTCATGTCGGTATCTACCAAGAAACTGGCGTGACTCTTTCTCTTTTTGCTTTGGCGATCGTCTTTGGCTTCGGGATCTCTCCCTACGTTCAAAGTGATGGAACAATCTCGCAATCAGTCCCGACATATCTGCCCTGGCTGGTCGTGGTTTTGGTATCACTCTTCGTCTTCGCCAAGCAGTCCGGAACCGTCAACTGGGTTTTGGTTTCGGAAATCTTTCCTTCCAAGATCCGAGGCGTGGCACAAGGTTTCGCTGTCGGCTGCGGTTGGTTGATGAATGCAGTTGTTACCTGGGTTTTCCCGGTTATGATTACGCACTTGGGAGCAACGTGGACCTACGCCGTGTTTGGTCTCATCAACGTTGTTTCCTTGTGCTTCTACATTTTCATCGTTCCCGAAACACGCGGAGTATCGCTGGAAACCTTTGAAAAGAATTTCAGCGAGAAGTACGGACGCTAAGGAGAGCGCGCTCGTGGGTGTCGTCAGCCCACTGCGCAGCTTCCCACAGGTCACGGATATGCAGGGGCTGGACGTAGGTTTCCACCCAGGTTTCACCGAACTCTTCGTCATACCAGGGATCGTGAATCAGAAGGAAGTCTCCAACACGTCCCCAAATGAGGAGCCAGTGCGGGGTATCTTCCCCGTTGAGCGGAGCAAGGTCGACTAAGGCAATGACGTGTCTGCCCGCATCCAGGGCCGAGGTGATGTCTTCTATAGACAACTCCCTTACCTGGGAGGCGACTCCCAATTCGCGTGCGCGCGCCATATGTTCGCAGTGAAGAGCGATCCGCGCCCGCTTTCCCAGCATCGTGGTTTTAGAAATTCCCACGATGGGCTCGGTGGTCGATACAAGAACTTCCACCTGTGCGCCGTGGTCCGCTAGTGCCGAGGCCAAGCCGAAGTGTCCCACTCCCCCTGAGTAGGTCGCTTGACGCCAAAGGTTGAGCTCATTGACAAAATCAGTGTGCGGGTCGCCTTCAATCTCGCCGAGCGTCATCAGGGCGCTAGCGGGACCGCAGGTGAATTCCGTCTTTTGGTGCTCGTATGCGGGGATCGCCAAATTCGTGGTTTCTGACGCGTATTCGGGATTCCACAACAGCCAACCGCTATGCGAGTAGTCTCGATCATTCTCAATGGGATGCGGGTTCCCGTTGATTGTTACCTGCTCAAAACCACTCGAGCGGAGGACATCAATAAAAACCCCTTCATCAGCCCATGAATCGGCTTTAATCAGGGGAAAATCCCGTGAACGCATGTCATCGCAGAGCTCTTCCACGATTTCACGCAAGAGAATCGCTTGCGCGTCTTCATCTACTTCTTGGGCGCCACACAGACAAGTCCATCCCGCGATGCGCAAATGTGCTGACAGTTCACGGTGAACCTCCCACACCGCCACGGGGCCGTTGATCCACAGGGTTCCATGCATTTTAGGCCCAAGGCGCGCCCAGTCTTTCGCACGCTCTTGCGAGACTCCTAGAGCAATCAGACGCTCGTAGCCATTGTCACCAGGTTCAATCGAAATCCGCGAAATATCCTTAGTCATCGTGGCCTTCTTGTCCGGGAACGGCAGCAAGAAGCGCGCGAGTGTAGTCCTGGCGCGGAGAATGCAGAATATCTTCCGTAGGCCCTTCTTCGACGATGACTCCATCTTTCATGACAATTAACCGGTCGCACATCTGGCGTGCAACTGCAAGGTCATGCGTAATGAAGAGCAAGGCGAAGCCTTCTGTGCGTTGCAGGCGAAGCAGAAGCTCCAGAACGGATGCCTGTACAGAAACATCAAGGGCGGAAACGGCCTCGTCGCAGATCAGAAGCTGGGGATGCGTTGCCAAGGCGCGTGCAATCGCCACGCGTTGACGCTCGCCGCCCGACAAACGCGCAGGGTAGCGATCCGCATAGGAAGCAGGAAGGTCAACTGATTGAAGAAGCTGCGCTACCTCACTGACCTCGCGGCCGCCCACGCGCAAGGCCTCGGCAAGGGTCGCGCCGACGCTTCGAGCAGGATTGAGAGCGGAGTAGGGATTTTGGAAGACGATGCCAATCGGCGGCGGTCCCCCGGCGCGCGTGCGACGAGGTCCTCGCTCGACACCGTTGATACTCACGCTGCCCGAATCAGCCTTTTCCAATCCAATGATCAGGCGCGCGAGCGTTGTCTTTCCCGAACCCGATTCGCCGACAATGCCCACTGATTCTTGTGGTTTTATCGCGAAAGAAACGCCATCGACAGCGACATGTCTTCCTCCGCGCCCGTGGCCGCGAAAAACCTTGACCAGGTCACGAGCTTCCACAAGCGGAGGAAGCTCAGTTTGCGCGGTGGAAGCGGGACTCTCAGGGCGAGGATTGGGACCATCAAGGCGAGGCTCGGCGGCAGCGAGCTCACGCGTATAGGGAGTTTCTGGGTGAGCGAAAACCTTTGCAACAGCGCCCGATTCGACGACGCGCCCATGGCGCATCACAACAACTTCATCCCCATACTCGCGTGCAAGAGCCAAATCGTGAGTGATAAGAACCAGCGCCATCCCCCGGCTCGAACGAAGTTCGCTCAAAAGGTCAAGGATTTCTTTTTGAGTCGTCACGTCCAAAGCGGTTGTTGGTTCGTCGGCGATAAAGACCGCAGGAGAAGAATCCAATGCAGCCGCAATGGCAACGCGTTGACGCATGCCACCGGAGAGTTCATGCGGATAGGCTCGGGCGACTCGCTCGGGAAGACCGACTTCGCGCAAACGCTCCCCGATCCGCTCGCGACGTTCACGCTGAGAAAGACGCTGCCCGGCAACAATCTGATCTCCGCATCGCTGAGTCGGCGACAAGGAAGTGAAGGGGTCTTGAGGAAGCCAGACAATGCCTTGGCCACGAAGGTCCTTGAAGGCCCGCGCGTTGCGCACGATGTCGTATTCACGTCCCTGCAGGGCGACGCGTCCTTGAGCGCGAAGAGAATGCGGGGTAAGGGCACAGATCGTGCGGGCAAGCATGGATTTGCCTGCACCAGACTCACCAACGATCACCAGGGTATGACCTGCACGCGCTTGAATCGTCACGTCATCGACGAGGCTGCGGCCATCAGCAGCCCAGACACTGATACCCGAGGCCAACAAACCCATATCGTCAGTCGTCATGAGCGCACCTCCTGCCTTTCACTCCACCAATCGCCAGCGATGTTAATTGCGGTGGCGGTAATGATGATGGCAAGACCGGGGATCACACAGGCGGCCGGATTTTGAGCGAGGATAAAACGTCCATCGGCAAGCTGGCGTCCCCAGTCTGCATCCTGAGCTCCCACGCCAAAACCAAGGTAGGACAGGCCTGAAAGAGAGACAAGAGCAAAAGCCACGTTGACAAAGAGGTTCGCCCACACGATCGGGGTGATATTGGGCAGAATGTGGATGCCCAAGATACGCGGAGAAGACAATCCCAGAACCTGTGCAGATTCAATATAGGGCTGTGGTTTCTGCTGGAGCGTCGCTGCGCGGATCATGCGGATATCTGAGGGCGCGAACAAGATGATCAAAACGCCCACGGTCACCCAGTAGGAGCCTCCAATCACGCCTGCAACGACGATCGCCAACAAGGTGACCGGCATAGAAAGCAGGATTTCGCACGAGCGAGAAACCAGTGTGTCCCACCAGCCTCCCCACCAAGCGGCAGTCATTCCAAAGAGCAAGCCCAATACCATTGAGCCGCCGGCAATGACGATGGGGCCAAGGACCGCCGATCGAGTCCCCGCAATAGTGAGAGCCAGAATATCTCGACCGACTTTATCGGTTCCAAAAATGTGGCTCACCGTCCCGGCGGGGCTCACGCCCAAGCTCACGTTCTGACCCAGCGCATTAGGAGCCAACAGCGAAGAGAAGAACACGCAGACCGCAACCAGACCCAGGATCACAAAGGAGAGGGCGACGGAACCGGGGATGGTGCGCGCGAAGTGGCCGAGGCCTCGTAAAGTCGAACGGAAACGATCAGTAGGCTGAGCGCTGCTCACGCGGCACCCCCTTCTTCGAGCTTCTGACGAGGATCGATCGCAAAAGCGGCGACATCCACAACGAAAGTAACGGCGATGATCACCACCGCGACCAAGAGAGCAATCGCCTGAACGACGGGCACATCCTTATAGGTGATGGAGTCGGCAAGGAGTTGCCCCAGTCCGGGAAGAGAAAAAGCTTCCTCGACAAGAACAGTCGAGCCGAAAAGAGTACCCAGGATCAGTCCCGCGGAAGTAATGATCGGCAGCGAGGCCGCGCGCAGGTACATGCGGGTGATGCGCCTGGAGGCCAAGCCGCGAGAGCGCGCGAAAGTCACGTAGTCCTGCTTGAGTTCTGCAATGACCGCGGCGCGCGTAATCCTCACGATCATCGCTCCAATCCCCGTTGCCAGTGCAAGCGCGGGAAGAGCAAGGTGCCAGAGGGTATCGAGGAGTCCCTCCCCCTGCCCGAAGATGGGGAACCATCCGAGCATGAGTCCGAAGACGTAGAGGAGGACAAGTCCCAGGGCGAAACCGGGAGCGGAAATGCCAACGACGCTCCATCCGACGATGGAGCGATCAACCCAGCTTCCTGCGCGGCGTGCCGCCCAGATCCCCAGGGGCACACCGACACAGATCGCAATGATAAAGGACATGAGCGTGAGGGTTGCTGTCAGACCGACGCGCCCGGCGAGGACGTCCGTGACGGGGGTCGCCGAGCGCACCGAATCGCCAAAATCGCCCGTGAGCGCGCGGCTGAGCCAGTGCCAATAACGAATCAAAAAGGGTTCGTCGAGGCCGTATTTTTGCGTAATGGCAGCACGAACCTCGGGGGTCAGGCGGCGGGTGCCAACCAAGATCTTCACCGGATCTCCCGGGACCATGTCCAAGAGGGAGAAGATGATGAAAGACAGGGCTAGCAGTACCGCCGCGAAACCCGCGAGGCGTCGAGCAAGAAAACGCACCATCACTTCGTGACGTTCAGGGACGCGGCCCAGGGGGTCATGAAGAAGTAGGACGTGTAGTTATTGGGAGTGACGGTCTTGGAGAAAGCAGTTGAAGTCTTGCCCCACCAGATCGGCGAGTAAATCGTGTTCTGCTGGGCAATGCGCTCAGCAGCGACAATTTGTTCGGCGCGCTTTTGAGGATCCGTCTCCTGGTTCGACGAGGCGATGAGACCTTGAACTTCCTCATTCACATAACGTGCGGGATTACTAGGACCGAGCAGCCAGCCGGCGATTTCAGCGGGGTCGCCGGTCGTCGAGGTGTAGCTCATGTAGTACAGGCCGTACTCACCCGTTCCCACCTTGGAAACCCACTCTTCGATGGGCTTCGAAGTCACCGTGACGTTGATTCCGATCTGCTTGAGGTTCTCCGCAATAGCGAGTGCTGCGGATCCCATTTCAGGAATCGAGGCCGGGTAGGTCAGTTCGGTGTCGAAACCGTTGGGGACCTTCGACTGAGCGAGCTCTGCTCGAGCCTGCTCCATGTTGAAGGAGTCAACGGGGAGATTGGCTTGGAGTTCACGAGCCTTATCGACGCCGATCTCGCTGCCCAACTGATCGTTGGGTTCGATTCCGGTCGCAACTTCGCCTCGGCCCTTGAGGATCGAGTCGACGATGGCCTTTCGGTCGACAGCGTGAGCGATTGCCTTACGGACGTGAATGTCATCGAAGGGAGCAACGCCTTCATCGAAGGTCAATCCCACGAAGGAACGGTCGGATTCGGTCAGGACCTTCACTCCGTTGATCGATTCAAACTGAGAAAGCTGATCTGTCGGGAGCTGAGTCGAGATGTCGATCTGACCGCTTTGCTGAGCAAGAAGACGCGAGTTTTCATCAGAGAAGAAATCAAACTCGATGGTCTGCGCGGGTGTATCTCCACCCCACCAGGTTCCGCTCTTCTCGAAAACTGCCTTCGAGTCGGGCTGGAACGAGGTTGCCTTGTAAGGGCCAGTCCCCATGATCAGGTCCTTGGAGGAACCATAGGACTGCGCGGCCTCGTAGAAGGACTTCTCAGTAATCCACAGGCCACCGTTTGCCGTCACGGTCCACCCGAAATTCTCGGCCGGAGAAGGAAGGGTAATGGTAATTTCCCACTCTCCGGTCTGCGCCGCTTCAATTCCTGCCGTCCAGTACACGGCCGAAGAAGGCGACTTTTCGGGATCCTTCGCGACGTTGATCGAGAAGAGAACATCTTCAATGGTCACGGGGTTGCCGTCTTGGAACTTCGCGTCCTGACGGATCTGGAATACCCAGGTTTTCGCATCATCCGTGTGGTAAGCCGTCGCAATTGCCGGAACCAGCTTGCCGTCCTTATCGACAGCGAGCAGACCTTCAGAGGTCACCTGTGCAACGTAGTAGTTGATAATTCCGGTTTCGTGGGCAGTATCCAGGGTCGACAAAGAACCCGGGAGACCGACCGTAATTGTCCCTGCCTTGCTCGAGGATTGCGTCGAAGAGGCATTCTTCGGCGCACAGGCTGCCAGCGAGGTACACATAAGGACAGCGGCTGAGACAAGAGCGGCTGCTTTCATGGTGATGCGTGATGCTGGCATCCAATTCTCCTTTGTTCCTTTGGCGCGCACGGACGTGCACAAATATAACGATATGGGTCAACAGGTCCCTTGGCGAGTTGTGCCACGTACTGGTCGTTTGTAACAGCAAATCTCACATTCACTGGGCAAGAGTCAAAGCGCAGAAATTCCCCAAACGTGCTGGAATTATTCGCCAATATAGAGGCGAACAAGGCGTTCTAGCTCACGCGCGGTCGAGGCAACGTCTTCAATGGGCATATGTTCGTCGTGAGCATGAAGTTGCGAATAGACCTCTCCGAGTGTCGCCCCGGAAGCACATGATCCAAAACCGTAGCCCACTCCCCCCTTGCGCCTGCCGACCCTGAGGTCTGACCCTCCCGGGAAGAGGATGGGGACCACGACTGCGCCGGGGTGCGCTTCGCGAAAAACTTCTTCGATTGTTCGGTAGAGTTTCGTCTCAATTGACGAGGCCGTGGCTGGCTCGCTGAGCAAGCGCTCGATCTGGACGCGGGGGGCCAGCTCCCCCAAGGCCTCGAGAATCACGCAATCGACGTCATCGTCACTTTGCCCAGGCAAAGTACGAATATCGAGTTCAATGTAGCCAGAGGAAGGAAGAACGTTAATCGGACCTCCGGCCCTGACAACGGTTTGCGCAACAGTCATATGCGAAACGGCGTGAGCGTATGCAGCAAGATCACCAAATTCGCTGTAGTCACCGGTGTAGCTCCCCTCAAGCAAAGAAGTTTCAAGAAGAGCATCGAACTCGAAGGCGCGAACAAAACCCGCCCAGATTTCATCGCTGGCATGGGGCCATTGGGCTTGAGCGAGAGCATGCGAAACCCTGCCTAGCATCTCGACGGCACTCACTCGGCCAAGGGGAATCGATCCATGACCGGCATCCCCGCGTACATGAAGACGCCGTTGCGCGGCTCCCTTTTCTCCGGCAATGACAACGACGCTATCTCGGCCCCGGGCGCCTCGAATATGCGCGCCTCCCATTTCAGATAACGAAGCATCCCACGAGAACGCCTCGGGGCGATGCTCACCGATCCACGGAACTCCCAGTCCGCCTCGTGCTTCTTCATCCGCAGCAGCGACGAAAGTCAGGGTCGCTCGTGGTCGTGCGCCACCATCGGCAATTTCTTGGGCGATGCGGCGAGTGACGACAGCCATAGCAGCGGTGAGGTGGAGCATGTCCACGCTCCCTCGGCCCCAAATTTGCCCATCGCTGATTTCCCCTTCAAAAGGAGGGTGCGTCCAGTGCTTTTCATCGACTGGGACAACGTCGGTGTGTCCCAGAAGGGTGAGAGCTTCGCAACTGGGATCCGTTCCGGGAACCGTGACGACTAAGGTCGTTCGACCCGGATGGGCTTCAATGCGTTCACACGTCACGGGAAGGTCGGCAAAGTAGTCTTCAAAAAGATTGGCAGCCTTGATTTCCTGTCCCGAATCTGGGGTAAGGTCATTGACCGATTGCAAGGCGATCAGCCGTCGAAGAAGATCGAGGGTTTCTTCTCCGATATCACGTGTGTGCACCGCAGCCATGACTCTCCTTTTCAAGTGTGAGCGATCCTTAATCCAGACTACTCAGGCTCTCCTTCTTCGCTCGCGCAGACCGCTCGATGAGCGGATGTAACGAACACGTCTTATTACACGTCACGCGCTTGGCGCTGCCTGCTCCCGTGTCGTCCCCACTGTGAGCGACTCATCGGCGCGTTCTCGCTAGACCGGAGGGCCGATGAAACGTAGGCTTGGACGGTAATAAGTCCACGACTCGGATGGAGAATATGTATGAGCGCTCAGCGCCAGGCCGAACCAACCTCGCTGCCCGCACCCCAGGTGCCGGACAAGGTCGCCACTGAAGGCCTCGAAGCCCAGTGGAACCAGCGTTGGGAAGATCAGGGAACCTATCGTTTTGATCGAAGCCGCCCCCGCCAAGAGGTTTACTCGATCGACACTCCCCCGCCCACGGTTTCGGGTTCACTTCACGTCGGCCACGTGTTCTCGTACACGCACACCGACGTCGTCGCACGTTTCCAGCGAATGCTGGGAAAATCGGTCTTCTACCCCATGGGCTGGGACGATAACGGCCTGCCTACCGAGCGTCGCGTTCAGAACTACTTCGGGGTTCGCGTCGATGCGACCCTCCCCTATGATCCGAACTTCGAGCCCCCTCATGTTGGCGGCGAAGGCAAGTCCATCAAGGCTCGCGATCAGGTGCCGATCTCGCGTCGTAATTTCGTGGAGCTGTGCGAGCGCTTGACCGTCGAGGACGAGAAGCACTTCGAAGATCTGTGGCGCCACTTGGGCCTGTCGGTTGACTGGACCCAGAACTACCAGACCATCGGTACTCGCGCCCGCAAGGTTGCCCAGGCTGCTTTCCTGCGCAATCTCGAGCGCGGCGAGGCCTATCAGGCTGAGGCTCCTGGCCTGTGGGACGTGACCTTCCAGACCGCGGTTGCCCAGGCCGAGCTTGAGAGCCGCGAATACCCGGGCTTCTACCACCGCCTCGCCTTCCACATCACCGACCCCGCGCGCGCTGCCGAGGCCGCTGCAGCCGGTGCGCCGGTTGAGAACGGTGTTGATGTCTGCATTGAGACAACTCGTCCCGAACTCCTTCCCGCGTGCGTGGCCTTGATTGCTCACCCCGACGATGAGCGCTACAAGCCGCTGTTCGGCACCACGGTTGCCTCTCCTGTTTTCGGTGTTGAGGTCCCTGTTCTTCCCCACCCCGAGGCAGAGATGGACAAGGGCGCCGGTATCGCCATGTGCTGTACTTTCGGTGACACGACCGATATCGATTGGTGGCGTGACCTGAACCTTCCGCTGCGCACCGTTTTGCGCAAGGACGGCCGCCTGCAGACCGAAACCCCCGAGTGGATCACCACCGCTGAGGGTCGCGAGGCCTTCGCTGAGCTTGCGGGGAAGACAACCTTCTCTGCTCGCGAGGCACTGGTTGCACGCCTCGAGGCAAGCGGCGAGATGCGCGGTGAACCTCAGAAGACGATGCGCCAGACGAACTTCTTCGAAAAGGGCGACAAGCCCCTAGAGATCGTGACTTCGCGTCAGTGGTACATCCGTAACGGTGGCAAGCCGTGGGTCAATCCTGCTACTGGCAAGGACCTGAACCAGGAACTCATCGAGCGCGGTAAGGAACTGGAGTTCCACCCGGACTTCATGCGCGTGCGCTACGAGAACTGGGTACGTGGCCTCAACAACGACTGGTTGGTCTCTCGCCAGCGTTTCTTCGGCGTCCCCTTCCCCCTGTGGTACCGCGTCGATGACCGTGGCGAAGTCGATTACACCCAGATCATCACCCCCAGCGAAGATCAGCTTCCTGTCGATCCCTCATCGGATACGGCTCCCGGTTACACCGAGGATCAGCGCGGAGTCGCCGGTGGTTTCATCGGTGAACTCGACATCATGGATACCTGGGCGACCTCTTCACTTTCCCCGCAGATTGCCTGCGGTTGGCTTGAGGACGAGGACTTGTTCTCTCGTACCTACCCGATGGACTTGCGTCCGCAGGGTCAGGACATCATCCGAACCTGGCTGTTCTCAACGGTCGTGCGTGCCGATCTGGAATTCGGCGCACTCCCCTGGGCACACGCCGGTCTATCGGGGTGGATCTTGGACTCGGATCACAAGAAGATGTCGAAGTCTAAGGGAAATGTCGTCACCCCCATGGGTCTGCTCGAGAAGTTCGGTTCGGACGCGGTGCGTTACTGGGCGGCTTCGGCTCGACTGGGCTTGGATGCTGCTTTCGACGAATCACAGATGAAGATTGGCCGCCGCCTGGCCATCAAGGTACTCAACGCTTCGAAGTTCGCTCTCACGATGGGTGGAGACGCAGATCTGGATCTGGATATCACGCACGTTGTCCAGCCCCTCGACCGTTCGATGCTTGCCGCTTTGCGCGAGGTTGTCTCTTCTGCGACCACGGCTCTGGAAAATTACGAGCACGCGCGTGCACTGGAAGTCACCGAGTCCTTCTTCTGGACCTTCTGTGATGACTACTTGGAGCTCGTGAAGGAACGCGCCTACAACCGCGAGGGCAAGTGGAGTGATCAGGCTTCGGCTTCTGCCCGCGCAGCGCTGGCGATCGCCATCGATACCTTCGTTCGCTTGCTTGCTCCCTACCTGCCCTTCGTGACCGAAGAGGTGTGGAGCTGGTATCGCGAAGGTAGCGTCCACCAGGCTGCATGGCCGACCACCTCCAACCTTGAGGTCACCCCTGATGGGAGTATTGAGGGCGCGATCGAGGACGCTTCCAGCGTGTTGCTGGGCGTTGCCTCCGAGGCACTCGTGGTCCTTCGCCGCGTGAAGTCCGAAGCAAAAGTCTCCCCCAGGACCCCCTTCCTTGAGGTGACGGTGTCTGCTCCCGAGCAGATGATCCCCCTGCTTGAGGAAGTTCTGGAAGACCTTGCAGCCGCGACGAAGATCCAGGGTCCCGCTCACTTCGAGGCCTCGGCAGACTCTACCGAAGATGAAGGCACCATCCGTGTCGCTTCCTTCGAGTTGGGCGAAGCCCCGGCTAAGAAGAAGAACTAAGTTCTAGGTATAAAGGTGTGGGCCCGGCAGCTGCCGGGCCCACACCTTTATACGAAGGAAAGACCTATTGGAGGTTTTCCTGGTTGTCGTTCACATGGGCACGAAGGCCGTAGCGTTCTTCCTGGCGACGGCGAAGAGACTGCTGAACCCCTAGTCCCGCAAGAGGAATGTACTCGTCACTCTCTTGGGTATAGCCCTTTGCCACCGCCCAGCCCCAGATCCGCGAGCATTGGATGACAGCATTTCGTTCAGTTTTGACTGAATCCACTCCCCTGAAGGTAATAGGAAGTAACGCGGAGGAACCGTCTGGACGAATCACCTTCACTTCAGCTGTCTGAAGACCTCGACCTATCTGGTTCACAAGGCGAACATACAAACCCGTTCGCGAGTGCGGCCACGGAATCTGTATTTTCCTTGACAAGATCGACAGGGTGATCCCTTGGGAGTCGAGACAATCTGTACTTGGGAAATAAAGGAAACCATGAATAATGAGAAGGACGATGATCAGCAGATCGCCCCCTAGCATGAAGGACCAGATCAATGGATGATCCGTGTCAATGACCGCGTCTGTTCCTTCGGTCAGCATCGTTGGGAACGGCAGAGAGAGAAAGAGCGCTAAACACCACGACAAAATCACCATAAACGTCGAGCCTTTTTCGAAGACTATTCTCTCTGCTTCAAGAGGAATAGGCTTCTCGTCGTTTTGGTCGTAGTAGTAGTCACCGTCTACAACCGTCCCGATCTTCGAGGCAATTTCTTTCTGAGGCTCGATGCGCTCCCCAGCAGCGGGAGGAAGTGATACTCGAGAAGAATCCTCAGCAGGCTGAGGATCGTGGAGATTACTCATTTATTGATTGAAGTTCTGGCGAAGACCGTAGCGTTCTTCCTGAGACTGACGAAGTGCTTGGTGAATTCCAACTCCCGAAAGAGGAATATACTCCCCCGTTTCAACGGTGTAGCCCCTTGCAACGCCCCAATCCCAAATACGCGAGCACTGAACGACGCCTCGCCATTCCAATTCATCGGAGTTCGGACCGGTGAAGACAATCCCCAAGGGAATCTGCATTCCCTCAGCACTGATCAGTTTCACGTCGAAGGTCTGTGTCATCCGAGCGCTCGCCGAAGCGGCGTTTCCAGCCCGCGTGTTACGGACGTAGAAACTAGTACGCGAATGAGGCCAGGGGAAGCGCTTCGAGCCAAAAATGCTCGTGACATAGAAGCCCTGGTAGTCGATGTAGTCTTTGCGGGGCATCATGACAAGCCCAGCGACAATCAAGAGAGCCCCGATCAAGAAACAAAGAATCATCGCTGCAACTGACTGTTCAGTGCGCACGGAATTGACACATGCAAGGAGAAAAACTCCACCCAAAACGAAGGCTACGATTGCTTTCGTCCACGAGCCTTTTTCAATGATCAGTCGGTTCACCATTGTGGGAATCGGACGATCATCAAACTTATCAAAATAGTAGTCACCGTTTTCAATCCTGCCGGTTGCTGGCACGCTTCCCTGCGGAATTGACTGTCCGCTCATGGGCGGCAGGCTCGGCGGCATCGTCGGTTCACTCATTTTGTCCTCCTCAAATGTGTTTCAACATTTTTATACTACAACTGTTGTGAGCGAGGACCTTTCGCTCAGAACATATGAGTTTTAAGGCACAACTGGCAGTTTTTCTTGAACTGAACAGCTACTTACAGATAGCATTTCTCGGTATTGTGCTCAGACAGCTTGCTGAGTTTTTAAGGTTTTGGAGGCACGTTATGTTGAAGCGTTCACAGCGCGGGTGGAGCATCATTGCTACCCTCGCCACCGCTAGCGTTGCAATGGGTATTGCGGGGGTCTCCACCGCACAACTTCAGGCTCAGGCAGATGAAGAACGCGTCCCCGACTTGATCCTCCTGAAGGATGCAGCCCACGTCCAGATGTCGGGCGGGCAGCCCGTCTACGATGAATTCGGCCTCCCGATTGGTCTTGATTCGACCGCAGATGCTCCCATTGGACAGTTCGAGGTCGGCGACTACGTTGTCTACCGTATCAATGTCCTGAATCGCAATTATGCTGACGTGAACAGCTTTACTGTTTCGGATTTCCTTCCCGAAGGGGTCACCTATCAGAACTCCTGGACACGCAGGTGCACACACATTGTTATAGCTCCTACCGACCACCTGTGGGTTCACGAAAGCCAAAGCGTGAATCCCGACGAGAGTCTGTACCCAGACAGCCCGATTACTTTCCCCTGTCGCGCACCTGAGGAATATTCCTCAGGGACCTATGACCACTGCAGCGGAACATGGACGAGTAGCACTGAGTATTTTGGATACGCTTCATATTCAACTTTGTTCGTCCTTGGACGTGTCGACAAGAAGGGCGCAGGAAAGACAATTTCCAACACTGCTCGATTGGCGGATGTCGCTCCTCAAAATTCAAAGCTCTCCGTTGATTCGTGGACCGCAGATATTACGGTTGCACCTCTTGCTACCGGTGCACAGGTTGAGGAGATCACGGATCCCTCACCTTGCTCAACACCGACACCTTCGGATTCCCCCACGTCTTCGCAGGCTTCCCCCTCGGTGAGTACATCTGCTCCTTCCACAACCACAAGTGCCCCCACTACCACGCCCACCACCAGCGAGGCCTCGGCAATGACAAGCGCAACAGCAGCCTCTCGCACACCGCAGACAACCACACTCGCGCGTACGGGTGTTCCCCTCGCACTCCTTGGGGGGATAGCGGTGCTCACCACTGTTGCAGGATCATCTTTCGTCTCGAGCAGGCGTAAGCTCGATTAAACCCCCGTTTACAGAAGGACCGACAAACCATGACACTCCATCGTTCTCGACGCCGCAGTTTGTGTGCAGCACTCCTCAGCGCCTGTGTTGCCCTGGGAATTGTCGGTGTTTCAGCATCCAAGTTCCAGGCCAGCGCTGATCCAAACCAGGGTGCTGATCTTATTGTCTTGAAGGATGCGGCCCACGTCCAGATGTCTGGCGCTCAGCCTGTTTATGGCGCAAACGGACTCCCCATCGCTCTTGATTCGACGGCTAACTTCCCGATTGGGAACTTTAACGTTGGCGACTATGTTCTTTACCGCGTCAACATTCTTAACCGTGGCGTTGGCACAGTGACAAACATCAATGTGAAAGACCTACTGCCCGAGGGAATCACCTACCAAAACTCGTGGACTCGACTGTGCAATAACGAGATCCTTGCCTATCCTCCGGTCGATCACCTCTGGGTCCGGGAAGGACACGACTTTGATCCGAACCCAGACGACGGCCTCATTCGAGACTTCACCTTCCCCTGTACTGATGCCAAGACTTTTGGTTCCTATGATCACTGCACTGGAATCTGGGACGGCGGCGCAGGGCAGCTCGGTTTCATGAACTACACGACGCTGCACGTGCTCGGACGCGTGAATGAAAAGGGCGCGGGAACAACCATCTCTAACACCGCGGCGCTCACGGGATTCACCGGCGCTAATGCACAGTCCTCCGCAGACTCTTGGACCGCCAATATCACCGTCGCTCCGCTGACTGCTGGAACACAAGTCGATCCAATCCTCGACCCCTCGCCGTGTGTAACGCCCACCCCCTCGCCTTCTCCTTCGGTTAGTTCAACGACACCTACCACAAGCACTCCGACGGCTTCGGTGAGTACAAGCGCTGCATCTCCTTCAGCTAGTGAGTCAACGACGGTTTCGGTAAGCCCAAGCACGAGTTCGGCAGGGGCACAGACTAGTGCTTCGACCCCGTCAAAGCCGACGCTCGCGCGCACGGGTGGCCCCATTGCTTTCCTTGCTGGAGCAGCGGCACTGAGCGCAAGTGCAGGCGCTGCATTGCGCAAGCGCAAGCGCGGCTAGAAGTTCCTCCACTCAATTGCGGTCTACGCGAAGCGTAGGCCGCAATTTTTTATTGGAACGGAGAGCTTAATACGCGAGTCTTCTCAGATAAGCGCGCAGAAATACAAAAACCCGGTCTCTTTCGAGACCGGGTTATTAGTAGCGGGGACAGGATTTGAACCTGCGACCTCCGGGTTATGAGCCCGGCGAGCTACCGAACTGCTCCACCCCGCGTCGGTACCTATAAAAGGTACCTGTCTTGGCCCAAAAGCACAACTCGAGTCGGGTGACATGGGTCATGCAGATCCACACGCTCAAAGTGGACGCAGATGAAAGTGCCCAGTTTTAACATCCTCCCATGACACCTCAGAACTTTTTCTTCTTCGTCCTCTGCGCAGCCCTAGCCTGTTTATCGTGGGCACTGGGTAAACGCAGTGGGGCACTCCACGCGCACCTCGAACTTTCACAAGACCTCGCACGCAGCCAAGCCCAGGTGGCAGAGCTGCGCGAACGCCTCTCGCAAGAACACACCTTCCAAAGTCTCCTGGCCGATTCTCAATCCCAAACAGCACAGCTTGAATCTGCACAGCACCAACACCTTATGCAGACAATCCTTCCGATCAACGAAGGCTTAAAGCTCCTTCAAACCTCCGTCAGTTCTTTAGAACGACAGCAGGCCGCGCAAATCGGCGCACTTGATCAGCAACTAAAGTGGACACGAGAATCGGAAGATTTACTCCGGCAGTCCACCCAAGAACTCACGCGCACACTCTCTCACGCTCCTCTTCGCGGGACTTGGGGAGAGGCCCAGCTACGTTCCCTCGTTGAGTCTGCCGGGCTTATCGAGCACGTTCACTTTGACACCCAAGTACCAACGGCAGGCCGATCCAAACGCCCTGACATGATCGTCCTCCTCCCTCAAGATAAGTGCATTCCAGTTGATGCGAAAGTCCCACTGGATGCTTATTTGCGCGCCCAAAGCGAAGACACTCCCCTGCATCTTGATGGCGAGGATCCTTCGGATCAGACACTCACATACGAGCAGCTCATGCTCCAGCATGCGAAGTCCTTGCGCCGCCACGTCAGTGAACTTTCCCGAAAGGAATATTGGAAAGAACTCCCCCATGCCGCTGACTATGTCATCGCTTTTGTTCCCAGCGAATCGATTCTCTCTGCAGCATTGCATACCGATCCTTCACTCATGCACGACGCCTTGAATATGAATGTTGTTCTTGCTTCCCCCACGTCCCTATGGGCGATTCTGCGCACAGTTGCTTTCACTTGGCGTCAACAAAGCCTATCCACACAGGCTCAAGAGATTATTCAGCTCTCTCAAGAACTCTACGAACGGCTCCAAACACTTGGAAAACACGCATCGAAAGTCTCCGTCGCACTCAACAATGCATCGCAGTCGTGGAATTCTTTCCTCGGTTCTTTTGAATCACGAGCATTAGTCAGCGCTCGGAAGCTCTCAGGAATTCATCTCAGTCCCGAACCCCTCGAGCGCGTTCACGTGGAGGCAAAGACTCTCACGACGCCCTTGTCACAGGCGACGGAAAACCTCGACTTTCCAGCGGAGGGCATCTCCTGAGGCGGGACGCCAGGCCTCATCGCTGCGGCTCAGGTCAAGTCCCCACTCTTCAGGGGATATCTCTGGAGCATACACATGATGTTCGCTGCCCTTGATCTTTTCAAGACAGGGGTCGTCAAGTTCTAAGAAAGAGACGACAAGCTCATCCACCAGCGGCATTGACTGCGTGTAGATCTGTGCGCCGCCCGTGATCCACACGCGCTCACTGCCCCGCTCGCGTGCATCCTCTTGTCCAAGTCGCACTGCTTCATCCAAGGAATGCGCAACCAGCGCACCATCCAGTTTCAGATCTGGGTTTCGGGTGATGACAATGGACGTTCTACCAGGTAAGGGACGCCCCAAGGCGTCCCATGATGAACGACCCATAATAATCGGGCAGTTCATTGTTGCGGCCTTGAAGTGAGCAAAATCCGCGGGAACCCGCCAGAGCATTTCAGTCCCCGACCCCAGCAGGCCATCAGCCGTTTGGGCCCAAATCGAGGCAAGAGGGACCGATCGATGCTGCACGTGCGGTTCCTCCCCAACCGTCATTTCCCGGGCAGCGCCTCCGCCGTGGTTCACACGGCCACCGGTGCTTTGATCGTCGGGTGATGTTCGTAGCCCTCAATCTCGATGTCGTCGAAATCGTAAGAGAACATCGAATCCGCCTGGCGCAGCTTCAAAGTTGGGAAGGGATAGGGCTCACGCGAGAGCTGTTCATTCACCTGCTCAACATGGTTCGAGTAGATGTGGCAGTCTCCCCCGGTCCAAATAAAGTCGCCTACTTCCAGGCCAGCCTGCTGGGCAAACATGTGGGTCAAGAGGGAATAAGAGGCGATATTGAAGGGAACACCAAGGAACATGTCGGCACTGCGCTGATACAGCTGTAGAGACAAACGCCCCTGGGCGACATAGAGCTGGAAGAACGCATGGCAAGGCTCAAGAGCCATCTGCGGAAGATCCCCAACATTCCAAGCCGACACAATCATGCGACGGGAATCAGGGTTAGTCTTCAGCGTCTCTAAAACCTGAGAGATTTGGTCAATCTGACGACCATCCCCGGCATTCCAGCGGCGCCACTGGACACCGTAAACGGGCCCCAAGTCACCATTTTCATCGGCCCATTCATTCCAGATACGAACGCCGTTTTCTTGAAGCCACCGCACGTTCGAATCCCCGCTGAGGAACCACAAGAGCTCGCCAATGATCGACTTCATGTGGACGCGCTTGGTCGTAATGAGCGGAAAGCCCTGTGAGAGGTCATAGCGGAGCTGTGCGCCGAAAAGGGAACGCGTGCCTGTACCCGTGCGGTCGGTCTTTTCCACACCTTCACGCATAATCTTTGCCAGTAGGTCTTCGTATTGCCTATCAACCTGGTTCATTACATTTCCCTTCCGGCTTTGTTCTGCCTCTTTCGCCAGCGCCTACAAGCCTAGTGGCACACGCTGGCGAAAGAGGCAACAACTCTCAAGATTCGCGAACCTGTTCAGAGGCGATATGCAAGGTGTGAGGCAGCGGCTCAGAAAGGCTATGTGCGATCGTGCAATTGCGCTCAATAGCGGAACCAGCACGACGAAGAAGATTTGTTGTCTCTTCTTCACTGAGCGAAGAGAGGTCCTGCAGAAGCTCAACTTCCATGGAAGTGAAGCGATCGGCGGCCTCGTCGTATTCGGCGGAAACGCCGGCAATCTGCGCAAAGTCCTCGCCCAAGACTGCGGCGAAACGCGCATCAGAGGACATTGCATTGCAACCGGCGAGCGCAAGCTTGAGCAAATCACCCGGGGTGAAGCGTCCCGGGCCGTCACCGACCAGAACCTCAGCTCCGCGAGCATTACGAGCGACGTACTGACGCACTCCTGTCCGTTCCAAGTACAGAGGCCGTGAGGGGCCACCCGCAGCCGCTACAGACTCTGTTGTTTCGCTGATTTCTTCAGACATGATGTGTCCTTCCCGTGTTCTTTATCAGTTCACAACCCGAAGTGAAAGGGTTTTATTCCGCGATGTAGTACTCGCCCGCATGTCTCTTGAGCCATGTATCGACGATTTTGTGCTCTCGTTTGAAGAAGTCGTCGAAATGAGAGGCCACCGTGGCCTCGACCATGCGTCCAATAAGAGGAATTGCAATTCTGTATTCGCCATTGAGCGCCCACTGGCACTGATTGAGATCCCACTCCACGGGGCTCACGCTCTGAGTCAGATGCGCACTGACAGAGACCGCCTCAGCATTCAGGGTGCATCTCGCTTGAAAGTGCCTGGGAGCGACCTGCGTCCACACCTCGTCGTATTCGATGAGGACTTGGTTTTCGACCGCCGAGCGCGCACGCGCGGGAAGGGCCTCGGGGTTGAGTTGTCCACGAACGCTCACCGCGCCTGCCTGCGGGTACTCCACCACGGCCTCGCGAATAAAATCCCCAAAGCGCGTCTGAACGAAATCCCCGTTCGTACTGATTTCGACGAATGCCTCCGGCGAGCATTGATACTGCGCATCCCCATTGACCTGCATCATTGTCCCATCTTCTTGTCTGCTCCGCCCCTATGTTGAAGCGAAGTCCACAGGAGTGATTGTATCCTTGCCGCCCGTTGATTCTCACAATGAGGCGAGTGCCGCTATTGTGAAGACATGTCGGACATGTCAAGCTTTGCCCAATCTGCAGAAGTCTCATTCACTCCTAAGCTGTCCCCGGGAGCTCACGATCATTTGCACCAGCTCTTGGCTGATTGGCAGGTTCTTGCAGACCTTGCGGCTGCCGACTTGGTGTTGTGGCTTCATACAGACGATGACCGCTTCTTCGCCGCCGAGAATTGCCGCCCCTCAACCTCGATCACCGTTCACGCTGACGATCCGCGGGGCCTGTATCTTCCTCTTGCTCGCGAGGCCGAGCTGCGTGAGGCGATGAGAACCGGCAAGGTCGTGCGCCCGACTTCGCCGCATTGGGCCGGTACCTACTCGGTTCTTGAAGTTTGTGTTCCGATCCCCTACGAGGGCGAAGTCATCGCGGTGCTCACGCGCGAAACGAACCTATCCTCGCCTCGTCTTGCTCAAAACTTTGATACCTGGACCAGTGACGCGGCGGACATCATCTGCGAGATGATCACTCGGGGCGAGTACCCCTACAAGTCTGCTCCAACAGCTTCCGCACATGGTGTTCCCCGCGTCCAAGACGGAGCGATCCTCATCGATCAAGATGGAAAGGTCCTTCAGACGACCCCCAATGCTATGTCGTGTCTGCGTCGCATTGGAATCCGTCAAGATTCCGTATTTGGCGAAGTCTTGGCCGAACGCATCACAGATGCTGTGAGCGATGAGAACAGCGTTGAGGAGTCTTTGGCAGTCGTCGTGATGGGACGCGCCCCCTGGCGCGTCGAACTATCGGTTCAAGGGGTCACGATCTCCTTGCGTGCGCTTCCGCTTGTCGATGGTCATAAGCGTCTGGGCGCTGTCATCTTGACGCGTGATATCACCGAGATTCGTCGACGCGAACAAGAACTCATGACAAAGGACGCAACGATTCGCGAGATTCACCACCGCGTGAAGAATAATCTGCAGACGGTGTCGGCTCTGCTGCGTCTTCAGTCTCGCCGTTCTGATCTGGAAAGCGTTCAGGCCGCACTCAAGGAAGCCGAGCGGCGAGTCCAGGCGATTGCGACTGTTCACGAGGCCCTCTCGCAAGACGTCAATGAGCAGGTCGATTTTGACGATGTCGCGCGAACGATTGTGAGAATGGCCGGAACGCTTGCCTCAACCGATCATGCGGTCGATGTGACGACCAGCGGTGAGTTCGGCAGCCTTGCAGCAGCACAAGCGCAGGCTATGGCGACTGTTCTCAACGAGCTTGTATCGAATTCGGTTGAGCACGGTCTTGCGGATAAGGACGGGCTGATCCGCGTCCACGCGCAGCGCAACGGTGACCAGCTCATTGTTACAGTCACTGACAATGGTGCAGGAATCCAGCCCGGTCGGGCGATGACGGGTTTGGGGACCCAGATCGTTAATCAGATGGTTCGTGGCGAACTTCGAGGCAGCATCGATTGGGAGCCTGCTGAAGGCGGCGGAACCGTCGTCACGTTGAAGGCCCGTTTATCCGACTGAAAGTTTGTACCCACATCCTTCCTTGAAGAATTAATGAGGAGGGGTCTAGATACAACGCTTGTGATGTGAATGTCGTTGGGGGCGGGAGGATTGAAATCCTCCCGCCCCCAACGACATCAATCATGTTTCAGCACATCAGGAACCGGAACCCTTTTGTGCTTCCAGTGCCTTTTGAGCCTCAATAGCCTTGGCAAGGGAATCGTTCAAGCGTTTTTGCGATTCACCATAAGCTGCCCAGTCATTGTTCTTCAGGGCATTTTGGCCATCTTGGATGGCCTGATTAGCGTCCTGCAGAGCAGAGGCGAGCTGCTGTGAGGGCTCAGAATTCGTATCGGTATTTTGGTTCTTATCCTTGCTGGAGGTGTCCTTACCCGTCACCTTTGCAGCTGAATCCCCGCCGAAGGTTTGATCCAGCGACTCTTGCAAAGTCGGGGCGAATCCAACGCGATTACCAAAAGCCGTCAAGACGAAACGCAGCACCGGATAGTTCGCGCCGCCCGATCCTTGAATGTACACGGGCTGGACGTAGAGAAGGCCTCCACCCACGGGCAGGGTCAAGAGGTTACCCCTAATGACCGTTGAATCCGACAGGTTCAACACGTTCAATTGCGAGGCAATTGTCTGGTTCGTGTCGTAGGCATTTTGGATCTGTCCGGGGCCAGGAACCGTCGTCGAGGAAGGCAGCGCGATCAATCGCAGCTTGCCGTATCCCTCGCGAACTTGCCCAGCTTGGCTTCCCGTTTCCGAATCGACTGCGAGGAAGCCAGCCATGGCCTCGCGCTTGGACTCGCCACCGGGGACGAACACAGAGGTGAGGGAGAACTCTGCGGAGTCCTGCCCAGGCATCTGCATGGTCAGATAGTAGGGCGGCTGCACTCGGATCGCTTGCAGCTGCGAGGAAGTCATGGTCTGAATTGAGCCATTGGCTGTTGCAGCAGTCGAGGTTTCTTCTGCCAGTCGCCAGCGGTCGCCACCGGTGTAGAAATCAGCGGCATCACGCACGTGGTAGGACGTGAGAAGTTCACGCTGAACCTTGAACATGTCCTCCGGGTAGCGCAGGTGTCCCATCAGGTCGGCAGAGATGTTTGCCTTGGGTTCCACGGTTCCGGGGTAGATCTTCGTCCAGGTATTGAGGATCGGATCGTTATCGTCCCACTGGAACAAACGCACTGATCCGTCATAGGCGTCGACGATGGCTTTCACCGAGTTACGCATGTAGTTGATGGAGTTTCCTTGGATGTACTCTCCCACCGACTGTGAGCGCGAATCGACCGTGCTGGAGGACAGCGATTGGTGCTGGGCATAAGGGTAGGAATCCGTGGTTGTGTAGGCATCAACAACCCACACCAGACGCTTCGGGGTCGAAGGATCTCCATCGGTATCAACAACCGCCGGGTAAGCCTTCTGTTCCAAAGTCAGGTAAGGTGCAACCTTTGCCACTCGCAGCAAGGGATCACGGTCATACAGGATCTGGGATTCTTCATTCGTTTGAGAGGAGAAGAAGATATCCGTTGACCCGAACTTGATCGAGTACAGGAGCTTATTCCACACATTCCCAACCGAGGGACCACCGTTGCCGGTGAAGGTTGTGGAGACCTGACCACCGGGAGCGTTGTCGTCGGGGTAGTCAAGTTCTTGGGGCGCGGTGCCCTCTGGGCCACCAACGATTGAGTAATCAGGCGCCGACTGAGAGAAGTAGACGCGAGGCTCGTAGGATCCCATTTCACCCGTCGAGGGGATGGACTGCTCCCAGTAGGCGGGAAGACCATCAGAAGTGATGGTGTTACCGTAGGCAGCGACAACACCGAAACCGTGGGTGTAAACGGTGTGCCGGTTGACCCAGGTCTGCTGTTCTTGCGAGAGTCCAGCAAGGTTGAGTTCACGCATCGAGATGACGGTGTCACGACGTTCACCATTGATGGTGTATCGGTCGACAAAGAACCCGGAATCAAAGGAGTAGTAGGGACGCGACTGCTGAAGCTGCTGAACAGTCTTGCGGATCACCTGCGGGTCGAGCAGTCGAATCTGCGAGGTCGATTCCGAGTCTTCGCGCAACTGACCGGGCTGAGCGCTAGTCGTTGCGTCGTAGGTCGTGTAGTCCAAATCATCCAGACCATAGGCACTCAAAGTCGCGTCAATATTGTTCTGGATGTAGGGAGCGTTTAGAGAACGCGCGTTCGGGCGGACCCTGAACTGTTCGATGAGCGCGGGGTAGGCGCCACCAATGACCAATGCGGCAACCACGGTGACAACGACGCCGATCGTGGGAAGGCGCCAGGTGCCTCGGAAAGCGGCAATAAGGAAGAGAACTGCAACCGCGAGCGAGATTACCGCGAGGATCGAATGCGCGGGAAGGGTGGCATTGACGTCCGCATACATTGCGCCGTCAATGTTGTCCCCACTTTGAGTGAGCAGCGAATAGCGTCCGATCCAGTAGTTTGCGCCGATGATCACCGAGGCCACGGCTGCGAGGATCCCCAGGTGGCGTCGCACTTTTTTCCGAGCGTGCGGGCGCGGAGTGAGTTGCAGTCCTCCGTAGAGGTAGGACACAGCAAGCGAGACCGCCAGGGATAGAAGAACAAGGCGCATGAGGAACGAGACGACCAGCTCAAGGAAGGGAAGAGTGAAGACGAAGAATGAAACGTCCCACCCAAAAATCGGGTCGGTCTTCCCGAAGGGTGTCGCGTTGAGCCACGTGAGGACAGTCTGCCATCCTTCGGCGAGCCTGATTCCAACGGGGATACCGATCAGCAGCGCAACCAGCCAGGCCAGCCCCTTCTTGTGGGGCTCAATCGCTTCTTGGTATTGGCGAAGATTCGCGCCTGCTTCTCCCCTGCCCGATGGCACGCGATGACGATGAGCCAGACCAATCATCGTGCGCAAGAGAGCTACTGAAATCACCGCACCGATGAGTGCCAGCGCAGCGATAGCTCCCCACCGGGTCAAAATGATCCGAGTCGAATGCATCTGCTGGAACCAGAGAATTTCGGTCCAGAACGATGAAGCAGCGTAGACAAAAAGCCCCACGAGCACCAAAACCACAACGGTGATGGCTCCGGGGCCGATCTTGGGGCGACGGAACTCAATCTTGGGCAATTGGATGGGGTTATTGCCGATGGAGAAGGGAGAATCGCTCACAAAGCTTCCTCTCTAAAGAATGATCACGATATGTGTATTCTAGCCAGCCGCGCATGCATCTGCGTGCGCCAAGTGCCTGTGGGAAAATGAGCGCATGAATGAACTCACCCCCACCGCCGACCAGCTCGCCCTCGCTCATGTCGTTCTCGACATTGAAAAAGCGGCATCACTGGTTGGCTGGGATCATGCGCCTTCCCTTTATGCTCTGGTGCACACAGCGACTCTTCTCGAACAGCCTGATCTTCCTGAAGAACTCAAAGACGCCCTGCGCCAAGAATGGGACGGCACTGATACTCATTTGAGTGCAATCATCCAAGAAGACTTCCAGGGGGAAGACCTCGAAGAGATGCTCGCCCACCTCGCGTGGCCACCTTCGGTCGTCGGTGCAGCGCTGAGCCTCGAACGCGTCATTGTTCCCCCCGAGGTGGAAGCACAGGCTCCGGAAGATCCCGATGAAGCTCTTGCTTTCATTTCGAATCATCCCAAGGCTACCGATGTTCGCATTACAGCGGGAGCCCTGCGCAGCGGTGAGACGTGGAGCGCTCTGCGCGCGCGTACTTTCGACAGCGATGACAAGGTCGGTCAGGGTTCGCAATTGGTCCCCGGGCTAACGGACGCGCTCTTAGCCTCGCTTTCCTAAGGAATCGACGAGGCGCGCGCCTGCCCCTGACGTTCTTTGGCTTACTTGGCTTCGCAGGTCGGAAGGGAATCCCCACGGTCTGCGGCAATCGCATCTACTGCCTCGTGAGCTTCATGAAGGGTTGACACACGCACGACCCGCAATCCCTCCGGGACGTGCCCAATGACCTGATCGCAATTGCTTTCAGGGGCAAGGAACCAGCTGGCTCCGTCGCGTTTTGCACCCTGCATTTTCTGTGCAATTCCACCGATTGCACCAACTTTGCCGTCATAGGACATGGTCCCGGTTCCGGCGATTGACTTCCCGCCCGTCATGTCTCCTTCGCTGAGGCGGTCAATGATGCCCAGCGAGAACATCATTCCTGCGGAGGGACCGCCGATGTTCTCCAAGGAGAAATGAATATCTACGGGAAGATTCACCTGCGCATCCAGGTAGATCCCAAGCTTTGAGCCTTCTGTTTCTCCGGCAGAGGCAGCAGAAACAACTGTTTCTGTCCGTTGATCCTCACCGTTTTTCACCGTGACTTTGAGCGTCGAGCCGGGAGCGACCTTGCGCATGATGGCAAAAGGATCAGCTGGGGTTTCGATTGTGTGAAGGACCCCATCGGGGGTTTCGATCGATTGGAGAATATCGCCCTCGCGTAGTTTCCCCTGTGCGTCGGAGCCCTCGACGGTGCCCGTAATCTTGACCGTCGCGGGGACTTTCCAGCCGAGCTCCATCAAGGCCGCGACTTTCGCCGTCGACTGCGACCCCGTCATTTGCGCTTTGTTGGCGTTATCAACCTGCTCGCGGGTGACGTTATCGGGATAGACCTTCGAATAGGGAACCAGTTCCGAGGCCGGGGTCAGTTCCGCTTGAATCCACCCATAGACGTTGAGCCTGCGCCCAGGCCCGCCCATCTCAGAGACCGTCACCATCCGCAATTGGCCGCTGTCCGCGTTGGTCGAAGGATCTGGGTTTTTGATTTCTTCACCCGTCAGGGGGTTGGTCCCTGTGATGGAGAGAAGCTCCTCAGTGCCATCTTTCGTTGCCGCGGCCCCCAAAATATTCACCGTCGGCCCGGGGAGGCGTGCGACGTAGGGCAGTGGGACAACCGCGGCAGCCACACCCAGAATGCTCATGACGACAACCGTGACCGTTAGTCTACGTAGCCAGCGCAGGTTTCGAGCATTGGACTGCGCATCTTCTTCGCTCACTTTGGGATCGTCATGGAGTTCATTCATACCTGTCATTGTCCCTCAGCATGGAAGCATTCGTGAGTCGGAAGTATGTGCAAGTATGTGAAGACGATTGCGCTGTGAGCTAAGTTCGTTCCAAACTGGGCATTGAGCTAGAACGCGGCCCAGCTCACAGCTAGGCTCAACACATGAGCGACAACGAATCGAACATGGAAGAGTTTCTCCGTAACCTGCTCGGCGAGCAGGCAGCCCGAGCGGCAATGGAATCCATGCGCGCTCGCGGGATTGACCCCGAAAGTCTCAACAGCCAATTCCCCGATCCTGAGGTCATGCGGCAGGCATTGACTCAGTTCTCCATCATGATGAATGGTCCTTCGGTTGGACCGGTGGATTGGAAGAGCGCCCTTCAGCTCGCTCAGTCGAAGGCATGGGATTCACGAGAAACTGCCGTGACTGCCGCGCAGGCGCAGCGTGCCCGTGAGGCGATGACTGTTGCAGATCTGTGGTTGGATGCCACCGTCGAGTTTTCTCCCGGCCCCGTCAACCGTCAGGTCTGGACTCGCGCCGAGTGGATCGACGGAACCGCTGAGGTATGGAAGAAGATCTGCGAGCCGGTTGCGGCTAATGTTGCCAAGGCCTTTGAGGACGTGCTCAACGAGCAAGAACAGCACCTGCCCGAACTTGATCCCTCAACGTCAGAAGACATGCCTGATATCGCCAGTTTGCTCAACTCAACGCGCAGCATTTTGCCGAAGATGTCTTCTTTCCTTTTCGCAAGCCAGATCGGTGTCGCCCTTGGCAAAATTGCGCAGAGCGCCATGGGATCCACCGATGTTGGTATTCCTTTGACCAATGGTTCGACAACTGCTCTGGTCGCGCGCAATGTTGAGGATTTCGCCGACGAACTGGACATCCCCTTCGAAGAAGTTCTTCAATTCATCGCCCTGCGTGAGTGCGCACACCGCCGCCTCTTCTCCGGAGTCCCGTGGCTTTCTGGGGATCTGACCCGCGCGGTTGAGCGCTATGCCCAGCACATTGCGATCGATTCACAGGCAGTCGCCGAAGCCGCAGCACATTTCGACCCGGAAAACGGTGAATTCACCGAAGACACTCTCAACGAGCAAATCTTCGCAGCTGCCCCCACCCCCGAGCAGATCGCTGCAATGGAGCGAGTAGAGAACCTCCTTGCCCTCATTGAAGGGTGGGTTGATGTCGTCACTGCTCAGGCGGCCCTCCCCTACTTGCCTCACCTTGAACAGCTTCGTGAACTCATGCGTCGCCGGCGCGCACTGGGCGGTCCAGTTGAGAAGATTCTCGGTAGTCTCATCGGGTTGAAAATGCGTCCGCGCCGCGCGCGAGATGCCGCAAAGCTCTTCCAGTTGGTGTTTGAAGACGGCGGAACCCATGCGCGTGAGGATTTGTGGGCGCACCCGGATCTGATCCCCAATAGTAATGAGCTTGATTCCCCGGAAACCTTCGTCGCTCTTCGCCATGCCGAAGCTGAGGCCAGCGCCGATATGGACCAGGCATTGGAGTCTCTCTTGGACGGTTCGATGGGGTGGGCCGAGGGCCTTGATCCCTCAATGGATCCCGAGGCCGATACCCTCCGTAAGGCTGGGTACCAGATTGGGCAGCCAGACGAGGCCGCTCATCCAACAGATTCGGGGGATGATTCCTCAGAGGAACCGCCAAGCGGATCCGACAGCGATCTTTCCTGATACTGACAGGCAAGTACCGAGTTCGTCCACAGGGTGCGCGGGCCTTCGGCGTTTTCCACAGATTGCGCCGACGTGCCCGCACGAAGTGTCCTTGCGTACACAATGGAATTTATCCATGACAGTGCGGAGGAACAATGACGAACTCTCTCAGCCTTGAAATTAACGGGATTGACCCCGTCACGGTCGCCGCGGTCGACCTCATCGTTCAGACCCTGCCAAGCACCAGAATGCGCTTGGTCGATTCTCGGCGGCTCAGTGCAGAATTAGCGCGCTTATTCCCAGGTGAGCACCCGTTTCCGCGTCGTTCTCAAGCAATGCGTGCTCATCTTGAGCAGCGTTACCCTGATCTGCGTTATTGCAATTCGTATTCGCCCGTCGATCTGGCAATCGTGTCTTCTCAAGGTGCTCATAACCTTGAGCAAAGCGATTCTTTCATGCTCGAAGACATTCCCCACATCTTGAGCTGTCAGAGTGAGAGCTGGTGGGATATTGGCCCTCTTGTCATTCCAGGACTCACCTGCTGTGCTCGCTGCATCGGTTCGTCCTCGGAAGAACGTAGCCCTTCAAAAGGACGAGGCATTGCTCTGTGGCGCCTCGAGGCACCACTTGCCTGGCTCACACATATGGCGGCCTCGTGGCTTTCTTTGATGATCTACGACTTTGCGCGCTTTGGCTGTGAACACTCCACCTGCACGAATCGTTTTCTCCGAATCTCGGCTTCAGGTGATGTTTCGTGGCACGAACTCAGTATCAACCCTGACTGCGGCTGTCACGGCGCGGCGTCGAAGCACGCACCCCGTGTGTCGGAACCCATCTGTGAAGTTCCCTCCCCCACAGGCTTGCACGGCCTCGCTTCACTGCCGCATACCGAGTTTGACCTCCTGAGCCACAATCTTCGCTTTCCCCTGGCTTCTTAAGCAGGATCGGTATCGACTGTGACCTCTTCGCCTCGAATAATCGCCAGGATTTGGGGTCCGAAGTAGTCGATCTTAACTTCGCCGATTCCTTTGATGACGCGGAGCTGAACAAGGGTTTTTGGCTGAGCGATTGCAACATCGCGCAGGGTTTTATCGGTGAGGACCGCAAACGCGGGGATCAAACGCGCCTCGGCCTCGGCTTTTCTCCATGCGCGCAAGCGCTCAAAGAGCTCAATGACTTCCGGGGAATTGTTTTCTTCAAAATCCGCACGGGCCGCTCGCGCGGCGTTCTTCTTGGAGCGACCTCCTTCAAGCGCACTTCCTCGGCCCACCCGGGTGCGGCTCTTGTCGTCCCGAGGCCACAGATCCTTCAAGAAACGCGAGGCCTTGCGTTTTCCATTACCGCCATGACGAGAACGCGAATACGAGACACAGAGGCGATCGCGGGCGCGCGTCATTCCCACATAGAGCAAGCGCTTTTCTTCTTCGATCGCGTCTTCTCCTTGGGCTAAGGAAATCGGGATCAGTCCCTCGCTTACTCCCGCGACAAAAACCTTGTCCCATTCCAGCCCTTTGGCGGCATGAAGCGTTGAGAGAGTCACTCCTTGTGTTGCAGGTGCGGCCTGCGAGACCTCTCTTTCGGCAAGATCAGCGACGAAAGCTACGAAAGACGCGTCCTTTCTCTGGCGCGCCATCTCAACGATTGCGTTGAGGTTATCCCAGCGTTCTCGAAGGGCTCCTTGCCCGCTGGGCGCCTTCGCACTCCACCCGGCAATCCCCACTAGGTCTTCGACCAACTGGACGAGATCACTCTCATCCTTGCCTTCGTTGCGCAACATGGTCGCCTGTTTCTTGAGCAGATACATTGCGCGCCGTACTTCCTCGCGTTCGAAGAAGCGCATTCCGGAGTGGACAATGAAAGGAATCCCGGCCTCGGCAAGCTGTGCTTCAAAGGACTCAGACTGCCCATTGGTGCGGTACAAGATTGCGATCGAAGAATACGCAGCACCAGCCTCGTGCAGTTGACGAATCTCTTCCGCAATGCCTCGTGCTTCTTCCGCGTCATCGTCAAAACTGCGATAGCTGACGGGAACGCCGTCTTCTCTCTGGGATACCAGCTTCACTGCTCCCTTGAGCACCGAAGAATGCTCTCCCTTCATCAAAGCGTTGGCAGCACTGACAATCTGCGGGGTTGAGCGGTAGTCGCGCACAAGCTCAACAACTCGCGCGCCCTTGTGGATCTCGGCAAAATCTTGGAGGTAGCGAGGAGAAGCACCGGCGAAAGAATAAATTGTTTGCGCAACATCTCCGACGACGCAAATATCGTGGCGCCCGCCCAACCACAAGTTGAGCAAGTGCTGTTGCAAGGCCGACACGTCCTGGTATTCATCGACGACGAAATAGCGATACTGCTCGCGGATCCTCTTGGCGATCGCCGGGTAATCTTGCATAATCCCCGCGGTAAGGACCAGAACATCCTCAAAATCAAGGACGCCTCGCTCTTCCTTGGCGATCTGATAGGCATCCATCACAGAGAGCACGTCATCCACACTCAAATCCCCCGGCGTGGTACGAGTATTCGTGCGAACGGCATCGGCATAAGCATCGGCGTCAAGCATGGAGACTTTCGCCCACTCAACTTCCGCCGCAAGATCGCGAACCAGCGCCTTATCCGCACGGATCCCTAAGCGCGCCGCCGCCGATGAGATCAACGAGGCCTTGTGCTCGATCAGCGGGGGCATCGACCCACCAATCGCGCTGGGCCAGAAGAATTGCAGTTGGCGCAGTGCCGCCGAGTGGAAAGTGCGTGCTTGGACGCCGGGAACACCTAAAGCTGCCAAACGTTCGCGCATTTCAACGGCCGCGCGTTTGGTAAAGGTTACGGCCAAGACATTGGCGGGATCATAAATTCCGCGCGCAACCCCGTAGGCAATGCGATAGGTAATTGCGCGAGTCTTTCCTGTCCCGGCTCCCGCGAGTACGGCCATGGGACCGGCCGCATACTGGGCGACCGCACGTTGATCCGGGTCGAGAGCCTCCAGAAGTTTCTCGGCTGCGGATTCGTCGCGGGCGCTCACGAAGCACGTCCAAGGTGATGGAGCCACATGTCGATCATCTTTCGCGCGATCGCGGTGTGAGTGGGAATTTCGAGTTCTCCCGACTCGACAAGGGCCATTAGTTCATCGCGAGTCACCCAACGCATGGCATCGACTTCGTCCATATCGGGTTGAGGAGTTGGAGTGCCTTTCACCGAGGCGGTAAAGCCCATCATGACCGAGCGCGGGAATGGCCAGGGTTGAGTCGCGAAATAGCGGACGTCTTCGACGTCGAGATTTGCTTCTTCTTTTGCTTCGCGAACGACAGCGTGCTCGGGGGTTTCTCCTGCTTCCACGAATCCCGCGATGAGCGACATGAATGCAGGTGTCCACGACCGGTTGTGCCCAAGAAGAATCCGGTCTTCTTCATCGGTAATCAAAACAATCACCGCAGGATCTTGGCGCGGGTATTCCAAACGATCACACTGCACGCATCGCTGGGTCTCTCCCCCGTTTTCGCTGTGCATCTGCCCGCCACAGCATGAGCAATACTGGGTTTTTTCTTGCCAGCGCAACAATGCCAGCGCCCGTCCCGCACTGGTGCAATCTGCGCTATCCAATTGCGCGGCCTCGTGACGCAAGGAGAGCCAGGAGAGTTCCTCCACCGGCACCTCCCACTTTCCGTGCATGGAGGTCAGGCTTTCTTCGGATGTGATCGCAACAAAACGCACAACGCCGCACGAATCTACCCCGGCAAAGAACACGCGATCACAGTCTTCAACTGCTGCACCCATGTCCCATGCTTCATAATGCCCACTGTCCGCGGGCAGCACCGCGACCTTACCCTCAGGCGTCATCGCGAGAATGTGAAGCTCTTGTGCATGTTCGTCGAGTTCATCGCGCAGCGCGCTATAGCCTCCGGGCGCGCTCAAGCGTCGGGTCCACGCACTAAGTTCACGCGGAAAAAACAGTTGTTCGTCGGCGAAGGGAAGACCATTGATCGTGTCGAAAAGGGGCATGATGTAACCGTAGCTGTCCTTCGCTTCAGTCACAACGCAAATGCGCGTTAGGCTGGAGCCATGACTACTTCTCAGCTTCGCGCCGATGGGCGCACCCCTTCTCAGCTTCGCCCCATGTCCATTACCCGTTCCTGGGCAGGAACCGGCGAAGGATCTGCACTGATTGAATGCGGGAACACGCGCGTTCTGTGCGTTGCTTCGCTCACCGAGGGCGTGCCGCGATGGAAGCGCGACAGCGGAGAAGGCTGGGTGACCGCAGAGTATTCGATGCTTCCGCGCGCTACCTCCGAACGCTCCCAGCGCGAAGCCGTCAAGGGAAAGATCGGCGGCCGCACCCACGAAATTTCACGTCTCATCGGCCGTTCGCTTCGCGCGATCGTTGATATCAAAGCCCTCGGAGAGAACACTCTGGTCCTTGACTGCGATGTTTTGCGAGCCGATGGTGGTACCCGAACCGCGTCAATTTCCGGCGCCTATGTTGCGCTTTACGAGGCGATTTCTTGGGGGATCTCAAAGGGGATCATCGCCGCTTCTTCTCCTGAGAAGGTCCTCTCTGATTCGGTAAGCGCAATTTCCGTCGGCATCATCGATGGCACCCCCATGCTCGATCTTCCCTACGTTGAAGATGTGCGCGCGCAGACGGATATGAACGTCGTCCAGACTGGTTCGGGTTCTTTCGTTGAGGTTCAGGGAACCGCTGAACACGCGCTCTTCTCCCGCACCGAGCTCGGCGAGCTCCTCGACTTGGCGACTGCAGGAAATGCTCAGATTCGCGACCTCCAGGCACGCGCGTTGGCAGCGGATCCAGGAGTCACCGTTTCTTCCGAGGCCGCACTGTGAGCTCCGTACGCAGCGCAGATGCGCCTCGCCTGGTTTTTGCTACCGGAAATGCACACAAGGTTGCAGAGCTCGAGGCGATCATCGCTCCCCTCCTCCCCGAGGGAGCCGGTCGAATCGCACGGATGAGCGACTTCGATGCCGCCGAGCCCGTTGAAGACGGCGCTACTTTTGCCGAAAACTCTTTGATCAAGGCTCGCTCTTTGTGCGCAGCAACCGGAATCGCTGCGCTCGCCGATGATTCCGGTCTGTGCGTTGACATCATGGGCGGCGCACCGGGCATCTTCTCTGCCCGTTGGAGTGGGGCTCACGGGAACGACCACGCGAACCTTGAGTTGCTCCTTGCTCAGCTCAGCGACGTCCCGCTTCACTTACGAGGCGCTGCATTTGTTTCCGCAGCAGCATTAGTATTGCCCGATGGCACTGAGTTCGTTGAGCTCGGACGCGTCGAAGGACACCTGACGACCGCTCCGCAAGGCGAGCGGGGATTTGGTTACGATCCAATTTTTATTCCCTCGGGTATGGATCGCACTGCAGCACAGCTCACTGCAGAGGAAAAGAATGCAATCAGCCACCGCGGGATTGCTTTTCGCGCGCTTGCGCCGCGAATTATTGAGGTTCTAGCAGGCAACTAAGCAACGCACAGGAAAACGCGTAGTCGGATGATGAGATTCCGGCTACGCGTTTCTTTTTCCCGGAATCGGTGTACCTACGCGTTCTAGAAATCGACAGACATACCGGTCGTCGCAAGCTCCACGTTCCCGCTGTAGACCTGCTTCGCTTGGAATCGCGCGCCCTCGGGATTATTCCACGGTTGGATATGCGTAAGAATGACACGGCCAACTTCGGCACGCGCGGCAAGGGTACCTGCACGGGTGCCATCCATGTGAATGCCCTCGACGGTGTCTTCCTCAGTAAAACCTGCTTCACTGAGAAGAAGATCTACCCCGCGAGCGCCTTCAACGATGCTGTCACACAGATCAGTATCGCCGGTGTAGAAGAAAGCGCTGCGCGATCCAGAGGTATCGTCTTTTGAAAAACCAGAAGGGCCGCTGATGCGAACACCGAAGGCTGGTACAGAGTGCCATGCCTGCGCTGCACTCACGGTGAAGGGACCAAAAGACCAACTCTTTGCGTCTTCGAGTTCCTTGAAAATAAACTCTGTCGAATAGGTTTCATCTTCGTCAGCACCGTCGATCTGGCGAACACGGCCAGGCAAACATGCCGGCCCCGCAAGAACCATGGGGTCGCAATACGCACCAGGACCCCAGCGCCGGTAGACGTGCAGGGAAATGACATCCCCCATGTGGTCCGCGTGACAGTGCGAGAAGATCGCTGCATCGATATTGGTTGGCTCGATGTAGCGCCACAATTCACCGAAAGACCCCGGCCCCATGTCCAAGACAAGGTTCCAGGTTCGCTGCCTCCCAGTTCTTTCATCGGGACCGTGAGCTTGAAGCAGGTAGCACGATGCCGGCGAATCTGGACCTGACATTGAACCCGTGCAGCCAATGATACGAAGCCTCATTGAGCGCCTCCTTCTAGGGGGAGGGCGGGAACTTCACTCACGCTTTGGACCTCGGGGCCTAAGAAACGACGGGCAAGGATCGGGAAGCGTGACGAGGCGTCGGTGGTGAGGAACTGGTGCTGCGGTTCATCGCCTGCACCGCGGCGCGGCGCATGGAGCAAATCGCGATCAACCAACTCGTTGTAGGTAACATTCGCCGTTGTGGCCGAGGAGGTTACCAGACGAACGTTATCCCCCATCACTCGACCGATAACTCCGGTAAGAAGCGGGTAGTGGGTGCATCCCAGAATCAGGGTATCGACGCCTTCTTCTTTCAGGGGAGCAAGATATTCGCGGGCGATTCCTTCCAATTCGGGACCTGCTGTTTGTCCGGCCTCGACGTACTGGACGAAAAGCGGGCAGGCCTGCTGGAAGACTCGAAGACCCGGAACTGCAGCAAGAGCATTGACATAGGCTTCCGACTGGATAGTTGCTTGAGTTCCAATGACGCCGATTTTGCGATTGTGTGTTGCAACGACAGCAGCGCGCGCGGCGGGGGTCACAACTTCGATGACGGGAATGCGCTGGCCTACCCAGTAGCGTTCGCGGGCATCAGAAAGCGCAGCAGCGGTCGCAGTATTGCAGGCAATAACCAGAGCCTTCGCCCCGGCCTCGACGAGGCGATCAAGGCCCCACAGCGTCAATTGGCGAACTTCAGCGATCGGACGCGGGCCATAGGGAGCGTGAGCCGTATCCCCCAGGTAGACGATGTCTTCATCTGGAAGTTGATCGATGATGGCACGCGCAACCGTCAGCCCACCCAGGCCAGAGTCGAAAATACCAATCGGCGCGTTATCCATACAATGAAACTAACTCGCTTCACCCTGGAGATGCACTGATTTGAGCAGTGACTCTTGCCACCATGTCACCAAAAGGTAGATGGCTGCTGCACTTTGCTCGCGTGTTCCCTCAGGTGTTTCCTGAGCAATTGTCTCAATCCGGATCAAGTCTGAATCGTCGTGAATCCCGAGTTCTCCGGCCAAAGCAAGGCGCATGTCGGTCAGAGCACCCAGCCAATTCCACGTCGATTCTTCATCGAGAACAAGGTAGTTCGTCCCATCGACCAGCACTTCGTTGAGTTGGTTACACACGGTGCGCAGGCGCGCAGACTTTTGTGAACGCAGGGTGTCTTCGGTCAGTGCGCGCAGCCGCGCAGCCTCCTGAGGATCTGCGCTCATGGGGGGAAGAAGGAAGTCGAGGGCAGGATCGATAGCCGCTGCGCGTTCGCTTTCGAGTCCAGTTGCAGCGGATAAGAACATAGGGAAATCCCCCGGGTCGTCTAAGACCACGAGTATTTCGTGAATCAGCTGCTGGATCAGAAGGTTGTAGTCCCTTCCAATCGGTGCGCTGATTCCCCGTCGTGAGACGGTAAACGGGCCGATCACGTGACACGCTCCAATGTTGATTGCACTCCGTAGTCATGAAGTGTTTGTAGGTCTGCTTCGACGCGTTCACGTAGCCCAGTGGCGATGATGGCCTTTCCATCACTGTGCACTTGCAAAGTCAGTGCTTCGCACGTAGGACGCGGGTAACCGAAGTGCCGGTGAAGGACTTCGGCGATGTAGTCCAATGAGTTAATCGGGTCATCCCAGACAATGAGGTTCCACCTCGGCACCGACGCTTTTACGGTCCCGACATTGGGATTTTTCGCCGTCACAGGAACGCCCGACATACCTTAAGCCTACGCATGAAATGCCCTCCTGTCTGCATTTTTGGCATTTCTTGCACATATTTCCACGAAGGCGATTAGATTTAAGGTATGCCCGCATCATTTGAAACGTCGCTTCTGACGGATATGTACGAATTCACCATGCTCGATGCCGCGATGAAGTCGGGAACTGCCAACCGACATTGCGTCTTCGAATTATTCGGGCGCCGCCTTCCCACCACCCGCCGCTACGGCGTCGTTGCGGGGACCGGTCGCGTTCTCGAGGCCATGGCGCGCTTCGAGTTCTCCCCCGAACAGATCCAGTGGCTGGCTGAGAAGAAAATCGTCTCAGACACCGCGCTGGAATATCTTTCCGATTTCCGCTTTAAGGGTAGGATTTCGGGCTACGCGGAAGGCGAATGCTATTTCCCCGGCTCCCCCCTACTCACAGTTGAGGGCACTTTCGCGGAATGCACCCTCCTCGAGACCCTCCTCCTGTCGATCTACAACTACGATTGTGCGGTTGCTTCTGCGGCCTCGCGCATGACGATTGCCGCTCACGGGCGTCCCTGCCTCGATATGGGGGCACGCCGAGGCCACGAGCGCGCGGCGGTCTCAGCGGCACGCGCCGCCGTCATCGGAGGTTTCGCGGGAACCTCGGATCTCGAGTCCGCTAAGCGTTATGGAATCCCCGCGATCGGTACTGCAGCACATGCTTTCACGCTCCTTCACGACAGCGAACGCCAGGCCTTTGACGCACAAATCGCTTCTCTTGGTCCCTCGACAACTCTCTTGGTCGATACCTACAACGTCACCGAGGGCGTGAAGACCGCTGTCGAGGCCGCACGCGCAGCAGGTGGAGAGCTCGGAGCCGTGCGCTTGGACAGTGGCGACTTGGTTGCCCAGGCTTTCACCGTTCGAGGCCAACTGGATTCCTTGGGTGCAACTTCGACGAAGATCACTGTGACTTCCGATTTGGATGAGTACGCTATTGCAGCTCTGGGAGCTGCGCCCGTCGACTCCTACGGCGTGGGTACGCGACTGATCACAGGTTCAGGTGTCCCGACCGCTGCTTTGGTCTACAAGCTCGTCTCTCGTGAGAACCACGAGGGCACAATGGTTGGTGTTGCGAAGAAGTCTGCTTCGAAGAACACCGTTGCTGGTAAGAAGTATGCCGGTCGTCTTTACGACGAAGACGGATACGCCAGCGAGGAAGTCTTGGTGACGGGAAGCGCTGAAGAAGCTGCAGCCTTCTTTGAAGAAAACGGCGCGCGTCCCCTGCAGGTTCCGCTCATTGTTGACGGTGAGATCTTGGAGGAAGGATGGAGCTCTGAGGCTCTGGCTCAGGCACAGGCTCGTCACTTGCGCTCGCGCAATGAATTGCCTTACCAAGCATGGCGCCTCTCCGAAGGCGAACCTGCTATTCCAACGCGTTACGTCTAAGGAATCGGCGCTCTTTGCGGCTGTGGGGTGCGGTGAATCCTTTCACCGCACCCCACAGCCGCCTATCGTCTCAAAGTCCGCTAGCCTCGGATAAAGCGCCTACCCGCGCCCGACAAACCACTCACGCAAGAGCGCGATACGGGCTTCAATCTGCTCGGTTGTGGCCTGAGCGACCTCGGGGCCGCCGGCTCGCCTGCGCAGTTCCGCGTGAATCGTCGCGTGAGCTTGCCCTGAACGCCTCGACCATGAAGAAACCAGGCGAGAGAGCTCCTTGCGTTTTGCCGCGCGCACGCGGTGAGCGGGGATATTCGCGTTGTCCTCGCGCGCACGCCTCGCACTGGCCTCACGGCGCTGGGTGGCAAGCTGTTCTTCTTGGCGCGCTCGAAGCAAAGTCGTTACCTGTTCGGGTTCCAAGAGACCCGGGATCCCCAAGTATTCCTGCTCTTCCACAGAGCCCACATCGGCCTCGGTCCCCCAAGCCGCGCCGTCAAAGAGGACGGAATCAAATTGTGCGTCCGCGCCCAAGGCCTCGAATTGGTTGAGAAGATCGCTCGAGGCGCTCTCGGTCTTGTTCGCCTGAGCAACCATGGCGTCTTCGGGGTTCCACAAGTCCCCCTCTTTCGAGGGCGGACGATTCAACGCGTGATCGCGCTGAACTTCCATTTCCCCAGCCAAACTGAGTAGAGGAAGAACCGAAGGAATGAAAACCGTCGCGGTTTCGCCTCGGCGCCTGGCGCGCACAAAACGCCCAACCGCCTGCGCAAAGAACAAGGAGGTCGAGGCGTTGGTTGCGTACACCCCCACGCTCAGTCGGGGAACGTCCACGCCCTCGGAGACCATACGCACCGCAACCATCCACTTATCGGTCGATTGACGGAACTCATCGATGCGCTCGGAGGCATCGGCGTCATCAGAGAGGACAACGGTTGGCCGATGCCCGGTGATCGCACGCAGCTGGCGAGCGTACGCGCGAGCTTTCTCTTGATCGGAGGCAATCACCAGACCACCGGCGTCAGGGACTTGGCGACGCACTTCTTCCAGGCGCTGATCAGCCGCTTGGAGAACGGCGCTCATCCATTCTCCCTTGGGATCCAAAGCGGTTCGCCACGCCTGTTTCATGAGGTCCTTCGTGAGAGGTTCTCCAAGGCGCGCGGTGTAGATATCTCCCGCATTCGTTCGCCACGACATCTGTCCCGAGTAGGACATGAAGAGCACCGGACGCACAACGAAGTCACGCAGAGCATCGCCGTACCCGTAGGTGAAATCGGCTTTAGAGCGCTTGATCCCTTCCTCGTCTTCTTCGTAGCGAACGAATGGGATAGCGGAAGTGTCAGAGCGGAAAGGAGTGCCGGTGAGGGCAAGTCGGCGCGTGGCCTCGTCAAAAGCATCGCGAACGCCATCGCCCCACGACAGGGAATCTCCCGCGTGGTGAATCTCGTCGAGGATCACCAGCGTTCGGTGCAGGCGCGTGCGCGCGGCATGAACCATGGGATTAGAGGCAACCTGCGCGTAGGTGACCGCCACACCGTCAAAGTGCGAGCCCGCCATTCCCTGAGAGTTCGAAAATGCGGGGTCGATGTGGATTCCCACGCGGCCAGCGGCCTCGGCCCACTGGCTCTTGAGGTGTTCGGTCGGGCAAACGATCGTCACTTTCTCAACGACTCCGGCGCCCATCAGCTCGACCGCAATGCGCAGAGCGAAGGTCGTTTTACCCGCTCCCGGCGTTGCAACGGCAAGGAAATCCTTGGGAGAGGCAGCCATGTACTGTTCTAAGGCTGCAGCCTGCCACGCTCGAAGGCTACCCGCGGTCCCCCAGGGGGCTCGCCGGGGAAAAGCGGGAGGAAGAGAACTGACTGCGGAAGAAGAAGCGTGCGAGGGGCCTTGCGCGGCGGGAGTCACTGCGCACTGCCTCCCTGATCTCCCCCATCAGAGAATGGCCAATTGCGCCCATTCTTGCCCATGGAATCGCGAAGTTCCTTGCATGTGGGGCACACGGGGTACTTGGAGGCATCCCGGGTGGGAATCCAGACCTTGCCACAGAGGGCAACAACGGGTTGCCCCGTGATCATTGAGGAATCAGCCTTGTCGCGGCGTACGAAGTGAGCGAAACGATCGCCGTCGCCGGGGCTTTTCTCTTGTTCAACCTCGGTGCGCTCAAGCAGACCTGTCGAAGACTGGGTTTGCGGGCCCTGCGGCGCGGAAGGTCCTTGGGGTTCATCGAGAAAAGACATGTGCCCTATTGTATGACGCGGCCGCTCCCGATGTGGATCAGAAACGGCCGCGAATACTGGAATTACGCTTGGTGCTTAGCCCAGACTTCACGGTAGAAATCGGCCAGTTCCAGGCCGACTGCTGCGTCTTCGTCCAGGAGGACGACCGCGTTGGGGTGCATCTGGAGGATCGTCGCAGGCCAGCGTGCAGAAATCGCGCCTTCGACCAGCTGACGAACGGCCTCGGCCTTACCGGCACCGGTGGCGATCAAGAGTGCTTCGCCGGATTCCATGATGGTTCCCAGGCCCTGGGTGATGCAGTGGGTCGGAACCTTGGTGATGTCTCCGTCGAAGAAGCGCGCGTTGTCGCGGCGGGTCTGCTCGGTGAGCACATCGACGTGGGTGCGCGAGGCGAAGGAGCCACCGGGTTCGTTGAAGCCGATGTGTCCGTCTGCGCCGATTCCGAGGATCTGGAGGTCAATACCGCCAGCGTCGCGGATTGCCTTGTCGTAGTCTGCGGCGGCCTGATCGTTGTCACCGGTCCAGACGTTGGGGCCGTGCGCGGCTCCCTTGGGGAAATCTACGCGGTCAACAAGGAAACGGTGGATGAAGTTCGCGTAGCCTTCGGGATGGTCTTCGGGCAGGCCGACGTATTCGTCGAGGTTGAAGGACTGGGTCTGGGCGAAGGAGATTTGGCCCGCTTCACAGCGCTTGGTCAGTTCGTCGTAGAGAGGAAGAGGTGTCGATCCCGTTGCGAGGCCGAGAACAGCGGCGGGCTTGCGCGCGAGGAGCTGTTGGATGCGGTCGGCTGCGACGACGGCAATATCTTCGGGGGTGGGCAGGATGGCAATCCGCATTGAAACTCCTCATTGATGTTGGGATCGCAAGGCGTGGGAGAGGCTGTGGCCGCTTCAGTATGGGGTTACGAGGCCAAGCAACGAACACGCCTGTGTGTACAGTTTGTGCACCTTCAGCTTACACCCAGCTTTGGAGCGAGGAGAAATAGGCGGGTGTGATCTGTGCAAGATACAGTTGTGCCCCGATCACGAAGACCGGGGCACACTATTCACGCGTGCGTTGGGACGCAAAAGATTGCGTCAACGCATTTCAGCGCAGAGCTGAGGTCACTTGGCGACAGCCTTCTTCAGGGTGGAGCCAGCGGAGAGCTTGACGCCGAAGCCTGCGGGGATCTTGATTTCTTCGCCGGTACGGGGGTTACGGCCGGTGCGGGCTGCACGCTCAACGCGCTCGACGGAGAGCAGGCCGGTCACCTTGACGGTCTCGCCCTTGGCGAGGGACTCAACGAGGACATCCTGGAACGCAGCAAGGGCGGCGTCAGCGTGGACCTTCGAGATGTTGGCGCGCTCGGCGATCTTGGCAACAAGTTCAGTGCGGTTGACGGACATAGAAAAACCTCATTCTTGTCGGTTATGGATGCCACTTTGGTGGCTTCAGGGAACAGATTAGGGAATGAATCCCAGTTTTGTCAGCTTTTCCGCGACTTTTCGGGGCGTGTCTTAATTTTTTGGAGTTTTTTGGGCGCTTTTTGTGTCGAGCGACACAGAATCGCTCTTCTTGCACCTCAGTTACGGCTTGATCGCAGTTCGATGACGATTGATGAAAAACGTCTTCGAAGCGGCGCATAGATAGGTAGTGTGCGAACTAGTCGACGAAGACCGCTTGGAGGATGACTGCCATGAGAGTTCTCAATGTCACGATCGGAGAAATTCCGTAATGGTCAAGAGACACCCAACAGCCCTGCTTCTGAGCAGCACTCTCACAATTCCACTTTTACTTGGCGGATGCACACAGCATTACGAAGTGAAGGAACCCATGTCACAACCCTGCCGAGCCGCAGCAGTACATTCCAACGCCGTCTTCCACCCAGTCCGAGGAAGCATCGATCCGAGTTTTGTCTTTTCAGGAGCCTGGATTGAAAACGGCAGAATGAAAACAACTCTAGATGGCGGGTGGGCATACGATCCTCCACTACCTGGTTATAACGGTGACCTCATTGAAGGAGAGCCTGTCACAATCCCCGGCACTGGGACCTTCGAGCTCATTGGCATCACTCTTTCACGCTGGGGCAACTCACCAGAAACAATCACTTTCTGCTTCACCCCCGACCCCAATCTGCTCGACAACGCCAAAAAACACCTACCGCCCGGCCAAACACTCCCATCCCAAGACGAGAACTAGGAAAACCCCATACTGCGACAGCGACTTATGCTTGAATCATGAATTCGTTTGCTCTCTCGCCATCATCCTTATCCCACGATTCAAGCATCGTACTCGTGGTGATTTTCATTGGTTTTCTGGGCATTGCAGCATTCAAGCGCTTTATTTTTTGGGCTCTCAAAGAGACAGACTATTCCGATCAAAAGAAACAGAACCTTGTCAATAAGTGGGGACTCCTCCCCTACACTGCACTGAGTATCTACTCGTTAGCGCACGCGAAAGCACTCTTGTTTTGTGCCTCAGAGTGCACCTTTCGCGTATCTAATGTCGCTATCGTATTCTTCTTTCTCCCCACGCTTGCGACCATTGCCTACATCGTGACAGAGGTTTCTTTCGTCCAAAGCGGCATCATCTGGATTCTCGATAAATTCATTCCTGGACGAAGAACTCAAAAGCACACAAAGCCGCGCCATCACAAATAGAGTGGACGCCTCAGTCCTCGAACTCCAAGAAGGGGAAGAAATCACACAACAAGTTCACCACATCAAAAACTGCTGAGCATACACTGAAAATATCCCAACACATACAGTTTTCAATTTGAAGGATGCCCTCCCGTGCGCTCAACTTCTTCCACTGAACTTGATTCAACAGATTCCATTCCCACCCCCTCGCCTGACCAGCAAGCAACGACCTCACCCAACCGGAGACGTGGATTCTTTGCACTCTCCGGGGTGATTGTCATCGCGATTGTGGCGAGCGGAGCTTATGCCTTTACCGCGCATTCAACTGCCGCGGCTGTGAAGAATGTTCAAGCTCAATTGGTCGATGCAGAAAACGACTTCACCACTGCCCGCGCCTCTGCACAGGCTTCCATCGCTTTGGCTGACGAATACGGTCTCGCTTCCGAGAACGTAACCGCACTTAAAGCTACTTACGCTGATTCGGACGCGACTGTTACCGCTCTGACTGAGGCTCCCAACAATACGAAGGCCAGCAAGGGGAAGATTGAGTCGCTGAAGAAGGTCCTCGATCAGGCTAAGACCTCGACCAACAAGCTCAACGCTGCTCTAGCCCCCATTGCGGGTGAGCTCGACGATCTGACCGTTAAGAAGCTTGATGAGGCTGCCAACAAGGCAGATCAAGCCGTGAATGACGCGAAGAATCTTATGGGTGAAACCGATGGGAAAGTCAAGGACAATGCGACCCGCGACGGCTTACAGTCCACCATCGACGACACCGCTAAAACTATTGACGAAGCACGCGAAGCGGTAAAGAATCGCTCGCACGTGGGCGATGACCGCAAGTGGAACGTCGATGAGGAAAAGAAGCTCACCGATGCTGTGAGCGCTTTGAACGAGAAGTCGAATCAGGTTCGTGATTCACGAGGCCAATGGGAAGCCGAGCAGTCCTCTGCTGCTTCGTCCAGCGTTGGGGCTTCTCGCTCGACCGGCGCTTCCTCTTCCCATTCACGTTCTAACGGTGGCGGCTCCGCCTCACAGTCAGCCGGTTCCGCTGGTGGTTCTCAGGGCGGCTCCACCGGAGAATCGTATTGGACATACACCGAAGAATCAGACCCCAGCCTCGGCTACAACTGCACTCTCAAAACCAACGGTTCTACCACCTGCCACGACAATAGCGGCAAGGAAATCTATAAGGACGGTCAGTGGTCTAACGGCAACCCGAACGGACGCTGGAGTGAAGGTGGCCGCTGACCTCACGCACCCCGGCCTCGGCAATCAATTCACGCACAGAAGCTAGCGGCCGCGGAATACTGAATAAACGCGAGCGCCGAGGCCTCGAAACCCCACATGGATTTCAGACCTCGGCGCTAGTTTGTATCGAATCAGTCATCGTAGTGCTTGGTGCGCTCGATATCCTCTTCGATCTGCTCGCGAGTTACTCCGCGAACATCAAGTTCAGCAAGCGGAGTCATGCGGTCCTTCTTGATGAGGTGATATCCCAGCCAGACTCCCAAGAAGAGCGGAACACCAATGTATGCCGAGATAATCTCCCACAGCTGGCCAAGGAAGATCGCCTCATAGTTCTGGCCAAGCAAAACGATTAGGCACATACCGAAAGCCAAAATCGGTCCGAAGGGGAAGAATGGCGCGCGATACGGCAGGTCCTCAAGCTTGTACCCCTGGAGCAGGTAGGCACGACGGAAACGAATATGGCACGCCGCAATACCTAGCCACATAAAGATTCCCGAGACACCGACGATACTCACCAACCAGGTGTATGCCGTTCCCTCGCCAACCAGCGCCGTGCAGAAACCAAGAGCCGAAACAGCGGCAGTAGCGAGCATCGCATTGAGCGGGACTCCCCTCTTCGTCACGTGACAAAAAACGCGGGGAGCCTGGCCAATGAGAGCCATCGAGTGCAGCATTCGCGAAGAAGCATAGAGCCCCGAGTTACCCGCCGAAAGAATCGACGTCAAAATAACCGCGTTCATCACGGCCGCAGCCGCTGCAATGCCCAAACGATCGAAGACCAAGGTGAAAGGCGAGTACGCGATATCTGATTCACTGCTGCGCAACAGATTCGGGTCAGTGAACGGAATCAGCGTGCCGATGATGGCGATAGCACCAATGTAGAAGAACATGATGCGCCAGAAGACCGACTTAATGGCGCGAGGCACATCACGGTGAGGATTGCCCGATTCTGCTGCAGCGACGCCGACAAGCTCGGTTCCTTGGAATGAGAAGCCGGCGATCATGAAGATCGTGACGATCGGCAAGAATCCGCCGTGGAAGGGCGCGTCTTCAATGCGCCAGTTCGCAAAGCCAGGCGAGCCGTTGCCCAGAATGCCGAAGATCATGGCAACACCGGAGACCAGGAAGACGATGATGGTCACGACCTTAATGGTTGCCAGCCAGAACTCGGCTTCGCCATAAACCCGCGCACTGAGCGCGTTCAAAACGGTGAGAAGGACAAGGAATCCCGCTGCCCACATCCACCCCGGAACGTCCGGGAACCAGTAGGACATGACGATTCCCGAGGCGACAAGGTCAGCTGAGACCGTTACGGCCCAGTTAAACCAGTAGTTCCACCCCATCGCGAAGCCAAAGGAAGGGCTAATGAAGCGCGCGGCATAGGTTTGGAAGTTGCCAACAACCGGCATGTGTGCGCTCATTTCACCGAGCGACTGCATCAGGAGAAGTACCATGAGGCCGATCGCCGTGTAGGCGACGAGCGCACCCCCCGGACCGGCCGTTGAAACCGTAGCGCCCGAGGCGACGAAGAGACCGGTTCCGATCGCACCGCCGATGGCGATCATCTGCATGTGTCGACCGCTCAGACCACGCTTGAGATCTGTGCGCTCAGCGACCTTCCCGCAACCGCCGCATTGCTGCGCATCGAGGCCTGCAGAATCTTCTTTTATTTGAGGTTGCGACCAGAACATAATGATTCTCCTACGAATCTTTTGTGACCTGAGCCAAGGCTCAAGTTAGTGGTACGAGTGTACTACTATGCATCGCCAATACTATTCATTCCCAGCGCAATCGCAGAAATTTTGCAGCAGAAATGGCAAGATTGCGGACTTTTCTTTCTTTTTACGATCCCATTAATTGGACAAGCGGGCAAAGTTTGCGGGAAGCACTCACCGCTTGGGCAGATTCACGCGCTTAAACTATGCCTATTTTCCAATATTTATGTAGTGCGCTATCAAGAAGCTCAAAGGCGGTGGCGCGAACATCACGACCTTCAGAAAGCGCAGATACGGCCGCACCATCAACAAGCGCAATAACGACTTCAGCCGGAAGGTCAACCCCGACCGCCGACAAAACAGTTGTTACCGCAATATTGAGTCGAACACGACCGAATTGATATGCACTGGCCACAAGCGCCGCCCCACCCGCGGAGACAAGCTGCTCATAGTGCCCCTTAAGATTTTCATCATCAGGAAGTGTCGCAGAAAGGATCAAATCAATCCTTTCTTTTACCGAAGCGTCACTCTTGAGCTTGCGAGCTCTGAAAGCAGCGCGTTCGGCACGCTCAGACCAACGGCTCATGTTAGCCAGGCCCGCTTGGTGAAGAAGATCCTCAAGGCCGTCAAAATAGTATGTTGTTGCGGATAAAGAGCACCCGGCAAGCCGCGCAACGGAACGGTGTGAAACCGCTTCGGGTCCACCTTCACGGAGCAAGGTGGCAGCAGCGTCAATGATCAGCTGGCGCTTATCGAAGCCTTTTCGCGTACTTGCAGTGTGCGAGATTGCGCCAGCAGACATCTGGGTCCCCTTTCTAGTACGAGCGTCCTAAAAAATCTCATTTATTCAGGGTTATGCGCTTAACGGTCATACTATCCCCCACCTATGTCTTTTGCTGATTGAAATAGGTGAGAAAAAGAACTCGGAACCTTAGCCGTCGCAACACCGTGCAAAGGTTCCGAGTTCTATTTTCCTGTTACCCCTGAGACTGGGCGCTTTCCGCTTGCTCGCGATCGAGAGCACTTGTCGCGTGCTGTGGAATCGCAAGCATGGCAGTGAGCGCCAGGAACGCAATGAACGCCAGGTAGTAGGCCGGTGCCAGGGACGAACCCGTGTACTGGATCAGTGCCGTGGCGATTGTCGGAGCGGTTCCGCCAAGAAGCGCATTAGCCGTATTGAAGGACAACGCGAATCCGGTGTAGCGGACCTCGGTCGGGAAGGACTCAGCGAGGAAGGTCGCCAGTGTACCGTCGTTGATCGTCAGCATGATTGCAAATGCAATTTCACACAGCAGGACGACCCAGACGTTACGAGTTCCCATGAGCATGAAGATCGGAACTGTCAGGACGATGAAGGCAACTGATGCAATTAGTAGCATCTTGCGCCGTCCATGAGTATCTGACAGGTGTCCCATCACCATGATCGAGCCGATGTAGACAATCAGCGGTGCGGTCGACAGTGCCGTCGCCAAATCTGACGAGAAGCCAAGTTCCTGCTCAACATAGGTCGGCATGTAGCTCAGCAACAGGTAGAAGGCGACTGCATTCAGCGATGCTACGCCGAAGGAGACGCAAATCGTACGGGTGTGGTCCCTGAGGACCTTCGACATTGGAACGCTCTGCTTCTGTCCACCACTGATCGCTTCCTTCATCGCGATGTAGGTTGGCGAGTCTTCCAAGTGGAGACGGATGTAGCGACCGATCATTCCAAGGGGACCTGCGAGCAGGAACGGAATTCTCCATCCCCACGATTCGATCTGTGCATCCGAGAGGAAGTGGAAGAGGCAAGCGGTCAAGAACGACGCGGCCAGCAAACCAACTGCAGTCGATGCGGGAACCAGTGCAGTGTACATACCGCGCTTCTTCGGCGGCGCATATTCTGCGAGGAATGTTCCCGCTCCAGCGTATTCGCCCGAGGCCGAGAAGCCCTGGATCATACGCAGGACGAGGAGGCAGATGGCCGAAGCCAGACCGATTGTCTTATGTCCTGGCAGGAACGCAATCAGGAATGTCGAGCCCGACATGATGAGGATCGACCAGGAAAGGGCCGATCGACGACCATATTTGTCACCCCAAATTCCCCAGATGAGACCACCAACGGGACGCAGGATGAAGGACATTGCGAAGATTGCGAATGCTGAAATCAGCTGGATGTTCTTATCCTCGGATGGGATAAAGACGATGCCGATGACAGCTGCCAGGTAGCCATACGAGGCGTAGTCAAACCACTCAATAAAATTACCGATGAACGAAGCGCCGGCAGCGCGTCTGAGAGTCTTAAGCTTCTCGTGTTCTTCGGCGCTCATCTCGTGATGGAGGAGTGTGTGGTGTTCGCTACCACTATCAGACTGTGCTTGACCACTCATCGTGCCTCGACCTCCTGAAGTGCATCCCCCTCCTCTACGGGAGCCGCGGTCTTATCCTTGAACAAGATCGGGCCGATGCCGCCGATGATGATCAGCAGACCACCGATTGCACCCGTAACGGTCATGCTTTCGCCCCAAACGAAGATGCCAAGGGCAATTGCAACCGGGCATTCCCAGTAGGAGATCGTCGAGATCTTCACAGCGACAAGGTTACGGCCAGCGATAACAAGTGAACCAAGGGCGATCAAACCACAGACGATGAAGAGAACAACGGCCCACCTCCAGTTCGAAGCGGTGAAGGAGGCAACGCCGTGCCAGGGGCGCAGAATGATGCTCATGACGAGTGCAGCGCTGGCTGCGAAGACAAAGTTCCAGAATCCACGAACGGTGGAGTCCATATCGCGGCGGTAGCCGTAGAAGAACATCGACAGACCGTAGAAGACACCGGACAAGAAGCCGAAGAGGTCACCAAGAGGCTTTTGCGGGTATTCAGCAGTTGCACCCGAAAGGTCAAGACCAAACTTCAGGTGGCCGTCAGTCCAATCGATGACGCCAATCGTCAAGAGCATGCCGATGAAGACCATCGCCAGGAATGCGCCGGCCATAAGGCTGATGTGCTCTTTACGGAAGATTCGAGCCAAGATCGTACAGAAGAGCGGGCCGGTGTAGATTAAGAAGACTGCGTTTGCAATCGACGTCATCAGCGTCGACGAAATGTAGAAGCCAAGGGACAGGCCAATACTCACGCCACCCATGATGACCGAGAAGGAAACCTTAGCCTTCCACAGATCGTGGAACTTTCCTTGGATAATCGCGATGATCAGGAAGCCGAACATCGCGGTGGTCATACGACCACATGAGAGGAACGAACCAATAACTGCCTTGTCTTCGGGAAGGAGCCCCTTGGTGGCACCGCGAGAGAAGGTACCAACCATTGCCATACCGGTAGCAGCAATGAGGATCGCGATGACACCGAGCTTGTCGTTCATTTTGTAGCTAGATTGTGTGGACATCTTCGTCCTTTCTAAAACCTGGAAGTGTTAATGCTTCAGCAGAACCAGGTCCGCGGGCTAAGGGGAACAACAAGCTCGATTAGCGTTCCCGATTGGGCAACCACGTCCCCGTTACTCCCCCGGATAGTCACGACATTTCACCACCGGGGAATTCTTGTGCAGATAGGGGTTAGGCCCCCCCGATACAGAATTGGAGGAATCGGGGGGGCCTAGCCTTTAGATCGTCAGACCAGCGTGGGATCGTCGACCTGGTTGGGGAAGTAATCCTCGCAGCCGCCTTCACGGTAAACGTCAGCGGTCGCGCAGTGCAGGCCGCCGCCGAATGCGTAAGCATCGCGGAAGGGGACGGGGATGACGTTCATGCCCAGCTTGTCCATCTGCTCCAGCTGGTGGACCTCAGAGGCCTCAACACAGACGGTCTTGTGGTCGATGACCAAGCAGTTCATGGACAACCACACCGAGGAGTAGCACAGCGGCGGCGGGGTGGTGTGTGCCGGATCTGCGGCGTCAACGATCTGCCAATCGTTGGCTTCGAAGATCTTGCGCTGCTCTTCGGGCAGACGACGGTGGGGGTTGTTGATGATCAGGCCCGGACGCAGCGGCACGAAGGTCGCGTCGATGTGGATCGGGTAGGGATCACCGGGGAAGTTCACAGCGTGAACGCGGAAATCGGGGTAGTAGCGCTTGAACCACTCCATGGCCTTACGGTTGGTGGTGAGGCCGTGCTGGATGAAGAGGTCCTTGCCGACGCGCATGACGTCAGCTGCGTCCCACATGGGCTCAACTTCAGTGGTCACGAAGTCCTTGGCTGCGGTGCGCTCGAGGCGCTCCTCGAGGGAGATCCGCTCATCGTAGTAGTTGTGCTTGTAGGACTTGTCGGTCAGACGAGGACGGGGAGCCTGGGTCCAGAGGAACTCGGGGTCCTGCTCGAAGTACTCGTTCATGAGCGGCCAGTAGGCCAGGTACTCGAAGTAGCGGCAGCGGAAGGAGTTTGCTGAAGAAAGGATCTCGTTGCCCATCGTGAGCAGGATGTCACGAGGAGGCATCTGGGTCATGCCGGACTCGGTGCGGAAGTCGGGAGTCTTGATCTCCTGGTTCCACTGCAGAGGAGTCGGGCGGTCAACCTTGACGCCGAGGCCTTCGAGGATCTTGACGTAGTTGTCGAGCTGCTCGTTAGCTGCTTCAACGGTGGCGGTGGGACGGGGTCCCCACATGCCGCGCATCTCGGAGTCAACCGGAACCTTTTCGGAGGTTGCGGGCTCTTCGGGCGGAATTACGGAGAAGTCCGCGCGACCAACGATAACATGCTTCAGCGGATCGAAATCGTTCCACGAATTGACGATCTTCGTCATTTTGTTTCACTCCCTTGTGAGTGTGTTGTTAATTTATCCCCAAATTTCTTTGAGGGATGGCGGAGAAAACCGCTCTCGAAACAGTTGCCAACCGAAGTTGACGATCTCCAAGTGGGCGGGTTTTCCCGCCCTTCTTCGGTTCCCCGAAGAAGCTTGGTTCCCGAGGGCGCTGTGGCCCTTGGGTCCGCTTCCCCCTCGGGAGGTGTGTGGAGCGTGAGGGGGAAGCGGAAGTGCTATTGAGCCTTATCAGGCGTTGTAGGTTCCGTCGGGCGTCACGATCGTGCCGGCTTCACCGGCGATGATCTTCGTGGCATCCTCGAGGCGACCGATTGCAGCGACGCCGCCGGTCAGCTCGACGAAACGGCACACGGCCTCGACCTTCGGGCCCATTGAGCCAGCGGGGAATCCGTATCCACGCATCTCGGCCGGGGTTGCACGATCAATGCGACGGGCGTTGGGGGTGCCGTAGTCAAGCTGTGCACCATCAACGTCGGTCAGGATGATCAGCATGTCCGCTTCGAGGGAGTCTGCCATGACAGCTGCCGTGAGGTCCTTGTCGATAACAGCCTCGACGCCTTCGAGCTTGCCTTCGCCATTGCGCACGACCGGAACGCCGCCGCCACCGCCACAGATCACCGTGGCACCGGCATCAAGGAGGACCTTGATGAGCGGGGTTTCAATCACGCGCTGCGGCTTGGGCGAACCCACGACGCGGCGGAAGTATTCGCCGTCTGCCTTGACAACCCAGCCGCGCTCTGCGGCAAGCTTCTCAGCTTCTTCCTTCGAGTAAACCTCGCCAATGAACTTGGTGGGGTTCGCGAAGGCGGGATCGTCGGCCAGAACCAGAGTCTGGTTGATCAAAGCCATGACATTGGCGCTGGGGAGAGCATTCTTAACACCCTGCTGGAGCCAGTAGCCGATCATGCCCTGGGTTTCTGCACCCAGCGTATCGAAGGGGTAGGGCTCGGACAGACGAGCATCGGATGCGGATTCCAGTGCCAGGACACCAACCTGCGGGCCATTGCCGTGGGTGATGACCAGTTCGTGGTCCTTTGCGAGCTTAGCGAGCTGCTCTGCTGCCAGGTTGACGTTTTCAATCTGGTTGCGAGCGTCCGGCTTTTCGCCGCGCTTGAGGAGGGCGTTACCGCCCAGTGCAACTACGATGCGCATGTTACTTTTCTTCTCCGAGGGTGGCGACCATGACGGCCTTAATGGTGTGCATGCGGTTCTCAGCCTGATCGAAGACGATCGAAGCGGGCGACTCGAACACGTCGTTGGTCACTTCCAGGCCGTTGCCCATGCCGGTCTTCTCGAAGATGTCCTGGCCAACGGTGGTGTTGATGTCGTGGAAGGAAGGCAGGCAGTGCAGGAACTTGACATCCGGGTTGCCGGTTGCTGCCATGAGCTCTGCGTTGACCTGGAAGGGACGGAGCAGAGCGATGCGCTCATCCCACTTTTCCTTGCTTTCACCCATCGACAACCAGATGTCGGTGTAGATGAAGTCTGCGCCCTTGACGCCCTCTTCGATGTTGTCGGTGACGAGAACCTTGCCACCGGACTTTGCTGCGAGCTCTTCAGCAGCTGCAACGACCTCGGGAGAGTTGAAGAGTTCCTTGGGGGCAACCATGCGGACATCCATGCCGATCATGGCGCAGGAGATGAGGATCGAGTTGCCGACGTTGTTGCGGGCGTCGCCCACGTAAGCGATGCTGATTTCGTTCGGCTTCTTGCCGGAGGCTTCGAGCATGGTCAGCTGGTCAGCGAGCATCTGGGTGGGGTGCCAGTCATCGGTGAGGCCGTTCCACACCGGCACACCGGACAGAGCGGCGAGCTCGTCAACGTGTGCCTGCTTCTTGCCACGGAACTCGATGCCGTCGTAGAAGCGGCCGAGGACGCGAGCAGTGTCGGCGACGGATTCCTTGTGGCCCATCTGGGAGCCGGTGGGATCGAGGTAGGTGACGTGTGCGCCCTGGTCGTATGCTGCAACCTCGAAGGAGCAGCGGGTACGGGTCGAGGTCTTTTCGAAGATCAGCGCAATGTTCTTGTCAACGAGGTATTTAACCTCGCGGCCGGCCTTCTTTGCGGCCTTCAGTTCGGCTGCCAGATCCAGAAGGTAGAGCCACTCTTCAACGGTGAAGTCGGTTTCCTTCAAGAAGTGACGTCCGTGCAGGGGGAACTCCATTGTTGTTTCCTTTCAGAGAGTTTTGTTGTTTCTTCCGCGTGGAGGGCAGGCCGCTCAGACCGCTTCACGCACGACCGGGCACGACATGCAGCGCGGGCCACCACGGCCTCGGCCAAGCTCATCGCCTGGGACAGTGATCACTGTGATGCCGTTTTCGGTCAAGAAGTCGTTGGTGGTGATGTTGCGCTCGTAGGCGTAGACAACGCCGGGGGCGCCAGCGAGGACGTTGGAACCGTCGTTCCACTGTTCGCGTTCTGCTGCGAGGGCGTCCATCGGAGGAGTCAGGACCTTGATATCGTCGAGGCCAAGTGCGTGTGCGATGACCTTGTGCATGTCCTGAGGATCGTGGGCTGCGACCTTAATGCCGCCTTCACCGTCGGAGGTCAGAGTCATGGATTCAACCATTCCCATGCCTGCGTACTTCGTGAAGACTCCGTAGTCAGCCTGGGTCATGACTGTATCGAGGTGCATCTGTGCACGTTCCTTGGCCATATCCAAGGCGATAACCTGCTTGACCTCGCTGTTGCCGAAGAGACGGCGAGCCATGCGCTCAACACCGGCGGGGGTGGTGCGTTCGCTCATGCCGACCAGCACAGAGCCGTTTCCGATAACCAGGACGTCTCCGCCTTCGACGGTTGCCGGGCCTGCCTCGTTGCCATTGCACCACTTCTTGATCGAGGGGTCCTGGAAACGAGGGAGGTAGTTGTAGATTGCCTCGTAGTTAATGGTCTCGCGGCGACGTGCTTCCTTGCGCATCGAGTTGATTGCAACACCGTCGTAAACCCAGCAGGAGGTGTCGCGAGTGAAGAGGTGGTTCGGCAGAGGTGCGACGATGAAAGAGGTCGGACCCATTGCGTCGTAGATCACGGAAGAGATGGGGCCGAGCTTGAGTTCGGCGAATTCTTCCTTGGTCAGGCCTGCGACCATGAGTTCTGCAAGCTGAGCTCCCGTAAGGGATTCGCCGTAAGCGCGCATCGCTTCAGCGATCGCAACGCCGTGGCTCTCTTCGGTGAATACCGAGGTCAGCACATGCTGACGAGCAGCAGGAATATCCATTGCTTCGGCCAGCAGATCCTGGAAGTAGAGGACCTCCGTTCCCTGAGTACGCAGAGAGTTCGCGAAGTCATCGTGCTCTGCTTGAGCGTGCTCAAGCCAAAGCATGTCATCGAAAAGGAGATGTTCCATATTCGACGGGGTCAGGCGCAGCATTTCGCGTCCGGGGCGATGGATAATCACCTGGCGCAAGCGCCCAATCTCGGAAGTTACACTTGGTTGCATTTCTTGTGGTCCTCTTCTGCTTCATCGCATCATGAGTTAGATCACCTGGAGATGGAACAAGCGTACCACTTCGTTTCAGAAAAATCACTTATCCAAAGCTGTGAAAATTCTCAGATTGCATAAATATGCAGAAGAAAATCCCTTATTGCCGCGAAATATATCGACCAGAGTAGAGCGGCCGAATTTGTCCGATAAGTAAACAAAAGAATATATTCCTGAAATATTCGTCACATGTGACACAGAACACACTGAAAGCCTGGGGGACAACCCAGGCTTTCAGTGTGAAGACATCGACGAGGCGAATGCTCAGCGTTTCACGCAGCGCTCCGCGGCCTCGACAACATTCATCAGAAGGAGGGCGCGCGTCATCGGCCCCACTCCCCCAGGATTAGGGGAGAGCCAAGCAGCGACGCAATCAACACCATCAGCCACATCTCCCATCAAACGCGCTTTCCCAGTGTTTGGGTCCACCACGCGAGAGACACCGACATCAAGAACCACCGCGCCAGGTCGCACCATATCAGGAGTAACAAGCCCCGCATAGCCTGTTGCTGCGACAACAACATCCGCAGCTCGGGTATGCATCGCCAAATCACGGGTCCCCGTATGGCAGATAGTCACTGTGGCATTGACATCCTTGCGCGTGAGCAAAAGCCCGATTGATCGCCCAACCGTCACGCCACGCCCGACAACGCATACGTCCGCGCCATTGAGATCGATCCCATTGCGCTCGATCAACTCGATGACAGCGCGCGGGGTGCATGGCAGAGGAGAGGTAATAGCTTCACTCCCCCGCAACACGAGTCGCCCGAGATTTGTCGGGTGCAGCCCATCGGCGTCCTTATCCGGATCGATCGCCTCGAGAATTCGATTGGTATCAACGCCACGTGGAAGTGGCAGCTGAACAATGAAACCCGTACAAGCGGGATCAGCGTTCAGCTTTTCGACTGCCGCAAGGATTTCCTCCTGCGAAGCCTCGGCAGGCAAATCGACGCGAATCGATTCAATACCTACTTCTGCGCAGTCACGGTGTTTACCCGCTACGTAAGCGACCGAACCGGGATCCTCCCCCACCAAGACGGTACCAAGGCCCGGGACTACTCCCTTTTCACGCAAGGCCTGGACTCGGCCTCGAAGCTCATCTTTGATCTGAGCCGCACACGCCGTACCATCCAGAACGCGAGCATCGCCTTCCCACGGAGCTCTCATTGGTTGAGCCCCGCGTACAGGGGGTGAGCATCGGTGAGAGCGCGCACGCGTGCACGCAATCCATCGACATCAACACTCCCGCTTGTGCCCTGAATGAGAGCAGTCGCAATAATGTCGCCGACTTCTTCGAAATCAGCAATGCTGAAACCGCGCGTTGCCAGCGCGGGAGTTCCAATGCGCAGCCCCGAGGTCACCCTTGGGGGACGCGGGTCGAAAGGCACCGCATTACGATTGACCGTGATACCAACCTCGTGGAGTAGATCTTCGGCTTGCTGGCCATCCAGGGAGGAGTTCACCAAGTCCACCAAGACGAGGTGGACATCGGTACCACCCGTGACAAGGCGAATTCCCGCTGCCTGTGCATCGGGCGCCAAGAGGCGCTCAGCAATCGCTCGCGCACCATCAAGGGTTCGCTGCTGACGATCCTTGAATTCCTCGGTCTGAGCGACCTTCATGGAAATCGCCTTCGCCGCAACGACGTGCATCAGCGGACCACCCTGCTGACCAGGGAAGACCGCACTGTCAAGCTTCTTACCCCACTGTTCACCGCGCGAGGACAGAATCATTCCCGAACGAGGCCCGCCCAAAGTCTTGTGGACGGTCGTGGTGACGATATCGGCGTGAGGAACCGGGGAGGGATGCAAGCCTGCAGCAACCAAGCCAGCAAAGTGCGCCATGTCGACCCACAGCGCCGCACCGACCTCGTCCGCAATTTCGCGGAACGCAGCGAAGTCAAGGTGACGAGGGTAGGCCGACCATCCCGCGATCAGCACGCGGGGACGCTCACGAAGCGCGGCCTCGCGAACCTGCTCAGGCTCAATGCGCATGGTTTGCGGATCAACCTCGTAACCAACAGCGTGGTAGTTCTTACCCGAGAAGTTGATGCGCATGCCGTGAGTGAGGTGGCCGCCATGGGCAAGGGAGAGACCGAGGAGAGTATCACCGACGTTCGCCATTGCCATGAGAGCCGCCGCGTTCGCCTGCGCACCCGAGTGAGGCTGGACGTTGACGTAGTCCGCGCCGGTAAAAACTTCCTTCGCGCGCGTAATCGCAAGGGATTCCGCAACATCGACGAACTCGCATCCACCATAGTAGCGACGACCGGGGTAGCCCTCGGCGTACTTGTTGGTCAGGACAGATCCCTGCGCTTCAAGAACCGCACGCGGAACAAAGTTTTCCGAGGCGATCATTTCGAGCGTGCTCTGCTGGCGTTCCAGCTCTTGATCCAGAACCGCTTGAATTTCAGGGTCGAGTTGGCGCAGTGGCAAATCGTTGAGCGTATCCATCTTCAGTCCTTCTGCAAGTCCGGGGGCCACGCGTGCCCGGCGAATTTGGATCAACCTTACCCCACAGCGCCAATTTGGCAAGATCACGCCCAAAAATGACGTGCATAGCGGGCGCTGAGCGCCTTGAGGGGTGATGTACTTTCCCACCTCAGGGAACAAAGGCCTACCTAACTTCCACGAATTGCGATAACCTTTATCAAAGTTCGGTCGTACGAACTTCGATAAAGATATAAGTAAACATCACCCCAATGAAGAGGAACTTCAATGTCCGTCGCTTACTCGCGTTCATTTCTAGCCGCCGCAGCGGTCTGCCTACTGGGCGCAACTTCTCTCGCCTCGTGCTCAACTGCGTCTTCACAGTCAGGCACCCCCTCACTCACCTTGGTTGCAAGCACCACCCAGATCTGTGACTACGTCACCCAAATTGCGCAGCAGCCCTCGGCTCAAAACTCCATATCGCTCGATAAAACTGATGCCTCGGGAGCGCAATCCCATATCGGGGCACCCGCTGAGAAAGCCAGCGCAAAAGTGCAGCTCACGTGCCTGCTTGCCCCCAACGCCTCGGCACACGAGCACGAAATGACTCCCCAGCAATTGCAAGCACTCTCTCAGGCGAAAGTCTTGCTTGTCTCGGGCGTCGACCTCGAGCACTTCCTGGATCAGGCCGTGAGCGCCTCTGGTTTCAAGGGAACGATGGGAGTGACCTCGGGAATTCTCACTGCCGCAGATCTCAAGGATCCCCAGGGCCAGGAACAGCGCGACAAGCAACTCCCCTATTCCGTTTCCCGTGGCACGCACACTGTCGAGGCCGCACCTTGGCCTTTCCCACCGGAAGAAGGAGAGAGCGAGCCGGAGTTCGCCTACGATCCTCACGTCTGGACCTCTCCAGCGAACGCAGCCCTGCAGGTCCGCAACATCGGTGAATTCCTCTCAGCGGCGGACCCCGATCACGCCGAGGCATACAGCACGGCAACCGAAGAATACGCAAAGCGTATCGATTCCCTCGATGCGTGGGCGAAGGCCAGCTTTGACAGCGTTCCCGCTGATAAGCGCGTCCTCTTTAGCTCCCACGATGCCTTCGGATACTTGTCGAAACGCTACGACATTCGTTTTATCGGTGCTGCACTGTCTGATTTCAACGAACAGCAGGATGCAACCGCTGAGCACATCGCAAAGGCAACCGAGGAAGTGAAGAAATCCGGAGCGAGCGCGATTTTCGCTGAGAACTCCAATAACTCAAAGTCGATTGAAACGATTGCGCGCGCCGCTGGAGTCAAGGCCATCATCGGCGACGACGCACTCTACGGGGATTCACTTGGCCCCGTGGGAAGCGAAGGAGAAACCTACATCGGCTCGATCATCCATAACGTCACAACCATGACAAAAGCCTGGGACGGAACGCTTGCTCCCCTGCCCGAGCAACTCACGCGTTAGGCGAGCATGATGAACGCAGACGCTCATATGTTTTCGGAGCCTGACGAGGGCCGCGATGCTGGCGTCACTGTCTTCTCAGCCAAAAATGCCAGCATCGGCTACTCCCAGACACCGGTCCTGACGGGAATCACCCTCTCGCTCAGCCCAGGACATGCCCTCGCTTTGATCGGCCCAAATGGATCGGGAAAGACAACGCTCATGCGAGCGCTCTTGGGAAGCGCCCAACTCATCTCCGGAGAACTGAGCTGCCCGCTGGATTTCCTCGGCTACGTCCCACAAAACAGTGATATCGACCTGAGTTTCCCAATCAACCTTCGTCAGGTCGTCGAAATGGGAATGTACCCCAAGACAAAGCCTCTGCGTCCACTCAGCCGTGAACAGAAAGAAGAGGTCAGCGCAGCATTAGAACAGATTGGCTTAGCCGAACGCGCCCGCGAGCGCTTTGGGACCCTCTCCGGCGGCCAACGCCAACGCGTTCTGGTCGCGCGCGCCTTGGTTGCCAAGCCTCGTCTGGTATTGCTTGACGAACCCTTCAACGGTTTGGATGAGCCCAACCGCGAAGCTCTTCTCTCGCTCATCAGCCAAGCAAAAGCTCAGGGAACTGCGTTCATGATTTCAACCCATGACTATCGGGTCGCAACCGAAGTGTGCGATGAGAGCCTGATTGTGGCCGGGCGCCAGGTTGCCTATGGGCCAACCTCCCAGGTTTTCCGTCCAGAGATCATCAATGAAGCTTTCGGCGGGATCCACAGTGTTTAACGCGATCGCACATGCTCTCCCCCTGTGGCAGTCTCCATTTTTCCTCCGCCCCCTGCTCTTCCTTCTTTTCTTCGGAATTGCAGCAGGCGTGGTTGGAACCCTGGTCAATCTGCGCAACTGGCAATTCGGCGCCGAGGCCTCGGTCCACTCGATCTTCCCCGGGATCGTCGTCGGCGCGGTTTTCGGCGGTATCGATTGGATCCCCGCGGGCGGAGGAATCTGCGCGATATTCGTTGCCGCCGCATTGACCTGGGCGATGCGACACCGCGCGCACGAGGCCGCTGCGGCAGTTGTCCTGACCTCCTTCTTCGCGCTCGGCGTCATTATTTCGCTGAAAAAAGGCGATATGTCAGGACAAATGGAGGCGTTGATGTTTGGCCGACTTCTGGAGGTTACTCCCCAGCGCATGGTGATTTCCCTCGTGTTTTGTCTTTTCGCTTGCGTCCTAGTCGTTCTTTCGTGGCGTGCTCAGCTCATGTGCGCATTTGACAGTGCGGGAGCTGGTGCCGCGCGAGTACCCACAACGCTGTGCGATGTCTGCCTCAACGCCTCGATGTGCGCAATCGTCGTTGCGGGGGCCTCGGCAATTGGTGTTCTTTTGGTCGTCGGGTACCTCATTGTCCCCGCACTCGCCGCCCGACTTCTTTCCTCATCGCCGAGGCAGATGCTGGCCTATTCGGTACTTCTTTCCTGCGCGGGTGGTGCGCTGGGGATGGTGACTCTTTTGATTCCTCTTTCCCGGCCTACTTCACCCCAAGCCTCGGTTGCTCTGACCCAAGTGGCTCTATGCGCACTCATCGTCGGAATACACGGCGCACGAAAGCGAGTGACGACATGTTAGCGATCCTTATCCTTCCTCTGTTAGAACTGGCGCTGCTAGGAATTCTCTCCGGGATCGTTGGGACGATGACTGTCCTGCGCGGGCGCGTGTTCTTTGCTGAGTCAATCACGCACGGAGCCTTTCCGGGCGCAGTGATCGGTGTCGTGTGTGCATCCGCTTTCACCAGGGATCACAGCATTCTTGCCCTCTGTGTATTCTTGGGCGCACTGGGTTTGTGCTTGCCTCTTTCCGCGTTGATGAGCGCTCTGGCACGAATCCCCGGAGTCTCAGGCGGGGCCGCTGCCGGGGTCGTCTTGACCTTCAGTTTTGCCTTAGGCTATTTCCTCTCGAAATGGTTTGCCCCCTTGCCCTTGCAGATTTCGAGCTTCCTCACGGGGTCAATCATGACTGTTACTCCAATGGATATTGCCTTGGCCGCTGCAGCAACGCTTGGCGCACTCGCTCTTCTCGCGCTACGCGGACGCCACATTCTCCTCTTGTCTTTCGATGAACAGGGATACCGAGCAGCTTTCCGCTCTTCCCCCAGCGCCTTTGCGTTAACCGACGCGCTTATCTCCGCTCTTATCACGGTTTGTGTCATTGTCATGATTCCCGCGGTGGGAACATTGCTCCCTTTGGCCTTACTGATTGCACCGAGCGCCGGTTTGATGCGATTCATTTCCCGCCCCGGAGTCTTAATGGCAGCCTCAGCATGCGCAGCCCTTGCAGTGTGCGCCTTCGGTTTTGGGTTTTCTCTTCTGACTGAGCTGTCCTCGGGTGGATGCATTGCCTTAGCTTCCGGACTTTTCTTCTGCGGGTGCGTGGCTTGGGAGGCTCTGGCCTCGAGGCCAAAAGCCGGCTCAACCCCAGCGCGGCAGCGCGTTATCCGCCAGAGAAGTGAGGCATAGAAAGCAGCACGTGAGTAGACAAAAGGGGCGCCGCAATGCGGCGCCCCTCAAGCCGTTAGACCAAGAAAGTCAGGCGAACCGACTCTTAGTCAAACCGTAAGTTTCGGCGAGATTCACTTAATGAAGCCGAGCTCCTTGACGGTGTTGTACTCGTCCTGGAGGGCAGCAATGTTGTGATCGATGCCAGCGCGAGTTGCCTCAGAAACCTCCAGGCCCTCGACAACCTGCCACTCGCCACCATCAGAGGTGACGGGCAAGCCGAAGCACAGGCCGGCGGGAACACCGTAGTGCTCTCCATCAGTCATGATGGCGGCAGTGGTGAACTCACCCGCGGGGGTTCCCAGAACCCAATCGCGCATGTGGTCGATTGCAGCGTTCGCTGCGGAAGCGGCCGAGGATGCGCCGCGAGCCTCGATGATGGCCGCGCCACGCTTGGCAACGGTCGGACGGAAGTAATCCGAGAGCCAGGCCTCGTCAACAAGACCGGACGCAGCCTGTCCACCAACGGTCGCGTAGGAGACATCGGGGTACTGGTCAGCAGAGTGGTTACCCCAAACAACCAGGTTCTTCACGTCGGCCACAGCAGCACCGGTCTTGTGTGCCAGCTGCGACACTGCGCGGTTGTGATCCAGACGCATCATGGCGGTGAAGCGCGATGCGGGAACGTCGCCTGCTGCGTGAGCAGCGATGGTGGCGTTGGTGTTGGCCGGGTTGCCAACGACCAGGACGCGCACGTCTTCAGCTGCACCATCGTTGATGGCCTTGCCCTGAGGACCGAAGATACCGGCGTTTGCCTCGAGCAGATCGGCGCGCTCCATGCCTGCACGGCGAGGCATTGCGCCCACGAGGAAGGCAGCGTTAGTTCCCTGGAATGCTGCAGTGGCGTCATCGAAGATATCGACACCAGCGAGCAGCGGGAATGCGCAGTCATCCAGCTCCATTGCGGTGCCTTCAGCAGCCTTCACGCCCTGGGGGATCTCAAGCAGGTTGAGCTTAACGGGGGTATCGGGTCCGAAGACAGCTCCCGAGGCGATGCGGAAAAGAAGGGCGTAACCGATGTTTCCGGCTGCACCGGTGACGGTGACAATACGAGGTTCTGCCATGATTGGGCACTCCTTCAGTTATTTCGTGCGACGCACAGCGCCGCGACGATCTGATGATCGTTACCCCTTAAGCCTATTGCCTCTCCCCTGATCTTCGCGGTGTCAGCAGTCCCAAGTGGGACTCGAATACCCCATTTTTGCTTGTGATGTCCATCACGAGTGCGGGTCTTTTAAGTCCCGCTGAAGTGCAAGCCACCGGGACTACCATGTTTGGGTGAGTGAAAAGAAGGCCTCTCCTCAACCCGGACTCATGACACGCATCGGACGCGTCTGCGCAGCCCACCGATCACTGCTCGCCGTTGTCGCAGCCATTGTGGGAGCAATCGTCGGCGCCGCAGCCGTCCTTTTTAACACCATGATTGGCGCATGGACCTGGGTAACGACAGGCTATTGGGACTACACACAGCACATTGGCAGCCCTCATGGCCATCTCCCCATCCCAGCGTGGATCTTCCTTCTCTTCGCCCCAGTGATCTCGGCGCTGATCTACGGGCCTCTCATCTCCCGCTTCGCACCTTCTGCGAAGGGACACGGGATCCCCGAAGTCATGCTCGCGGTCCAGCAAAAGGGCGGTTATATCCCTTCCAAAGTCGCGGTCGTCAAACTGATTTCTTCTGCTCTCACCATCGGCGGCGGAGGTTCAGCGGGGCGCGAAGGCCCAATCGTTCAAGTTGGCGCATCATTAGGCTCTTCATTCGCCGCTTCGCTCCGTCTACCCAAAGAGCGCGTGATCATGCTGGCTGCCTGCGGGAGCGCTGCGGGAATCGCGGCGACTTTCCATGCTCCCCTTGCCGGCGCTTTCTTCGCTCTTGAAGTGATCTTGACGCGTTTCACTGCCGAGGCCTTTGGCTACGTCGTCGTTTCTTCTGTCCTCTCTTCCCTAGTTGCACGCGCAGCAAGTGGAGATCATCCCCTCATTGATTTGGGCGGAACTTTCCCCTTGCAGTCCCTCCCCGATATCGGATGGGTTGCGATCCTCGGAATTATTGCGGGCCTCGTTGGCCTTGCCTTCTCGAAGTTCCTCTACCTCAGCGAAGACTGGATCGATGCCTTCTGGGCTCGAATTCCGCTTCCCAATTGGTCTCGACCAGCGGTTTTGAGCATTGCCCTTGGCGGAGCTCTCATCTGTTTCCCATACATGTACGGCTCGGGCTATCCAATCGAAATTTCAGCGATCTTTGGCTCTTACTCGATTCCCTTCCTCGCTCTTTTGCTTCTCGGTCGGATCCTCTACACCTCCTACACCATCGGCATTGGCGGATCGGGCGGAGTCTTTGCTCCAACCTTGTTCATGGGCGCAATGACCGGAATGATCTTTGGGCAGCTTGTCGATCCTTGGGCCGCCTCACAAAGCGCGATCTTCGGCGTCATCGGAATGGGAGCTGCCTTTGCCGGTGCCGCACGCGCCCCCATGACAGCGGTCCTCATCATCGTTGAAATGACCGGACAATACTCCCTGATCATGCCCATGATGTTGGCCGTCATCATCGCAACATTTGTTTCGCGGTTCTTCACTCGCTCAACGATTTACACGGAAAAGCTTCGCCGCCGAGGCGATGTCCTCCACGAACCCGTCGACGACACCTTGCTCGGACGCCGAAGTGCTCGCCAGCTCATGACCGCGCCCAGCCGCATCTTGACCGAGGACATGACATTGATGCAGGCACAGGAGTATTTCCAGTCAAGTCCCGTCCCCTGCCTTCCTGTAATCGCAGCAAAGGACCGTTACCAAGAACTGCCTCGATATCTCGGAATGCTCACCTTGAGCGAACTCACTTCCTATCTTTCTCGAGGTCTTCCCCCACATACTCAGATCAGTTCTCTTGCTTTGGATGAGTCCTCCTCGATCTCCCAGTCAGCTCGTCCATCTCAAGTCCTTGCTCGCCTGAGTGCTCCTGATAATCCCTGGGCACTCGCGGTCATCGACGAGGACTCCCCCACGCCGCACTTCCTGGGATGGGTGACCCAGCAGGGCCTCGTGAAGGAAATTGCCGCGCAGCAGGGGCGCGCGATTGCCGCCGGGCACCTCTCGTCTTGGGGATCTCGCTGGCAAGATCGCCACCCTCGCGCCTCTCGACACGTAAACTAAAACCATGTCCGACGAAGATCCTGAGCTGCTGGCCTTGCCCGCTGACGAAACCTCGGTTTCCATTTCCTCCCCCGAGTCCGGAGAATCGCTTGAAATTGATGGCGAAACTCAGGCACTTGAGTGGCACGCACCCATTTTGGTGCGAATCGACGAAAACACAACAATCCCCCATCTTCTTGCACGCCGCGTCCAGCGTTCGGCGCGCCGCCCTTTGATTGCCCGCAAACTCGAAATGGGCGATACCTGGCAGAACATGACCGCCGCGGAGTTCTACGAAGACGTTCAGGCAACGGCAGCGGGATTAATCGGGCTAGGCCTCGAACAAGGCGATGCGCTCGCGATCATGTCGCGCACCCGCTACGAATGGACGCTTCTGGATTACGCCTCGTGGTGCGCGGGGCTCCTTCCAGTCCCGATCTACGAAACTTCCTCAGGCGAGCAGATTGAATACATCATTCAAGACGCAAACGTCCGGGCAGTGATCACCGAAACCGTGACTCAACGCGAGCTCGCAGAATCAGCGTGCCGCCGCCTCGGACGCAGCGACATCACACTGCTTTCCCTTGATGCCGAGGCGATGCAAACCATCCGTGATGCGGGGGTCACGATCCCGCGCACAATGGTTGCCCAGCGCACTCAAGCACTGACAACCGATGATCTGGCGACAATCGTCTACACATCGGGAACAACCGGACGCCCCAAGGGCACAGAAATCACGCATGGGAATTTCACCGAGCTCGCGCTCAACGCCCACGCGTGGATGCCTGAGGTCGCGATGGGCAAAGACTCACGTCTCTTGCTTTTCCTCCCCCTTGCCCACGTATTCGCGCGCTTCCTCCAGGTTTTCCAGCTCAGCGGCGAAGGGATTTTGGGACACACTCCCGACACCAAGAATCTCCTTCCTGATCTTGCGACTTTCAGGCCCTCATACCTCCTGGTGGTTCCTCGAGTTCTTGAGAAGATCTACAATTCAGCCGACGCGAAGGCCGGACGTGGCGGTAAACAGAAGATCTTCCGTTGGGCAGCCAATGTGGCGGTTCAGTATTCTCAGGCACTTGAAACCCCTGAAGGCCCCTCAAGGCGTTTGAAGATGCAGCACGCTGCAGCGTCGCACTTGGTTTACTCGAAGATCATTCAGTTGGTTGGCGGAAACGCGCGCTTCATCATTTCAGGTGGTGCGCCCCTTTCGACCAGGCTGGCACATTTCTACACGGGACTTGGACTCCCCCTTCTCGAAGGTTATGGCTTGACCGAAACGGTTGGCCCACTTTCGGTTAACACTCCCCGGCTGTCCAAGATTGGAACCGTTGGTCCGCCTCTTCCTCCTCTGTCGGTGAGGATCTCCGACGAAGGTGAAATTCTCATTCAAGGCCCCTCGGTTTTCCGCGGTTATCACAACAATCCCGAGGCCACTGCCGCCTCCTTCACTGAAGACGGCTGGTTCAAGACCGGAGACTTGGGTTCTCTTGACCGCGACGGATACGTCCGCATTACTGGTCGCGCAAAGGACATTATTGTCACCGCGGGCGGAAAGAATGTTGCGCCCGCTTCCTTGGAAGACCCCTTGCGTGGCCATCCCCTGATCTCGCAGGTCGTCGTCGTTGGTGATAAGCGTCCCTTCATCTCCGCGCTGATCACTTTGGATGCAGAGATGCTGCAACTGTGGCTGAAGAACCACGGTCTACCGCCGATGTCGATTGGCGAGGCCGCGACTAATATCGAGGTTCTCTCAGCTTTGGAGCGTGCGGTCGATCGCGCAAATGAGCATGTTTCGCGCGCAGAATCGATCCGAAAGATTCGCGTGTTAACCACCGACTTCACGGAAGCCAATGGTTTGTTAACGCCTTCACTCAAGGTCAAGCGAAAGGCTGTGCTTGAGCGCTACGCCGACGTTATCGATGACATCTACGGAGGTCCGGTTCAAAACGGCTAAGCAAGACTAATTGCAAAGAAAACCCGGTACATCGCTCACCACGACGATGCACCGGGTTTTCTTTTATTGCGAGGCCAAAGCAGCAGTTGGCGGCGTATGTGCCGCCCGCAGGGCCGGGTAAAGACCTGCAATTGCTCCAATGACCAAGGGAGCCCCGAGGCCAGCGGCGATGACGTACCACGCGATAGTGACGGGCCATCCGTATGCAAGGCACATTCCCCATGTGACCGCCGCGCCAATAACACATCCCACGCATCCGCCAAGGAAGGAGAGGAGCAGAGCCTCGGCAAGGAATTGCATGCAGATATGTCCCCGTTTGGCTCCCAGGGAACGCCTCAGTCCGATTTCACGGCGACGTTCAAGGACGGAGATGATCATCGTATTTGCGACTCCGATCCCACCGACCAGCAGGGCGATAGAGCCAACGCCTGCCAGAAGGGTTGTCAGAGTCTGATCGGCCGCGTTCTTTGCAGCCAGCGCATCCGATGGACGTGAAACTTTCAGACCGGTTGCTCCCTGAGGAGCCAGGGTTGGACCAATGAGTTCTCGAACGTTTTCGACCTCAGAATCCAAAGATCGTTCATAAATCGTCGTTGGTGCTTGTCCTGCCCCGAAAAGCTGAGAAGCCACCGGGATTCCGATCAAAGCGGAGTTATCGAGTTCTTCGGCAAGGGGTGAGGGTTCAAGGATCCCGAGCACGGTGAAGGAGGTATTCCCCAGCCATACTTGGGTTCCCGGAGTGGTAATCCCCAAAAGATCCGCAGCTTTCGATCCCAATACGACACCCGGATACCGTGATGTCGCCTCGTTCAGCCAGGTTCCACGCGCAACTTTCGCCGAAACAACATCCAACAGATTCGTTGGCGCAGCCATCGTCAAAATGCCACCCGTTGCATTTGGATCAATCAAACGCGAGCGGTACACCGAAACTCCTGACAAAGTGGACGTCGAGGAAGCATCGGTTACTCCCGGGATCATCCGCATGCGTCCCACTGAATCTTCGGGAAGGATCAGGTTTGCACCGGAAAGATCAGCACCTGAGCGAGCCGTGAGCATGTTGGTTCCCAGCGCTTGGAGCTGTTCATGAAGACGTGCCTGGGACGAGGCCGACACCCCGACAACGCCGACCATGGCGGCGATACCAATCGCGATTCCCAAGGCCGAAAGGATTGCGCGCATTGGCCTCGCGCGAAGGCCACTTACCCCCAAGCGCGCGACGTCACTGCCACGCAGGCACGAGGCGTGGGTAATTGTTTCCCTATCGAGGCTCATTGGCTCACCTCGCTTGCAGAGTCAGAAACCACTTTCCCATCACGAATCATGACTTGGCGCGGAAGCGAGGCCGCGAGATCATTGTCGTGCGTGATGACGATGATCGTCGTCCCCGAATCATTGAGTTCGCGTAACAGGGATACGATCGCTTCTCCTGAGCGCGAGTCGAGGTTACCAGTGGGTTCGTCAGCGAGGAGCAGCGCCGGCGAACCGACCAACGCACGAGCAATAGCCACGCGTTGGCGTTCACCGCCGGACATTTGGTGCGGACGGTGCTCGATTCGGTGTCCAAGCCCGACCTTTTCAAGAGCTTCTCGCGCTTTCTCGCGCCGTTTCGCGCGCGGGACACCCCGGTAGAGCAGTCCGTCGGCGACATTGTCCAAGGCGGTAACTCCCGGCGAGAGGTGGAATTGCTGGAAGACAAAGCCAATGAGGGACGCACGCACCCCGGACAGTTCTGCGTCACCTAGAGCACTGACGTCCATTCCTTCAATGATGACCGCTCCCGAGTCCGGACGATCCAGGGTACCAATCAGGTTAAGGAGGGTTGACTTCCCCGATCCTGATGGGCCGACGATGGCGACGAATTCTCCTTGTTCAACACTCAAACTCACTCCATCGCAGGCAGTGACGGGCGGAGAACCGTAGCTGCGACGAACCTCGCGAAGTTCAAGTAGTGGGCTCATCGGTTCGGCACCGCCACAAGTTGTCCCTCGTGGAGTTCATCGGAGGAGATCTCCACCCTGTCTCCAGCAAAGAGGCCGGTTTGCACCGGGACTCGCGTAACTTTCCCATCTTCACCAACGAGCTCCACACCGAATTGGTCGGGAGTGATCGCCACGAGGGCCCCCAGAGGCACTGAAAGAACATTCGTTTTCGTCTGGGAGGTAATACCCAGCGAAACAGATGCCTCTTGAAGTTTCTCTGTTGCGGCAGCGTCATCAGGGGTGACGGTGATGGGGATGATGCGATCCTTGGTTGCCTGTGAGTCGCTTGAGCCTTCAGCACCTGCTTTTTCCTTGGGAGGCTCAACGGACGAGATCGTGCCCTTCGTTGTTTGAGCACCGGGGAGCCGGATGGTCACCTTGGTACCGACGACTCCCAGAGATTGGTCGGAGAGCTTGAGGTTTGCGGAAATGATCTGCCTGGAGGACGAGGCCGAGAAGAGATCGCCCCCTTGGGAAACAGCGTCGCCGACGCGGGCTTTGAGACTACCGATACGCAAGTCTTCGGGAGCAAAAAGCACACGCCCAAGCGGAAGCGTACCGTCTTGGCTCAGCCCCCGTTCTTTTTGCCATTTGTTGATGGCAGCCTGGGTGCGCCAGTCAAAATGGGTATCCGCTTGCCCGTCAAAATAGCCAAGTTGAGACAGTGCCTCTTCGAGTTGGTGGATGTCTTCTCCGTTGCTCATCCCCGCTTCGAAGCTGCGCCATGCGGGGGTAGAACCGTGGAGAAGATAGCTGCTTTCGCCGCCCACCGTGTAGATCTTCTCCCCCTGTTTGAGGGTAGAACCGGGAGTTGGAAGAGCTGTGATGACACCATCGAAGCTCGATTTCTGAGTGTAGGAGTCGGCGTAGTGCAAGGTTCCTTGGACGGTTGTCTCACCGACAAGGTCTCCGCGAGTAATCTCCGCGCTTGCACCGCTAAATTCCTTGGCGTCATTTGATTCTGCGCTGTTGCTTGAGCACGCTGCAAGAGAGCAGACGATCATCCCCATTGATGCAGCCAGCGCACCTATACGACGGTATGTGCTGCGTTCACGAGTGGTCACTTGTTGCCTCCGACGCTTCCGAAGCATTTATTGACTGCTTCAGAGGGGACATTCCGAACGTCGACGACGCCATTTTGTCCCGGATCAGGAACGTCATAGCCCAGGTCGCGCAGGCATTGAGTCCCCTTTGTTAAAAGCTCACGTGCGTGCGGATCGTTTGTCAGGTCGTTCTCTTCTCCAACGAGTGAGGAAACCTCTTCCATACACGCATTGACAGCGGAATTGAAGGCGTCGGTGGCGTTGGCGAATTGATCGGGAGTCAGACCCGTATCGGGCACGTCGAAGCCCTTGTTTCGCATGCACTGTCCGAAGGCGATGTTGGGGTCTTTTGATCCCGAGGCCTGGGCTGCGCTCTTCGAAGTGGTGGCTTTTGACCGTGCCGATGCTGACGATGAGGATGACGTTCCCTGCGAGCAAGCGCTAAGCGCAAAGACCAGCGTGAGTGCGCCGACTACGAGGGTGCGTGACGAGCGATTCTTCATCGAATCTCCTGGGAGAATTTATAACAATTCGATATCTTTTGATAACGACTTGATAACATTCTATACCCAGAAGTTATCGAGAATCAATTCCATTAATATGATTCAGGCACACCTTCCGCCTGATCATAGGCGGCCTTAATATCCTCGTGGTGACGAATCACTTCGCGCACCATGAAGTTCAAGAATTTCTCGGCAAAATCAGGATCCAAACCAGACTCTGTAGCTAGTGAGCGAAGGCGCGCAATCTGCACGCTCTCGCGAGCAGGATCCGCAGGGGGAAGTTCATGGACAGCCTTGATGAGCCCGACCTTTTGAGTGCAGCGAAAACGCTCGGCAAGGATGTGAATCAGGGCAGCATCAATGTTGTCGATTGTTTTGCGCGCTTCGATCAGTTCTTGAGGCAAAGACGTGTCCGACATGACTCCCCCTAGGCGCTCTGGACGCTTGCAGGATCGACCTCGTACAACTCGGCGCTCCCTTGCCCAAGCACAGCCTCACGAGTGACAACGACACGGGAGACGTCATCACGCGAGGGAAGGTCAAACATCAAATCTGACAAAGTTGCTTCCATAACGGAAGAAAGGCCTCGTGCCCCTGTCTTACGCTTGTTCGCCAGCTCCGCAATGGCAAGCAAGGCCTCGTGAGTGAACTCCAAGGTAATGCCATCAAGCTCAAAGAGGTGCTGGTACTGAGCAACCAAGCAATTCGTGGGCTCGGTCAGCACTCGAACCAGATCTTCCTCAGAAAGTTCCTTAGTCGAGGTCAGCACGGGAAGACGACCAATAAATTCCGGAATCATACCGAATTTGTGAAGGTCTTCAGCGGTAACGGACTCGTAGAGGTCGCCCATCTCAGCGGAAGACTTCAATTCCGAACCGAAACCGGTGGAACGCTGGCCCAGACGAGCCTTGACGATTTCTTCAATTCCTGCGAATGCGCCGGCAGCAATGAAGAGGATTCCCGAGGTATCGATCTCAAGGAATTGCTGATGCGGGTGCTTGCGGCCGCCCTGCGGAGGCACCGAGGCCACCGTTCCTTCGATAATCTTCAGAAGAGCCTGCTGCACGCCTTCACCTGAAACATCACGAGTAATCGACGCGTTTTCACCCTTGCGGCCAATCTTGTCGATTTCGTCAACGTAGATGATTCCGCGCTCGGCCTTCTTGATATCTCCGCCGGCTTCTTGGATCAAGCGGAGCAAGATGTTCTCAACGTCTTCACCCACGTAGCCGGCCTCGGTCAAGGCTGTCGCATCCACGATGGCGAAGGGAACATCCAAAAGTCGAGCCAAGCAGCGCGCCAAGTGAGTTTTACCGGTTCCCGTGGGCCCTAAGAGCAAGATATTCGACTTAGTGCCGTACATATCTTCCTCATTGCCCGCTTCGCGCGAACGCACGCGCTTGTAGTGGTTGTAGACGGCGACAGAAAGTGCACGCTTGGCGCGGTCCTGACCGATCACCCAGGAATCGAGGAATTCGAATATTTCACGAGGCTTTGGGAGAGGAAGACCCGAGGGTGCGCTCTGAGGTTCAGCGTCTTCGGCGATAATTTCATTGCACAGGTCGACACACTCGTTGCAAATGTAAACGCCGGATCCCCCAATGAGCTTGCGGACCTGCTTCTGGCTCTTTCCGCAGAAGGAGCACTTGAGGGCCTCAGCTCCGTCGGTCAATCGACTCACGTATGCCTCCTGAAAAACTTCACCCAAATCGGGTCTTTTACTGAAATCTAGCCTAATTCACCCGGTGGTATACAGCGAATTGACGCGCGGGATGCACAGTGTAAGACCGGTCATTCAATAGGAACGGGAGAGAGCGCCAAAACGCTCTCCCCCGCACTTCCTTAACAGCGACTCAGTAAAGTCACGCAGTTGTTCACTAGCTGTGAGCCTTACGAGAAGCCAAAACCTGGTCAATCAGACCGTATTCTTCAGCCTGAGCGGCGGTGAGGATCTTATCGCGCTCGATATCGCGACGAACCTCTTCGACCGGCTTGCCCGAGTGAGCAGCAAGCGTCTCCTCGAGCCACAGACGCATGCGATCGATCTCGTCGGCAATAATCTGGATATCCGAGGCCTGACCTTGCATTCCTTCCATTGCGGGCTGGTGAATGAGGACTCGAGCGTTCGGCAGTGCCAAACGCTTTCCAGGAGAGCCCGCAGCCAGTAGAACGGCGGCAGCTGAAGCAGCCTGTCCCAAGCAGACAGTCTGGACCTGGGGCTTGATGTACTGCATGGTGTCGTAGATCGCCGTCATTGCGGTAAAGGAACCACCGGGCGAGTTGATGTACATAGTGATCAGCGAATCCGGATCCTGCGACTCAAGGACGAGGAGCTGAGCCATGATGTCGTCGGCGCTTGCGTCGTCAACTTGCACGCCCAAGAAGACAATGCGGTCTTCAAAGAGCTTTGCGTAGGGATCTTGACGCTTGAAGCCATAGGCAGTGCGCTCTTCAAAGTTCGGAAGAACGTAGCGAGCCTGGGGCATTTGACGGGCAACTGCGTCGAAATAGGGCTGAGTGCTCATCAGTTTTCTCCTCCACGGTTGCCAATTTCCTGCGGGCTATCAATCACACGGTCCACGAAGCCGTATTCCAAAGCCTCTTGCGCGGTGAACCAGTGATCGCGATCACCATCCGCCTCGACCTGCTCGACCGACTTACCGGTACGCGATGCGGTGATCTGTGCCAGTTCCTTCTTCATGCCCAAGATCAGATCCGCATTAATGCGAATATCCGTCGCGCTGCCTCCGGCACCACCCAGGGGCTGGTGCAGCAGAACGCGGGTGTGAGGAGTGATGTAACGCTTTCCGGGAGCGCCTGCGGTGAGCAGGAATTGACCCATCGATGCGGCAAGACCCATACCGACGGTCACGACGTCGGGCTTGACGTACTGCATGGTGTCATAGATGGCCATGCCCGCGGTCACCGATCCACCCGGAGAGTTGATGTACAGGTAGATATCACGATCGGGGTCTTCAGCAGCCAGCAAGAGGAGCTGTGCGCAGATCGCGTTTGCGTTATCATCTCGCACTTCGCCGCCAAGCCAAATGATGCGCTCTTTGAGCAGGCGCTGGTAGACCGAATCTCCCAGTCCCATGGGCGTTTCATTTCCGCCCGAGGCTTGAATAGCCATTCACGCTCTCCTTCAATTTCAGGGTCCGGTTCCCGTAATGGAACCTCACTGAATCCAAACTTATCGGTTCTGACACCAGTTGGCGCTCTAAACTAGCGCTTTTCGCTCACGGCGCATGGAAAGACCACGGCGATCTCATACAGATATGACGTGTGGGCCGAAACCCTCAGGTTCCGACCCACACCAAGTCATGAGCTTCGCATTGCGAAGAACTCAGTTGCGCTTAAATCAGCGACTCACTTTTCGTCTGCGAGTTCTTCGCCGGCCTTCTCGACCTCGGCGACAGTCTCGGCTGCGGCTTCTTCAGCAGCAGCTTCATCCTCAAGGCCAAGGAATTCGCTCAGGTCGACGGGGTTGCCCTCGGTGTCCTTCACGGTCACCTCACGCAGAACCTCGATGAGGGCCTTTGCGCGGCCCAGATCGGCGACCACTGCGGAGATCTGCTGGGGATCAGAGAACAGGCGGTTGATGTCCATGCCGTAGTTCTGGGACATCTGGATGGCGTAGTCGAAAAGCTCCTGCTGGCCAACCTGAACCTCGTTCTTCTTGGCGAGCTCTTCGGCGAGAATCTCGGTGCGGTATTCCTTCTCGATCGCCGCGCGAGCTTCCTTCTTTTCCTTCGCGGAAGCGTCAGCGCCCAGTCGGTGGTTGAGCTCGAGCTCGATCACGGACTCGGGGAGGAGGATCTCGGTGTGGGAGAGCAGCTCATCAACGAGGCGATCACGCGCCTGAAGTGCCTGCTGCGAAGTCTTGGTCTGTGCGGCCTGCTTCTTGAGGTCTTCCATGAGCTCATCGATGGTGTCGAATTCGGAAACCATCTGCGCGAAATCGTCGTCGGCCTCGGGAAGCTCGCGCTCCTTGACGGACTTGACGGTGATGGTCACCTCGGCCTCTTCACCTTCGTGCTCGCCGCCCTTGAGGGTGGAGGTGAAGGTGACAACGTCGCCCGCGTGGGTCTTACGAAGCGCAGTGTCCTGGCCGTCGAGCATGGTGCCCGAACCGATTTCGTAGGAGACGTCGGAAACGGAGTCGACCTCTTCACCGTTGATGGTGGCAACCAGGTCAATGGTGGTGAAGTCGCCGGTCTTTGCCTGACGCTTGATGGGCTTGAGGGAAGCGAAACGACCACGCAGGGCATCCAGCTCAGCCTGAACGTCTTCATCGGTGACCTCAACGGAGTCAACCTCGATGACGGTGTCCTTGCCGTACTCGGGTAGTTCGAAGGAAGGAACGACGTCGACCTCTGCGGTGAAAACGACCTGGCCGGTCAGTTCGCCGCTGGTCGAGGGGATCTCGGTGACCTCGACATCGGGCTGGGACATGGGGCGCAGTTCGTGCTCGGACACGGCAGCGGAGTACTGGCCGGGAAGAACCTCATTGACGACCTGCTCGATGACGGCGGCACGGCCGAAACGCTGGTCGATGATGCGAGCGGGAACGTGACCCTTACGGAAGCCGGGGATGGACACCTGATTGGCGATGCTCTTGTACGCCTTGTCCATTTCTGACTTCAGTTCCTCAACGGGGATTTCAACAGTCAGACGAACCTTGGTGGGCTCGAGGGTCTCTACAGTGCTCTTCACGTGGATTCTCCAGGTCTTTTCTTGGGACGCCAAAACGGCGTATTTCAACTGAACTAGTCTACGACAGCACCCGCCAAAGCTGCTAGCTGGCTGTGGGCTTCACATTTTTCGCCTGCGAGAAGCTGGCCAATTGACGAGGCCGTGGCCGGGCTGGCAATAAAAAGTCGGGGTGACAGGATTTGAACCTGCGACCCTCTGCTCCCAAAGCAGATGCGCTACCAAGCTGCGCTACACCCCGTGAGACTGTCGTCTGCGGATCCCATAATACGGGACTTCACCCTAAATTTCGCAATCGCACAAACAATCAGGTAGTATCGATCCGCACGCGGATGTAGTTCAATGGTAGAACCTCAGCCTTCCAAGCTGATGGTGCGGGTTCGATTCCCGTCATCCGCTCTGAAAAAGGAGCCCCGGTTTTCCGGGGCTCCTTTCGTTTTGCCGCGCATTCTTGACCAGAGGATCGCTAGGCCAAGATGCGCGCTAGAACGTCGAGGTATCAATGACAAAGCGGTAGCGCACTTTCGAGGCCACCACTTTGTCGTAGGCCTCGGTAATGGAATCACCATCGATGATCTCAATCACGGGACGCACACAATTGCGCGGACATGAGCGTTCACAGTAAACCGAGTACCGTTACCACGTCACTCGTATCGAGCCTCCCCACCAGTATCAGCATTATTTGAAGCGGCGACTTATTCGTGACATATTAATATCCGTCTAAAAATAGGAGAAGGCTATGTCCCCTGTCACGTTTCCCCGCATGCATGCGACTACCGCATCCGTTCTGCTCGCCACTGTCGCGCTGTCCGGTTGCAGTATCCTGGGTGGCCTGCAAGGTTCCGTCGATATTTCCAAGTTGCCCAACATTCCCGAGGGACAAAAGCAACAGTTAATCAGCCAGATGCAGTCTGCGTCAGGTTCGGAGAAGCAAGAGATTGCCGCAAAGGCAAAAGCCCTGAGCAAGATGGTGGGAACGGAGCTGGTAGGGGTGGATCCCCCGCCGATCATTGACGAGACCTTCAAGTTGGATCCGAATGGCCAGACCGTGGTGAACAAGGACGACAAGATCTACCAGAGGATGTCGGCCACCGATTACTGGCGTCTGGGCCAGGACACCTACGACCTGTGCGTGGAGCAGGACTGCGAGTACTACTCGTCGTGGACGGTAGACGTGGAGGGGTCAGGTGCTGACCTGACGTACGTATGGACCCTGAAGGTCGATGGTGACGATCAGCCTAAGGAGCCGCTGGTCCGCCGCTTCAAGGCCGGTAAGTAAGCGTCCCGGCGCATCGACACGCTCTTCATTTTCCTCATTCACTTATTAGGAGCTAGCAATGACCGGTTACTCCGGAGTTCGATACGACGACCAGCAGCACAAAGCCGCGCCCCGTTCTCACTTCTCTTTCGTAGGGAGGGCGAGGCGCGCCGCGCGCGCCCTGACCACCGTCGCCTCCGCCCTGGCCCTAGCCGCTGGCGTCCTCGCCTTGGTGCCGGCCCCGGCCCACGCGGATGGCGCGGTGCCCTCACAGGAGTACTTCTCCTACTACCACTTCGACACCGCACGCGCGAAAGGATACACCGGTAAGGGTGTCACGATTGCCCTCATCGACGGTCCGGTCGATACGAGTAACCCGGCCCTCAAGGGGGCGAACATCACCGATAAGAGCCGCTGCACCATCCAAGACTCACCTGAGGGGATCCGCCATGGTACTGACATGGCGATCATCCTGGTCTCCCCCATCTCGGGCGTGGCACCCGACGCAACCCTGTACACCTACCAGTCCTCCACCGCTGGGACAATATCGAACGGCTCGTGCGACTCCAAGAAGGGAGAGCTCAACACCACTGCCGCTCTCATTAACCAGGCCGTCGAAGACGGCGCCCAATTCATCTCGATCTCCCAAAGCGTCTCCGAAGTTTCCTTCGAGCTCAAATGGGCCATCACCAACGCGATGACCAAGGGCGTCATCATCGTCGCCTCGGCCGGAAACGAGGCACTCCAAGACGACATAACAGCGCTGGGCAGGTACTCCGGTGTCGTCGGCGTGTCCGCCATCAACAGTGACGGTACCTTCGCCTCCTATTCCAACTCGGCCAATGGCATGGTCACCGCCGCCTTCGGCGGACCGTACAACACCTACGACGTGAACACAGGGGAGCCGGTCACCGTTCACGGCACCTCCATTTCTGCCCCGCTCGTGGCTGGCATGTTGGCCCTCGCGCGCCAGAAGTGGCCCGACGCCACCGCCAACCAGATCCTCCAACTCCTGGTCCACACCGGCCTGAACCCCAATCACGACTGGAACAAGTACACGGGCTACGGCGCCATCGATGGTGGCGCACTGGTCAACACAGATCCCTCGCAGTACCCCGACGAGAACCCCATCATCCAAAAGCCGGGGGGCTCTGAACCCACCGCGCAGGACGTCCAGGATTACATCGACGGAGTCGCAGGATCCCTACAGATAGCCTCCTTCCCCGACACCTACGTCTACCGCGGAACTAACGAAGCAGCCATCCACCTCCGCGGGGCCCAAACCGTCCACCTGGGAACCAGCCCCCGCTACCACCGGAAGTAGGCACACGTGGATGACAGGGTGTTCCCGTATGAGTCACGCGTCTTTTGCTGTGGATTGGATCTGTGACACTACAGGCCGCCCCGAGGGGGCGCGTGTTTTCACCGCGATCACCTTCGCTCCGAAAAAGGAGCCCCGGTTTTCCGGGGCTCCTTTCGCATACTTACTAGAACACTCCTCAGCGCAACTGGCCTAGAACGTCGAAGTATCAATCACAAAGCGGTAGCGCACTTTCGAGGCCACCACTTTGTCGTAGGCCTCGGTAATGGAATCACCGTCGATGATCTCAATCACGGGACGCACGCCGTGCTGGGCGCAGAACTCCAGCATTTCCTGAGTTTCAGCAATGCCGCCGATCTGGGATCCCGCAACAACCTTGTTTCCGTTAACAACGGCGCGCATGGGGATCACCATCGGATTCTCCGGCAGGCCCACGTCAACGAAGACACCGAAGGGCTTGAGTGCACGGACAAGTCCCGGGTAATCCAAATCGTCCGCGCTCACCGTGCAGATAATGATGTCGAAGGACGAGGCCAAAGATTCGATGGTGCCCTCTTCCGAGGTTGCGTAGAAGGCAGTGGCGCCAAAACGACGTGCATCTTCTTCCTTGGAACGCCCATGAGAGATCACCGAAACTTCCGCGCCCATCGCGGCTGCGATCTGGACACCCATATGTCCCAGGCCGCCCATGCCAACGATGGCGACCTTCTTGCCCGGTCCCGCGCCCCAGCGGCGCAGCGGCGAGTACATGGTGATTCCCGCACACATCAAAGGCGCGGCATCGCTGAGCTCCATTTCATCAGGAACATGGCAGCCAAAATCTGCACGTACCGTCATCGCCTGGGCATAGCCTCCAGCGGTCGGCTTCCCGTCAGGACCTGCACGGAAAGTCCAGTAGGCATGAGGATTATTACAGAACTGCTCGTGCCCGTCGGCGCAGTACTCGCACTGCCTGCACGAGCCCTGCAAACAACCGACGCCGATCCTGTCCCCTACCTTGAAATTCGTAACTCCTTCGCCGACCTTGGTCACCACGCCAGCGATCTCATGTCCACCAACGAAGGGATACGGGATCGGTCCCCATTCACTGCGTGCAGTGTGAATATCCGAGTGGCAGATTCCGGCATATTTAATGTCAAAGAGCACTTCTCCGGGACCCGGCTCGCGAATATCAATGACGGTTGGGTGATAAATCGAACGAGGGTCATCGCAGGCATATGCGCGAACCTTGGGCATCGTGAACTCCTTCGTCAACGCTACGTGTGCCGACTGCGCATCAACGCATTGCCGAAACTTTAGCACCGCAACATGAGAAAAGTCCCGAAACCAAAGGCTTCGGGACTTTTCTATCCGGGTGGCTGACGGGACTCGAACCCGCGACGTCCTGGACCACAACCAGGTGCTCTACCAACTGAACTACAGCCACCATTGAGCGCCGCAAAAAACGCAACGGGGAAACTCTAACATCAGTGCAGGCAAAGTGAGAAATCAGAAACGATAAGCGTGGCACTTACCACGAAGTTCACTCCCCTCGATACGTAAAACCGGCTCCCCCACCGCACAGGTAGGAGAGCCGGAATTCATGTTGAACGCGTCCTTACCGCGCTCTCACTCACCAGAAAGCGCGAGTCGAAATCGCATCGGCGAAGTTGTTCAAAGCCTCAGGTGTAGCAGAAAGGTACAGATCAGCATCGGTCGCTGAAACTTCCATAACTCGGAAGGAACCTTCACCGTCCGGGACCAGGTCCACGCGGTTGTAGAGCAAAAGCTCGTCGCGTCCCAAGCGTGCACGCATGTACTTGTGTAGAACTTGACGAATCTGCTCGCCCCATTGCCACGACTCAGCATCTGCGGGACGCGCGGTAACCACGGCCTCGTGCATAGAAGGATCCGTGACGGAGGAAGGATGGAGTACCGCACGCTTTTCGACTGCGTGCGAAAGCAAGCCGTTGAAGAACACCAGGGAAATTTCGCCGTGCACGTCGATGTCCTCCAAGTAACGCTGCAGCATGACGGAACGCCCCTCGTTCAAGAGGTCGATCGTCTGCGCCAAAGCGGCCTGACGCTGGAGAGTGTCAATTGCCGTGTAGCGACCGATATCGCGGACACCAGAAGACACAGCAGGCTTGACAACGAAGTCACCAAGAGCAGGGAAACGCGAGTGCACCTGATGCTTGGAGAATCCATGCGAAGGCTCAAGCCACGTCGTCGGAATGACGGGGAGGCCGAGTTCTTCCATGTCCTTCAAGTAGTGCTTATCGGTGTTCCACTCGACAATATCGGCGTTGTTGAGCAAGCGTGGAACCGACTGCGCCCACGTAACAAACTCCTGGCGCTGCGTCGCATAGTCGGAAACCGAACGAAGGACGCACAGTCCAGCTTTATCCCAGTCAACGGAAGGGTCATTCCACACCGCGATCTGGGGATCCATTCCGCGCTCAGCTAGCGCATCGGGAAGCCCGCCTTCATCGGAGAAGAGTCCCGGCATATTCGCGGAAGTAACAAGGGTGACCTTGGGTGTTTTCGTCATGAAGATATCCTACCTTAGTCCCAGTGGGCGACTGAGAGCCTCTTCTAGCAGCGAGGTCACCAGTTCCGTGTAGCTCATCCCGGCCTCGGCCCACACTCGCGGGTAGAGGGACAGGCGAGTGAATCCGGGCATGGTATTCACTTCGTTGACGATGATTTCGTGAGTTGAATCGTTGTAGAAGAAGTCGACGCGCGCCAGCCCCTCACACTCCAAGGCCTCGAAAGCCTTCAGGGCAATGCTCTGGATCCTCTGCGCGTCCTCGGCGGGAATGTCAGCCGGACACATCAAGGAAATCGCATCAGTGTCAACGTACTTGAGGGCGTAGTCGTAGAACTCGCCTTCGGGAACACCGATCTCCCCCAGCGGTGCGGCCATTGCCTCGCCACCGGCAGGCACGCGCACACCGCACTCAATCTCGCGACCATGGGCCATGGCCTCGACAATGATGCGCGGATCGTTCGCGGCGGCTTCCTTAATTGCAAGGTCCAGCTGGTCGGGCGAATCAACGCGAGAAATACCCACTGAGGAGCCTGCACGCGTGGGCTTAACAAAGACAGGGTATCCCAAAGCATCAATGCGCGAACGCACGTCCTGCGGGTCCTTCGACCACTGTTTCTCGGTGACCAATTCCCAACGACCAACCGAAATTCCAGCCTCGGCAAGGACCGTCTTCGTCAAGTGCTTATCCATCGAGGCCGAACTTGAAGTTACGCCGCAACCGACGTAGCGCACATCGGACATCTCGAAGAGGCCCTGAATTGTTCCGTCTTCGCCGTAAGGACCGTGCAAGAGAGGCAGGACCACATCGATCACGCCCAAATCTTCAACTCCGACAATTTGGGCATTGTGATCTTCAGGAGAGCGGTCGTAGGTCGTTTCAACAAGGCGGGCAAGGCCGGGAAGCAGGCTCACGCGGCTCAATCCCGGCACAATCGTCGTATCCGAGGCCGTGCGAAGATCCACCAACTCCGGCTTATCATCCACTCGCACCCACTGCCCATCGCGCGTAATTCCAACGGCAAGGACATCAAAGCGCTCACGGTCAAGAGCATGAAGAACACCGGCAGCCGTCGCACAAGAGACCAAGTGTTCGCTGGAGCGTCCACCAAAAACAACGAGGACGCGAGGACGTTTGACTTCACTCATGGGGTCAAGATTACCGCGAGAATCGACCTTGCCCGCACTGTGCGCGCCTTCAGACCAGCTCAATTTTCCACCCATCCATCTTTCGTGGACGCGAGAGCAACATGTTCCCCATGTCGTTAATTCCCGCGCGCCCCTCAACAACTTCAACAACTGCTGTCGTAATCGGCATGTCTACGCCAATCGATTGGGCAAGCTGCAGAATTGGAATCGCCGAGGCCACGCCTTCCACGACGCCAGCAGAAGCAGCAAGAGCATCCTCAACGCTCATGCCCGTCCCAACTCGATGTCCGAAAGAAAAATTTCTGGACAGCGTGGTCGAACAGGTTGCGATTAAGTCGCCAATTCCTGCGAGCCCCGCAAAGGTTGCCGGATCTGCGCCCAAGGCAGTGCCCAGACGCGTCATTTCTGCGAGGCCACGCGTCATCAAGGTCGAGCGGGTGTTAATTCCTAAACCAAGCCCCTCCGCCGCACCAATCGCGACGGCGATAACGTTCTTCGTCGCGCCGGCAATTTCAGTGCCAATCACATCCGAGGACAGATAGGGGCGGAAATAAGAGTTGTGGCAGACTCCCGCAATTTCCTTGGCTAATTCAAGGTTGCTCGAGGCGACAACGGTTGCTGTCGGTTGGTGCACCGCAATTTCACGCGAGAGGTTAGGCCCGGAAAGAACCGCGATCCGATCGTGTCCCACACCAGAAGCTTCACTCAACACCTCATCCACGCGCTTGAGCGAGCCCAGCTCAAGGCCCTTGGCCAGTGAGAGTAGCGCAGTTTCATTTCCGAGGCTGGGGCGCGCTGCCTCGAGAGTCGCGCGTACCGCTTTGACGGGGATTGCAACCATGAGAAGATCTGCGCCATCAACGGCCTGGCGCAGATCACAGGTCGCGCTAATCGACTCGGAGAGAACCAGGTCGGGAACATAGCGAGGATTTTCATGCGAGTTGATCGCGGAGACGATCTCTGGATTGCGTCCCCACATAGTGACAGCGTGTCCAGCATCTGCAAGAACCTGGGCAAAAGTGGTTCCCCACGCGCCCGTGCCCAGCACGCTCATTCGTGTCATCATTGTCATTCCTCTCCCATCCGCCTCAACCCTACTAGGATAAAGACACGCGACGTGCCCAAGGAGGAGCTCATGTCTAAACGCACAGCCCTATCTGCCCTCGTTCTTGTGACGACAGCTGTATTGTGCGGGTGCTCCCCCACCCCATCGCAAAGCGACGCTTCAAGCGCGCCCACGGCCTCGGCAAGCAGCCAATCCCCGTCGCTTGCCCCTAGTGCCAGCGCAAGTACATCGGCGACTCCCAGTACGTGGGAGAGCATTGAACCCCGCTTCCCACAGCAATCCCTTGGCAAAGAAGACGCCAACCACGCACCGGTCTTCCACGATATGCGCGTGGGAGACCACGACGGTTTTTACCGCGTTGTCGTTGAGTTCACTGGAAGTGATGACGTGGGATGGATCGGAGGGTGGACGACCTCCCCGCTCACCCAGGGCAAGGGAGATCCCATCGATTTGGGAACGCCTGTCTATCTTGATCTCAATCTTCAAGGCGGGGCTATGCCCGTGAGCGAGGAACTAGCAGCCAACTACTATAAGGGACCCAAAACCCTTGATATCGGGCCGATACGCGTACTCGAGAACGGAACTTTTGAGGCCGATACTCACATTGTCATCGGAATGGACCGAAAGCGTGAGGTCACCTTGAGTGCGCTCAGCAGTCCCTCGCGAGTCGTCATCGACATCGCGAAGTAACAAGGGCTTCGGCGCTAGTAGTCGACGCGTTCCTTGAGCTTGCGATCCCACACGCCTGTGGGAGCTTCTTCCCCGCGAAGGGCGGCGACTTCCTCGATCATCACGCGCTGAATCCGTTTGGTTGCTTCTTCGACGGCCTCGTGGTCGGCTGAGCCAGATTCGCGGCACAGGTCCTCAAGGGGAATCGGATCACCGATACGCACCGAGACTCGCCTGCGAGGACGGAAGTCAATGAGTGCAGAACCCGAGCGCATGATCTTCTGTTCTCCCCAGTGAATAAAGGGAATCACCGGCGCGCCCGTGTCCAAAGCAAGTCGTGCAGCACCGGTCTTGATCCGCATCGGCCACAAATCGGGGTCCAAAGTCAGCGTGCCTTCCGGATAAATGGCCACGCATTCGCCCTCGCGAAGGGCCTGAGCTGCCGAAGCAAGAATGGCACCCGGGTCCTTGGCGCGTCGGTTTACCGGCAGAAGCTTCATCTGGCGCATCGCTCCGCCTAGGAGTGGCACTTTGAAAAGCTCAGACTTCGCCATGATTCGAACGGGAATATCGGCTTTCATCATTACCCACAGCAGGCAAACCGGATCGATGTTTGACAGGTGGTTGCACACCAGTAGAAAACCGCCCTCGCGCGGAAGCTTATCGAGGCCTTCCACGTCGATTTTTGTCCACGGAACCATGAAGGTACGGAAGACGCCTCGCGCGAAACGGTAGAAACCTGTGAGCCGGTGAGTCATGCGTGTAGTCTAACGAAGCGGGCACGCGGGTAAAAACGCTGCTCCCCACCCGGCACGTGTTTTTCTATGCGAAAACCCGAAAAACCCCAGGTTGAACCGAAATCTCAACGGACCCGCGAGCAACCTGATCGCCGTCTCCCATCGCGATCAGTCCGGCGCTATCAAGGATTTTGACTCGGCTTACGGTCTCCACATGCACAATCGGGTCATCGACGCGCCGAGTAGTAAGTACCCGCGCCAAAACGCGGATCGCTTGGTGTTTCGGCACCGGGTCAACGGTGAGAAGCTCAAGCTTGCCGTCACTGGGATTGGACGTGGGAACGATGTTGATCCCACCGCCAAACCATCCCGAGTTTGAGACGGAAACCAACCACCCGCGGATACGCCGCACCTGGCCATCGACCTCGATTTCCATGGTCCGAGGCTTGAACCTGGCCAGCGCGCATACCGCTCCCCACGCGTATGCAAGCGTCCCGGAGCTAAAAGGCGACTCGTTGGCAATCTGATTGGCAAGTGCATCAAGACCAAAAGAAACTAAGCCAAGAACCTGCGACGCCTCACTGGAGCGCGCACCCTGTGCGTCTAAATTCTGCGCTTCGCCTGCATGAGCAAGCGGCGCGACCCTCATAGCATCCACATCGCGAAAACGCCCAATGGTGCCCGCCTGCGACGAAACGATCTCCGAGGCCTGGGGAAGCTTACGGATATGCGCCAACGCATCCGTCCCAATCCCTAGACAGCGGCACAGGTCATTGCCCCGCCCACCGGGAAGAGGGATCACTGTCCCGCCTCGTTTCCCAACCTCAGAGGCGATGTGAGCGATATACCCATCGCCACCAAAGACTCCGACCCACTGGTGCGTCGACGCGGCAGCAAGCTGGCCTGGATTGTCCTCACGATGAGTAACAACCACCTCAACTTCCCATCCGCGTTCACGCAGGAGCGCAGCAGCTTGGGGTGCGAGGCGCAGCGCTCGGCCTCGGCCAGAAAGAGCAGAGACGAAGAGCTGTAAGGAGGGCGCTGAAGGGTCCACGAAAGGCACTTGGGGAAAGCTCAGCGGTCGGCGTATTCGACGCGCGCGTCCAGCTCGCGCAGTTTACGGATGAAATGCTCGTATCCGCGCGAAATCACATCGATTCCCGAAACGGTTGAGGTTCCCGAGGCGGCCAGTGCGGCAATCAGGTGCGAGAAGCCACCGCGAAGGTCAGGAACAACGATGTCTGCAGCGTGAAGAGGAGTCGGCCCCGAGATAACAGCTGAGTGATAGTAGTTCTTCTGGCCAAAACGACACGGTGTTCCACCCAAGCACTCACGGTAAACCTGAATATTTGCACCCATTTGGCGCAGCGCAGAGGTAAAACCGAAGCGGTTTTCGTACACGGTTTCGTGGACGATGGACAAGCCTTCGGCCTGAGTGAGAGCAACGACGAGGGGCTGCTGCCAGTCCGTCATGAAACCGGGGTGAACGGCGGTTTCCAAAGCGATGGAATGCAATTCACCGCCGGGATGATAGAAGCGAATACCTTCTGAATCGATATCGAAAGCGCCGCCAACCTTACGGAAGGTATTGAGGAAAGTCGTCATATCCGGCTGGTGTGCGCCTCGGACGTAAATGTCACCGTGAGTGGCCAGGGCCGCCGCTCCCCAGGAAGCGGCCTCGATGCGGTCAGGAAGAGCGGTGTGGCGGTATCCGCTGAGGGTTTGCACGCCTTCGATGCGGATGGTGCGGTCAGTATCGACGGAAATGATGGCGCCCATCTTCTGAAGAACATTGATGAGGTCCATAATTTCGGGCTCGATTGCCGCGCCCTTCAAGGTCGTGATGCCGTCGTTGCGCACTGCCGTGAGCAGTGTTTGTTCTGTCGCGCCAACGGAGGGGAAGGGAAGCTCAATGATTGCGCCGTGTAACCCGGAGGACGGGCGCTTGATGTGAACACCATCGGGCTGTTTTTCAACGATCGCGCCGAACTTACGCAAGGTCTCCAAGTGGAAGTCGATGGGACGGCCACCGATAGCGCAGCCACCCAGTTCCGGAATGAATGCTTCACCAAGTTGGTGGAGAAGAGGCCCGCAGAAGAGGATCGGAATGCGCGAAGCTCCCGCAAGAGTGTCAATATCAGAGCGCGAGGCCACGCGAACATTCGCGGGATCCATACGCAATTCGCCGCGCTCCTGATCGTAATCAACCTTGACCCCATGCAGGGACAAGAGGTCAGAGACCACGTCAACGTCACGAATCAGAGGGACGTTGTAGAGCTCTGAGGGCGTGTCGGCCAGCAGCGATGCAACCATCGCTTTGGGAACAAAGTTCTTTGCTCCGCGCACGGTAATGGTGCCCTGAAGCGGGTGGCCACCTTCAACTCGCAGAATCGAGGACATCTTGCTGGTCTCCTAGCTGTCGACTTTCTGTGACCACTTTAGAGCAGCTCGCCCTCATCTGCGTGCGCTTCGGGCAGCTTTTGCGGGTGGCGAACTACTCAGAGTCAACGGGACGTGCAGAAACAACCAGTTGCAGGGGAAGAGTCTTTGCAGGAAGTGTCTTCGGTTTGAAGGACGGCCTGCGCTCTTCGTAGGCGGTAATTTCTGCCTCGTGACGCAAGGTCAAGGCGATATCGTCCAAACCTTCCATCAGCGTCCAGCGCACGTAGTCATCGATCTCAAAAGTGCAGGTGAAATCACCGAGGCGCGCGGTCTTATCTTCCAGAGAAACCGTGATTTGTGCGCCGGGATCAGCTTCGAGCAGTTCCCAGAGCTTTTCGCAGTCGTCCTGGCTGATGATCCCAGTAACGAGGCCCTGCTTACCCGCGTTTCCGCGGAAAATATCGGCGAACTTGGGGGCGAGGACGACCTTAAAGCCGTAGTCACGAAGTGCCCACACCGCATGCTCGCGCGATGAACCGGTTCCGAAATCTGGCCCAGCAACCAAGACCGATCCTTGGTTGTAGGGTTCACGATTCAAAATGAAGTCAGGCTCGCGGCGCCATGCGTAAAACAGCGCGTCATCGAAGCCGGTCTTTGTAACGCGCTTCAAGAAGACGGCCGGAATGATCTGGTCGGTGTCGACATTTGAGCGGCGGAGCGGGACGCCAATACCCGTGTGCGAAATGAACTTTTCCATGAGTTTTCCTTCGGTGTGTATCAGCGCTGAGCCGGTTCATCCAGGTCGGCGGGCGAGGACAGTGTTCCACGAATTGCGGTTGCTGCTGCGACCAGTGGGGAAACCAAGTGTGTGCGCGAAAGCTTTCCTTGGCGGCCTTCAAAGTTACGATTCGAGGTCGAGGCGGAGCGTTCTTGAGGTGCCAGTTGGTCGGGATTCATCCCCAGGCACATTGAACAACCGGCATTGCGCCACTCCGCGCCGAAATTCGTGAAGACCTTATCCAGGCCCTCGGCCTCGGCCTGAAGACGAACACGCGCCGAACCGGGAACAACCAGCATGCGCAGTCCCGGGGCTTTTTCGTGGCCACGAATGATTTCGGCGGCCGCGCGCAGGTCTTCAATGCGGCCGTTCGTGCATGAGCCCAGGAAGACGGTGTCGACCTTGATATCGCGCATCGGAGTGCCGGCCTCGAGGCCCATGTAGTCCAGAGCCTTCTTCGCGGCCGCACGCAAGGTCTCATCGGTGAAGTCTTCGGGGTTGGGAACTTGACCAGACAGAGGAACGCCCTGCCCGGGGTTGGTTCCCCAGGTTACGAAGGGTTCGAGGTCTTCGGCATTCAAGATGACCTCGGCGTCGAAAACCGCATCTTCATCTGAGTGGAGTGTCTTCCAGTATTCGACGGCGCGATCCCAGTCTTCACCTTGAGGAGCGTGGGGACGTCCCTTGAGGTAGGCGAAGGTCGTCTCATCGGGGGCGACCATTCCAGCGCGAGCACCGGCCTCGATGGACATATTGCACACGGTCATACGGCCTTCCATCGAAAGCTCGCGAATTGCCTGACCGCGATACTCAAGGACGTATCCCTGTCCTCCACCGGTTCCGATCTTCGAGATCACGGCCAAGATGATGTCTTTTGCGGTCGCGCCCTTGGGCAGAGAGCCGTTCACGGTAATAGCCATGGTCTTGAAAGGAGCCATGGGAAGTGTCTGGGTAGCAAGGACGTGCTCGACCTGACTGGTTCCAATTCCCATTGCCAGAGCGCCAAAAGCACCGTGCGTCGAGGTGTGAGAGTCACCGCAGACGATAGTCATGCCGGGTTGAGTCAGTCCAAGCTGAGGACCAACGACGTGGACGATTCCCTGATCGGCGTCACCTAGGGAGTGCAGGCGGATACCAAATTCCTTCGCGTTCTTGCGCAGAGTATCGATCTGGGTGCGGCTGGTGATATCTGCGATCGGCAGATCAATGTTCACGGTGGGGGTGTTGTGATCTTCGGTTGCGATCGTGAGATCGGGGCGACGCACCTTGCGTCCAGCCATGCGCAAACCATCAAATGCCTGAGGGCTGGTCACTTCATGAACCAGATGCAAGTCGATGTAGAGCAGGTCCGGGGCGCCATCTTCCCCATGTACAACTACGTGATCAGCCCAGACCTTCTCGGCCAGCGTTCCACTCATTTCCCGCTCCTTCTTCGACTTCTTTCTTCCCATGATTGACACTTACGGTGGAGTTGGACTTGATATCTCATTTAATGAGATGTGAAAATAACATCATGGAGGACTCAGAAGCCTTTGGAAGTGGAGTTGGCGTTCTAGATAAAGCCGCGTTGGTTTTGAGCGCCCTCGAAGCAGGTCCGGCCCCCCTTGCACAGTTGGTCGCAACGACGGGTCTTGCACGCCCAACAGCACACCGCCTGGCCGTCGCATTGGAGTATCACCGCTTCGTTGCACGCGACATGCAGGGACGTTTCGTTTTGGGGCCGCGTCTCCAAGAACTCGCCTCCTCTGCTGGCGAGGACCGTCTGCTTGCTGCCGCAATGCCCGTTCTGATCGCATTGCGCAATCACACCAAGGAATCGACCCAGCTTTTCCGTCGTCAAGGCGACTTCCGCGTGTGCGTTGCCGCCTCTGAACGTGAAATGGGGCTTCGCGATTCAATTCCTGTTGGTGCGACCCTCACTATGAAGGCAGGTTCTGCCGCGCAGGTTCTTCTTGCGTGGGAAGAACCCGACCGCTTGCACCGCGGCCTGTATGGCGCGACTTTCAATGCGACGATGCTCGCGCAAGTTCGTCGCCGAGGCTGGGCACAGTCGGTTGCAGAACGCGAGCCTGGCGTCGCGTCGGTGTCCGCCCCCGTTCGAGGCCCATCCGGCCGAGTGCTGGCCGCGATCTCGATTTCTGGCCCCGTCGAGCGCATGGGACGCCAACCGGGACGCCAGCACGGCCCCTCGGCGGTTGCGGCAGCCAATAGGCTCTCTGATTTCCTCCGCTCCGCAGAGGGAATGGAAGACTAAGACACGGCAGCAATCGCGCGCCGGTAATACTCCTCCGTTGAGTCAATGACCTTCTCCCACGAGAAGGGAAAACTAGCGCTCATATTGTGCGCACGAATGTCAGTGAGGCACTCAGGACGCTCAAGTACGCCCACGAGCGTTTCAATCATGTCCTCGTCGCTGTCAAGACTCCACCCATTCACGCCGTTCTCAACCACTTCAGCAAGCCCAGATTGTGAACGCGTCATCACTGCGAGTCCAGATGCCAAGGCTTCGCGTCCCGCGATCGAGGCAGATTCTTTGATCGAGGGGGCAAGGAAAATATCCGCTCGCGAATACAGGTCCTGTAGCTGACCGGCGCTCATACGTCCCGGAAGAAGAACCCACTCCCCCAGGTCATACTTGTCAACCTTGCGCACAGTGGCATTGAAAAGCGGTCCCTCACCCGCGATGACCGCACGCAGAGGGAAAGAGGAAGCTTCGCCTCGGCGATAGTAGGAATTCCAGCGGCGAGAGGTCTCTGCGAGGATATCGATGAGCGCATCCACGCGCTTTCGAGGCGCAAAGCGGGTTGCCGTGACAGCAAGGATTCCCTCGTGAGCAAGGGGTGGACGCTGCCATGGAGCCAGATCAACGCCGTTGTGCAAAGTACCGATCTGAACGCCCTCCCCCATGACCGCTCGAATCTGATCATTGACAAGCTGTGAAACACCCGTCCAGATGATCGGAGCCCTATTAAGGCCCGTTCTGCGTGCGATGGCAGTGAAGCTCGGAATTGTCAGGCGTGGATCCCACAGAGAGTGCACGGTGACGACCTGGGGAATCCCAGAATTTTTGAGGCGCAGCACAAGGGATTGGACGACCGGCGTGAGTTCACCCATGTGGTAGTGAACGACATCGGGGTGGAAACGCGTAATGAAGTCACGGAAGCGCCGGGGCGCCTTCGGATCGACGGGTGCGTCAAATGGATTCGACCATGTCGAGCGCAGAACCGTATAGGGGCAAGGCTCGACCTGCGTATCCTCAGGCGTGCAGGTGAGAACAACGATTTCATGGCCTCGGGCGTGGAGGTGGTCGGCAAGGGCACCCACCTGCGTTTCAATTCCGCCCATGGTGGGACGGAAAGTATCGGAGACCAAAATAATGCGCATGGTGTCATTCTTGCATGCTTGACGGGCGGCACTTGGGTGGCAATCTTTGGATAACAAAAAAGCAGGGCCGAAGCCCTGCGAAGAGTTGTACCCCCAACCGGATTTGAACCGGTGTTAACGCCGTGAGAGGGCGTCGTCCTAGGCCGCTAGACGATGGGGGCGGCGCGCCACAACGTGCGCTGTTCTTTTCGCAACAAAGCGTGGAAAAGAATCGTACCCCCAACCGGATTTGAACCGGTGTTAACGCCGTGAGAGGGCGTCGTCCTAGGCCGCTAGACGATGGGGGCCTTCTCGCAAATTCCTTTGCGATGGCTGGGGTACCAGGACTCGAACCTAGACTAAATGAACCAGAATCACTCGTGCTGCCAATTACACCATACCCCATGGCGCAATCCGTTCGGTCAGACCGAAGCGGCGACAAGAGAAAAGAATAGCGAACTGCGCTCTACTTGCCAAATCGCAGGAACGTGGCACTGATCATAGTGCGGCATACATGAAGAACCGCAGGAAGTGAGTCCCCCACCGGAGCCCTTAGGCTCCAGCTCCATCCCACTTCCTGCGGCCGATTATGGTGCTAACGCTCGGCGTCAGCCATCTCAGGTGGTGACCAGTTTAGCCCAGTCGGTTGCGCAATGAATGCAGACGATTGAGTACACTCTCACGACCCAAGATTTCCATGGATTCAAACAGCGGCGGGGACACCTGGCGTCCCGTCACTGCCACGCGAATCGGACCAAAAGCAATACGCGGCTTGATATCCATGCCTTCAACGATGAGCTCGCGCAACGCGTGCTCAAGAGCCTCGGTTGTGAAGGGGCCGTCGTAGTTTTCAATGAAGTGGATCGTCGCGTCCAGAACCTCAGGAGCGTTTTCCTTGAGCTTCGATACGGACTTCTCATCCAGCTCAAGCGCGTCATCCTCCGTGAAGAGGAAGCCCAGCATTCCAGGAGCCTCACCGAGCAACTGAATGCGGGTCTGGATGAGCGGAGAGGCGTGCTGCATGATCTTCTGTTCGTCAGCGGTCAGCTCGTCGAAGGAATCAGCCGACACCAAACCGTCGCGGTGAAGGAAGGGGACGATGCGGCCTCGGAAATCATCCGGCTCAAGCAGGCGGATATGCTCAGCATTGATCGCAATGCACTTCTTGGGGTCGAAACGTGCGGGGTTCGGGTTCACGTCGGAAATATCGAAGGCCGCGGCCATCTCTTCCATCGAGAAGACATCGTTATCGGGGCTGATCGACCATCCCAGCAGTGCGAGGTAGTTGTTCAGGCCCTCGGGGATCATTCCAGCTTCGCGATGCAGGAGCAGGTTCGATTCGGGGTCGCGCTTGGAGAGCTTCTTGTTGCCTTCGCCCATCACGTAGGGCAGGTGGCCGAAGCGAGGCATGAACTTGGCAATACCCAGCTCTTCCAGCGCTCGGTAGAGGACGATCTGACGAGGCGTCGAAGAGAGCAGGTCTTCACCACGCAGAACGTGCGTGATTTCCATGAGCGCGTCATCAACAGGGTTGACCAGCGTGTACAGCGGGTGACCATTGGCGCGGACAATGACGTAGTCCGGAACCGAACCGGGCTTGAAGGTGATCTCGCCGCGAATCAGGTCGGTGAAGGTAATGTCTTCATCGGGCATACGCAGGCGCAGAACCGGCTTGCGTCCCTCGGCGCGGTAGGCGGCAATCTGTTCTTCGGTCAGATCGCGATCAAAGCCGTCGTAGCCAAGCTTGGGATCCTCACCCTTTGCGATGTGGCGAGCTTCGACCTCTTCTGGAGTCGAGTAGGATTCGTAGGCATAGCCGGCTTCGAGGAGCTTTGCGGCAACATCGCGGTAGATGTCCATGCGCTCGCTTTGGCGGTACGGCGGGTGCGGGCCTCCCTTACCGACACCTTCATCCCAATCCAGGCCCAGCCAACGCAGCGAATCAAGAATCTGATCGAAAGATTCTTGGGAATCGCGAGCAGCATCGGTGTCTTCAATACGGAAGACGAAGGTGCCGCCGGTATGGCGCGCGTATGCCCAGTTGAAGAGGCAGGTGCGGACCATTCCCACGTGGGGGGTTCCAGTTGGCGAAGGGCAGAATCGGACGCGAACATCGGCGCCACTTGCGGTAGTCACACTCATAATTTCTAAGTTTAGCTCCCAGAATTTGCCCCCGTGCACATTCTTCCGACCGGCGAGGCTGGTGGCGGGATAGGTGCATCACTTTCCTTTGAGCGCCAAGGCGAATTCCGAATATGAATCTGAAGCCATACAATGGGAGCCAGCTCACATTCCCGGCCTCGTCTGGAGGCCTCCCTCGAACGATCGTGAAAGAAGCTGTCGCATGGAATTTCGTAGCGCTGAAGAGCTATGTCGCATCGGCTCATTGAAGTGGACGGGCATTAAGCCTGCCGATGGCAGCGATGTTTTGGGCGCATGGGTTGCTGAAATGGATTTCGGCACCGCTCCTTGCGTTGAGAAGGTCATGGTTTCCGCGATTCAGGACGGACTTTTGGGCTACAACCCTACGTGGCTCGCCCCCGAAGTTTCCGAGGCGACCGCCGCTTTCCAGAAGAAGCGTTTTGGTTGGGATCTGGATCCGAAAGCGGTGAGGGTCGCTCCTGCGGTTCTTCCAGCCTTGGAGGCGATGATTCAGTACTTGGTTCGCCCAGGATCCCCGGTCATTGTCCCGACTCCCGCTTACATGCCTTTCTTGACGATCCCACCTGCGCTGGGCCACTCCGTCATTGAAGTTCCTTCCCTCCATGGCGATGCCTACCCCGGCGGGTGGACGCTGGATCTTGATGGAATTAAGGCGGGCCTCGAGGCCGGCGCTGGCTTGGTCATCTTGTGCAATCCGTGGAACCCGGTGGGGCGCGTCCTCACCGAGGCGGAAATGCGAGCTTTGCAAGAGCTCGTGTCGCGCTACGACGCGCTGGTCTTTTCTGACGAGATCCACTCCCCCTTGGTTTTGGGTGGTCGCGATTTTGTTTCTTATGCGCGGATGGGCGCAGAGTTTGCTTCCCATACAATTACCGCAACCGCGGCGACGAAGGGCTGGAATATTGCGGGTTTGCCCAATGCGCAGGTCATCATTCCAGATGAGGGACTTCGCGAGCGCTGGGACAGCATCTGTCAAGAGAAACTCCCCCATTCAATGTCGACGATTGGTGCCTTGGGTTCGATCGAGGCCTACACGAACGGCGACGAGTGGCAGCGTGAGATTTTCGAGGTCATCGAAGGCAATATCCGCACCGTTACTGAGGCGCTGGCACCCACCGAGATCGACTTCCGTCCTCCGCAGGCAACGTACCTGACATGGTGGGGATTCGAGGCCTATCCACAGTTTGGGGACTCCCCCGCGAGTGTGTTGCTTGAGCGCGCGCATATTGCGGTTAATGCGGGGATCACGCTGGGCGCGGATTACTCGAAGTGGGCACGAATGAACCTCGCGTGCCCGCCGAAGGTGGCCGAAGAGATGCTTTCGCGGGTTTTGGACGTTCTTTAGTCCTTCACTCCGCAGCCAGCGCAGCCTCGATTCCGGCAACGACCGTTGTGGATGCCTTTCGCGCGGCATCCACAACGTCCTGCGGCTCGGTTTGCACCTGAGCGAAAGACAAGTCTGAGACAACAGACATACCTGCGACACGGACTCCAAGTGCGTGGGCGGTTATTGCCTCAAGAACGGTCGACATCCCAACACAGTCAGCGCCTAATTGCGCTAAGGCTCGGCTTTCTGCACCTGTTTGGTACTCAGGCCCACGAAGGAAGGCGTAGGTTCCCTCTCGACCGCAGTGCTCACGCATCCTCTTGCTCATCTCACGGTCCCAAACCTGTGAGATATCGACGAACAGAGGCCCGTCAAATGGCGAGGAACCGCTGAGATTCATGTGGTCTGCAATAACCATGACATCACCCAGCGACCAGTCGCGCAGGCAGCCATTTGCATTGGTCACAATTGCGCGTTCAATACCCGCGCACGCAGCCGCACGGATCAGTGCGGTGACAGCAAGAGGCCCGTGTCCCTCATACAGATGAGTTCGTCCGGTTGCGACCACAACGGGGCCGCATTCGCGCATGTAGACACGAAGTTCATTGCGGTGCCCATCCGCAACCGGGGTGCTCACACCAGGAAGTGAGCCCAAAGGCTGCGAGGCCGATGGCACTCCCCACCGCTCGTTAAGCGCGTCTGCTAGGCCCGACCCCAAGACGACCAATGCGAAGGGCACTCCCCCGCAAAGGGAACGAATCTGCTCCGCGGCGGCAGTGGCCTCGGGATCGAAAAGAACAGAAGAGAAACGGGGATCAGCTGTCAAAGCACACCTTCCTCAACGTTTAGCCGAGCGTGTGGGAAGGGGTGGCTTCCTGCGCACGAACACGGCGCGCACTGGTCAGCCAATATCCCAAGAATCCCACGAGAAGGGCAAGAAGAATTCCGATGTTGGAACCAGCCCAATCTCCCTCTCGGCCTCCGAGTGGGCCAAGGAGATAGCCCTGCCACGCAAGCCACGTGGCGTTCGCATTGACGACGAAGCCCCAGCCAACGAAGGAACCCACAGCCAGCGTGGCGATAGCTCCCCAGTTAACGGAACCATAGCGTCCCGTTGATGTGAAGAGTGAGGGCTCGTCGTAGTCCTGGTGACGAAGTGCAATATCAGCGAGCATGACGCCACCCCAGGTCGCAATGACAACGCCAAGGGTTGTCAGGAAGGCGGTGAAAGGAGTGAGGAAAGAATCGGCGAAGAAAACAACGACGATCGTTCCGATGGTCATGATGGTGCCGTCGATTGCGGTGGCTACGGGGCGGGTAACCGGGACGCCAGTTGCCAACAACGAGAGCCCAGAAGAATAGATATCCATAACGATTCCACCGACAAGGCCAAGGATTGCAACGATCGCGAAGGGGATGAGGAACCAGGTCGGAAGAATTGTTGTCAGCGCGCCGATCGGGTCGTTGCCGATGGCTTCAGAGAGGGTGTCATAGTTGGACCCAACCAGCAGCACGCCGAAGATCACCAAGATGATGACGGGCAGTGCGGCACCTGCGGTCGTCCAGCCGACGACGCCGGCGGTTGAGGCCTTGCGAGGAAGGTAGCGCGAATAGTCCGCTGCTGCGTTAATCCATCCAAAACCAAAACCAACCATAAGCATGCACATCGCACCTAGGAGCATTGCGAAGGGAGCTGCGGGACGTGCGGAAAGGACCGCGAAGTTGATTGTCGAGGCCGAGAGCAGAAGGTAGACGATCGTAAGGATTGCCGTCGCCCAGGTGATCCACGTTTGGACCTTCATGATCGCTTCAAACCCGAGGATGCCCGCTCCTGCTGCAAGGACAACCACGACGACCAAGGCGATGATCTGCGCAAGCAGGTGGTTGCTGAAACCAAGCGCCCCCATGACGGTCGCAGTTGCCTGAACCGCCATGATGGCCAGGAAGGTCTCCCACCCAACAGTGAGGATCCACGAGATTGCTGCAGAGATACGGTTTCCGTTATATCCGAATGCCGCGCGAGAGAGCACGAGGGTCGGTGCAGAACCTCGCTTACCAGCGATAGCGATCAGTCCGCACAGAAGGAATGAGAGTGCAACGCCAACAACGCTGACAAGAATGGCCTGCGTGAGCGAAAGGCCAAAACCCAGCACCCACGAACCCCAGGAAATACCGAGGACAGAGATATTAGCGGCAAACCAAGGCATGAATAAGGACGATGGTGTGCCTTTTCGTTCGGATTCGGGGATCACATCAAGACCGGCCATCTCGATGTTTAGACCAGACGAAACCTGAGTGGTCTCAGTCATGAACAATGCTCCTCTGCATTCGTGTTACCGCAGTTCATGTGGCTTTCAATCCACACTATGAACTATAGGGAATGCAAGCAGACGAAGGGCAGATGCTCATGAAACTGATTCGAGGGATTGCCCACACCTTCACAAGAAGAGATGCTGCGTCGGCGTGAGAGAAACGCTCACTAAAATCCAACAGGCACCTCCACGCTGAGAAAACTGTCCCTTCAATAAAGAAGCCCTATTCATCCTCCTCAGGCGTCCACTCAAGATCAACCCACTGACTCAGGAGCGGACCCACATCCGGACGCAGGTAGCACTCCAACACCTCAAGCGGCGAATACTCAACCACATAAGAAAGGGCAGCTAGCAAATATTGATCGTGGGTTTGACAGGGATAGTATGCACTGCCGTTCTTCTGAACACCCCAATAGTCATGCCGTAGACGTAGATCACGCCTAGCTAAAATCCACCCTTCTCTTGCGGACACAAAACCATACAAAGACAGTGGCAAATAACCTAGTTTTTTGCGAATGGGGTTCCCATAGTTCTGCACAAGGCAATGCTCCATCACATGCAAACTACTCGACCGAAAAACCGGTGTCCCGATATCGCCGCGCTCATACTNGTAATAGGCGAACAAACCTTCCTTGCAGTGCACTACCTCCGGTTCAGAGACCGTGTCCGTGGGAAAGAACTCCAAATAACCATCCTTTCCCAGATTACCCACCACGTCATATCCCCACACCTCATGCATTACCTGACCAAGACGCTCACTAAAATCCAACAGGCACCTCCACGCTTAGAAAGCTAGAGTCATCAACCAACAAGCTCTACTCTTCCTCAGACTTCCACTCACGATCGATCCACTGAGTCAGGAGCGGTCCCGCATCCGGACGCAAATAACACTCCAGCACATCCAAAGGCGAATACTCAACAACATAAGAAAGAGAAGAAAGAAGATCATCATCCATCGTCCTACACGAATAGAAAACTCCACTCTCAGAACGAATACCTAAATAACCAGGTCGCCTCCCATCCCCAACCGGCACAAGGGACCAACCAACGCGAGGCATTGAGCATTCGTCCAGCGTAAGAAAACTGTAATGTGACCAGATCCGGAAGCGCTTCCCGAAATGCAAGATCAAACAGTGCGCCATCACATGCAAACTACTCGATTCAAAAGAAGCTCCGCCACGTGACGCACGCTCATATTGGTAAAACGAATACACACCGCCCCTATACTCAAGCTCCTCAGTACCAAACGTCACCGTCGAAGGGGAAAAACGCACCAGGCCAGGTTCGCCAAGCTGCCCATGCATTTCCATTCCTAACGTCGCTTGAAGCGCCTGAGAGAAACGCTCACTAAAGTCCAACGGGCACCTCCACGCTGAGAAAACTGTCCCCTCAATAAAGAAGCCCTATTCATCCTCCTCAGGCGTCCACTCAAGATCAACCCACTGACTCAGGAGCGGACCAGCATCCGGGCGCAAATAACACTCCAACACGTCTAGAGGCGAATACTCAACAACATACGACAACGCCGAAAGAAGATCATCATTCCGCGTCTTACATGAGAAAAATACACCTTCACTATTTCGTATACCTAAAAACCCATGCCAAGGCTTTGAATCCACAGCAACAAACGACCATCCCGGACGCATAGACAAATTACGAACAAGACGAAGAGGCTGAAACCCTAACCTTTTACGAAGAGGATTCCCAAAGCACAGAGTTAAACAATGCTCCATCACATGCAAACTACTCGACCGAAAAACCGGTCCCCCGATATCGCCGCGCTCATACTNGTAATAGGCGAACAAACCTTCCTTGCAGTGCACTACCTCCGGTTCAGAGACCGTGTCCGTGGGAAAGAACTCCAAATAACCATCCTTCCCCAGATCACCCACCACGTCACATCCCCAGACCTCATGCATCACCTGGCCAAGACGCTCACTAAAATCCAACAGGCACCTCCACGCCTTTTAAAACACCCCTTTTAATCAAGTCCGAGATTTTTACCGGACTTCCAAGCTCATCAAGAATTCTCAACTGACGTACCCCACCGCACTCGCTTTCCCACGATGCAGCGATCCCGTGCTCAATTTTCCACCCCTCGGGCATATGGCCGGTAAAGACATACTGATAGTAAGGCTGATGCACTGAGGCAGGGGGAAGCCCACGTTCCTCAAAAGAGGCAACACGACCGTCTTTAACAGCGCCAAGGAACTTTCCATCCGGATCTCCAACGCGGTCTACGATCACGCCATGCTCAGACGCATACTCCGCGAACGAAGAGAGTTTCCGTTCGCCTGCATACCCGTCGTTGGGCGGCCAGTCGTGCCCGATCTTCGTCTGTCCCTGCGAATTAACATACGTCGTTTTATGCTCATCGAGCCACGCTGAATAGGTCCGAGGCTTACCGCCGTTTCCGAAACCACAGACGTTGTCTGAATTATGAACAAGATCAACACCCTTAATGCCCTTGATCCGTCCAATATTCGCAATCGACTCGTCTAGACCTGTATTCATGGGCTGGTAAGGCACATCGTCAAGTAAATCCTGACGCGAACGCACAGAATTGGGGTCTTCCTTAATGGGCGACTGCGGTTGCCGACGCTTGGGGTGTTTCGCAGAGTGTCGGGGTTCATGTGGCGCGGGAGCGTGCCCTTTACCAATGCCTGCTTTCAGCCCATTTTTAATCTTCTTCACCATTGAAGCGATGAGATCGCCACCGCTCTTGAACAAGGTAACAAGTTTGCCGGCCGAGGACAGCAAACTATCGATATGCCCCCACAGCTTGGATACCCAAGCAGAAACCTTCACGCTGATCTCAGGTATTAGTTTTGCCAAGGCCAAACCAGCCGTCAGCAGTGCCTGAATAACAGCGCTAATAAACGTACCTACAATCTGAGAGATCGCATCGCGCACCATTGAATACACGACCTCGACCACACCCGCAAGAATCTCCAAGCCCTGCGACAGCACGCGAGCTCCCTGTGCGGCCCCCACAATCAGCGCGTTTACGCCGCCAGCAGACTCAGCAAAAGAATTGGCAGCTTGTCCCCTGGAATACTGCGTAAATGAAGCAACATTAGCATCCATCCGCTTAGCGTTTTCTTCCAAGGCACACGCAACATTGCGCCACGTATTAGCCTTAGCCGATACGTCGTCCTGATTTCCAGCAAGCTTCTGCAACCAGCTGCGCAAAGGATCACAGTGGTCCATGATCATCGCTACGCCCCACGACAGTGCTGTACCTAAGGGATCGAAATACATCGACGCGGTATCGGCAACCAACGACAAGCCCGACAAACCACCGTCAAGCCAGCTCCCCGACTCAACCGCGCCTGCGATACCTGCGATATCCTCCAAGGCGCCGCCGCCCGTGTACCAAGGATGCCCAGACGAATATCCACCTGCCTGATCCGCAGTAGTCGGACTATCCGGAACAACAGTGAGCTTCGGATCTGGATGTTTCCCCGTCGATAATTTGGGAGTTTCAACGTCTTCCACAACGCTCACCGAACACCCCTCCTGGATAAGTCACCGGATCTGCCTGCAGCAGCTCGACGCACACCTTCAGGGCGCAAACAGCCAAAACGGTCAAACCCACCGCGAACAGCTACCTCAAGTTCTGCACTAATTTCACGTCTACTGCCAAAAGCTTGCAGAAACTCCCGCGATTCCACAGACGAGGCCCCATAGGAGTCCGCCGCTCGGTCAGCAATTCCTGCGCCCAGATCCTGCACAGCCCGCTGAAACGCCTCGATGAATGCATCACCCAGCTTCGGAAAACCGTCAACGACGACGCTAATGGGCATTCCCGAAGAGTCGACGCTCACGCGAACGACACCGCCTTTCGACGCTCCCTCACCCCGAACATCCTCAATTTGGTCAAGAAAAGCCTGCGCTTTACTCCCTCGTTCAAGCGCAGCCTCAACTTCCTCGCGCAGCTCAGCCCGAGCCGCCTCAACACGGTCCGAACCAAAGCTCTCGTCCATGCTCCCACGCTACAACCACGCCCCTACAATCTCAAGATTCAAAAGAAGGGCCAGAAAACCTTCACAAGACGAAAAAGCAGCCGGGTGAACTCAACATGTCCACCCGGCTGCCTCGGCCTCGAAAATCGAGAAACTAACTACGGCGAACCCAATTCCGCAAGGCACCGCCATCTTCAGACATATACGCATCCAGCAACGATTGGGAATCAACAGAGGCAACATGCGCAAAGGCAGTGAGTTCTCGGTGGGTGGGGAACATTGTGCGCACGGTCAAAGGCAAGACCTTTCCATCCAACTCAAGCCCTCCAACCCACGGAAAGAACTGCGAATACACGTAAGGATGAGCAACGGGATCAGAATCAACCTGCGGAATGATGATCGGATCCCAACCCAGATAGCTACGGGCGAACTCGCCCACGTGGATAATCGCGCCCTTCGCCGTCCAATCCTCGAAGGGAGAAGCAACGAAAGTCGAGCGATCCTCCCAACGCTCACTGGGACCATACTTGTACAGCAAAGTGCCCTGATCATCGTGTTCGGTCCACAAGTTATGCCAGTAAATACCGCTATCCCACGTCAGTGCAATACCAGTGCCGCGATTCATCCAGAAAGCACCGGAGGATTTAGCGAATTGGATCAGTTGACTGGTAGTACTCATGACAGAGACCGTCCCTTCAAGATACCCAGTTCAACGCACTCGGCGACCGTCAAAAGTTCACCACCGTAGATGAAACGCACTTCCCGCGCGCCACCTTCCATACCGAAGTTCGGTGCGGTAATTCCGGTTGAAATCAACGCATATACGGGAAGCTTCGCAATCGTGTACGCGTAGTAGGGCGAGTGGACATCGGTGATTGCCAGGCAGCGTTGTTCAAAAGAATAAGGCTTGCCATTGGGATCAACCTGCCACACGCGCGAAAGATAGGGGTAGCCGATCATGTCGACCATATCGCCAAACTTAGAGGTGTAGGCCTCCAGGCTGGTGAACTGCTCAATGCTGGAACGCACCAGTGAAGAACTGACTTCTTCACTGTCCATCAGCCAACGCCAAGGACCCTGCGGTTCCTTAGGCTCTGGTGTCGTTGAATCCATGTATTTCACCTTTCCGCAAGCTATTCCCCATCATATGCCACGAAACATGTCATCCTGCGGGCTTCGAAAGCCACTGCGTTAAAAGCGGCGCAGCATCTGGACGCAAGTAACACTCCAACACGTCAAGCGGCGAATACTCAACCACGTGAGAGAGTCCCGCAAGCAAGCGAAAATCGCCCGTTTTACACGGATAGAATTTCCCATCATCTGAGCGAATTCCAAGGTAATCATGTCGAAGCGAAGAACCCGTGCGAACCATTGTCCACCCCGAACGGATTGAAGCAGTGTTTCCCAGTGTCAATTCGGGAAAACCGTATCGACTGCGCAGAGGATTTCCATAGTATTGAAGTACACAGTGGTCGAAAACCTGCCGATTAGTCGTCTGGAACAAGGCAGCACCTCTGGAGGCACGCTCGCAGTAGTAGAAGGAATAAACGCCCTCTTGGTAAGAGGCCTCTTCGTGAGGAGCAGCAAAAACGCCTGCATTGAAGACGACACAGCCGTCAGCGGCAAAGTTTCCGCTCACTTTCATTCCCCAAGCGTCGTCAAGCGCCAGGGCTAAGCGATCGAGAAAGCTGCCACCGAGCTCTGCCTTCATTACTGAGGCTCACTTATCTCTTCTGGAGCCATTCGCTGAGCAGCGGCGCAGCGTCCGGACGCAAATAGCACTCCAACACCTCGAGAGGCGAATACTCAACCACGTGAGAGAGCCCCGCGAGCAACCAACGGTTTGCCCACGCACAGGGATAGAAGACACCGCGATCTGAACGAATCCCAGCGAACCCCGGATTATCTGCCGATGCCGATCGAACCATCGTCCATCCCGAACGGATTGGAGCGGTGTTGTACAACGCTAGCTTCTCGAAGCCCTGTGCAACTCGAAGTGCATTGCCCACGCGCAAAGTCAGGCAGTGTTGGATCACGCTAACATCGTCAGATTGAAACTCGGGACCAATACGTGAACCGCGCTCGTGCGTGTAAAAGGAGTACGTATTGTCGTCGAAATACACGCCAAATGGTTCTGCTGCAGCGGAAGACGGGTAGACCACCAGGGAATCGCCTGGTTCTAGACTTCCCCTAACCTGATCCCCCCAGGCGGCACTCACCGCTTGAGCGAAACGCTCAACGAAGTCCAACAGGAACCTCCACACCCTGCAAAATACCCAAATCGAGAAGGTCCGCAACGCTCTTGGAATTACCTTTTGCATCGAGGATACGAAGCTGACGCGCACCGCCTGCCTCGCTTTGCCACGGCGCCGCAGTACCGTGTTCAATCTTCCAACCTTCAGGCATGTTGGAAGGGTTGATTTGGTACTGGTAGTAGGGCTCATGGACGGATCCAGGCGCCAAAGCACGTTCCTCAAAGGTTGAGACATGGCCGTTTTCGACAGCCCCCAAATAACCGCCGCGAGGGTTACCAATGCGGTCCACAATGAGGCCGTGTTCAGCTGCATATCCTTCAGCAGTTGAATACTCTCGCACCCCATCCTTATAGCCATCGTGATCGGGCCACTTAGTAGCTTCTGTCGCTACCCCATCCTCATCAACGTAGAAAATACGATTGTCCCGATTCCAGCCCTCATAGTTGCGCGGAGTGCCATCGGGTGCATAACCACAGACATCATCGGGTTTCCTGACAAAATCAGCACCGGAGAGGCCCTCAATGCGTCCCTCCTGCATAACTGCGTCAGGAAGGCCGGGATCGCGGGTATCCTTCGGAGCGTCCCTCAGCAAATCCTCACGTGTACGCACCGAGGAAGGGTCAACCTCGACGGGCGAGCTGTAGTGTTCTCGAGGCGTCTCAGGGGTATGAGGCACGTGGGGTTCACCGGACTTCAGGCCAGCAATCCCTTCTTTGATCTTCGATATGATCGAGGACACTGCTTCACGCCCGTGAGTGAACAAGTCTTTAAGCTTGCCCGCTGTAGCAATCAAATCCTTGACCGACTTCGCAAGTTTCGTCGCCCAGTTCTTCACGTGCATGACGATTTCAGGAATGAGCTTCGCCAAGGCAAGCCCGGCACTCAGGAATGCCTGAACAACCGCGCTGATGAAGGTTCCAACAATCTGCGCGATCGCGTCTCGCACCATCGAGTACACGATTTCAACGACAGATGAGAGGACTTTCATACCCTCAGCAAGGGCGTGCGCACCCTTTGACGCACCCGCAATCAGGACGCCGATTCCACCAGCTCGTTTCGCGAAGGATTCGGCTGCCTGGCCTCGTGAATACTGAGTGAAAGAGGTGACGTTTGTCTTCAGGCGCGTCGCGTTTTCTTCCAGAGCACAGGCCACGCTGCGCCACGAGTTTGCCTTTTGAAGGACATCGTCTTTATTTCCGGCGAGCTTTTGAAGCCACCCGCGAAGGGGCTGGCAGTGATCCATGATGATCGCTGCTCCCCACGACAAGGCGGTTCCCAGAGGATCGATGAAGGCCGATGCAGTGTCAGCAATCAGCGATGCAGTGCTCAAACCGCCCTGGACCCAGTTTCCTGAGCTAACTGCAGAAGAAATCCCTGCGATATCTTCAAGCGCGCCGCCTCCGGTGTACCAGGGATCTTCTTCTCCCTGTGCCGAGGCCGACGCCCCAGCTTGCCCGCCTGCGGGCTTTGTTGCGGTGGACCCTGGAGTGTGAGGAGCAGCCATCAGCGAGCACCTCCGTTAGCCATCTCTCCGGTAGTTTGAACAGCGGAAATGTTGCCAGATTCCGTCTCTTGGAAGTTCGCATTGACCTTCTTCAATGCGGATGAGAGATCAGAGCAACCTTCCCCGGCTAGAGAGATTGCAGTTCCCATGATGTCCAGGAAGAGTTCGGCGATTGGGGTCACCAAGGGGGAAATCATCAGGCCAAAAGCATTAGAGCCGACACGCCCACCGCGGGCTTTACTGGCCAAAGACTTCACTTCCCCCGCCTGAGATGCGATGCGTCCTGCAAGAAGTGCAGCGTCACCTGGCTGCCAGGCTACTTCATTCATCTTTTCTCCTTAAATGACCTTCACTTGTCTCCGCCGTGGCGAAGTGCTCCTGCATCTAGACGACCGAAATGATCGAATGCGGCATGAGCTCCAGCGTTTTCATCAGCGTGCTCTCGATGCGAACCATAGGTTTTTACGAGCACTTGAGCTTCAATAGAGGAATCTCCATAAGCATCGACAGCAGCATCTGCTACGCGAGCACCGACATCTTGACGAGCATGTTTAAACGCCTCAAGGAAGGCGTGGCCAAGAGCCGGATGGTCAGGAACCTGAACCTCAATGGGAGTGCCCGAGGAATCAACGACGACGCGGACCGCGTGATCTTTTGATTCACCTTCGCCGCGGATATCCCTCATGCGTTCAACGAATTCGAAGGCGCCTGCTGCAGCTTTATTAGACTCATCGACTTGTGCGTCGATTGCTGCTAGCAGTTCATCAACACCGCCAAAGGCACCCTCGTCTGTACTACTGCTGTGGTGTTTACCAAATCCACCTAAGCCTGACGTATCTGCCATGTTTTTACGCTACATCCGCCGTCCCCCGGGGCGCAAAATCCATGGAGAAAAAGGGTCACTATGCGATCTGTAATAAGGTTCACATCGCCAGGTTTGTCAGCGATCCAATGCCCTCGATCTCAACTTCAACGCGTTCACCGGAATTCAGGCGACCTCCGGCAGGAGTGCCCGTTAGGATCACGTCACCGGGCAGTAGAGTGAAAATTCCCGACACATAGGACACGATCTGAGCGATTGAATATCCCATTTGCGAGGTGCTTCCACTCCCCCGCTCTTCCCCGTTAATGCGCAGCGTGATCTGGGCATTATCAGGGTCGAAAGAAGAACCGACCGTGATCCATGGACCAAGCGGGCACGCGGTATCCCAGCTCTTAGCGCGACCAAGCGCACCGCCGTCCTCGCGTGCAGCATCCGCTGCGGTCAGGTCGTTCGCACAGGTATAGCCCAGCACCACCGAGGGCGCATCCTCAACGCTCACGTCCTTGGCCAAGGTTTTAATGACCACCGCAAGCTCGGCCTCGTAAAAGACTTCTTGTCCCCAGGAAGGAAAGACGATCGGGTCATCCGGACCGATCACCGTAGTGTTCGGCTTCAAGAAAACGCTGGGACGCGCAGGGGGATCGCTCGGAGCTGCACCTGGAGCAGGGTAGTTCCCGCCCAGGCCAATAACCTTGGAACGAGGAATGACAGGCGAGAGAAGCCGTACTTCGTCCAGCTCGAAAATCTGGCCCGAGGGTTCGACGGGCGAAAAGAGCGGGTCACCCTTCAAGCCAACGATTCGAGTCGATTCATCCTCTAAAGCTCCGTAGTAAATCGAGCTTCCTTGAGAAAAACGAGCGATACGCATGACGACCTCCTTTGTGTCGCAAGTAGCCTATCGCGAAGTAGGCTCCCCATCCCACACATCGCCGGGAAGGTCGCCAGGAAGGAGCGGATTATCCTTCGCAACGAACACCGGATCAGCAATGCCACTCTTGCGCTGGGACTCATAATCGCGGAGCGCACCCAAACCCCAGGGGGCAAGGACAATCAAGGCAACCAGGTTCGTCACGGTCATGATGGCCATTGCGATATCAACCGCGTTCCAGACCAGATCAAGGGTGGTCAGCGCACCGATGACGACCGAGGCCACGGAAATGATGCGTACCGCCCAGGTTGCAGCCTTGGACTTGACAACGAAAGACAGGTTGATCTCGGAGTAGACGTAAGCCGCAATGACGGAGGAGTAGGCAAGAACGAAGATCAGGATCGACATGGGCATGATGGTCCACTGTCCCAGTTGATCGGCAACCGCAAGGGTTGTCAGGTTCGCCGGATTTGCCTCGGGGTTGGACCAAACCTTCTCGCCGGCAATCAAGATGACGAAAGCAGTTGCAGTACACACGATGATCGTGTCAACGAAAACGCCCAGAGACTGGATGAGACCTTGACGAACGGGGTGCGATACGGTCGCGGTTGCCGCAGCGTTGGGCGCGGTACCCTGACCGGCCTCGTTCGAGAAGAGACCACGCTTCGTACCGTTGATGACCGCGGCGAGGATTCCACCACCCAAGCCCGCAAGGGTCGGTTGCGGAGCGAAAGCCGCGGCGAAGATCTGACCGATGACAGCGCCGAACTTAGGCAGGTTCATTACGCAGATCACCGCAACCATGATGACGTAGACGGTGGCCATGATCGGCGCCATCCACTCGGTCACGCGAGCGACGGTCTTAATTCCGCCGAAGATCACCATTGCGGAGAACACAAAGAGAAGCGCAGCGATGACCAGGTGTGCGCTGGACAGGCCTCCCAATCCCGCGATCGGTTCACGGGCCGAGGGGCTCAAAGCGGAGAGGAGGGTCGAAGCAATGGCGTTGGATTGCACAGAAGTGATGACGAATGCGCAGGTCACAACGGTGATGATGGCGAAAATGCTGGCCAGAATCTTATTCTTCATACCGCGGGCAATGTAGTACGCGGGACCGCCGCGGAAGGTTCCGTCAGCGGAGCGAACCTTAAAGACCTGGGCGAGCGTGGCCTCGAAGAAGGCGGTCGCCATGCCGACGATGGCAACGACCCACATCCAGAAGATTGCACCCGGGCCACCCACGAGAAGAGCAACGGCCACGCCGAAAACGTTACCGACACCCACGCGCGCAGCCAGCGAGATCGTGAAGGCTTGGAAGGACGAAATTCCACCCTTTGCGCCACCTCGGGAGCCAGAGATCGATCGGATCATCTCGGGGAATTGGCGAATTTGCATGAATCGCGAGCGCAGAGTCAAGTACAGACCGGTTCCGATGAGGACCCACACTGTGATGTGCAGGGTAATCCAGTCAGCAATGTTTTGGATGGACTGTGCGAGGTTCGCCATTCGTTTCTCCAATACGTACGAGGCCGTGGTGCGCGGGCGCGCCAGTGCGCGGTGGCCGAGCGGGTGGTGTGTGCCCAGCAGTTTACAGGTCTTTACGCATTTTCTTTGAACGCGGCCGAAAACTGGACGCAAATGAGGGGACGTCTGGGAAGATAGAAACATGAGCGCGCCACTAAATGAACTCCTCGATGATCTGGAAGATCGCGGTGTATTGACCGACGACGATGCCCTGTATGAGGCATTTTCATCGTGGGCTTCATCAACGGGGCGTCCGCTCTACCGTCACCAAGATGAGTCTCTCATTGAGATTTTGTCGGGAAACCACGTTATTGCGGCAACGCCCACGGGCTCTGGCAAGTCAATGATTGCTTTGGCTGCACATTTTGTGTCGATGGCTCATGGTGGACGCTCGTATTACACGGCGCCCCTGAAGGCGCTGGTGTCAGAGAAGTTCTTTGATTTAGTGGCGCTTTTTGGCGCTGAAAACGTCGGGATGGTGACGGGCGACGTGTCTTTGAACGCGGACGCTCCGATTATTTGCTGTACTGCGGAAATCCTGGCAAATCAGTCCTTGCGCGAGGGATCGACTTTAGACGCAGACATGATCGTCATGGACGAGTTCCATTTCTACGCCGATCCCCAACGAGGCTGGGCTTGGCAGGTTCCACTCCTTGAGCTCACGCGTCCTCAGTTCATTGCAATGAGCGCGACGCTTGGTGATACGACTGTTTTTCGCAAGCAATGGACGGATCGCACGGGACGGCCGACGGTGGAAATTACCGATGCGCAGCGTCCTGTTCCCTTGGAATACGACTATGTTGTTGACACCCTTCAGGACACGGTCGAGCGTCTGCTTTCAGAGGGACGTCACCCGATCTACATCGTTCATTTTTCCCAAAAAGATGCAGTTGATACGGCCTCTGCTCTGAGTGATCGCAAGCTCATTTCTCCTGAAATTCGTTCGCAGATTTCGCGTGAGATTTCCTCTGTGTCCTTTACAAAGGGTTTTGGGCAGACTCTGCGTGGCCTTCTTACTCACGGGATTGGGGTTCACCACGCGGGAATGCTGCCTAGGTATCGCCGACTTGTCGAGCGCTTGACCCAGCAGGGTTTGCTCCCGGTTATCTGCGGAACTGACACTCTTGGAGTCGGTATCAATGTCCCTATTCGCACAGTTTTGCTCACTTCCTTGGTGAAGTTTGATGGAAGCAAGATGCGGCACCTGCGTTCGCGTGAATTCCACCAGATTGCAGGACGCGCGGGGCGTGCGGGTTTTGACACCGTTGGTTTTGTCCGAGTTCTGGCCCCCGAGCACGAAGTGGAAACGGCCCGCGAGCGCGCCCGTTTAACGGCTGCTCAGGAGGCCGCTCGCGATGAACGCGAGGCGAAGAAGGCAAAGAAGAAGGCGTCCAAGAAGCGCAGTGGCCCGAAGGAAGGCCAGATCACTTGGTCGCGTTCGACTTTTGAGCGCCTGCGCGATGCTGCCCCTGAAGCATTGCAGTCTCACTTCGAGATGACTCACGCGACGGTTCTGAACGTGTTGGGCGGAGCAGCCGATGCTGGGCGAGATCCTGCAGAGCATCTCGTCGATTTGGCATTGCACAACGATGACCCGCCGCTCCCTGCGAACCCTCATATTCGTCATCTTGCAGACATTTATACTTCTCTTCTCCAAGCCGGGGTTGTCGAGCATCTCTCCAGTGCCCGGGCTCAGGAGTTGGGTGTCTCTAGGTTGCAGTTGGTTGCGGATTTGCCGGATGATTTTGCGCTCAATCAGCCGCTTTCTCCCTTCGCTTTGGCTGCTTTCGAGCTTCTTGATCCGGATTCGCCGACCTTTGCCCTTGACGTGATTTCCATTGTCGAGGCCGTGCTTGAGGATCCCCGGCCCCTGCTGTATGCGCAAGAAAACCAGGCGAAAGCTGCGGCCGTTGCGTCCATGAAGGCACAGGGGATGGAGTATGACGAGCGCATGGCTGCCCTAGAAGAGATCTCGTGGCCTAAGCCTTTGGAAGAGCTCCTCTCCCCCGCTTTCAGTGTCTATGCGCGTTCAAACCCGTGGGTTGGAGATCTTGAACTCTCTCCCAAGTCGGTCATCCGCGAAATGATTGAAAACGCCATGACCTTTACCGAGCTCATCTCCCGTTACGACGTGGGACGCTCAGAGGGCGTCATTTTGCGCTATCTCAGTGATGCCTATCGAATGATGCGTCAAGTGATCCCGGAAGAAATCATGACTGAGGAACTTGAAGCCATGATTTCGTGGTTGGCTGATCTGATCCGCAGCGTTGATTCTTCTCTTCTGGACGAGTGGGAAGCAATGATGAACGGGGAGGAATTGACCGAGGCCGAAGAGGTTTCTTCTACCGTTGGAGCTGAGCGCGCATTTGGAGCCGATGAGTCCGGAGTTATTGCTTTCACGGCAAATCGTCATGCTTTCCGCAATGCCGTACGTCGGGCGCTCTTTAATTTTGTTGAGTTGATGAGTCGTGATGATGTCGATGGGCTTGAGCGAGCAAGCGCGCAGGCCGCAGATAGTGATGGGCTCTTTGCTGAGGCTGCGCCGTGGACCGGCGATGATTGGGATCATGCCTTGGAACGCTACTGGGCAGAACATGACTGGATCGATATCAATCAGGGCGCGCGTTCCCAAGCGCTTTGTGCCTTGGAAGAACAGATCAGCGGCGAAGACATCTTGGCCTTGATGTCCTTCTCCGCCAGGGATAACGCCATTCAGCGCAGTCGTTTCGAGGCCCTTGCGCGGGCTGTCGATGAGGCTCCCGCCGGTTCGGTCTGGTTGGCGACTCAGACCATCACGGATCCGGAAGGCAATATGGACTGGCGTATTGCCGCCCTCGTGGACTTGGCTGCCTCTGACAAGGAAAAGCTGGCGGTTCTGACCGTGCTCACGGTCGACGCGCGGTAGGGGTTCCCTCACCCGGCAAGGTGTCGCCCTCGTGAAGTAAATAAATACTTTCCACGCGACCATCCCCAAGGAATTCGAGGATCTCATCCGATAGTTCTTTCTCGCCTTCCCATAGACGAAGAGAAAGCACCAGGTTGATCAGCAAACCGTGAGAAAGAAAGAGCCGGGCCTGGGCTGAATCCATTCCGCCTTCATCCCGAAGCAGACGGTACACGCGAGCAAAACTCTCGCGGGCGAGCTGGCCAAAACGCGGGTCGGATCCCATCATGAAGAGACGTACGATCATCATGAATGTGTCGCGGTCCCTCACGATCTCCGCGTACATATCCCCTAGCGCTTGTCGGCGTTCAAATTCGCTTGCATCCGGCGACACCGGGGCTTCGACGAAGCGTTGGCACAGCTGTTCAACCACATGTGTAGCAGCCTCTTCAAAGAGCGTCTCCTTAGATCTGAAGAAACGCACGACGTATGCCTGACTGACACTTGCCTCACGCGCGATCGAGTCGGTCGTGGCCGCAGCGTAGCCGACCCGAGCGAACACGCGCACTGCAGCTTCTAGCATGAGCGCCTTGCGCTCATTCGCAGGCATACGCGTCGCAACCATGTCTCATCCTCTCAGTGCCACTGTTACATACAGTCTATCCGCGAGCGTAAGCACGAACCTTTTCGACGAATGCAGCGCGGTATGAAGGAGTATCCACGTCCTGCTCGATCCGGCCGAGCATTAGAGTTTTAGTGAGTCGAATCCCAACGAATCCCAGAATCATCTGCTTCCACCGCGAAATCGGACCTCCGAAGAGCCGGTAAATGAACGATGGCGCACGTGACGTGACGATTAGCGCTGCGGTCTTACCTTCCAGCAGTCCCTGGCTCTTAGCACCGATGTAACGGTACGCAAATCCGGGAGTGAGAGTGCGATCAAGGAAACCTTTAAGAATTGCGGGCTCAGCTGACCACCAGATCGGGAAACTGAACACGAGATGATCCGCCCAAGCGATGTCCTCTTGGTATCGCATAGGTGCGTTTTCATCTTCCATGTGCTGGCGATATCCGTAGCGCAGAACAGGATCAAAATCCTCCGTCGCCAGATCGATCATACGCACGTCATGCCCAGCAACGCGCGCCTCATCGGCGTATGCGGAAGCAAGTTGATGAGAGTAGCTCTCAGCGTCTGGACTGCCCTGAATAACGAGAATCTTCATCATTTTCCTCTTGTTGTAATCGGTTGATTACTACCATAGTGGTGGGCCTGTTCCGATGCAACATTAGGGGGTATAGACGGATTAAACGAGTATCTATGACGATACGCTCAGTGAGCACACAACAGCATTCTGCCTAGGATCTGGCAGGATCACGAGCGGGGATAAGTCTTAGTCGACAGCCTTGACTACTACAAAGATCGCGACGCGTTCTCCCCCACAGGACGCTCGCCAATCTCCTGCTGAAGACGCACAAGGTACCCGTCGGGGTCCTGAACCAAGAACTGACGGACACCGATCTCAATGTCGCCTGCCCGATACCACTTCTCTTCGGGCTCAACAAAGATTGGCCACCCTGCGTTCTTGACACGCCACAATGCGGCATCCAAGTTCTCGACCTGCACCTCGAAGTTGATCCCGCGGCCAAGCGGTGGCTCAAGGGCACCGGTCGCCCACGTCCTCCCCTGGTTGATCTGGTCGAGCATCAGGTGCGCATTACCTAAGACGAGGTATCCAAACCCCTCTTCGGGCCTCTCATAGCGGAGGGAAAAACCGACCAGATCGCACCAGAAATGCCGGGAGGCCTCGTAGTCGGTGACGGAAAGTTCAGGAACAAGCCCGGGTTCACAGGTCATTTCTACACTCTATCAGGCAGCTCGGATACACAAGTTGAACTCGGTCACGGCTGTCGAGCAATTTCAATTCCAGCGGTTTGCAGGGTGCCACTAAAACAGGTCGGAGCGGGAACCTGTACGAATTGCTGTCACCACGCAAAGCTCAGGTTCATCTAGGTAGATCAGTAACCAATCCGGTTGAATATGACACTCGCGAAACCCCGCATAATCGCCGCTCAGAAGGTGGTCACGATGTCTCGGAGACAAGTCTGCACCTTCAAGGATCGCGTCGATGACCGCTTCAAGTTCCCCGATAGGAAGCCCCCGTTTACGCGCCCGCTTCAAATCCTTCTTGAACTGACTAGTCATCACAAGGGCCCGTCGCCCTTGTTGAGACTCACTCGTCATCGACATCAGCGAACGCCTGCGATGCCGACACATAGCGACTAGCAGCGACACGTCCGGCAGCAATGCTCATGTACGGTAAGGAAGCAAGCAACCGAAAACAAGAGATAGACCGCCAGCACTACACTATTCCGAACCAAAGACCAAAAGATAAGCATTGTGGGAAAATCTAAACTTTTGGATTTTCCTACAATGCCAACTACGGCGGAATCCCTCCCACTCCTTATATCTTTCTGTATACATTGAATTTGTATTTAGTAAAATGCAGACAACACCACGGATCGGCTTTTGGTTGGACAATTCCAACCAAACACCACAGCAGACAGCAGAAAACATTCTGAACGCTAGGAAGCCGGTATGATTGTTACATATAAGGGGAAGAAAAATTTCTTTTAGGTACTTGCTTTCCTAAAACTGATGTGATACAATGATTTAATCCAGAAAAGGAGTAAAAAATATGCGGCAAGGTATTCTTAAATAAAACTATAATCAAATAGTGGGAACAAAGGATTATGATAGCTCCTTTTGTAGGGGCTTAGTTTTTTGTACCCAATTTAAGAATACTTTTGCCTTATCAATTTTGACATATCCCCAAAAACAGCAATCACAAACAGGTGTATGCTGTATATGTGTATGTCCGCAACTTATAATCCCCAGTGGTAAAAGTATTTTACTGCTGGGGATTTTTATGCCCTTTGGGGCTGTAAAGGGAGGACAATCACATGAAAATAATCAATATTGGAATTCTTGCCCATGTAGACGCTGGAAAGACGACCTTGACGGAGAGCCTGCTATATGCCAGCGGAGCCATTTCAGAACCGGGGAGCGTCGAAAAAGGGACAACGAGGACGGACACCATGTTTTTGGAGCGGCAGCGTGGGATTACCATTCAAGCGGCAGTCACTTCCTTCCAGTGGCACAGATGTAAAGTTAACATTGTGGATACGCCCGGCCACATGGATTTTTTGGCGGAGGTGTACCGCTCTTTGGCTGTTTTAGATGGGGCCATCTTGGTGATCTCCGCTAAAGATGGCGTGCAGGCCCAGACCCGTATTCTGTTCCATGCCCTGCGGAAAATGAACATTCCCACCGTTATCTTTATCAACAAGATCAACCAGGCTGGCGTTGATTTGCAGAGCGTGGTTCAGTCTGTTCGGGATAAGCTCTCCGCCGATATTATCATCAAGCAGACGGTGTCGCTGTCCCCGGAAATAGTCCTGGAGGAAAATACCGACATAGAAGCATGGGATGCGGTCATCGAAAATAACGATGAATTATTGGAAAAGTATATCGCAGGAGAACCAATCAGCCGGGAAAAACTTGCGCGGGAGGAACAGCAGCGGGTTCAAGACGCCTCCCTGTTCCCAGTCTATCATGGCAGCGCCAAAAATGGCCTTGGCATTCAACCGTTGATGGATGCGGTGACAGGGCTGTTCCAACCGATTGGGGAACAGGGGGGCGCCGCCCTATGCGGCAGCGTTTTCAAGGTTGAGTACACCGATTGCGGCCAGCGGCGTGTCTATCTACGGTTATACAGCGGAACGCTGCGCCTGCGGGATACGGTGGCCCTGGCCGGGAGAGAAAAGCTGAAAATCACAGAGATGCGTATTCCATCCAAAGGGGAAATTGTTCGGACAGACACCGCTTATCAGGGTGAAATTGTTATCCTTCCCAGCGACAGCGTGAGGTTAAACGATGTATTAGGGGACCAAACCCGGCTCCCTCGTAAAAGGTGGCGCGAGGACCCCCTCCCCATGCTGCGGACGACGATTGCGCCGAAAACGGCAGCGCAAAGAGAACGGCTGCTGGACGCTCTTACGCAACTTGCGGATACTGACCCGCTTTTGCGTTGCGAAGTGGATTCCATCACCCATGAGATCATTCTTTCTTTTTTGGGCCGGGTGCAGTTGGAGGTTGTTTCCGCTTTGCTGTCGGAAAAATACAAGCTTGAAACAGTGGTAAAGGAACCCTCCGTCATTTATATGGAGCGGCCGCTCAAAGCAGCCAGCCACACCATCCATATCGAGGTGCCGCCCAACCCGTTTTGGGCATCCATAGGACTGTCTGTTACACCACTCTCGCTTGGCTCCGGTGTACAATACGAGAGCCGGGTTTCGCTGGGATACTTGAACCAGAGTTTTCAAAACGCTGTCAGGGATGGTATCCGTTACGGGCTGGAGCAGGGCTTGTTCGGCTGGAACGTAACGGACTGTAAGATTTGCTTTGAATACGGGCTTTATTACAGTCCGGTCAGCACGCCGGCGGACTTCCGCTCATTGGCCCCGATTGTATTGGAACAGGCATTGAAGGAATCGGGGACGCAGCTGCTGGAACCTTATCTCTCCTTCATCCTCTATGCGCCCCAGGAATACCTTTCCAGGGCTTATCATGATGCACCGAAATACTGTGCCACCATCGAAACGGCCCAGGTAAAAAAGGATGAAGTTGTCTTTACTGGCGAGATTCCCGCCCGCTGTATACAGGCATACCGTACTGATCTGGCCTTTTACACCAACGGGCGGAGCGTATGCCTTACAGAGCTGAAAGGATATCAGGCCGCTGTCGGTCAGCCGGTCATCCAGCCCCGCCGTCCAAACAGCCGCCTGGACAAGGTGCGCCATATGTTTCAGAAGGTAATGTAAAGATACATAATCGTCAAGACGGCAACAATCAGAAGTTATGGAGGGTAACAATGGAATATAGTAAGGAAGATTTAATGGAAGCAAAAAAGCAAATTTGGGGAGTGGGAGAGAACATGGGAACAGAGGAAAGTAAAAAAATCTGGGAGGAGAACGCACAATTTTGGGATAATGCAATGGGTGACGAATCTAATGAATTTCACAGAGAGGTAGTGCGTCCCAAAGTAACGGAACTTCTATCTCCTAATCCTGCGGATTACATTTTGGATATTGCGTGTGGCAATGGAAATTATTCTTCGTATCTTGCACAAAGAGGCGCTTCGGTTGTCGCTTTTGATTACAGCAAAAAAATGATAGAATTGGCTAAAAGACGGCAATCACAATATGCAAAACAAATTGAATTTTGTGTGGCGGATGCGACCGATCTGTGCGGACTGCGGCAGTGTCATGTATCAGCAGCGATACCAGACGGACAAGCGCAAGCAGGACTGTTATATCTGCGGTAACTACAAGAAACGCACCCATGACTGTACGGCGCACTTTATCCGCACCGACCTCTTGACCGCTGGCGTACTCTCCAATCTGCGAAAAGTGACAAGCTATGCGGCAAAGCATGAAGCCCGGTTTATGAAGCTCTTGATTGAGCAGAACGAGGACGGGGGCAAGCGCAGGAACGCCGCCAAGAAAAAGGAACTGGAAGCCGCCGAGAAACGAATAGCCGAGTTATCCGCTATCTTCAAGCGGCTGTATGAGGACAGCGTGACCGGGCGCATATCAGACGAGCGTTTCACAGAGCTGTCGGCAGACTATGAAGCAGAGCAACGGGAACTGAAAGAAAGAGCCGCCGCTATCCAAGCGGAGCTTTCCAAAGCACAGGAAGCCACCGTGAACGCAGAAAAGTTTATGAATGTTGTCCGGCGGCATACCAGCTTTGAAGAACTTACCCCTACTCTGCTGCGGGAGTTTGTAGAGAAAATTGTTGTGCATGAGTGCAGCTATGACGAGAACAAGACCCGCAGACAGGACATTGAGATTTATTATTCTTTTGTTGGCAAGGTGGACTTGCCCGAATAACCGCCCGACCTATCCGACACAATGCGCAAGTGCCGGATAGGAACGGCAAAATTTTTTACACTTCTATTGCTTCTTTATCACACATCAATAAATCTCGCGGGCTTCACGCATCGCAGCTTCAGTTTCGGCATTGAAACGAGGCTGGCGCAGTTCGAAGGGCAAACCACCTTCCATGATCGACTTGTGCAGAAACACGTTTACAGCGTCAGTGAGGTTCATCCCAAACTGGGCATACACCCGTTCAGCCTCTTCTTTCACGCTTGGGTCCACACGCATGTTGAGTGTTGCAGTCTTCATGACTCACCCCTTCGACAAATAGATGTACAGCATCGATCTCACAACGTCAGCACAACGCATGACACATGATGCGGTTTGTCATTACAAGAGATCTGTACGATTAGACAATCGTGCAATTTTAATTCCAAATAACGTTATTCGAAGATCGTTAAGAGGAAGCAGAGCACAAACCCGGAAAGTTATGCTTGTGCTGCAAGATCAACGACCTCGGCACCAACGATTTCCGCTAGGTCAAGCGGACTCAGTTCCACACTCACTCCCCTGCGGCCTCCCGACACCAGCATCGTTTCATGATCCAAACATGAGGAATCGATAAAGATTCGATGTTTTGTTGTCTGCCCCAAAGGACTAATCCCGCCAACGACATAGCCCGTGCGGCGCTGCGCAACAGCGGGGTCAGCCATAGCCGCGTTCTTCGCCCCGGCGGCTTTGGCAATGAGCTTCATTGACAGGTGCGCAAGCGCCGGAACACACCCCACCACGAACTCCCCCGTCGGCTCAAGCTTGACCATCAAGGTCTTAAAAGCAATTGCCGGGTCGATCCCCAATTTCTCAACGGTTTCTTCACCGTAAGCACGCGCGGAAGGATCATGCTCGTACTCGTGAACAACGAAAGGAACCCCGGCCTCGTTCAATTCCTCGATTGCGTGAGTGGGGCCTGAAGCGTGATCTTTGGAGTTTTTACGAGCCATACCCCCAGTGTAAGTCCCAAGGAGACAGTCTTTTGGTTTCAGCAAAAATAGAAAGCAGCCGGGCTGATGGAAATCAGCCCGGCCCTGAGTTTCACCGCAAATAGCGGAGCAGCACTTTAGACGAAGGTCGCCTGCGGATCATCGATCACCATCTTGCCGAAGGGGAAGCAGGTGATCGGGATGAGCTTCAGATTGGCGATCGCCAAGGGAATACCGATGATGGTGATGGCCTGGAAGAAAGCCGTGATGACATGTCCGATTGCCAGCCAGATACCGGCAATGAAAAACCAGATCAGATTCATCAGCGCCGAACCAGCACCAGCTCCAGGCATCGGGACAACTCGTTTACCGAAGGGCCAGATAATGTAACTCGCAATGCGGAACGAGGCAATACCTGCCGGGATTGTCACGATGAAAATACACGCGAGCAATCCGAAAAAGATGTAGTCCAAGAACAGTACGAAACCGCCGAAAACTAGCCAAATAATATTGAGCCAGAAGCGCATTTCATTCCTTCCATCAAGTTGTACTGCATCAAGTCTCGCACAGCAGTCCCTCAATTCACGCTCGCTTTTCCCCTGATTCTCCCCTGATTTCCCCCTGAGTCGTGTGGCTACACTGATGCCATGACTATTCCTTCAGCGATTGCCGAGGCCATTGACCGCATCGACCGCGCACGCCAGGCCGCCGGTCGCAGCGATCGCGTCACCTTAGAACTCGCGGTAAAAACTCGCACCCCCGAGGAATGTCGCGAGGCAGCCCAATCCTTGAGCGATCTGGGACAGCCGATCCTCTTGGGGCATAACCGCGTCCAGGAAGCCACGACAACAGTTGAGGCAATTAGACAGGTACCGGGAGCACAGATCCACTTAATCGGCCCGCTCCAGTCGAACAAGATCAATCAGGCCCTGGCCTGCGTCGACGCAATTGAATCGATTGATTCTGCCGCACTCGTCCAGAAAATCGATTCACGCCTGAGCCGAGAACTCCCGATCTTCATCGAAGTGAACATCTCTGGCGAAGACACAAAACACGGCTGCAGCCCCACCGATGTCCCTGCTCTTATCGAGGCCGTCTCCTCCTCGGCGCACCTGAGCCTCGCAGGCTTCATGACCGTCGGTCTCAACTCCTCTGCCGAAACAGATGTGCGCCGCGGATACGCCCAGCTGCGCCAGCTACGCGACCGCAGCGCCAAAGAGCTTAACCTCCCCACAGACGCCCTTGAGCTGTCGATGGGGATGAGTAATGACCTCGAATGGGCGATTGCAGAAGGGGCAACAATCGTTCGAGTGGGAACCGCAGTTTTTGGGGCCCGGCGCTTAGCTGCGCGGGGATAGCGCCTTCCCAGCGATCCAATCGATCCCAACGATCGCGCCAAGAAATACCAGAGCACCGCACAAGATCGCGACGATATTGACGCACACCTGCTGGTAGCCCAAGACCGTCACATTGACGAAATCGTAAGGGTACTGGTGGACGAAGGCACCACGAACCAGCGTGTAGATGATCCACGCAATCGGAATGAGCAGAGCCTTAAGGACGACTCCACCGCTGACTCCTCCACGCGGCCCGCATGCCAATGCAACGACGATCATCAGGAGTGGAACAACGACGTGCTGGAGCGGGTTTGTCAGGACAGACCAGCCGCTCAAAACCTCAGTTGGACGGATCAAGAAGTGATAAACAATGGCCGTCACCGTGATCATCATGAGCGCACATAAATGCAACGCGCGTCCCCACGAGCCAATCTCACTGCCTTGAAGTGCGATGAGCGTTGCGACAATGGCAACCAGAATATTCGACCACTCCGTGAAGTAAGACAGGCATTCGATCATTCTCTGGCCGAACCCGGCCCAGCCAAAGGGAGCTCCACCGAACATCCCAGGCCGGGCCACGGCCTCGCGAGAATACCCGTCGATAGCGGTAATAACCAAGGTGAGGACGACACCAAGCCACGCGGCAATTGCCACAAGCGCATAGCCCCAACGGCCAGCAGTCGCCAGAGTCATCTGCTTTCCTCTCACTGGTCCTATGCCCAGTCGGGAAGAATGCGCACGCCGCCCTTATCCGCAGACGCGGCAAGCATTCCGTAGACCTTCAAGGCGTCGGAAACGTGACGCGAACGAGGCTTGGAGGGCTTCCACGGAGCGGCCCCCTTCTCAGCGCGGCGACGCTCAAGTTCCTCATCGCTGACATTCACTCGAAGCAGACGCTTGTTGACGTCGATCTCGATCTCATCGCCGGTGCGGACCAAACCGATCGCGCCACCTGCAGCGGCCTCGGGAGAGATGTGACCGATCGAGATACCGGAGGTACCGCCGGAGAAACGGCCATCGGTGATCAGCGCACACTTCTTACCCAAGCCCAGTCCTTTGAGGTACGAGGTCGGGTAGAGCATTTCCTGCATGCCCGGGCCACCCTTGGGGCCTTCGTAGGTGATGACGACGACGTCGCCCTCTTGAACCTTCTTACTCAGAATCGATTCAACAGCCTCTTCTTGAGACTCCACAACGAATGCACGGCCAACGAAGTGGAAGAGCGACTCGTCAATACCCGCGCTCTTAATAACCGCGCCATTCTCGGCGATATTGCCGTAGAGAACTGCCAGACCGCCATCCTTCGTGTATGCGTGCTCGACATCGCGAATGCAGCCATTCTCGGAATCCGTTTCCAAGGACTCAAAGAGGTTCGCTGTTGAGAAAGCGTGGGTCGTGCGCACGCCACCGGGCGCTGCAAGGTAGCGATGCTTGGCCTCGTCAGTGGCGCTGCCACTGCGAATATCCCACGCACCCAGCCACTCCTCCAAGGAAGGAGCATGGACGGAGTGCACATCACGGTTCAGCAGGCCCGCGCGGTTAAGCTCGCCAAGCAGGGCGGGGATTCCACCAGCGCGGTGCACGTGCTCAATGTGGTAGGTCGTCGAGTTCGGGGCCACCTTGCAGAGGCAAGGGACCCGGCGCGAAATCGCATCAATGTCGTCCAGAGTGAAATCAACCCCGGCCTCGTGAGCGATCGCAAGAATGTGAAGAACAGTATTCGTGGAGCCGCCCATGGCAACGTCCAAGCTCATCGCGTTCTCGAAAGCGTGCTTGGTAGCGATCGAGCGCGGCAGAACCGAATCATCATCGTTGTCGTAGTACGCGCGGCACATATCAACGATGCGGTGGCCTGCTTCCAAGAAGAGCTTCTTGCGCTCGACCTGCGTAGCCAAAGTCGTGCCGTTTCCGGGCAGCGCAAGGCCGATAGCCTCGTTCAGGCAGTTCATGGAGTTCGCGGTAAACATGCCCGCGCAGGATCCACAGGTCGGGCAAGCGTTGGCCTCAACCTGGGCAAGCTGGGTGTCCGAAATCGAATTATCCACAGCCATGACCATTGCGTCGATCAGGTCGAGACGGTGCTCCACAACGCCTTCAATAGAGGCACCAGACTCCATCGGGCCACCGGAGACGAAGATCGTTGGGATATTCAAGCGCATGGCAGCGATGAGCATACCGGGAGTGATCTTGTCGCAGTTCGAGATACACACCAAGGCGTCCGCGCGGTGAGCGTTGACCATGTACTCCACCGAGTCCGCAATCACCTCGCGTGAAGGCAGCGAGTAGAGCATGCCGTCGTGGCCCATAGCAATGCCATCATCAACGGCGATGGTATTGAATTCCTTCGCGACGCCGCCTGCCTCGCGGATTGCGCCGGCGACAAGCTCGCCCATGTCCTTGAGGTGGACGTGGCCGGGAACGAACTGGGTGAAAGAGTTCGCGATCGCGATGATCGGCTTGCCGAAATCTCCGTCCCCCATGCCGGTCGCGCGCCAGAGCGCACGTGCTCCGGCCATGTTGCGGCCTTGAGTTGATGTTGCTGAACGCAAGGGCTTACTCATCGTTTACTCCCCCAATGACATTTTTGTAACTGTTTCAACCCTAGTTCCGCACGGGGGCTAGTTCTCACCCAGATCAGGAAATGGACGAGGCCTTGCGTACACTTTTCGCCACGTGGCGCGGTTTTGCGGCGCTTACTAAGGCTTTGCGAGCTGTCCACTTTTTGACCGCCCACACGGCCAGAGCGATGCCAGCCAGGGCAAAAACGATAAGTTGGTATCGCGAAATCCATTCTTCGACAAGCGCCCAATTCGCGCCAAGCGCATATCCAGCACCGATAAGGATCGAATTCCACACCGCAGAACCAATTGCCGTGTACACGGTGAAGGGCAGCAGTTTCATTCGTTCAATACCGGCCGGAATCGAAATCAAAGAGCGCACGACGGGGACGATGCGTCCCAGGAGAACTGCAAGCGGGCCTCGGCGCACAAACCATGCTTCCGCGCGCTTGATGTCGGCCTCCTTAACAAAAGGAATCTTCGCGGCCAGGGAGTAGAAGCGCGCCCGGCCAAACCATGCACCCAAGGCATACAGGGCCAGCGCACCAGCAACCGATCCGAGCGTCGCCCACACAATTGCGCTGATCAACCCCATACTTCCCGAGGCCGCGGCAAAGCCTGCGGAAGGCAGGATCACTTCGCTGGGGATGGGCGGAAAGAGGTTCTCCGCAGCAACAGCAATACCTACGCCGGGTGCACCAAGGGCGCCAACAAGTGAAACAACGGCTTGGACAATAGGTTCAAGAAGATTACTCATGCCTGTAGCATCGCGGCGCAAAGCATGGAAGAGTTTTGCTCACCCTTTGTGTGGGCTGTGAAACCCGATCACGGGGCGGAGCACTGAACGAGCTCGCCCTCGCCCGCGATACGCAAGTGGTGTTCCGCGGCAGAGATGAAGACGGCCTCGCCTTGCCCCAGCGTGCACTCCCCCGCTTCGGTCGACAAACTCAAGCGACCACGGGTAACGAGAGCGATGCGCGGGCCCTCACCCGGGACACGCAAAGCGGTGAGTTCAGGGGTGCAGGTCGTCACGGTAAGTTCGAATTCCTGTGCGGGAGCGAGGAAGCGATCCGAGTGCGGGCTGGGGTGCTCGGGAGCGAGGCGAATCGGCGGGAGCGCCGAAAATTCAGCGATTTCCACCAATTGCGCGCTGTCGACGTGCTTGTGGGTGAGGCCCGCACGAATAACGTTATCCGAGGCCGCCATGACCTCAACGCCCAGGCCTCGCTGGTAGGCGTGGATTTGGCGCGGCGGAATGTAGGCAGCTTCGCCCGCACGCAAAGACACAGGATTCATGAGGAACGCCAGGATGATTCCCGCGTCACCGCCGTGCGCGGCCTCGAGCTCACACACCAGTTGGTCCGCGCGAAGCGAAGGCGATTCTCCCGCTTCGAGGCGGCTCCGGCAGGCGGCGACAAATTCTTCCACCAACGGCGGAGTTACCGGTGAATCGATATCGAAGACCCACGAGGCCAAGGAACGCAAGCCCCCGCGAACCGTGGAGAGGTTCAGGCGACGGCGGAGCAATTCGGCCAGCTCCCCATCCAGCCCTTCGAGGAGTCGACGCGCCTTTCGAGGCACTCTAAAGCCAATGAGCGCATCGAAATCGGTCAAGGCGTAGAGCATCTCGGGCTTGTGGTTCATGTCCCGGTAGGAGCGATTCGGCGCGGTGCGCTCGATTCCGAGAACTTCTTCGCGCAGGTAGCCCTCACGCGCAATTTCCTTGGTGGGATGAACCTGAAGAGAGAGTGTCTCGTCCGGTGCAATGACCTTCATGAGGAAGGGCAGGTTGGTTCCAAAGGCGTAGAGGATGCCCGAGCCAAGGGCTTTTTTCGGGTCCTGCGCGATGAGGTCACCCAGAGTTCGCCCGTCATTGATGAGCGTTGGGCCGTCGGGGTGATTGCCAAACCAGAGCTCAGAAACAGGCCTGGGTCCTGGGGTTTCACCCAGGAATTCAGCGATTGCGCTCTGTGAGCCCCAATCGTCAAACTTGCGCCAGCCCTGCAGCTGTTCCATCTGCTCTCCTCAGCCTTCCATGACACCGAGGTCCGTGCGTCGTTGGAGAACAACGAGTGGACGACGTTTTTCCGAAACGCTCGGTATGTGTGAAAAGTTTAGCGTGTCCGCTCTTCGCGTTCAGCGAGAGCGCGTAACGCTCCACCCGATTCGTAGAGTTCATCCCAGGTTCCGCTCTCCACAATGCGGCCCGAATCCATGACGATGATGCGGTCGACATCGCGAATGGTGTCCAGGCGGTGTGCGACGACGATCAGGGTCTTCTCACTGGTCCGCCTGCGAATCCCAGCCAGCACGCGTGCCTCGGTTTCGCGATCAACTTGGGAGGTGGCCTCGTCAAGGATGATGATGGGGGTTTCGCGCAGGAGGGCGCGGGCAAGGGCCAGCCGCTGGCGTTGTCCGCCGGAAATGCGCTCGCCCATTTCGCCGACCTTGGTGTCGATTCCTTCGCTTTCTGCGGCGATCCACTCGCTGAGGTCAACCGCCTCCAGTGCGTCGTTCAGTTCAGCGTCGCTTGCGTCGGGGCGTGCAAGCAGAAGGTTCGCACGGATTGAATCGTTGAAGACGTGCGCGCGCTGCGGGGCCAGGGTGACAACAGAACGAATGTGATCTTGCGTGTCTTCACGCAGGTCCACTCCCCCAATGCGGATCGAACCTGAGTCCGGATCCCACACGCGAGCGAGCAGAGCAGCAAGCGTCGACTTACCCGAGCCCGATGCACCGACGATTGCGGTCGTTGAGCCGGCCGGGATCGTCAAGGTGACATCGTGGAGGACTTGGGGGCGATGGTTCTCGTATCCTTCTGAGTCATCTTGAAGGCCTGAAGCTATAGCAACCTGCGGGTAGGTAAAGTCCACGCCCATAATCTGAAGATCGCCGCTGCCAGCGATGGGGTGAGGGGCTTCCGGATCGGGAACCAACGGTTCACGATCGGTCACCGCGAAGATTCGCGCCGCAGAAGCATAGGCCTGATCCAGATCCGCAGTGAGATCCTCAACCGCCAAAACCGGTGCAAAAGAGGCCAGTGCAACGCCCAAGGACATGGTGACCTGCGCGATGCTCAGTTTGCCCGAGGGGTAAACCGAGTAGGCGACAAGGATCTGAGCGACAACAGCCAGGGGAAGCAGTGCTTGATTAAAGCCTCGTCGAACGGCAATCCAGAAAGAGGTCTTGTACTGAGCTTGGAAAATGTACTCTTCCAGCTCGTCAGCCATTTCCTTCATGCGATGTTCCTGCGCACCGAAAGCAATGACTTCGCGTACGCCTTGAACCGAGTCGGTGACGTGGTGCGAGAGCTTGCCGCGAGTTGCGCGAAGCACTCTTGCGGCCTGATCGGTTGTCTTGCTGCCAAAGCGTGGAACGAAAACGCCTGCGATCAGAAGGAAAGGTGCAAGGACAAGCGCGTTAAGCGGCGAGATTGCCACGCCCATCCACACGACAGTTCCAATCGGGACAATCACAGCTGTCGCCAGCGGCACCAAGGTGTGTGCGAAGAAGACCTCGACGCGATCGACGTCTTTCGTGACTCGCGAGAGTAAGTCGCCGGTGTCTGCGCCCTCGGTCATCGCCGGGGCTTGGGGTTCTAGCGAATCAAAGAAGTAGTTACGCAGGAGGGCCAAAGAACGGAAGGCCACATAGTGTCCCGCGTATTGCTCGAGGTAGCGGAACAAGGCCTTGAGCAGAGACATAATCACCAGCGCCCAGACCACCCATGACAGGGTGACTGATGCTGGATCCGCGGCATAGGAGCCCAATGCCCATGTTCCCACTGCAAAGAGCGCAATCCCCAAAATCAAGGCGATGATACGAGCAATCAGAGAGAAAACCAGAGGAGGAAGGACAGGACGTGCAACTCGGATCAGACGGCGCGAGAGGTCCATGCGCGTGAAGTTCTGGGGGTTCATCGAAGTTCCCCTTCCTTCAGTTCAACTTGGCGGTCTGCGTGAGCGATCGTTGCTCCTCGGTGAGAAATCGTGATGGTTGTGCGCCCGCGTGCGACGGTATCGATAGCGTTAAGAATCTGTCTTTCGCTTTCCAGATCGACGTGTGCAGTGGGTTCATCAAGCAAAAGGATTGGGGCGTCTTTGATGAATGCCCTGGCAAGTGCGACGCGCTGCGCTTCACCGCCCGATAGTGCCAATCCCTTATCGCCGACGCGGGTATCCAAGCCCTCGGGAAGCCTCGCCAGAAGATCGTCGAGGCCGACGGTGCGCAATGCTGTGAGGATGTCCTCATCGCTGGCTGCGGGGTTGGCGATCAGGATGTTTGCGCGCAAAGTGTCAGAGAAAAGGTAGGTGGTTTGTTCGACGACAGCGATTTGCGAGCGGACCCACTGCAGGGGCACCTGGGAGATATCAACGCCATTGATGAAGATGGATCCCTCGCTGGGACGGTGGTGCGCCTGGATCAAGCTTGAGAGCGTTGACTTTCCAGCACCCGAGGTACCCGTGATGGCAATGTGCTCACCGGGGGCGACGCGAAGGGAAGCTCCGCGCAGGATCGGGGTGTCGGCCTCGTAAGCGAAGGAGACGCTGTCGATGCGCACTTCTCCGGGGATGGGAAGTGAAGTCGGAGCAAGAACGCCATCTTCTGCCGGGTCGACGACCTCAGGAGTTTCGCTGGTGAAGCGCTTAATTTCGCGGGTCGCAGCGATACCGCCCATGCCGATGTAGAAGAATTGGCCGATTCGATCCAGAGGGTCGAGCATGATCGAGGAGAGCAGGACAAGTGTGACAGCCTGACCGATTGTGAACCAACCATCGCTGAGACGCCAGTAAGCAAGAGCTGTCGCGCCGGTGATCATTCCAAGCGAAAAGACACCGTCAACAACCAACAGGACCATCTGGTTTCCCGCAAGGTAACGCATGACTTTCCGGCGAACATTTTCTGCGGCCTGTGCAAGGGTGCGGCCCACGCGCTTTCCAGCTCCGATGTAGGACAGCGTTGAAAGCCCCTGGATCGCGTCTAGTTCTTGAGCAGCAAGCGCGCGAGAGGACGCACGATAACGGGTGGAAACCGGGCGAAATGCCCTTTGGAAAGCACCGACAGTAAGGGGAACAACGGGAATGGAGATTGCCAGGACCGCGGCCGATACCCAGTCAAAAGTAAATACGACTGCAACGACCATGATCGGCGTGATCAGCGAGGCCAGCATGGGTGCAATGAAGGTGCCTCGATAATTGGAGCTGCGCTCAACACCATCGGTCGCAGTGTTGACGATGCGACCCGAACGTTCCTTCGTGCGCTCGCTGACACCCAAGCGGAAAACCTGGGCGACCATGGCATGACGTAGACGCGGTTCTTCTGCGCGCAGGCGTGTACCGCCCGAGAATGAGGCACTAAACGCCATCATTCCTGCTGCTAAGGCAAAGAGTGAAAGGTATCCCAGTGACGGGAGACTGATATTGCCGCTGATGAGAGCATCAATGACTAAACCGAGCTCGATGTAGAGAATGATCAGGAACATCGCAGGCAGCAGATTTTTGATGATCTCGATGACGTTCGCCATCCGCTGTTTCGGGAAAGGCTGCGGTAGCGCTCTTGGCGAGGCGTTGAGCTCCGGTCCCATCGATTCGCTCTCCTCATTCGGCTATATGACGTCATTTCATTATGACGCTACTTAGGACTACCTTAGCTTCTTAATGACAGAAAGTCATATAGAAGGTCCGGGCAAGAAAAGGGTGCGCGAAGGGGCGTTCGGATTACTCCGAACGCCCCTTTATTAAGGTTTACAACGCAAACTCGCGGGCACGCCCACGCTTAAGTGCACAGGAAGGCGGCCACGGCCTCGTCAATCGAGTCAGGCCAGACGGTACATCCAGCCGAAGGGATCTTCCGCGCGACCCATCTGGATGTCCGTGATGTCCTTCCAAATCTGATGGGTGACAGAACCCGCGGGCAGCTCGACGTCGAAATCATCCGAGGCGAGGCGAGCAATCGGGGTCACGACAGCAGCGGTACCACAGGCAAAGATCTCAGCGACCGAGCCATTCTTGATGCCCTCAACCAGGTCGGCAAGAGCAATGGATTCCTCGGTTACCGGCACACCACGCGAACGCAGCAGTCGGCAGATCGCGCTACGGGTGCCACCTTCGAGGATCACGCCGGTGAGCTTGGGGGTACGCACGCTTCCATCGGCCATGACGACGAACATATTCATTCCGCCAAGCTCTTCGAGGTACTTGTGCTCGTAGGTATCCAGGTAGCAAACCTGCTTGAAACCGCGCTCTGCGGCCAGGTTCTGCGGGAGTAGCGAGGCCGCGTAGTTACCGCCAGCCTTTGCCGAACCGGTTCCACCAGGGCCGGCGCGGTGGTAGTGCTTTTCAACCCAAATGGACACGCCAGTCTGAGTGCCCGACTTGAAGTAGGGACCAACCGGGGAGCCGATGACGTAGAAGTCAACCTGGTGAGCGGAGCGCACGCCAAGGAAGGGCTCGGACGCGAAGGTGAAGGGACGCAGGTAGAGAGAGGATCCTTCAGCACCCGGAACCCACTTTTCGTCCGCACGCACGTAGTTGACGAGCGCGCCCACGAAGTCCTCGCGGTCCAGTTGAGGCATGGCGAGACGCCAATTCGAGTGGTTCATACGCGCGGCATTGAAACCGGGACGGAATGTCCAAATGCTGCCGTCGGAGTGACGGTATGCCTTGATGCCTTCGAAAGCCGACTGTCCGTAGTGAAGGACAGCGGCCGCGGGAGACAAGTCAAGAGGACCGAAAGGAATGACCTCACGCTGGCCCCATCCGGTTTCGGGCGTCCAACGCATGTGTGCCATGTGATCGGTGAAAACTGTTCCGAAGTTCAGTTCCTCCATGGCCTTTTCGTAATCCGCCTGCGGGGTCGGATTCGGGTTCTGGGTCAGCGGGAAACGACCAGCCAGTTCGTCTGCCGAAGGCAGAGGCTCCTCCCCCAATCGCTCCAATTCGGTGGGAGTATGCTGCGTTTCTGTCATCGTGTCCTCCTCAAAAGCTGAAGTAGCTTCAGAATATTCCCCTTGCGGGGGTCAAGCATGGGGTGGTCCGCCATCTGACCCGGTGAGGGTAGCTTCTGGTTCCCACTCTCCGGGCCTGGTTCGCGTTCCTCTAGGGTGAGCGGTGCCGGCGGAGTGGGTCTTCTGGTTTCTGCTCCCCGGGCGTCGGGAGTCTTCCGGCTCCCGACGCCCGGCCATGGCCTCGTCAGCCGCGAATTAGCGCGACCAAGTCATTGCCGATCTGCTCGGTCGTACGCACCAAAGGATCGCCAGCGGAGTTAGCGGCCGCACGGTTGCGCATGTCTTCTTCAATCGCGTCCATGATCGCGCGCGACTGATCGGCATATCCGAGGTGATTGAGCATGAGCGCAACAGAGGCAATGGTTGCGGTCGGATCTGCCTTGCCCTGACCAGCAATGTCGGGCGCGGAGCCGTGGACGGGTTCGAACATTGAGGGGTGCGCGCCTTCAGGGTTGATATTTCCCGAGGCCGAGAGGCCAACACCGCCAGTGACGGCTCCCGCCTCATCGGTCAAGATGTCGCCGAAGAGGTTATCGGTGACGATCACATCGAAGCGACCCGGATCGGTCACCATGTAGATCGTTGCGGCATCAATGTGGCAGTAGTCGACGCGGACCTGCGGGTATTCGCGGCCCACTTCCTCGACGATCCGGCTCCACAAACCGCCGGCGAAGACCAAAACATTGTGCTTGTGAACCAGGGTGAGGTGGTGAGTCGGACGAGCTGCTGCCTGTTCGAATGCGTAGCGCACCAGGCGCTCCACGCCAAAGGCCGTGTTGACGGAGATCTCCTGTGCGACCTCGTGAATCGTGCCCTTACGCAGGGTTCCACCGTTTCCGGCGTACAGGCTTTCAGTGCCCTCGCGCACGACGATGAAGTCGATGTCGCCGGGGTTGGCCAGCGGGGTCGGAACGCCCGGGTAGTAGTGCGAGGGGCGCAGATTCACGTAATGGTCCAGAGAGAAGCGAAGTTTGAGGAGTAGGCCGCGCTCAAGAACGCCTGAGGGGACCGATGGATCACCAATCGCGCCCAAGAGGATGGCATCGTGCTGGTCGATGACCTCGAGGTCCGTGTCGGTGAGGATCTCGCCGGTGCGGTGGTAGCGGCGCGCGCCAAGATCGAATTCTGTGTACTGCAGTGTGACATCAGAGGGAATGACAGCTTCCAGAGCCTTGATGCCTTCGGGGACGATTTCCTGCCCGATGCCGTCACCGGGGATTACTGCGAGTTTCAGATTTGTCATGCTGCCATTGTTGCGCGGGGGCGGCAGGTCGGCAGAAGGTGTCCATATTTCGGGGAGCGGGGGCGGGGCCTCGTTCCTGAACTCAGCGCCCCACGCCTCCCCTATCGACACCACGCGGCGGCATTGGTACCACTTGGCGGCATTGACGCTACTTGGCGGCATCGCATAGCCCAAAAAGCGCAATGCCCGTCCTCCAAACGGTGTCAATCGCGCCAACCGGTGTCAATCCGATCGGACGACACCGGATTTCACCGTGAATACCCGACACAAGCCACTCCAAGCAGCGTGAATCCGCGTCGAAGTCACCGGATTCCGCCGTAGACACCACACACAAAGCACGAAACAGCACTTAACCAACCCAACACAGCCCGAAATACCCGCTTTGCACGCAACAAACTTTTCCACAACGCAGGATTGCAACGATTCATCCACATGTTTTCAGGCAGGAAACGCACAGCCTTCTCCCCCGCTTCACACTGTCCACTATGAGCACGCAACTGCCGCATGTAACCCTGAGCCATCGCGGGAGCTCCTCCAAAAGTTCCCATCTCAAAGGGCAATTGCGCTTACACCGCGGCGCCTACGTTCAACTGCCATTTGACCTCAGTCAGGCGAAGCCATGGGAAATCTGGGAGTCAATTGCGCTGGCACGAATCATTGCGTCAGTACAGCAAGGAAAAACGACACCACTTGTCGTCGGCAGCTCATCGCTTCTACTCCAGGGGGTACAAGGCTGGATCTCAAACCCAAACGTTGAGTTGTATCAGCCGCAGCGTCGGACGAGTCAGCTCATTCCTTCGTGCAGATGCGGGACAATTTCTGTGCCCGCGACCCTGCGAGTCTATCGGCGCACTCCCCCGATTACCTCGGAACGCATGCAGGTTTCAGGATTAATTACCGAGCACCCTTACGATGCGCTGATCCGCTGCGCGATGCACGATGATGCGCTTCAAGCCTTCACCCTGGGATGCAGCGCTCTCCACAAGTGGTCTGGATTCAGTAATTTCTCGCAAGATGCGTGCCGAGGCCGTGCCGAAGTCATACGCGAAAAGCTCCTTTCGCGCTTGGAACACGCGAAGGGACGCCGAGGTTATGCTCACGCGCGACGGATACTGACCACAATCGACCCCGGATGCAGCAATCCTGCCGAGGCCACACTGACTTGGGTGGTTCGCACGCTATGCCCCTACGAAGTATCGACGCAATATGAGCTCTCAGTAGGTGGCCGACGCTTCTTTGCCGACATTGCAATTCCGCATACCAAATTCATCATCGAGTTCGATGGAATCGAGAAACTGGGTTCGACACAGGGAGAATTCGACCGCGCGAAACGCTTGTGGGTTCAACGCGAACAGGCGCTACAAGACCAGGGCTGGCGTTTCCTCCGAGTCAACTGGCTGGATTTCAACGACTGGGAAGCGCTGCGCAGTCGGATTAGCTCTGCGATCGGGGTGGCCTCGAAGCCTATTCCCGCTCGTTACGCGCTGTTGTGGGAGCCTCCAAGTGAGCGTTGCGATGGTGAAGGACGGCGCTTTCGGGGCCATGAATCGCATTGGCCAAATGGGACGGATGGAAGCTGGACTTAAAATTTGTTTTCCGCTTGTAAGTCAAACCGGCACGAATTGAAGGTGGGACTGAGTAGCATAATCCCATGTCGACAACCATTGATGTTTATCCGACAGTAGATGCCCTGCCTCTTGTTGAGGAGATTCGTGGGCGCACACAAGAGTTATTTCAAACATTGTTGAACCGTCACGGTATCGGTTCAACAATCGAGGTTAAAGCTTTCTATCCCTCTTCAGCGGATATACCAATTAAGTACGTTGAAATCGACACGGTGTGGACACCAGATTTGTATCTGGGCTTCGAATATTCGATTGATGGGATCTGGGATTCGGATTCTTGGCCTAGTTGTTCTTTTATCGAAGCTGACGATCGGTACATCGTCGAAGAGCTCGAAGATATTGTTCCCCCAACTCGACTTTCAAAAATTCTGGCACAGGACCACTACTGGTTTGACGAAAATAACTCTGATGGCCCTCCTGTTGCCTCAACCGGTTACGGTTTGGTTTGTGCAGCTCTGGCTGAAGCAACCGAAGGAATCATCGCCTCATTTGACTGCGAATCTGACGAAAAATACAACGGCGAAACCGCTGAGAAGTTTCTTGCCTGGTGGGGCGACAGACAAATCGATTTCTATGGCGAGGACGCGTTCAGAAATCCACGAAGGAAGAGATACTAACTAGTCTTTGAGTAGAAGACTCATGCACGCGCCCCCAGATGTGGTCGGCAGGCACGAAGACTCATGGACAGCCACCTATGAACCGAACAACAGGTGGTAACGACTGCGGCTCCCACGAATGCACTCTGACCTCCAAGTTTGTCCCAAATACGGCCGGGCAGCGCCTCTTGACCACCAAGAATCTACACGCGTAGAATCGTGACCATCGTCACCGGATACACCGCCCGGAACGCTCACCTACCAATCCGCGCTGCGAGGAGGCAGCTAATGGCACAATCGAATGAGGAACTTCAGGCATCAGACCTGAATTTCCAGACCCCTGAGGGCCGCAAGAGCTTCTGGCTCAACATCGTTTCAGTCTGGCTGGGCACGACAATGGAATACGTCGACTTCGCCCTCTACGGACTCGCCGCCGGCCTCGTTTTCGGCGATGTCTTCTTCCCAGAGCAGACCCCGATCATCGCACTACTTTCATCCTTCGCAACCTACGCCGTCGGCTTCCTCGCTCGCCCGCTGGGCGCCATCATCTTGGGCCGCGTCGGCGACCGCCACGGCCGCAAGGTCATCATGGTGATCACCGTCGGACTCATGGGCGTTTCAACCACTGCGCTGGGCTTGCTCCCCACATACCGCCAAGTCGGCTGGCTTGCGCCTGCATTGCTCGTATTCCTCCGCCTCTGCCAAGGGTTCGGCGCAGGTGCCGAGCTCTCTGGTGGCGCAGTCATGCTCGCCGAGTTCTCCCCCGTCAAGCACCGAGGTGTGGTCGCCTCGCTCATCGGTGTCGGCTCCAACACGGGCACACTCCTCGCTTCTTCAGTTTGGCTTCTAGTCTTGACCATGCCGAAGGAACAGCTCATGACATGGGGCTGGCGAATCCCCTTCTTGATCTCAATCTTCATCGCTTTCTTTGCAATCTTCCTGCGCCGCTCCATGCAGGAAAGCCCCGTGTTCACCGCATTCAAGCTGCGCAAGCAGCGCGAACAGGAATCGGTCGTTGAAGCCGGCCTTGACGCCCACGAAGGCGGCTGGCGCGCATTCTTCGTCATGCTCGGCCTGCGTATCGGCGAAAACGGCCCCTCCTACATCGCGCAGTCCTTCCTCGTGGGCTACGTCGTCAAGGCTCTGACCATGGAGAAAGCCGTTCCGACGACCGCTGTTCTGGTCGCCTCGTTCCTCGGTTTTGCAATCATCCCCTTCTCCGGATGGCTCTCGGATCATTTCGGCCGCCGCATCACCTACCGAGTCTTCTGCGCGCTTCTGGTTCTCTACGCATTCCCGGCCTTTGCTCTTCTGCAATCTAAAGACCCGTGGATTGTCGGTTGCGTTATTGTTGTCGGAATGGGACTGGGGTCGCTGGGCATCTTCGGCGTGCAAGCGGCCTACGGCGTCGAGCTTTTCGGCGTTCAGCACCGTTACTCACGAATGGCTGTTGCCAAGGAACTCGGTTCGATCCTCTCGGGCGGCACTGCTCCGATGGTCGCCTCGGCGCTCCTTGCAACCTTCAATTCGTGGATCCCGCTGGCAACCTACTTTGCGGTTACGGCCTTCATTGGCTTTGCGACCACTTTCGTTGCTCCCGAGACCCGCGGCCGCGACCTCACTCTCCTTGAGGACGCGATCTAATACCTCCCAAAGGAGCGAATAGACATGGCGAAGCAGCCCACCCGCGACGACGTCGCTCGACTTGCCGGCACCTCAACTGCCGTAGTCAGTTACGTCGTCAACGGTGGGCCTCGCAATGTCCGCCCCGAGACCCGTAAACGTGTTCTCGAGGCGATCGAGCAATTGGGGTATCGCCCGAACGCCTCGGCCCAGTCTCTTTCACGAGGCCGCAGCGACCTTTTTGCGCTCCTCGTCCCCGACCTCGCGAACCCCTACCTCGCCGAGCTTGCCCAACGCCTCGAAGAAGAATTCTTCCGCAGGGACATGGTTTTGGTTGTCGGAGATTCTCATGATGACCAAGACCGCGAGTCCACGATTCTCGAGGCCTTCCGTCGCCAGCAGATCGCGGGGCTCGCTTGGTACGGCGTCACCCAACCGCTCCCTCTGGATCTTCTTGAGGACGCCTCGTTCCCGGTGGTTTTACTCAACGAACCCGACGGGCACCGCATGGGAAACCACCCAAGGATCACCCGCCTCGTCGCTGATGAACAGGAGGCTGCGCGCGTGGCGACCGAGCACCTCCTGCAGCATGGGAGGACTCGTGTGGCAATGGTTGCTGGTCCTAAGGGGCGTCACAATGCCCGCGAGCGCATCCGCGGGTGGCGTTTGGCTTTGCGCGAGGCCGGGCTCGAAGAGGGGGCGGTCATTCACGGGCCCTTTACTCGCGTCGGTGGCGTTCAGGCTGCTCAGGCCTTGATCGATTCAGGTGCCGACGCTGTGGTTGTTTCGAACGAATTACAGGCTACTGGTTTGTTGCGAGAACTCCATCGCGCGGGGGTCGCCGTGCCTGAAGATATCGCGGTTGTTGTCCTCAATGGAACAGCATTGTCTGAATTTTTGTGGCCGCCAGTGACCAGCGTGGACGTCCCAGTGAGCTCGCAGGCCGAGGCGATCGCTGATTTTGTCACGGGAACGGATCGCGCGCGCGACCTGAGCGTGACTTCCCGTTTAACGAAGCGGGCAAGCTGCGGGTGCTCGTATTCTTCGAAGGAATGATGATGTCTCTTCCGATCATTATCGACTGCGATCCCGGAAATGGAATCCCGGGCGCGAATGTTGATGACGCGCTAGCTCTTGTGTATGCGTTGCGCCACCCTGAATTGGATTGCCGAGCCGTGTGGACGGTTTTCGGGAACACGCCTTCTGATACAGGCGCGAAGTGTGCCCGCGAGATCGTTGACTGTGCGGCGGTTACCGGCCAGGCTCCCCCGCATATTCAGCAGGGTTCGACCCGTCCTTTGCTGGCGAGCACGCAGCGTTGGGATCAGCAGCGCAAGGAGTACGCCTCGACCCCAGAGGGAGTAAGCGCGTGGGGAGACGAGCGCCTCGTCCCCGTTGCGGGTGATGGAAATTCTTCCATTGACGAGGCCGTGGCTGAGAAGTTGTTCCGCGATGTTACGGACGCTGCATCGGTCGCTGCGGCAACGTCGGCGAGCCAGAAGGTAACGATTGTTGCGATTGGTCCGCTGACGAATATCGCGCGTTTGTTGACTGCGCATCCGGAGTGCCGCGAGCTTATTGAGCAGATTGTGTTGATGGGCGGATGCTTTGGTTTCGGCGATCTTGTCGATACAAATTTTGCTGTCGACCCCGAGGCTGCACAGATTGTTTTCGCTAGTGCGATCCCGCTAACTGTTGTTCCTTTGGATACGACTCGAACAACTCACATGTCTCAGGAGCGCTGGGAGCGCATATTGAAGGCTTGTACGGACAAGGATTTGGCCGACTCCCTTCGACAGTGGATTAATCCGTGGCTCGCTTTTTCTCAGCAGACTCGCCCGGTTGATGGCATGTGGGTCCACGACTTAGTGACACTCTTTGCGCTGACAAATCCCGAGTTGGTCGCGGTTGAGGATGCACTTTGCACGGTTGACGAGGCGGGGAAACTGACGCGTTGTGCAGACGGACGTCTGGTGAGGGTTGTGACCGCGGTGGATAACGAGGGTTTGCTGGGAGCTTTGGAGCAAGTGATCGCTGGCCGGAACTAGGTTTTGTTTGACCGGCGCCAAACTGCCCGCAGATGAGGGTGCTTCACAGTAAAGTGAAAGCATGCTTGACGATGCGGTTGCACAGAAATTACGCGCGTTCTCTGAGGAACGCGATTGGGACCAGTTCCACACGCCCGAAAACTTGGCGAAATCAATTTCTATCGAGGCCGCGGAGCTTTTAGAGTGCTTCCAGTGGTCCTCCGATGGGGATCCTCAGGCAGTCAAGGAAGAACTAGCCGATGTCCTCACCTACTGTTACTTCCTTGCAATGAAGGTCGGGCTTGAGCCAGATCAGATCGTCTTAGAAAAGCTTGCTGTGACGGCGCAGAAGTATCCGGTTGAAAAGTCTCGTGGGAGCAGCGTGAAGTATGACCAGCTCTAAAGAGGAAATTGCTGAGGCGCGCAGACATATCGAAATTCGCGAGTTTTCTTTCAGCGATGATGGTGCGACCGATGTAAAAACAGATCCCAATTCCCGTCTTCATAATTGGCCAGTCGTCTACATCATCAATAATGACAAACGACTCTATGTCGGCGAAACGACCGATTTTCTCAGTCGCACCCGTCAGCATCTACAAAATCCACAGAAACAGGGTTTGAGAGAAATTCGCGTCATCCTTGACGATACCTTCAACAAGTCAACCTGCTTGGATTTAGAGTCCCAACTGATCATGTTGTTCTCCGGAGACGGAAAATACGAGGTTATTAACAGCAATGCGGGAATCGCTGACTGCGATTACTTTGATCGTGAGCACTATCAGGTCACTTTCGAGCAGATTGTCGAAAATCTTCGGATTTTAGGGTTGTTTAATCAGAGCGCCCTAGACATTCGAAACAGTAACCTCTTCAAGTACTCCCCCTACAAGGCACTCAATGACGATCAAATCCAAGTGACCGAGGCAATTATTGATGACCTGTGGCAGTCACTTGAGGAAGGCGAATCATCAGTCCACGTCGTTCAAGGAAGTGCGGGGACAGGAAAAACTGTCGTTGGCATCTTCCTGACAAAGCTACTCGCAGATCTGGGAACCCCGGACCAAGCACCCACCGGTGAATCAGTCTTTGATGAGTACTACCAAGAAGGTTACAAACAGTTATTTGAGGGGAGGAGGATTGGGCTTGTTGTTCCCCAGCAATCGCTCCGCGCATCTGTCAAAGACGTCTTCTCAAAGATCTCCTCCCTTGACCCCAACATGGTTCTGACACCATTTGATGTAGGTGAGTCTAACGAACGCTTCGACATCCTCATTGTCGATGAGGCCCACCGTTTAAATCGATATTCCGCACAGGCAGTTGGGAAGTTGACAAGACAGTATCGAGAAATCAATGAACGCCTCTTTGGTAACCCTAAGTCGGGAAACAGTCAGCTGGACTGGCTGAGGAAACAATGTGATCACCTGATTTTGCTTCTCGACCCAGAGCAGAGTGTGCGCCCGCAGGATCTCACGCCTAAAGAAATCAACACATGCATCGAGTCAAGCCGCACAATGGGACGAATCCACGCATTACGTTCACAGCTGCGAATCCAAGGAGACTCTGCAGAATACGGAGAGTTTCTTAATCAATTGTTGTCTGTTGGGCCATGTTCCCCCATCGAGGTGCCGCATATTAAAGACTACGAACTTCGCGTTTTCACAGATTTAAATGAAATGATCGCTGAGATTCGTAAGAAAAATGAGGAATATGGTCTTTCGCGACTCGCTGCCGGCTACGCATGGGAGTGGGTTTCCAAAGACGATCAAGCGACTCCGGATATTGTCATCGGCGACTGCGAACTTTTTTGGAATAGCACTACCAAAGATTGGGTCGGAAAAGGAAACCCTGATGAAGTCGGGTCTATCCACACACTTCAGGGATATGACCTGAACTATGCAGGAGTGATTATCGGCCCCGACATCGAGGTTGGCCCCGATGGCTGCCTGAGGGCCAATCGCAGCCGTTACGCAGATAAGCGCGGAAAAGCGAATGTCGGCCTCGCATTGGAGCCCTCAGAACGTCAGACTACTGATGATGATCTTCTTCGGTACATCCGCAATTGCTACCGAGTTTTGCTCACCCGCGGAATCCGTGGAACCTATATCTATGCTGGTGAAAGCACACTCCGCGAGCGCATAAAGGGCGCATAAAACGCAGTCAAAAGTCACCGAAAAGCACTGTGCCCGAGAGCTGTCGACTAATCGTCAGTTCTCGGGCACACGTTCTAGCGGTCCTACCCTCACGAATTCGGGTCGGCGTCGATCGCTCCTTGAACGTCATTGAACAGCAGGTTCGAGATCTCGACCTGCACGATCTCCACATTCGGCACATCATGCAGCAGCAGCGGGTCATCGGCCGAGGTCTGTAAGGCCAGAGTTCCACACCCGAACAGGCGATCGTTCAGGTCCTTGACCATCTGAATGTCCGAGATACGACTGAGCGGCAGGTCGTGCCCCGTGCGCTGGAAAATACCCGAGCGCGTAATGATCCGCTTCGTCGTCACCGTATAGGTCGCAGCCATCCACTTGGCCCACGGCACGACAAATAGTGGAACCGCAATGATCACAAAGACGATCCAAATCGCCGGCAGCGCCCACTTTCGCGAGTCCACAGGCACAAACACCGATCCAACAATCGCGGCAGCAAGCAGCAGCACAACCGCCACGATCCTCCACAGCAGCACCTTGATGTGCGTGTGCATATGGCGGACGACAACTTCATCTTTGCTCAGGAGCTTTTTCGACAAACCCATACCCTCATTCTGCCAGACCGCGCCCCGCCCTTCTGACAATTTCGACTCCCCTCGAGCCTGCTAGTCTGGAACAGTCGAGAGGAAACACATGAACACCCTGGTCACTATCCTTCTGGTTTGCGCCGCACTTATCGTTGTCGTTGTCGGCCTCCACCTCTTCGTGACCGGGCTCTTGGTCCGCAACCAGGCGGTTCGCCCGCCTCTCGGCCTCTATCTGCGAGATATCCCGGTCGGCTCGCACGCCTGGAACGCCGGCCATCAAGCCGTGTGGGTCCTCCTCTTCATGGGCGGAGTCCTGGGCACCGCGCAGGGAATCGCCGTCATCGCTATGGCTTTCATGCACTCCGCTGGCTCAACCTCGACCAGCCTGATTTTCCTTGTGATGGGCGCGCTCACCGTCGGAGTCCTCGGCTGGAACGCGCGAGCAGGTGCAACCCAGGTTGCGCTTGCGACGATCGAAGAAGACCAGTCCTCCGCTGACGAGGCCTAGCGCCAGTTCCAGACACACGAAGTCGGCAAATGTCATGCCTTATAGCCTGCGTCTTTTGCTGACTTCATGTGGCATGCGGCCGGCCGGGCAAGACACCAGCAAACACCAAGACACCCCCCATCCAGCATACTTTCAGCTATTTTCGTTGATAATCCCCACATTTTCGCAAAACTGTACGGAAGCGCAGGCTCACTGCGTTACAGTGGAAACATATCTCAAGAAGACCTGAATTTTCTCTGGAGTTTGCATGATCCTGTCAATTATTCGTCAGCGCAGTGCGCTCGGCGTGGCCGCAGCGCTCATCACTGTCCCCCTCGCGGGCGCAGCACTGCTCGCCCCCACTCACGCAGCCTCGGCAGCAGACGGAAGCACGGCCTCGGCAATCACACGCCCCGAAGTTTGCCAATCCCCCAACACCGTCATCAAGAGCGTATTCTCCCCCGACGGCGACGTTGACAACTCACTGACCATCAACCACAACCCGACGGCCACAACTGCCACCGACGAAGCGGACCGCTTTGGCGAAATTGAGATCGCACAGGGCTCGACACTGACTGTTTCGGGCGAGTTCTCCAAGTACACGACCTCGCGCCCTCTGGGCGGCACTTTCAACGTCAACACAACGATCATCGCTGCATCACCCTCGGGGATTGGCGGCGATTTTGATCCCGACCTGATCGGCGTCATCAACACCTCAACCGACCCAATCTCGCAGGCAAACAACGGCGGCAAGCTCTCCTACATTTTCAAGGCAACGAATCGCGCCGAGGTCGGTAAGACCTACATCGCATACTTCCACCACACACTGATGGGAAACTCAGACTCCCCCATCAACACCGGCGGAAACACGAATCACCTGTTCTATACGGGCTTCCGCGTAAAGGTTGTTGCGCCGAAGAACTGCGCCCCCATCGTCTATGACGCAAACGGCGGCACCATCAAGGGACAGGCAACCTACACTGACGCGGTAGCCTCGACCGGTACTTCAATTACGACGCGCACGAGCCTCCTGACTGAAGAGCCCATTCGCGATGGCTACACCTTCGTGAACTGGACGAATAGCACGACTCTGCTCGGCACGACCTACACCTATACCTACAAGCCGGGCGCGAATGTCTCCGTATGGACGACCGCTGCCACCACGAAGACCTGGGAGCAACTGCTCGAAACTAACACCTTTAAGGCAGTGTGGGCGCCGAAGTACTCTCTGCGCTACGACGCGAACGGCGGCTCGACGACGCCACCAAGCGTTGAGGGCAACTTCGAGGTTGATCGCAAGACCGGTGACGTTACGCAGCCTTCGGTCACAAAGACCGCTGCTGACGCAATCACTCGCGACGGCTACACCTTCAAGGGCTGGAAAGACCAAGCAAGTGGCGAGGAGTTCACTCCCGGTGACGCGGTCGAGCTGACCACCGCGAACCCGAACCGCGTGCTGGTTGCACAGTGGGAGCAAAACGTTGTTCCTACCCCCACCCCCACGACCCCGGCGCCTTCAGTAACCACGCCGGCACCAGTTCCGTCAGTAACCACTCCGGCGCCTGTGCCTTCGGCCTCTACTCCCCCGGTCGCGCCGACCACTCCTGCAACGCCTGCAACTCCGGCAACGCCTTCCACTCCTCAGTCTCCGGCCCCGGTTATTCCCAACCAGCCCTCTGACCCCGGTCAGCCCGGCGGAAACCCCGCTCAGCCTGGCACAGAAGATCCGGCACAGCCCGCTCAGCCTGCACCTGAGCAAGGCACGCAGGGTGGAAACGCTCCGCGAGCACTGGCACACACCGGGTGGTCGCCCGTCGCTCTTGCTGCCTCGGCAGCCTTCTTGAGCATGGGAATCACGATCCTCACGGCAGCGCGTCGCCGCGGCGAAAACTGAAGCGCTGCGGTGAAAGCACCTAGGGCCCGCTCGGCGGAATAGTCCTAGAGCTGCCAACACATTTCAATACAAACAGCCGGGGCCGGGGAGCATAATCGCGCTCCCCGGCCCCGGCCTCGTTAATCAGCGGATAACCAGACGATCAGCTCAGATCCACGCTCCCGAACGAGCGAAGTAGTACCAACGACCGTCGATCGTCTGCCAGCCGGTACGCATCTGACCATCGGTGCCGAAGTAGTACCAGGACAGGCCAATGCGCTGCCACCCGGTCGCCATATGGCCGTCGGTTCCGAAGCGGTACCAGTGTCCGTCGAGGTTCTTCCAGCCGGTCACCATGCGGCCGTCAAGCCCAAAGTTGTACCAGTGGCCATCAATCTGAGCCCACCAGGTCTTCATGACTCCCGTGCTCGGATCGAAGTAGTACCAGCTGCCGTTCTCTTGGAGCCAGCCATTCGTGCGGGCGCCGTACGAGCTGTAGTGGCTCCACTTGCCGTCCTGCTGTTCCCAACCGGTGACCATGATGCCGTCTGCGTTGAAACGGTAGGTCGCATCGCCAATAACCACGCTCTGCGAAGCCGCGAAGCTGCCATCCTCGAGCTGCCACTTCCAGCCGGCGCCGGTGTTCACCCAGTGCGCGGGAGTTGCGGAAGGCGTGGGATCAGGGGACGGGGTCGGCTCGGGATCAGGGGTGGGCTGCGGAGCGGGCGTCGGATCGACTGACGGGGAGGGTGCCGGAGTTGGCTCTACCGTCGGAGCCGGCGTGGGCGCCGGAGTCGGATCAACCGAAGGCGTCGGCTGCGGAGTAGGCGCGACGTCCTCGCCCGGGTCCTTCAAACCCAGGTACGCGGCATCAACGCGCATGAAATCAATGTTCTTGTACCCACCGGTCTCATACAGCAGACCCCAGGTTCCATCACCCAGCGCATGCAGGGTCGAGTAGGCCATGTCGCCGCTCTCGAAAACCTTGCCCTCGTTCCAAGTGAAGCCATCGTCATAGGACACGCGAATCGTTCCATTCGCGCGGGCACTCGACGAATCCGCGTTCGAGAAGAGCAGCACGCGTGCGCGCGCCGAACCCTGAGGCGCATTCGGGTATGCGCGAATGATCGAAGCATTGTTGCGCGGATCTGTCAGGTCCCAGTTGTGGCGGAAAGGACCCCAAGTCTGGCCACCATCGTAGGAAATCGCCTCGAGGCGCTGGCCCGCGGTGCCCTGCGTGCGAGAGTTGAGCAGCAGGCGCCCATCGGAGAGTTCGACGACCTTGTTCTCATCCGCACTCCCCTCACTGGGAGCGCCCGGCTTCCACGTTGCGCCGTGGTCATCGGAGTAGACAGAAACAGCCATAAGCGAGGTGCTGCCAGTATTTGCGACCGCGTACTGCTGAATCAAGCGACCGGCGTGTGCGCCATAGCGCAGCTGGATACCTTCTCCAGAAGATGCGAAGCGAGTAAACCACTGGTCTTCATTGCCCTGCGTCACCTGATCAGTAATCGTGCGAGGATTCACCCAAGTCTGGCCATTGTCGTGCGACTCAACAACGTGTGCGTGGAGGATGTTTCGCGCGTTGGGATCAGTACCCAACTGCGACTGGAACAGACCCGCGTCAAAAGACTTCACCGAGAAGAGGAAGATCGTCCCGGTGGTGCGATCAACAACGAAAGAAGGATCCGAGAATCCGACCTTATTCGCGCCGGGGGTTCCGGCAAGAGCGGTTTGGATCGGGGTCCACGACTTACCGCCGTCCTTCGAGATGCGGTAGACGATCGAGTTCGCCTGGGGTGCATCCTGGCAGGTTTCGGGGCGGCCGTCCCATGCGGCGATGATCCAGCCGTTGGTCGCCGTGGTCAGCGCGGGGATGCGATGGCACTTGAATCCATTCAGCCCGGGCGAGGCCAGGCGCGCGACCTCACCAATCGCGTAGTCCTTGGGGGTTTCCACCGGGTCAGGCTCAGCTGCACGCGAACCGGGGAGCACGGTGACGGCCTCGGCAGTGGCGGTAATTCCACCGGCGATGACGTCGTTTCCGTTGCGGTCACGGGTCGCCGCCCACGTCGAGGTGGGGGTGAAGGAGCCGGCGGTCAGGTCGGCCTCGGTGATCGTGTAGGTCGCGGACTTGCACTGCTTGGTCGTGTGCGCGGCGAGGTTGTGCCAGCGGCAGTTCGGCGCGCCGGTCGTCAGGACGCCCGCGAGATTTGATTCCTTCGGGAATACGGTCAGAGCACTGTCAGTCTCGTTCGTGTAGGTGAAGGTGAAGGTGAGGACGTCCCCCACATATACCTTGTCCCCGAGGGTGTCTGTGCGCGTTGCGGTAACGGTGATCGGCGCTGGGCTTGTTTCGATTGCCGAGGCCGTGGCCGCGTCGCCGGGTTGGGTGTCACTTTCGGGGGTTGCCAGTGCCGGCAGAGAGAACGACGCACACAAAAGTGCTGCGCCTGAGACGGCTGCCATGGCCCGCCCATATCGACGGAGGGTCATCTTTGGTCCTTCTGAATGAATGATATGGATGCGAGACTGAAAAGCGACACGTGAGTCAGGTCTCAGTCATCACATAAGTCATCTTACAAATTCGCGGGACCTTCAGACAGTTTCATCAGGATACTATTCGCTGGCTTTCAGCATATTTCCACCGATTTTGTTGACGCGCGTGCGAGTAAGTGTCGTGCTGTGCGTGTGTAGCTGGCTTTGACACAGGAAAGCTTCAATTGGCACAGCCTATCCAAGGCCTCATCCACAGACTCTCCCACAGCCTCTCCCCCCTCCACACGAAGTCAACAAAAGACACAGGTCATAAGGCATGGCATTCACCGACTTCCTGTGTCTTTTCGGGAAGGAAGGGCGAGGCCGGACGAGCGCGAGACGGAGACAGGACAGCGGAGACCCGCGCGCGAACACAAAAACGCTGTGGGCCGGCGCGAATGCACCGGCCCACAGCCGTTTGGTCAAAACACCAGTCTTAACCCGAACTCAGCTCAGCTCAGCTCAAATAGCCGACCGAACCACACATGAGGACAACTCAGCGAGCTGCGCTGCCTTCGGTGTAGTCCTCATCAGCCTGGGTCCAGCCGAAAGCCTTACGCAGCTTCTGGCCGGTGGCCTCGATCGGGTGAGACTCTTCCTCAGCACGCAGTGCCTTGAACTCGAGAGCACCATTGTCCTGGTCCTCGATGAAACGGCGAGCGAAGGTGCCATCCTGAATATCAGAAAGGATGTCCTTCATTGCCTGCTTGGAGGATTCACCGATAACGCGCGGGCCAGAGATGTAGTCGCCGTACTCAGCGGTGTCAGAGCAGGACCAACGCTGCTTGGTGATGCCACCCTCGTTGATCAGGTCAACGATCTGCTTCATCTCGTGGCAAACCTCGAAGTAGGCAATCTCGGGCTGGTAGCCAGCGGCAACCAGGGTCTCGAAACCAGCCTGGATCAGGTGAGAGACACCGCCACACAGAACGGCCTGCTCGCCGAAGAGGTCAGTTTCGGTCTCTTCGGTGAAGGTCGTCTTGATGACGCCTGCACGGGTGCCACCAATTGCCTTTGCGTAGGACAGAACCAGGTCCCAAGCCTGACCGGAAGCGTCAACCTCAACGGCAACAACGTCCGGGGTGCCTTTGCCCTGGGTGTAGGTCTCGCGGACCTTGTGGCCCGGCCCCTTGGGGGCAACCATGATGACATCGTGACCGGTGGGGACCTCGATGTAGCCGTAGCGAATGTTGAAGCCGTGCGCGAAGAGGAGGGCCGCGCCTTCCTTCAGGTTCGGGGCGATCTGCTCGGCGTAAACGAAACGCTGCACCTGGTCGGGCAGGAGGATAGAGACAACGTCGCCCTCGGCCACGGCCTCGGGAACATCCTTCACCTCGAGGCCGGCTGCCTCAGCCTTTGCCCAAGAAGAGGAACCGGGACGCAGGCCAACGACCACGTCAACGCCGGAATCCTTCAGGTTCAGTGCATGTGCATGTCCCTGCGAACCGTAGCCAATAACGGCCACCTTCTTGGACTGGATCAGCGACAGGTCTGCGCCGTCGTCGTAGATGATCTCTGCCATTCTTATTTCTCCTTTAGTTGATCCGTAATCGATTGCTCACCGCGACCGATCGCGACAGCACCCGATTGGACGAGTTCGATGACGCCGTAGGGTTCCATGGCCCGCAGCAGCGCCTCCAGCTTGGGTAGTGAACCGATCGACTCAATGACGACCGACTCAGGTTGAACGTCGACAACATGCGCACGGAACAAGTCCACGACCTGCAAGACGCCAGTGCGACGAGATTCATCAGCGCGAACCTTCATCATGAGCAGACGACGTTCGACGGATTCTTCGGGGTGGAGCTCAACAATCTTGAGGACATTGATGAGCTTATTAAGTTGACGCTTCACCTGCTCGATGGGAGCAGAATCGGCCTCGACGATAATCGTCATGCGTGAGATGCCGGGTTGCTCGGTCTCCCCCACTGCCAGGGACTTAATGTTGAACGAGCGGCGTGCAAACAAGCCGGAGACTCGGGTCAAAACACCAGGCTTGTTTTCCACCAGGACAGCCAGCGTGTGCATCATCAGTCTTCCACCTCCCAGTCGGGCGCGATATCGCGGGCGTAGCGAATATCGTCATTGGGTACTCCGGCTGCGACCATCGGCCACACCATCGCGTCTTTCGAAACCCTAAAGTCCAAGAGGACCGGGCGATCATTAATCGACATTGCCCACTTAATCGCGTCCTCGACGTCCTCGGCGCGACGCACGGTGCGCGCCTCCAAGCCATAGGCCTTAGCGAGCATCTCAAAGTTGGGGATCTGCTCACCCTCGGTCGGGTTCAGCGTTGTATTTGAGTAGCGCTCCCCATAGAACAGTGTCTGCCACTGACGCACCATTCCCAGCACCGAGTTATTGATCAGCGCGACCTTGATCGGGATGCGGTTGATCGAGCAGGTTGCCAGTTCTTGGTTCGTCATCTGGAAGGAACCATCACCGTCAACGGCCCACACGACCTTGTCCGGTGCACCCACTTGCGCGCCCATGGCTGCGGGAATGCAGTAGCCCATGGTTCCCAGACCACACGAGGAAATGAAGTGCGAGGGTTCTTCGAATTCGATGAACTGTGCGGCCCACATCTGGTGCTGTCCCACGCCGGTGACGTAGATGGCCTCGGGGCCAGCGATCGAGGACAGCTTCGAGATCACCTCTTGGGGAGCCATGAAACCGTCAGTGGGTTCGACCCATCCCAGCGGGTAGGTCTCGCGCAAGCGGTTCAGGTAACGCCACCACCCCGAAAGGTCAGGCTTGCCGAGGCGTTCGTAGGCCTCGGGAAGAGCGGCGTTCAGCGCGGCCAAGGCGGGCTTGAGGTCCGCAACCACTGCAACGTCGGCATAGCGGTTCTTTGACATCTCCGCGGCGTCGATATCGACGTGGACAATGCGGGCACGAGGCGCGAAAGAATCCAACTTTCCGGTCACGCGGTCATCGAAGCGCGCGCCCAGCGCAACGACCAGATCCGCGCGCTGGAGAGCTCCCACCGCGGGAACGGTGCCGTGCATGCCGGGCATCTTCAGGTTGTGAGGATCCGAATCGGGGAAGGCGCCGCGAGCGGGAAGAGTCGTCACGACAGCCGCGTCGGATAGTGCCACCAGTTCGCGCAGTTCCTTTTCGGCGCGCGCTCGGACGAGGCCGCCGCCGACGTAGAACACAGGAGCCTGCGCGCGTGCGATCTCCTCTGCGGCGCGCTCGATCTGGCGCGGAATGGGCTCGAAAGCGGGCTGGTAGCCGGGAAGATCCATGGGCACGGGCCAGATGTATTCGAATTCTTCGACCTGTGCGGATCGGGTGATATCCACGAGGACGGGGCCCGGGCGGCCAGTCTTGGCGATGTGGAAGGCTTCAGTGAGGCGCGCGGGGATTTCACGCGGGTCCGTCACCAAGAAGGAGTGCTTGGCTAGGGGCATTGAGGCGCCCACGACGTCGGCTTCCTGGAAGGCATCGGTGCCGATCAGGGAGGCGCCAACCTGGCCTGAGATGACGACGATTGGGACGGAATCGATGTTTGCGTCCGCAATCGCAGTCAGAGTGTTTGTTGCTCCCGGCCCAGAGGTCACGATCGCGACGCCAACCTTGCCGCTGGCTAGGGCGTATCCTTGCGCCGCATGGCCTGCGCCCTGTTCGTGGCGCACGAGGATGTGGTGGAGCGAGGAGCTCATCAAAGGATCGTAGGTGGGCAGGATTGCGCCACCGGGCATGCCGAAAACGTCAGTCACGCCCAATGCTTCAAGAGTGGTCACAATGGCTTGCGCGCCGGTCATCACCCGACGTGTTTCTTCAGTCATTATCAGCCTTCCAGTCGGTCTACGCTTCCGCTTCAAAGGACATGAGCCCTTTGGGGAATCATGGGGTGTCATGCATGAAAAAATCCCCTTCACAGGTGCGGTCGCGGCGCAAACTCAGGTGTTTGCGAACGCGTAGCGCATATGCGCGGGGATTGAGGCGTGCGTTCCATCCGACAATTCACACGGCAGGAATCGCACGCCTGGGTACGATGACCGAGACGAGAATTCCCGAAATGCGAAGCTTCATCACGCTTCTACCGTAGAGCCTCTTGCCGCCATGGGCTTTTTAATCTCACACTCCGGAATATGTGGGACCTTGGCCTCAAAATCGAAAATTTGTCAGACAGCAATTGAGTCCCTTTCGACACAATCTGCATAATTCTGCGCTTCATCCATTTGGCCCCTCTCTTGAGTACGACGATACTGAGAAGCGGATACAGAAAATCCTGATCACCAGACAATGGAGCCATCACAGTGGAGATCTTATTTACGAAGCTCGCTGATCAGCCTGTCCTATTCCTGTTCCTCCTGATCGGCATCGGAATGGCCTTCGGCCACGTGAAGATCAAGGGAATCGGACTGGGCGCGGCGGCCGTACTCTTCTTTGCAATCATCTTGTCGGCCTGGGCCGAAACCTACGGCATTCACCTGCGTGTCACCCGCGAATTGGGCACTCTCGGTTTGGCGCTTTTCACCTTCGCAATCGGTATGAATTCGGGCGCCTCGTTCTTCCACAACCTCAAGAGCGCGATCGGCCCGATCCTCACGATGGTCGCCCTCTACGCCATCGCCGCAGCTACCGGTGAATTCATTGGCCGTATGTGGGGAATGGACCCCGCACTCATCGCCGGCACCTTCGCCGGTTCAGTGACCAACACTCCGGCTCTGTCCGCCGCTGGCCAGGCCTCGGGGAAGTTGGACTTGGCGACCGTCGGTTACTCGATTGCCTACCTCTTCGGCGTCATCGGAATGCTCATCGCCTCGGCCGCCGCCCTGTCCTACGGCAAGCGCGACAAGGATGCCCCCTCTCCCCTGGCGAACCGCACGATCCGCGTCGAGCGCGACGATCACCCCTGCTTGGGCGATATTTATACGACTCTGGGTTCCAAGATCACCTTCTCGCGCCTGCGCCGAGGCGAAACCGGCCCGATCATGCGTCCGTCGATGACCGATACCGTGGATAAGGGCGACCTGGTCACCGTCGTCGGCCCGCGCGAGCTCGTCGCCCGCGTCGCAACCGAATTGGGCCACCCCTCCTCGCATTCCCTCATCGAGGACCGCACCTACTTGGATTTCCGTCGCGTCACGATTTCCAACCCGAAGCTCGCGGGCCATACCGTGGAAGAGCTGGACCTTGCGGGCAAGTTCTCCGCAACCGTTTCCCGCGTTCGCCGAGGCGACGTCGACATGATCGCCGAACCCGGCCTTGTCCTTCAGCAGGGTGACCGCGTCCGCGTAGTCGCACCGACCTCGAAGATGCGGGAGATTACGAAGTTCTTCGGCGACTCCGCACGAGGCCTGTCTGACCTCAACCCGATCAGCTTGGGTGTTGGCATGGCGCTGGGAATTTTGATTGGTGAGATTCCGATCTTTACGCCGACTGGAGCCTACTTCTCCATTGGTTCAGCCGCCGGCACGTTGATTGTTGGCCTGATCTTTGGCCGTTTGGGTCGCATCGGCCCTATCGTCACTGCGATGCCTTTCACGGCCGGTCAGGTCTTGGCAGAGTTCGGCCTTCTGGTCTTCCTCGCACAAGCGGGCGCTAACGCAGGTGGACAGATTGAAAAGGCTTTCACCTCCGGCACCTGGCTGCAGATCCTCTTGCTGGGCATCATCATGACCTCGATCATGGCTATTGGCCTCTACGTCGTCATGCGTTGGGCTTTCAAGATGGGTGGAACGAAGCTCGCGGGTCTTCTGGCTGGCGCTCAGACGCAGCCTGCAGTCCTGGCTTTCGCAAACTCTCGTACGAATATGGATCCTCGCGTCTCCTTGGGTTACGCCTTGGTCTACCCGGTTGCCATGATCGGCAAGATCCTCGTCGCTCAGATCATGGGTGGTATGTAATCACTCTGAGTGCTCATAGCTCGTGGGCCCCGCACCGACAAGGTGCGGGGCCCACGAGCTTTAACTCAACTAGACCTCAGTCACGCGGCTTTTCGCGCATTTCCCAGGTCTCGATGATGTCGCCTTCTGCGATGTCCTTGTAGCCCAAGGTGATACCACATTCGTAGCCCTCGCGGACTTCGGTGACATCGTCCTTCTCGCGGCGAAGCGATGCGATTTCCAGGTTCTCTGCAACGACAACGCCATCGCGAACCAGGCGAGCCTTGGTTCCACGCTTGATGGTGCCGGAGCGGACAATCGAACCAGCGATGTTGCCGAACTTGCCGGAACGGAAGACCTGACGGATCTCCGCACTGCCCAGTGCGACCTCTTCGTAGATCGGCTTGAGCATGCCCTTCATCGCGGCCTCGACATCGTCGATCGCCGAGTAGATGACGTTGTAGTACTTAATCTCGACGCCCTCGGCATCGGCAAGTTCCTGAACGCGCTCTGCCGGGCGGACATTGAAGCCAATGATGACTGCATTGTCCACGGTCGCCAGGTTGACGTCGTTCTGGGTAATTGCACCGACACCGCGGTGGATGATACGCAGAGCAACTTCTTCGCCCACGTCGATGCGCAACAGCGAATCTTCCAGAGCTTCAACAGCACCGGAAACGTCACCCTTAATGACCAGGTTGAGGGTATCAACCTCGCCTTCCTTGAGGACCTTATCGAAGTCTTCAAGGGAGACGCGCTTGCGACGCTTGGCCAGCATGGCCTGACGTTCAGCAGCTTCACGCTTGTCAGCGATCTGGCGAGCGGTACGGTCATCGGAAGCAACCAGGAAGGAGTCACCTGCACGCGGGACCGAGGTCAGGCCCAGCACTGCAACCGGCGTCGAAGGTCCGGCCTCGGAAACGTCGTTACCGCTGTCATCGAACATCGCACGAACACGGCCGTGCGAGGAACCGACAACCAGCGAATCGCCGACGCGCAGGGTACCGCGCTGGACCAGCATGGTTGCCACCGCGCCGCGTCCCTTATCAAGGTTCGCTTCAATGGCCACACCGCGTGCGTCCGTATCCGGGTTCGCTTCCAGGGTCAGCGCCGCATCAGCGGTCAGCAGCACGGCCTCGAGAAGCTCGTGGATACCCTTGCGCTGCTTGGCCGAAATGTCAACGAACATGACGTCGCCGCCGTACTCTTCGGCAACGAGGCCGTACTCGGTGAGCTGTGCGCGGATCTTCTCCGGGTTCGCCTCTTCCTTATCGACCTTGTTGACTGCAACAACGATCGGCACGCCGGCGGCCTGCGCGTGGTTGATTGCTTCAACGGTCTGAGGCATGACACCGTCATCAGCTGCGACCACGAGGATCGCAATGTCGGTAACCTGCGCACCACGGGCACGCATAGCGGTGAAGGCCTCGTGGCCGGGGGTATCGATGAAGGTGATCGGGCGGCGCGTGCCGTCCTCTGCGGTGACCTTCACCTGATAGGCGCCGATGTGCTGAGTAATACCACCGTGCTCGGAATCGACGACGTCGGTGTGACGGATAGCGTCGAGGAGCTTGGTCTTACCGTGGTCGACGTGGCCCATGACCGTGACGACCGGGGGACGCGGTTGCATGTTCTCTGCATCGTCCAGTTCTTCGGCTTCGAGGTCGATGTCGAAGGACTCGAGCAGTTCGCGATCTTCGTCTTCAGGAGAGACAACCTTGACGTCGTAGCCGAGCTCTGCGCCCAGTGCTTCGAAGGTGTCTTGATCCAGCGACTGCGTGGCGGTTGCCATCTCTCCGAGGTGGAAGAGGACGGTGACCAGCGCTGCGGGATTGACGTTGATCTTTTCAGCGAAATCAGCAAGGGAGGCACCCTGGCGGATACGGATCTGCTGTCCATCGCCGCGAGGAATCGACACGCCACCAATGACGGGTGCGTTCTGCTGTTCGAACTCTTGACGCTTTGCGCGCTTCGACTTGCGTCCGCGCGAGCTCTTGCCGCCACCGCGACCGAATGCGCCCGGTGTTGCGCCGCGGCCGCCACCGCGGCCGCCACGCGGCGGAGCGAAACCGCCACCGGCATTTGCTCCGGGAGCGCCCTGGGCGCCACCGCCACCAGCAGGACGGGTACCGCGGCCTCGGCCACCACGAGGACGATCAGAAGAAGGTGCAGGACCGCCCGAGCGAGCGAAGTTTGCCTGTCCGGGCATCATTCCCGGGTTCGGACGCGGACCGCCACCAGAAGGTGCGCCACCACGAGGCGGACGAGGACCACCAGAACGTCCGCCCTGTGCGCCTGCAGGACGCGGGGGACGTTCGCCGCCCTGTGCGCCGCCGCGAGCGGGACGCGCTCCCCCACGGCCACCCTGGCTACCGCCGGGACGAGGCATGCCCTGGCTGGATGCATAGGGGTTGTTTCCGGGGCGCGGACCGCCGGGACGAGGTGCTCCGGGACGAGGCGCGCCCGGCTTAGGTGCTGCGCCGCCTGCGGGACGGGGTGCGCGAGGTGCACCCGGTTTGGGAGCTGTACCCGGCTTGGGGGCAGCTGCGTGAGTATCGCTTGCAGGACGAGCAGCTGGCTTGGGAGCGCGAGTTTCCTTCGCGCTTTCAGCTGCTTCACCCTTCGGGGCCTCAGCCTTAGGTGCGCGAGGCGCAGGCTTGCGCGACGCGGGCTTGGGGGCCTCGGGAGTGGGGGTTTCGTCCTTCACTGAAGCCTGAGCGGACTCTGCCGGCTTCTCAGCGCTGGCCTTCGCACGAGGCTTGGGGGCAGCGGGCTTCTTGGACGTGCTCTTGGCGGCATCACCCGATGCGGCTGATCCAGAGAGCTTTTCAAAATGTTCACGCGCGTCACGCGCGACAGGGGGTTCAAGTGCGGAGGACGAAGCCTTGACGTATTCGCCCTTGTCTCGTAGGTAGGCCAGCAATTCCTTGCTGGGGATTCCGAGCTCTTTCGCGAGCTCGTGGACACGCAGTTTTGCCACTTTTCTCCTTGTTCGGGAACGTCCCCGAAACGGAGACGTATCACTGATATTGCAGGCAGCTCATCGCTGGGTACTCATCGGGTGCCCATGGGCTTTCAACCCGCTTTCGCTACTCGTTGTCCGGCGCCCTGTGCGCCGCTGACAGAATGGCCTCCCCCAAGGCCTTCCACTGCTGGTCGGTCATGTCGACCGTTCGTCGCAGCGAACGCCCCATCGCCCGCCTGGTGCGAGCAAGGTCTAGGCAGCGAGCTTCGGGATGAAACCACGCTCCCCGACCGGGAAGTTGACGACGGGCATCAACGTGGAGATGTCCGTCGGTAGAGGCAACGACACGGATCAACTCCGAACGTTGCGCGCGTATTCCACAACCCACACAGGTGCGAAGCATAGAAGTGGATTGAGACACGCCTTCAAGCTTAGCTGAGTCAGTCCTCATCCAAGTCATCGGATTGTGAGCGACTGATCACGTCATCAGGAGTGGACGAACGCGACGCCAGTGCTTCTTCACCGTTTTCGGTGTCCGAGTGAATATCGATGTGGAAGTCCGTCAGGCGTGCCGCGAGGCGTGCGTTCTGGCCTTCCTTACCGATAGCCAGCGAAAGCTGGAAGTCGGGGACAATCGCAGTGGCAGTGCGCTGTTCAACAGAGTGAACAACCACGCGGGACACGCGAGCCGGAGACAAAGAGTTAGCAACGAAACGCGCCGGATCCTCTGACCAATCGACGATGTCAATCTTTTCCCCACCCAGTTCGTTCATAACTGCACGCACACGCGAACCCATGGGGCCAATGCAGGCGCCCTTGGCGTTAACACCCTCACGGGTTGCCAAAACAGCGATCTTCGAGCGGTGTCCAGCTTCGCGAGCAATCGCCTTAATGCGGACCAGTCCCTCCTGAATTTCGGGAACCTCGCGCTCAAAAAGACCCTTGACGAGACCGGGGTGAGTGCGCGACAAGGTGATGCGAGCACCGCGGTCAGTGCGCTCGACGGAAACAATGAGCGCACGCAGGCGGGTGCCGTGGGAGTAATCCTCGCCGGGAACCTTTTCCGAATCGGGAAGAACGGCCTCGAAATCATCAGCCAGCTTCACGATCGTCATACGCGAGTCACGGGACTGCTGAACGACACCGGTAACGATCTGGCCAGTCTTGCCAGCAAAGTCACCCAGGACGCGCTGATCATCGGCGTCACGCAGGCGCTGCATAATGACCGAACGCGCTGTGGACTGGGCGATGCGGCCAAAGTTCTTCGGGGTGTCGTCAAATTCTCCGATGGGGTTACCATCGTCGTCTTCTTCGGTGGCCATCACGGTGACGCGGCCGGTGCGCTTATCAATTTCGATGCGAGCCTTTGAAATCGCACCGGGGATGTTGTGGTAGGCCTTGAGTAGCGCTTCTTCGATGGCATCAACCAGGGTATCGAGCGATACCCCCTTCTCGTGTTCGACCATCCGCAGGGCGGTCATATCGATTTCCATAGCGTCCCTCATTCCCACGAGCCGAAGTCGACGCGCGAACGCGCCTTCTTGATCTCGTCATATGCAATTGTGTGGCTTTCAGCGCCGGTATCTACAGTAGCGCTTTTCTCGTCCGCCTGGCTGACTCGTCCCACGACCTTGTCACCGTTGCGCAATTTCACGCTGACAAGTCCGCCGATCTGACGCATCCAGTGTTCAGGCTTCTTCAGCTCTCGTTCAAGACCGGGAGTAGATACTTCCAGCATGTAGGCATCCGAGATCGGGTCCGCTGAATCCATGGCTTTGGAGATTGCCCGCGAGATTTCAGCAAGAGCATCAGAAGACAGACGCTCCGCACCAAGGGGCTCTTCAACGGTGATACGACACACCAAATCCCCGTTTTGTTTGAGGATCGTTACCGCGTCAAGCTGCGCCCCCGCTTGGGTGACGATACCTTCGACCAGCGCACGGACCTGTTCTTCAATCTGTGTGGGTGCCACCTTCACTCCTTCACGCGACACGGTATTCTAGGCAATCGTACTCGTCTTTTGACCATGGGATGATGTTGTTGTGAAACACCCGAAACTCTTCACTGCGTGTATTGCTGTCCTCAGCATGTCCTTGGGGGCATGCGGAATCCACCTGGAATCTTCCGCCACCCATTTGCCCGCATTGACCGGTTTCGCACTTTCCCGCGATGCTTCGGCAAGGACCGAGGCCGCCGCGGCCCAGCGTGCGCATTCCCTCGCTGCACTTGCAAGCGAGTGTTCCTCCTGCGCGTCTTCTCTTGAGGCCCTTGCGCAGAGTTCGCAGCAACGCTTGGATTTCCTCGGTGGAGTATGGGACCCCTGGAAGGATCAGGAGAACACTGCCAATCTTCCCCAGCCTGAAGAGGTTGCCGAAGCCCCTTACAGGATCGAAGAATTCATTTCGTGGCTCGTGATCTCGGCTCGCCGGGACCTGCGTGCAGCCAGCAACCCCACGACTTCCTCTCCTGAGCAATCGCGCCAACTGAGCGCAGTCGCACTGGGACGCTACGCCTCGGCAGTGCAATTGGCTCAGGCCTACGCGATCGACATAGATGCGGGCGATCAGGGCGTTGATGCCCTCGCCCAACGATTCACCCAGGCCACAGGCGCCTCCCCCAATTGGCTCGTCCGCCAGGGCGCTTCCTCCGACCTGACGCTCCCCCAGGTCTCGCAAACAACCTCTGCTTTTTCGTCTTCCGACGAGGCCGCCGCTTCTACCGCGAGCTGGGACTGCATCGCACAGACTCTGCCCAAGTCTGCGGTCCACACCGCCGACTTCTACGAGGCCGAGACCATTGAGAACGCTCTCCTTGATCGCGCCTCGCGCTCTCTGGAACGTGGGAGCAAGGATTCGCGCCAATTGCGTTGTTCTCTTACGAACACCTCGCCTTCTGATCTTGCCCAGGCCAGCCTTCGCGCCGATGTCAACCTGCTCCAGTCCGACTCACAAGATGTTCGTCTTTTCGGCGTTCAAGCCGCCCTCGACGATCTTCGTCTCTGGGCTGGTGCTCCGACCGTTACTTTCCCGGCGGTGGTGACGCTTCAATGAGCTCGGGACTTGCCGATTATCGTGATCTGCTCCCCCGCGGGGACGCGGATGCGCTCCATATTGAGCTCGATGACGGGGCAATCCTCGTTTCGGGGCGCTATGCCTTGATCATGATCCGTGAAGGTGAAGTCACTGATTCGGCGATGTGGTACGAGGTTCAGAGCGCTCGCTGGGAGGGCGAAAAACAGGAGTTGAGCGTGAACTGGGTTGATCCGGCACGTTCTCCTCTAGTTGTTCATTCTTCGCATTCTCCGATGCGTCCTTTTATGGAAAACATCAGCGAGAAGGTCAATCGCACTCAGGTTCTGGTTCGCAGCGTGAAAGCTCCAAATGGTGCGGTGATTACCGCGCAGATTCGCAAGCGTGAGGATGGAGAGTTGTTTTCTGTTCTTGCAGCACGCGGAAGGCTTGATGACGAGGCGATGGAGCTTGCACATTCCCTTGAAAAACAGCTGCGTGAAAGCGTCGGTTTGGAGTAGCCCAAGAGTTACTGTGCACGCTCGGTGAAACGCTGGCGCACTTCTTCGAGGCGCATGAGTTCTCGGAATGCCTGGGTGTATTGGGGATCATCTTCGCTCAGGCGTTGAAGGTTCGCATTCGCATCCGCCAGGCGCCTTGTGACATCGAGGCGGACCATTGCACCCATCGCTCCCCTGCAGTACGCGCGAAGTTGGTCCTCGCGGTCTTGAGGGAGCGGCGCAACTGCTAATTCCACCAACACGGCTGCGACCTCGGGAATCATGAGCGCGCGAACATCATCGACGAAGGCACGTGTTGCTGCCTGGACTGCCTTGGCGCCCTTCCCGAAGTGTTCTTCTGCTTGGCGAAGAACCTTCACAAAAGCATCCAATCCCCCTGCCGCGCGGATCGCATCGTGAACCGCACGGTAGGAGGGGACAGAAAATGCCTCTCCCCCGAGTTCTTCAAAGCCCGACCCCACCACATACATGGGGTATTGAATGAGTGCTTCAAGGGCTTGGCGCTCGATTCGAGAAACCGGGTCCTCGGGGCCTCGCCGCACGGGAGCGGGCTGCGGAGTTTCCACGGGCGCTCCCCTTCCCCCGTACGAGGCCGGGCGCGAGTGTGCGCTTGAGCGAACCGCACGCGAGACCTCGGAAATATCCATGCCGATCCACCCCGCGAGCGAACGCGTGTACTCGCGTTGGAGCGCGTGGTCGCGGATGCGAGCAACTACGGGAGCCGCCGCACGTAGGGCTTTCACGCGCCCTTCTGCGGTGCGCAAATCGAGCTGGCGCAGAACCGAACGGATAACAAACTCAAAAAGCGGCGTCCGAGAGTTCACCAACTCCACAACGGCGCGCTCTCCTTGAGCCATGCGGAGCTCGCAGGGGTCCATGCCATTGGGTTCCACCGCGACGAAAGTCTGGGCTGCGAAGTTCTGGTCCATTTCGAAAGCACGAAGCGCAGCTTTTTGTCCCGCCGCGTCACCATCGAAGGTGAAGATCACTTCTCCGCCGTGGGTTTTCCCATTGCTGAGGACAACTCCAGCGGCACTGTCCGCGCTATCTCCCAACAGGCGCCGGACGATTTTTACGTGGTCTTCACCGAAAGCGGTACCGCAGCTTGCGACCGCATATCCCACACCGGCGGCGTGGGCAGCCATGACGTCCGTGTAGCCTTCGACGATAACGACCTTGCGGTTTCGTGTAATTTCTTTCTTCGCAAGATCGAGGCCATAGAGGACTTGAGACTTGTGATAGATCGGGGTTTCCGGGGTGTTGAGGTACTTCGGAGAATCCTTGTCCTCATCGTTCAAACGCCTAGCGCCAAAGCCGATCGTCGCACCCGTAATGTCACGGATTGGCCACATAAGTCTGCCGCGGAAACGATCATAGAGTCCGCGGTTTCCGCGAGTTGCAAGTCCTGCAATCTCGATTTCTTGATCGGTAAAGCCCTTGGACCGCAGGTGGCGGGTAAGCGCATCCCATGAGCTGGGCGAATAGCCGATTCCGAAGTGACGACAGGTCGCTTCATCGAAGCCTCTCTGGCCAAGGAAACGACGTCCTTCGTGGGCTTCTGGGGAAGAGAGCTGCGCCTGGTAGAACTCTTCGGCGACGCGGTGCGCGTCAAGGAGCCGCTGACGGCGACCGGGTTCTTCGCGGCGTAGGGTTCCGCTGCCCGCGGCCTCGTAACGCAAAGTGATCCCAGCTTTGAGGGCCAAGGCTTCCACGGCCTCGGTGAAGGAAAGAGAATCAACTTTTTGTACGAAACTGATGACGTCCCCGCCTTCGCCGCAGCCAAAGCAATGCCAAAAACCTTGGGAGGGGCGGACGTGGAACGAGGGCGTGCGTTCGTCGTGGAAAGGGCACAATCCTTTTAAAGAATCGACGCCTGCGGGGCGCAGGGCAACTCGCTCGCCGACGATTTCTTCGATGCGCGAAGCATCACGTACGGCGGCGATGTCTTCTTTGAGGATCAGGCCGGCCATGAGTTCAGTTTAGCGAGTGGACACTTTTCTAGCAGAAAGATGTGGATGGCGTCGGCCACCCCGATCTCGCTTCTCAGAGCTGTGAGGACAGCATTCCACACATGCGCGCGTGCCAGCGTGAGGCGGAGATATCGGTCAACGAGGCGACTTGGTCGATAACGACTCGTAGGCGTTGTCCCTCGTCCGTGGTTGCGCGCCATTGAGCGGCAAAAGGCGGTTCAAGATATTCGGGGCCAGCATTGACAAGAGCATCAACCAGGTCGTTGAGGAGCGTGCGCTGCTGGTAGTACACGGGTTCGCTTTCGCGCGGACTCATGACGTAGTGGACCGCCATGCCCTTGAGGACCTGGATTTCCGCGCGAGTATTGGCTGGGACGACGAGCTCGGCGAGGTAGCGCCCCAGGGGCTGGTCTCCTGCGACCTGGCGGGTCGCCGCGACCGTTGCGTTGGAGAAGCGCCCGATCAGCTCGCTGGTCAAGTCCTTGAGGGCAGCCAAATCAGCGTAGGAGCCGCTGAAAGACCCCATCCATTCGGGCATGGTCACCAAACGCTCGAAAGCGCGGTAAAGATCGTCTTCGCAGATCGATGTGCCATACCACTTCATGGTGGATTCAATGACCCCTTGGGTATGGGAATCGCTGCATAGGCGTTCAAGGTCCATCTTCCCCGTTGCAACAGCGTCTTCCATGTCATGAACCGAGTACGCAATGTCGTCAGAAAGATCCATGATTTGAGCTTCGAGGCAGCGCCTGCCCGCGGGGATTCCTTGGCGCATCCAGTCGAAAGTCGGACGGTCGTCCTCGTAGACGGAGAATTTACGTTGGGATTTAACGGGGTCTGGGCCTTCGCCCCTCGCCCACGGGTATTTGCAGATCGCATCCAAGGTGGCACGCGTCAGGTTCAGACCTGCCGGCCCGTCTTTGCCAAGAACTTTGGGTTCCAAGCGTGCGACGATTCTCAAGGTCTGCGCGTTTCCTTCAAAACCACCGATCTCACGAGCCAACTCGTTGAGCGCAAGTTCGCCGTTGTGCCCAAAGGGTGGGTGGCCTAAATCGTGGGAAAGACAGGCCGCGTCCACCACATCCGGGTCTGCGCCCAGTTCTTTGCCTAACTCGCGGCCCACTTGGGCAACTTCGAGCGAGTGAGTGAGGCGGGTTCGAACAAAATCATCCGACGTTGGCCCAAGGACCTGTGTTTTCTCCCCTAAACGTCGCAGAGCCGAAGAGTGAAGTACTCGCGCACGGTCGCGTTCGAAATCTGTCCGAGATCTGGATTTCGCTGTCTCTGGGACGAAACGCTCACAATCGCTGGGCACGTAGGCAGGGGAAGTGTTCACATGATAAGCCTAACTGTTTGTTGAAGGCTTTCATTGCATAAGATGGTGTTGTGCATTCAACGAACGGGACTCAGGTGGTGACTACCCTCGTCCATGCTGCCCGGAAAGGCACTCATCCGTGGTGGTATTCGTCGGTCATTTGCCGCATTCCCCGGCGCGTTGACCATGATCTTGCTCAGCAGCTCAGCGAAGAGGCAATCCGCTTTGCTCGCGTGGGCGTTGATGCCCTCGTGCTTTCTCCGATCCCCCAGATGATTTGGGGCGTCAATCCAGAACTTATTTCGCTGGTCAAGCGTTTTCACAGGGTCGGTGTCAAGATCATCGTCCATCTTCCCGGTTCAGCTGATTGGAATACCTACGATTTCAACGGTCCTTACTCCGCCGATGAGACGGTGACGACTCTGCTTGGCCGTGTGCGAGCATGCGTAGATGCAGGCGTCGACGGGATCGACTTTGGGACTCTGCCGTTCATTCACTATGGGCCGGATTCAGTTGAACGCCGAGAGTTCATGCATCTCTTGCGCGTGGTCATGGCCGAGGTAGCTAACACTGATACCTTGCCTATTCTGACTTCAAGTTTGCCCCACATGGACGACTCGGATTTGCAAGAGATTCTTCAAGAATCCTGGTTCCATCACCTGCGTAATGACACTCTTCTTGACATCGAGTGGAAGAACCCGCAGCTGTGCGATGCTATCGCGAATACTTTCGCCAACCGCGACCCTGTGGGGCACGTGGCCGCTTGGCCTGCGCTTCCCTACGATGACAGTGAGATTCATCGTGCACGCACTCTTTTCGCCCTAGCCCTTCCGGGAGCTACTTATTTCGATTCGCCGTCAAAAGACACCATTTCCAGTTCCTTTGTGTTGATGGTCCAACAAGCTTTGCGTACGCGCGAAGAGCACGGAATGGGAACGGGCTCTCTTGCCCATGTACGAGGCCTGCCCTGGGCTGGTCCGGATTGCTTGGTTCACATGAGTGCTCAGGTTTTGGTTGTTTTCAACACATCAGATACCACCGTTCTTGTTCCTTCCGAACACCGTCCCTTGGTGTCAACGGGAGTTCTGCCAACTTCCATTGCGTCTGATACTCCACTAGCCCCTGGCCAGTGCGCCTGGTTTGAAACCGCACGCATTCACCCGCGCGCGTTTGCCACGGAATAAGCATTGGACTGCCCGTACACTTAAATCACTGTTCCATCACACCTGGAGACTACGTGGACTTCATTAAGCGACTTCTCGCGATTTTCATCCAGGCCGCAGGCCAGAGCGTCCAAGATGAAACGCGCTCATCGAAGCGCCGCTCACGCTCATCTTCTTCCCGCAGCGCAGGAACTCAGGCTCATTCACCCAAGGCTCGCACGGCCTCGGGAAAGGAAAACAAGGTCTGGGACGTGCGCACGCTTGGCTTGCCACCTTTCCAATACGCTCCCAATCCCGATGGCGACGCGGATCCGGGCGAAGTCGTGTGGACCTGGGTCTCCTACGAAGATGACCCCAGCCAAGGCAAGGATCGTCCCGTTGTTGTCCTTGCGCGAGTATCTCAGGGCCTTGTCGTCGCACAGCTCACTTCTAAGGATCACCGCAAGGACGCCGAGCAAGAGGCACATTGGGGACGCTATTGGTTCCCCATCGGCACCGGCGCGTGGGATTCGCAGGGACGTCCCAGTCAGGTGCGCTTGGACCGCCTTCTCATCGTCGCCCCTGCAGATGTTCGCCGCGAAGGTGCAACCGTCGATCACTCAACCTATAACGCCGTGTGCGATGCCTTGCGCGCACACTGGAATGCCTAAGTTTTCTCCCCATAACACTGCGAGGACGAACCATGACTGATTCCGCTGAAATTGCTCGCCTGAAGGCCGAGGCCGCACAGGCCGCCGCCGAAGCTGCTGCCGCTAAGGCACAGGCTGCGCAGGCTGCACTTGACGCTGCTCTTGCCACGCAGGCTAGTCAGGGCAACCAGATCGAGGCCGCGCCCCAGCAGGCGGCCCCCGCTGAAACTCCTGCAGCACCTGCGGAAAGTACACCCGCCACCCCCGCCGTGGCCTCGGCAAGCGAAGGGGAACTGCAAGGATACGCGGAGCAGGTCCGCGCAGGGTATTCCTTCACCGCGCCTTCGATGCGACTGGGAGCTTTCTTGGATGGCGATACCCCGGTTCCCGGCGCGCCCGTGGGGATTCCGCTGGGCTTGATGAACCGTCACTGCCTAGTTGCGGGCGCAACAGGTACGGGTAAGACGCGAACCCTGCAGCTCATGGCAGAGCGCCTCTCCGAGGCCGGTGTCCCCGTTTTTGTCACCGATATCAAGGGAGACCTGACGGGTCTAGCACAGGCGGGAAGCTCTTCCGAAAAACTCCTTGCTCGTTGCGCAAGCATCGGACAGAACTGGGAAGGAAAGGCCTTCCCCACGGAACTGCTCACTCTGGGCGGACGCGGCGAAGGCGTTCCGATCCGTACAACTATCACCGAATTTGGCCCCCTTCTGCTTTCGCGCGTGCTGGGATTGAATGACACGCAGTCCTCAGCGCTGCAGTTGATCTTCCACTGGGCGGATAGCCAGCAGCTCGCGCTGATTGACCTGAAGGACCTGCGCGCCGTCATCGACTACCTGACCAATAACGACGAAGGCAAGGAAGAACTCAAGGGAATCGGCGGGGTCTCCCCGGCGACCGCTGGCGTAATTTTGCGTGAACTGGCTGCTTTGGAGGCCTCGGGCGGCGATGTTTTCTTCGGTGAACCCGCCTTTGATATTTCCGACCTTATGCGCATGTCCACAGACGGTCGCGGCGTGATTTCCTCCCTTGAGCTGCCCGACTTGGGCAGCCAAGGCGCATTGTTCTCGACCTTCCTCATGTGGCTCTTGGCTGAGCTTTTCCAGACGCTGCCCGAGGTGGGCAATCCGGATAAGCCCAAGTTGGTCTTCTTCTTCGACGAGGCCCACCTGCTCTTCACCGACGCTTCCAAGCAGTTCCTCCAGGCGGTTGTGCAAACGGTTCGTCTGATCCGTTCCAAGGGCGTGGGCATTGTGTTTGTCACCCAGTCCCCCACCGATGTTCCCGATGAGGTCTTGGCTCAGCTTGGCTCGCGCGTTCAGCACGCACTGCGTGCACACACACCGAATGATGCCGCGAACCTCAAGAAGGCCGTGTCCACTTTCCCCACCTCGCCCCTGGATTTGGCTGAAGTGCTGACTTCCCTAGGTACCGGTCAGGCTGTCGTGACGGTTTTGGATGAGAAAGGCCGTCCGACCCCGGTCGCGCCCACCATGCTGGATGCTCCCGCCGCGGTCATGGGACCGGCCGAGGCCTCGGTCGTGTCCTCGATCGTGAGCTCGTCCCCCTTGCTCGCGCGCTACCGCGATGCAGTCGACAACGAATCGGCGTTTGAGCTGATGGAAGCGCGACTTGCCGCAGCAGCTCAGGCCGCCGAGCAGGCGGCCGCTGAAGCCCAGCGTGCGCTTGACGAGGCCAAGGCTCGTAAGGAAGCCGAAAAACAGGCGGCGAAGGAAGAAGCTGCGCGCCAGAAGGAACTCGAGCGCCTGCAGCGTGAGGTTGAAAAGGCTGAAGAGCGCCGCCAGCGCGAGTTGGAAAAGGAGGCCCTGCGTCGTCAGCGCGAGGCCGAGAAGGCCGAAGAGCGCCGCCAGCGTGCAACGCAACGCGTGATCGAGTCCACGGTGAAGACCGTGGGAACGACCGCTGCTCGTTCACTCACTCGTTCGATTCTGGGGACGCTGTTTAAGTAAATTCCACGTTTTTCTGGCACTTCTCGACACTTTATCGACGAACTGTCACAACCCCTGTCGGATATTTCACCTTACGGCGCGAAAGGGAATGAAATCGACAAAAATGGAGTTGTCAGAAGTGATGGCAATGGTGCGCCCCTCATGGGCGCATATACAGATAGGTTTTAGGAGAACAATATGACTCAGGCACACCCCGTTGTTGCAGCAGCTCTTCAGCAGGCTCTCGTTGATTTGACCGATCTGTCACTTCAGGGCAAGCAGGCACACTGGAACATCGAAGGCCCCGGCTTCCGTTCGCTCCACCTGCACCTGGACGAGATCATCGACGAGGTTCGCCTTGCCGCTGATGATGTCGCCGAGCGCATGGCAGCAATTGAAGTTGCCCCTGATGGCCGCGCAGCGACCGTCGCAGCAACCTCGCTGGTTGACCCGATGGAGCCCGGCTTCCTCCCCACCGATAAGACCGCTCGTCAGTACGAGGAGCGCCTGCTGGGCGTTGCCGAGCGCATCAAGGCAACCCTGGATCCGGTGGACGAGCACGATCACCTGTCCAACGACCTGCTGACCGGCATTGCAACCGGCCTGGAGAAGCAGGCCTGGATGCTGCGCGCAGCAACCAAGGATCTCAACTGATTATTTGAGTTTCGCTTCAAGTGGGGGCACCTCTTCGGAGGCGCCCCCACTTTTGTCTCTTGAGGTCTATTCCCCTTGAGACACGAAAAAACTAAACTATCGAGTACGTGATTCAGTGGAGCTCAATGGAGGCTCGCCATGTCCACAATTCCTGCCACGAAATCAAAGACAACAACCCACATCGGGACTGCGATTTCCTTCGTCATTGCGGCCTCGCTCGTCATCTTTTCGTTGATCACCGGCAGAGCGACCGTCATCTGGGTGTGTATGTTGGGCGTTCCGACACTTGTGTGGGCAATTTATCGGCGCTCATGGCTTGCAGCAGTGCTTGGGCTCATTGAAGTCTTCTGGATCTTCATTGTCCTTGCGCTGGGAGACCTGATCTACGGAAGCGCAATCTAGCCGCGGAGAAACTTAGTTTCGCCCAAGCCTCTCCGCCAATTCCCGCGCACCCCACTGACCAGGCGCGCTCTCACGCCCACTCACGGCCACGAAAGAAGCGACTCCCCCGTCTTCAGGTCGAGTCGCACGCGTCTGGCGGCCACACTCACCCATCGCTAAGACGATTGACGGGGCCGACACGTACTCGGACGCCCACCTCTGGACCAATTCAACATTGAGCGCGTCACGCTCCGAATTGGCCAAAACCGCAAGCTTTGCGACGTCCGCGCCCAAAACTGCCATGGTTTCCAGAAGTTCTCGCATGATCTCCGATTCGGGAGTCACCTCGAAGTCATGGAAGGACATGATGACCTTCGCACCCGCGGCGTGTGCCTTCTCGGTCAATGAAGGTGCAGCCGGAGCCATTTCCACATCTACCGCATCCATTCCGCACCCGGCCAGCAGCTCAACGATCTGGCCATAAACCGGCGTTGAAACTTCAGCCTTCCCGCCCTGAGCAGCTGTTCGAACAGTAGCCAAAACGGGTACATCCGAAGCATCCAAGATCTCTGCCACAGACCTTGAAATCTCTTCGCGGGCCTGGTCACTCAGTTCCTCACCTGAAAGCCCCGTAAGTACGTCCAAGTAGTCCACACGCCACTCGAACATATCGTGCGGCTCCGATGCGGCGGCTTCGATCTGTTCAACGACTCCACGCACGTCCCCCGCCGTCAGGGGAACAATGAAAACTACCGGCTGCCCGGCGCCCAGAAGCACTCGGCCTCGAGGAGGAATAGCTCCCGCGGGGTCCAGCAATCCCGCACCCACGCCCGAAGGCGCTGCGCCGTAGGCCTCGCCCAAATCACTGCGTCCAATAACAACAGGCTCCATGACGTCCCCTCTGCTCAGCAACCCTTTAGTAGCCAACTTCTGCATGATGAATCGACGCCCGCTCGGCGTCGGTCAAGTATCGGTGTTCCAACCAGCCGTCGGGCAGGTGCGGGGTCTTTTCTCCCCCAGCGCGCCCACGAGGCCCACGTGCGGCCTCGGGAAAATCCTGATCAAGGTCCAAGTCAGCCAGGCGCTCGCTAAGCTCATCAAGCGTGGAGACCATCCCCAGCGCGTGGCGCTGCGGTCCTCCAACCTTGAAACCGCGCAGGTACCAGCCGATGTGCTTACGCATTTCGCGCATCGCGCGGTCCTCGTCGCCTTCTTCTTCCACGCACCAGCGCGCGTGGGTTTCAATAATGGCGGCAACCTCGCGAAGTGAAGGGGCCGGGAAAGCCGGCCTCCCGTGGTAGGCGGCGACGATATCGCGGAAAATCCACGGCCGTCCCTGCGCGCCTCGTCCGACGGAAATGCCATCGCACCCGGTCTGGCGCATCATCGCGATCGCATCCGCGGCCTCGAAAACATCACCATTACCGAAAAGCGGAATATCCAAGGATTCCTTGACGCGCGCAATGTAATCCCAATGCGCTTGGCCCGCGTAATGCTGGGTCTGGGTGCGCGCATGGATCGTCACGGCCGCCGCACCAAGTTCTTGGGCGATCTGCGCAGCCTCGAGGCCGGTTTCATGTCCGCTATCAATTCCCATGCGGATCTTCACCGTCACCGGAATCTCTCGGCCACGCGCGTCCCCGCTCACGCGTGCTTGCGTGACAACGGCGCCCAGCAAGTCGGTGTACAGATCCCGTTTCCAGGGAAGCGCCGCTCCCCCGCCCTTTCGCGTCACTTTGGGCACCGGGCAGCCGAAGTTCAGGTCGATATGATCGGCGTACTCGCCGTCGATCATGATCTGGGTTGCGCGAGCCATGACCTGCGGGTTCACGCCGTACAGCTGCACGGAGCGCACGCGTTCAGCAGGGTCAGGGCGAATCATCGCCATCGTGCGCGCGCTTCCCTCGACGAGGGCTCGCGAGGTCACCATCTCCATGACGTACAGGCCCGCAGGCGCATCGACGTGGGGCGTCAGCTCCGCGCCTGCGCCGCTTTCTTTCCCAATTCCCGAGGCCGCGGCTGGGCGAGCGCTCTCAGCAGCGCCGGGAAGAGCGGCCGGGCTGGGCATACCAGTCAGGGGTGAAGGCCCACCCAAGGCCTCTTCACCAAACATGCGACACAGGCGGCGGAAGGGGGCATCCGTCACTCCTGCCATCGGTGCCAAGACGACGGGAGTAAACAGCCGCAGTGGCCCAACCTGCAAGCAGGCTGGGCCACTAGCGTGAGACTGCGAGGTCACTCAGCAAACTCCCAAGCGCTCAATCAGGTAGGACTTGACCTGGTCGAGCGGGATACGGACCTGCTCCATCGAGTCACGCTCACGAATGGTGACGGCGTGATCCTCAACGGAATCGAAGTCGTAGGTGATGCAGTAGGGGGTGCCGATCTCATCCTGGCGACGGTAACGGCGGCCAACGGCACCGGCATCGTCGTACTCGATGTTCCACAGGTCGCGCAGTTCTTCTGCAAGGGCCTGCGCCGGTCCGGTCAGTTCTTCCTTGCGCGACAGGGGCAGGACAGCGACCTTGACGGGAGCCAGACGCGGGTCGAGCTTGAGGACAACGCGCTTATCAACGCCGCCCTTTGCGTTGGGGGCTTCATCCTCGTGGTAGGCTTCGATGAGGAAGGCCATGAGGGAGCGAGTCAGGCCGGCGGAAGGCTCGATGACGTAGGGGGTCCAGCGTTCACCGGTCGCCTGGTCGAAGTAGTCGAGCTTGGCACCACTGGCTTCGGCGTGAACACCGAGGTCGTAGTCGGTACGGTTGGCGATACCTTCGAGCTCACCCCATTCGGAGTTCTGGAAACCGAAGCGGTATTCCAGGTCAACGGTGCGCTTGGAGTAGTGTGAGAGCTTCTCCTTGGGGTGCTCGTATTCACGCAGGTTTTCGGGATCAATTCCCAGGCCCACGTACCATGCCTTGCGGTAGTCGATCCAGTACTGGTGCCATTCTTCATCAGTTCCCGGCTCGCAGAAGAACTCAAGTTCCATCTGCTCAAATTCGCGGGTACGGAAGATGAAGTTACCGGGGGTAATTTCATTGCGGAAAGACTTACCAATCTGGCCGATACCAAAAGGCGGCTTCTTACGTGCCGCGGTCATGACATTGGCGAAGTTGACGAAGATTCCCTGTGCGGTTTCGGGACGCAGGTAGTGAAGGCCCGCCTCGTCATCAACGGGACCAAGGAAGGTCTTAAGCAAGCCCGAGAATGCTTTGGGTTCGGTCCACTGACCACGAACACCACAGTTGGGGCAAACTACGTCTTCCAGCGACAGGGAGGATTCGTCAACGCCCTTCTTATCAGCCAGTTCTTCAATGAGCTGATCTTCGCGTTGACGCTTGTGGCAGTTCTGGCACTCGATGAGCGGGTCGGTGAAGGCCTTGACGTGTCCGGATGCAACCCACACCTCGCGGGGCAGGATTACCGAGGAGTCCAACCCGACGACGTCTGCGCGGCGGCGAACCATGTAGTTCCACCATTGGCGTTTGATGTTCTCTTTGAGTTCCACGCCCAGCGGGCCGTAGTCCCAGGCGGAGCGAGTACCGCCGTAAATTTCACCGCAGGGGAAGACAAAGCCGCGGCGCTTGGCAAGAGAGATAACGGAATCAAGACGAGAGGTGGATGGCTGTGCCACGAAAACTCCTTTATTAGGGCTCACCGCACCTGGCTGGCGCAGTGGTCTGTGCATATTTTAGCCGGTGAATGCTTGGGTGGCTTGGAGAGTGCCACGCGAGCCAGTAATTGCTGAACAGTCAGCAGATTGCTTTGCAATATCCCTTGTCATAGCATCAAGGCGTGCGCATGGTGATTTCGACCTTGGCCTACACGATCCCGCGCGGGATGGTCATCGTGTGGGTCCTCGCTTTTACCCTGCGTCTTGTTTTCATGCTTTTTGTCGCATTCAGTAACTCGCGTTTAGCTCAGCGAGCCTGGCCCTTGACGAAGGTCCACACATTAGATCCGGCGAACTTTCTGCGCCTGTGCGCGTGGGCTTTGTTTGCACTGCTTGCTGGAATGACAGTTTTTGCCCGGCAACACGGCTTTAGCACGGATATCGTTCTTGCCCTTGGCTGGCTCACAATCGCTTCAGTCCTTCTTATTCCCCTGTGCCATCTCCCTCTGAATTTTCCGACGTGGCTGGATCCCCGGTGGCACGACAGTGTCCGCAAAGGACTTGTTGACGAATTAGGAAACCTTCTCCCCCGCGGCGGCACGGTTCGTACCACTACAGAACTCACGCTCGGCGGCGGCCAGAAGAGAGAGTTCTCGACTCGTATTGCCCTTCCTCTTGGCTGGCAGCGCGTTGAGGGAATGCCTTCTTATCTCACGCCTACTCCTCTGGCCCCCGTTGTTCTGCTCGCCCAGGGCCCTATGGATTACGAGAACCTGAGGCCATCAACGCTGTCCATCTGCGCGACTCCGGCCAGCGGCGAGCAACGTCTACCGCTGGGAACTTTAAGCGAGGCGATTGCGCGGCAGGTTCCGGGGTGGTTCACACTCGACGAGATCACGCAGAGCAAGCCGAAAGCGTCCCTCATGTGCACGGGAACCTACACTGATGAGGGCGTTTCCTTGACGGCTATTCAATGGTCGTGGGTTGAAAAACTCGACTCGTCGACCTTCGTCAGGATCACTGCCACAGCAACAACAACGACGCGCATGTTTCCTGAGCATTTCAAGGATATGGGCAAGATGGTAACGAAGATCAGTGTGGCATGATGAGCACTTTTTTCTCCGCTCCCCTCAGCCTGCCAACCGCCTCGGTTCCCGCGTTCATTGCTCTCGCGGGCCCCGAAGAGTCCGCGCGGGAAGGTTTGTCGGCGGAAGCCCAGATTGGCCTCGACAAGATTTTCGAGGCCGATGGTGCTTTGAGCGGGCAAGCGCAGATGCTCCTCGCACCGATCCGCGAGGACAGTACTCCCCTCACGCAATTTGCGCTGTCACCGCGTTATGCCTCTTCCGGAGTTCGCAGGCAGTGTGCCTTCATTGCTCCGGGACAGTCGACCATTCTCAGTAGTTTGAAAGAACCTGAAACAACCCAGGTTTATCTTGCAGAAACGCACGATGTACCGCAGATCGTCGCGGAGTTTTCAAGCTTTCCTTCCCTCAAGAATCGATTCGATGGCCCCAAACGCGTGCCCATCGAGTTCATCGATGCGGCAAATTCCGGTGACGTCATGGGGGCGCACGAGATTCTTCTAGAGGATCTGCAGAAATCGAAGAAGAGGTCGTCTTTTACTCGCCTAGTCAGGGAAAAGAACTGGGAATATGCCGTGTGGACAAGCTGGATGCGAAGCCCTCAGGGCTATCATGTGCACCGCAGCTACACTGTTCTCTCCGTTCCCTGGGCGGCATACGTGGTGAGTGCGCGCACGCTTCCCGAGAGCTATCTGCCGCAGCCCTCCAATGCGCCAGATTTTGCTCAAACTTCAGGCACGGTAGGAGACTTGGAGAAGTGCACGCGAACAGAGCTGTGGGCAAAGCTCGCGCCTTTTGTCGTGCCCTAGGAAGTGTGGAGAGCAAATCATGAGATATCAGTTGTTGTATGCCATCGCGTGGACAGTTCTCCCCGCCGTATTCTTGTTTTCCTGGTGGCTGGAAACATACAGCGATTCGCGCCTTGCTGAGATCATGCGCGGTTTTTTCGCCACTCGTTTCGCTCCCGCTAGGAAAATTGCCCGTCGCTTGATCTGGACCGTTGCGGCGCTTTGCGGCGGTATTTCGTTCTTGCTCCTGACTCTTTGGGGAGTGAGGCCTATTTCAGAGGTCCTATTCTGTGCGTGTTTAGCCCTGCTATTGGTCGGCGCTGGTTTTATGTTCCCTTTTCCCTTTTCGCTTCCACGGTGGATGGACGCGGATTGGCAATGGTATAAGCGCCACGATTTGGTTGACGAGAACGGGAATATCACCAGCAAATACGGAAGAACTGCTCGGGAGGCACTGCGTTTTGCCTTAACTGAAGGGCGCGCTGTTATTGTGAGCGCACGCCTTCCTCTGTCTATGCAGTGGCGTGAGCTCCCTCGAGACACTCCGTCTCAGCTGCTTCCGCCTTCCCCAGCAACTCCCCTGTCTTCTCGATTGATCGTCGCCCAGGGCCCCTCAGATCCCCAGTCAGGTTTTCCCTCGTCCTTCACGGTTACTGCGTCTCTTGGAGATACCGATGCACTCCCCTCAGTCGGCGAGCTTTCTGCAGTTTTGAGTGCGAAACTCCCGGGCTGGAGCACTCTGGCAGAAGAAGACGTCGAACCTGGTCGTTACTCTCCTTCGGGCGAGTCTTCAGCGATCTTCGCTAAAGCTATTCGTTGCAAGGGCGTTTACTCCGATGCCGCGAACTCATACACGGTCATTCAATGGGTGTGGAGAATCCCCATGACTGCGGATTCTTTCGTTGTGATCACGGCAACCGCAACCACGACCTCTTCTCTCTTTGCGACTGTCGCGGAAGACATTTCAAAGATGTTCACGAAGCTCAAGGTCGACCTCTAGTTTTGTCCTTCGAGGCCGCGCCCGTGGGCACTGGCACTAAGAGTGTGGGGAGCAACCTGAGTTGCTCCCCACACTCATTTGGCCGATGTGCCTTTCAGCCGACGCGACGGATGTGACCGGATGCCGTCAGGGGCCAGCCCGCGACGACAACTGCTGCCGAAATAAAGCCGAGCAGCCAAAAGGCCGGATTCATCGGGGGCAGATAGCCTGACTTGTGGACAAGCGTGAGAATCACCCAAGTGATCGGCACGCCGATGCTACAGATACCCAGCGGGATTGCGAGCATGAGCGCGAAAGCCCTCTTCCAGGTCGAGCCGATGCAACGAGAAACTCCTCCGATGAAACGTCCGGCCCCATCGCAGACGACCCAAGCGAAGACAACAAATAACCACGTGTCGACGCCGAGCGGGAAGGAGCCACGTCCCATGAAGAAGAGCAGGGGATGGATTGCGATAAGAAGCCACCAGATGAGAGACCCCAAGCCAATGATGACAATGGAATGCACGTAACTCGCTGCGGTGAGTGCGGTGCGCGAGCCACCGCTAAGAGCAGAAGCGCGCAAGTCGACGGTAGCGCTGACGATCCCGCAGATAAAGAGGAAAGTACCCGTGACAAAAGCGGAGTTTGTGGCGGACTGCTCAGCGTTCTTGTTGATGTCGGAGACTGAGAGGTAGACGATGCCGTTGATCGCCAAGTTGGTGAGGAACTGGAGGCCCACAACCAGCAGGTAGAGCACGACAGTAAATCGCGAGCGAACAAGCCCAATACGCAGGGGCGAGGGGGAGGATTTGATGAGGTCTGGGGTTGCGGTGTTCATTGGTCGTTCTCCTGGATGAGGTAGGCGAAGGCGTCCTGGAAAGAACAGGGTGAGGAGGTCAGTGAGTGGGATGCAATCTCGTGGTCAGCGACACCACGGCCACGCAGGTCCACGATGACTTCTCGTGCGGACCCAAGCGCGCGAGAAGTAATGACGGCGATATCGGAATGATCGGCCAGGAAGCGTTCCACGTCAGCGGCGTTACCGGTAATCGCACAGATACGCGAAGTGAACTCGTCAACGCTCTCATGGGCAAGCAGACGCCCATTTTTGAGGGCTACGACGTCTTCGGCAACGTTTTCAAGTTCGGACACCATGTGCGAAGAGATGAGGAAGCTGCGCCAGGGACGGCGCCCTTCCATGATGTCAGCTGCCAGAGTGATCAATTCCTCGTAGAACGCGTATCTGGTGGGGACGTCCATGGGAGCCTGAATCTCGTCAAGGATAGTGATGGGAGCACCCGAGGCCAGCGCGACGGCACCGGTCAAGATGGCAGCCTGCCCCGAAGACATTTTGCGCAACTTCTTACGGCCCTTCAGCTGAAAGTCAAAACGCTGGACATAGTGGTCAAAAAGTTTCTGATCCCACGTCTGGCGCAGCGATGCATAGGCAACCAGCGCGGCGGCCGAGGAGTTGTCGAAGTCCCTGTCCGAGGAGACCATGATCGAGTATCCGAGCAGGTCATTAGAGCTCACCTTCGTTCCATTTATGGACACGTTTCCTGCCGAAGACGGGAGCAGACCGCCCAGGATCTGCATAAGCGTCGTCTTGCCCGAACCGTTAGGGCCGACCAGGGCGGTGACGGTTGCATCTCCGAGAGTGAGCGAGACATCGCGCAGGGCTGGTGCCGCCTCCCCCGGATAGGTGTGGCTGATGGAGTCGAGGGTAATCATGAGCGTTCCTTGGCAGTCGTGTCAGCGCTGTAGGCGCGGACGTGGTCGATGATGGCGTCGATATCGAGGCCCAGGGCCAGGCCCGCTTCGACGGCGGGATTCAGGGTCTCCTCCACGTAGGTCGCAAGCCCGTCGGCCACGAGGGCATCGCGGGCACCTTCAGCGACGAACATGCCGATGCCGCGTCGCTTTTCGACGAGCCCCTCGTCGACGAGGATCGCGAAGGCCTTGCCGACGGTGGCCGGGTTGATGCGGTAGGTCGCGGAGTACTCCGTGGTGGAGGTGAGCTGATCCCCGGCACGCAGGGTGCCGCGCAGGATCTGCGCGCGGATGTCGTCGGCGATCTGTACGTAGATCGGGATCCCCGAGACGAACGTGGGTGCCATGCGCAAGTCCTCCCTTCAGCTTCAGTGGTTCATTACATGACTAATGAACCATATAACCAACCAGCCTGTCAAGTCCACCATCAAAATCTCTTACGAAGCACCGCCCTCCCCGGCTTTCGCGCACAAAAAGAACCCCGGCCTCGTCCCCACAATGAGGAACGAGGCCGGGGCCGGTCAGCGAGAAGCGGGCGCTTAACCCTTCACTGCACCGGAGGTCAGACCGGAAACGATGTACTTCTGCAGGTACTGGAAGAGCAAGATCACCGGAATTGCAGCGATGATCGAACCAGCCGCGAAGACACCCCACGGGGCGTTACGCTCATCGGCTGCCCAGTTGTACATGCCCACGGCCAGGGTGTACTGATCGGGGGTTTGCATAACAACCTTTGCAAGGACGAAGTCACCGAAGCTGGAGATGAAGCTCAGCAGGCTAACAACTGCCAGAACAGGAAGAACCAAGGGCATGATGATGGTCCAGAAGGTCTGGGCATGCGAAGCACCATCGATCTCTGCGGCTTCGTCAAGTTCGCGAGGAACGGAGTTGAAGAAACCGAAGAGCAGGAAGGTGTTCGAACCCAACGCGCCACCGAGGTAGACACAGATCAGGCCAAGCTTCGAGTTCAAGCCCAAAACCGGGAAGATATCCTTAATTCCCAGCAAGAGCAGGAAGAGAGCCACGAAAGCCAGCATCTGCGGGAACATCTGAACCAGAAGCAGGAAGGTCAGCGTCCCACGACGGCCCCGGAAGCGGAAACGACTGAAGGCGTAGGCAGCGGCCGCGCCCATAAGGACAGTTCCAATGGCGGTCACCGTCGAGACGACCAAAGAATTGAGAATCCACTTCCAGTACATGCTGTACTGGTCACTCCCCAACGCCTTGAAGTGATCAAGGGTCAGTCCATCAGAGAAGCTGATACCGGAGGTCAGTGTCGCATTCGGAATAAAGGACACCGAAAGCACGTAGAGCAGCGGGATGAGGCAGTAAATAATCACTGCGATACCCACAATGTGCCTCCAGCCGACTTCCTTCCACCAACGTGAGCCGCGGAGCGTTGTCAACTGTGCATTTTCTTTGCTTTGTGCGCTCATCACAGTTCCTCCAATGCCTTTGTCTGACGGAATCCAAGCCAGGCGATCACACCAACAACAGCGAAGATGAAGATCGACATTGCCGAGGCCAAACCATAGTTGTACTGGCCGCCCGCGAAGGCGATCTTGTAGACCATCGAAATCAAGATGTCAGTCTGACCCAAGGCGTAGGGCACACCTTCAAAGTCCGGCCCGCCCTTCGTCAGCATGTAAATCAACGAGAAGTTGTTGAAGTTAAACGCGAAAGACGCAATCAGCAGCGGGGTTGTGGATTGCAAAACCAGAGGCAGCTTGATCGACCAGATGGTTCGCAATCCAGACGCACCATCCATCTTTGCCGCTTCTTCAACATCTCCCGGGAGCGACTGAAGCGCACCCAAGCAGACGAGGAACATATAGGGGAAGCCGAGCCAGAGGTTCACACCGAGGATCGCGACCTTCGCCATAAGTCCATTGGTCAACCACGGAACCTGCGCCCCACCAAGCAACACGTTGTTAATGAAGCCGAATTCCTCGTTGAGCATGCCCTTCCACACCAGGGTCGCCAAGAAGCCAGGGAATGCGTAGGGAAGGATCATCAAGGACTGGTAGATCTTTCGGCCTCGGATTCGCTTGTCGGAGAAAATCAGCGCCAAGATAAGCCCAAAAGCGAATGTCGACAGGACAGATCCGATGGCAAAGACGAAAGACCACACGAGCGCATTCAGGAATGGCTTGACAATTCCAGAACCCGAAAACATCTGTGAGTAGTTGGAAGTACCCACAAAGACACGCCAACCGGTGGATAGCTGGTTACCCTGGCTATCTTCGAAAACACCCTTTTGGTTATTCGCCTTGTAGACGACACCGTTTTGCGTGTTCGTCAGTGTATCGGCAGCTTCGTCGTAGGTGAAGGTGGACTTGGCGAGGTAGCCGGAGGTTCCGTCCGTCGTGACATAGTAGCCATCGTCAAGGTTGGAACTCACGGGAACCGTCAGCTGAGAAACTTCCGTCTGGCGGCTGGCCAGATCACCAAGGTCAAGGATCTTGTAGCCCGAGACATCGGTAATTCCCATTGCCGTCACAGTTCCCTGGACGCTCTGGAGAGGCTTGGTTGCCGTACCAAGCTTCAGTTCACCGGTCGCGGGGTCTGCGACAACGAGGCCCAGTTCGCTTCCATCTTCAACGACAGCGGTCTGGACAGTTGGAGCTCCTTCAACACGCTGGCGGTTCGAGGCCAAAATAGCTTCGATTGCATCCGTCTTCGTCGAGTTGTGACCATCTCCGTAGTTGGTCAATGAAACATACCCGGTGTAGCCCATGACGAAGAGCTGGTAGATCAAGAGGAAGATCATGCCGGGGAGAAGATATTTAGCAGGGAGCGCTCTCTTCGAGAAATACACCCAGTTAATGACGATGAGCAAGAACGCCATCACACCGATGATGATCCAAGAATCGACGGCCCATGCCGCCATGATTCCGTAGATGCCCAGCGCATCAATGAGCATCATGATGATGAGTTTCGCAATAAAACCGGGCCGCATGACATCACGGGCATGCGAAGTACGGTCCTTCTGAACGGTACTCGAGGAAGAAGCTGCAGGCATTGTGGTCCTTCGTTACCTATAACAGCGATTAGGGAACCGTGAGCAAAAATGCTCAGGGATGGGTTTTGCGGGCACCCGGTTTGGGCGCCCGCAAAACCGGGAGACCTCACTACTTGTTCATTGTGGTCTTGATGTTGTTAACCATGGTCTCCCACGAGGAGGCGGGATCGGCACCATTTACAATGGCGACCTCAGTCTTGCCCCAGTAATCCCACACGGCTTTCATTTCGGGGATTGCCGGCATGGGCAGGCCCTTTCCGGCGATGGAAGCGAACTGCTTGAGGTTTTCGTCGGTGAGCGAGTCAGCAACTTCGATCATTGCCGGAACGCGTCCACCCAGCTGCTGCAGCTTGGACTGTGCTTCCTTGGTCTCCAGGTACTGGAAGAACTTGCTGACCAGAACCTGGTTCTGGGTCTTGGAGCTCTGGTAGAACGTCTGAACACCAACGAAGGGCTTGGCTTCCTTGCCGCCTGCGGAAGGAATCGGGAGGACGGAGACGTCGAGTCCGGCTTCCTTAGCAGCGGTGACATTCCAGGGGCCGGTCACCATGTAGGCTGCCTTACCCTTGAGGAAAGCATCCTTGGCAATGTCGGAGGTGATGTTCGGGTTGAGGGTCTTTGCTGCACCCTGCTCCTTGAGCCACTGGGTGAACTCGGATGCGCCGGCTCCACCCAGGGTCAGATCAGAGGTGTAGGAGCCGTCAGCGGACTGCTTGAAGACCTCGTTGCCGAAGGAGCTCTCGAAAGCGTAGAGGTGGTAGGGGTCACCGTCGGTGCCCATCTGAACAACGAAGGGGTACTCCGAACCGGCCTTCTTACCGGAGGCAACCATTTCATCAAAGGTCTTCGGGGAGTCGGAAGTGAGCTTGTTGTTACGAACCAGTGCAACAGACTCAACGGCGTAGGGAACGCCGTAGGTCTTGCCGTCGTAGGTCACGCCCTGGATTGCCGCCTCGGAAAACTTTGACTTTGCATCGCCCAAGTCAACGGGGGAAATAACGCCGTTCTTCACCAGCTGGCCGAGCCCGTCGTGGGCCGTAACCATGATGTCGGGGCCGTTTCCGGTCGGAACCTGGCTGATGAACTCTTGACCCATGTCGGTCTGAGACTTCTGAACAACCTGAACGTCCACCTTGGTGGCTGCAGTGAAGTCCTTGGCCAGCTCCTGGATCTGCGAGTAACGGGTGTCATCGGCCCACACCGTCAGCGAACCGACGGAAGAAGAAGCGCTTGCGGATGCCGACTGGCTGCCCGAAGAGTTCGAGCCTCCATTCGAGCACGCTGCAAGCGTTGCTGTAACTGCCAAAACTCCGCATACTGCTATGCCTCGTCGCATGTCAACTCCTGATCAATTGAGTATTGCTCGTACACAGTTGTACTTTGCACTTAAGACCACTCTAATCACAGAAAATCGTTTTCAGCAAGCAGTTTCAGGATTGTTAGAAAAATGATATCTTTGAGGCACATCCCATCTACCATGCATGCCCATTCTGAAAGGCCCTTCGATGTCGAAGAACCGCACCCGCATGGCCGACATTGCCTCACATGCCGGTGTTTCCATCGCTACCGTTTCGCGCGTATTTAATGGAGTCGGACAGGTTTCGGACGACACTCGATACCGAGTTCTCACAGCGATCGACGAACTTGGCTACGAACGCCCCAGTATGCTTGCCGATGACAACCGCCTCATCATCGGAGTGATCGTCCCAGAACTGACAAATCCCATTTTTGCCACCTTCGCCCACACCCTCCACACAGAGGTCGACAGGGCAGGCGGTCAAGCTTTTATTGCTTCGCAAACCCCCGGCACCACCAGCGAGGAGGAGCACACTCAAGCTTTCCTTGCACGCAGCGTTTCAGGACTCATCTTCGTCTCCGGCCGCCACGCAGATCTGCAAGCAGACCTGAGCCGCTACTCAAATCTTTCCCAAATCCATCTCCCCTTCGTCACCATTAATGGCGCTCGAAGTGAGGTTCAAGCACCAGACTTTTCAACCGAAGATGCTCTAGGAATTCGCGCATCCATCCAACATCTCAAAGAACTAGGCCACCGCAAGATTGCGATGCTCGGCGGGCGCCATCACGTCGTCCCAGCACTGCGCAAAGGCGAGGCATTCCGCCAGGTCATGTCCGAAGAACTTGGGATTTCCGACCCCACGGTTGTGGAAACTTTCTACACTTACGAGGCCGCGGCCTCGGCAACCCATTCCCTGATCGATACGGGAATAACAGCAATCATTGCCGGGTCTGATCTCCAGGCAATGGGGGCGATCCGAACCATCCAATCCAGGGGGATGAGCGTTCCCGGCGACATTTCGGTCATCGGCTTTGACGACTCCTTCCTCGTGCCCCACCTCTCCCCCGCCCTCACAACGGTCCGACAGCCAGTTGAAGCTATTTCACATTCGGCCGTGTCTTCGCTCTTCGATGCGATTCACTCGCAAAAACCGCAGCAGCATCAGGATTTTGCGTTTACTCCCGACCTTGTTGTACGCGGGTCCACAGGACGAGTTCGCTTTTGACAATCGTTATCAATACGCTTGATAATGATTATCATGAGTTTTTCGCGTTCACATACTGTTTTTGCCGTCACCGCCGCCGCAGCGCTTGCACTGAGCGCATGTTCTTCTTCGGCTTCCTCGCCTTCCTCGAGCGCTTCAAGCTCCCAAGCTTCCACTTCCCCCATGAAGGTCATGGCTAGCTTCTACCCCCTCCAGTACCTGACCGAGAAGATCGGCGGAGACCTGGTCAGCGTCGAGTCCCTCACCCCTCCGGGAGCAGAACCCCACGACCTCGAATTGTCGAACCAAAAGGTCCAGCAGCTCTCCCAGGCAGGAGCTGTCGTTTACCTCAAGGGTTTCCAATCCGCAGTCGACAAGGCCGTTGAACTCAACGCCCCCAAGACCGTCATCGACGTCTCAACCAGCGTTGATCTGGTTGACGCAGAAAAGCATGAAAGCGAACTAGATGTCGCTGACGACGGCGAAAAGACAGAAGAAGCTCACGAACATGAGCACGAGCACGGCTCAACCGATCCTCACTTCTGGCTCGACCCCACCCGCATGGCTAGCGCAGCTACCCAAATCGGCGACGCCCTTGCCCAAGCAGATCCGGCCAACGCCGAAACCTACAAGAAGAACGCTGCTTCCATGAAGTCTCAGATGGAAGCCCTGAGCAAGAAGCTTGTCGACGGCACTGCAAAGTGCCAGCACAAGGAATTTGTGACCTCTCACGAGGCCTTCGGATACCTTGCTGACCGCACCGGCCTCACCCAGCTGGGCTTGTCCGGCCTCGATCCCGATTCCACCCCTTCCCCCGCACGTCTCAAGCAGATTTCCGATGCGGTCAAGGCAAAGGGAATCACGACCATCTTCACCGAAGAGCTCCTCAGCCCCAAGGTTGCTGAAACCCTGGCAAAGGATCTGGGAATCACCACTGCAGTTCTCGACCCGATCGAATCTCAGGCCGATGATTCGAAGGACTACGAAGCAGTGATGAACGAGAACCTTGAAGCACTGCAAAAGGCTCTGAGCTGCGAGTAAACACCGCACCAGATTTGAACTGATATCTCCGCGTTGGGGCGGCATGATTCCACAGTGAACCATGCCGCCCCAACGACTACACTCGACACTAATGGGAACGACATTCAATATCTCTACTGACCCGGTGATCGCACTGGACCATGTCCACGTCGCTTGGGAACACGACCTCATTCTTCACGGCATCACCGCTTCAATTCCCCAAGGACAATGCGTCGCCGTAACCGGCCCAAATGGCGCTGGAAAATCCACGCTCATGAAAGCAATCCTTGGCACAGCCCCCATTTCTTCGGGAGATATCACGCTTTTTGGCAATTCCATCCAAAAGCGCTCCTCAATCCCATGGCAGCGGATCGGCTATGTTCCCCAACGAGCATCCTCAGGCGGCGCGATTTCTTCATCATGCATTGAAGTTGTTCTCTCCGGCCTCCTCGGCACCCGCAAGTGGTGGCACTCTCGCGGCGACCGCACCAAAGCACTCGACGCACTGCGCGCCGTCGGCCTCGCACATCGCGCGAAGGACCCACTCCACATTCTTTCCGGCGGGCAACAACAGCGCGTGCTCATTGCGCGCGCACTGGTCCGCAAGCCAGAGCTCCTCATCATGGACGAACCGATGGCCGGAATCGACGCATCCTCACGCGCCAGACTGGCCGAAATCTGCCAAGCCGCAAAGGACGATGGGGTCACAATCCTGCTGGTACTCCACGAGTTAGGCGAACTTGCCCCAGTCCTCGACCGTGAACTCCACATCCGATCTGGACACTTTACCTATGACGGCCCTGCCCGAAGCGATTTGCGTGATCCTCACTCTGACCACTGCACTACGACCGACCACCGCGAAACGGAGGGAAGCCGATGATCTTCGATATGCTCGCATCGCCCTTGATGCAACGATCGCTTCTTGCTGCGCTCTTGGTCGGCTTATGCGCGCCGATCGTCGGGACCTACCTGGTGCACCGTCGCCTCGCGATGCTCGGTGACGGTATCGGCCACATCTCCTTGACGGGAGTCGCCTTGGGATGGCTTGCCGGGACCGCCGCAAATGTCACGCCGCATGATCAATGGGCAATCCCCGGGGCCCTAGTTGTGTCCTTACTTGGCGCGGTTACCATCGAGCTTGTCCGCCAGTCCGGGCGAACTTCCTCAGACGTCGCCCTTGCCATGCTCTTTTACGGCGGTATCGCCGGAGGCGTGCTGCTCATCGGGCTGGCTAACGGCACATCTTCCCAGCTGAACGCCTATCTTTTCGGTTCAATTTCAACTGTTTCAAGCAGTGACGTCTGGTCGATTTGTCTCCTGGCTCTTGTCATTGTCGTGATCGGTATCGGGCTGCTTCCCGCGCTCTACTCGGTGACCAATGACGAGGAATTCGCTCGCTCGACCGGGCTTCCCGTTCGTGCACTCACCATGCTCATCGCGATTTTGTCAGCCCTGACAGTTGTCGTCGCGATGCGAATCGTTGGATCGCTCCTTGTCTCGGCTCTCATGGTCGTTCCCGTAGCGATCGCACAATTGGGGGCGCATTCCTTCCGCCGGACCATGGCGTATGCGATGGTCCTGGGAGCGGTGCTATGTCTGGGCGGTTTAACCCTGACCTACTACGTCGACCTCTCCCCCGGCGCAACAATTGTTGTTGGGGCGATTGCTCTCTATGCTGTTGGATACGGAATCCGAGGCCTACGCGACCACTTCCGCCGCAAGCAGAGGATGCGCGCACTATCCGCCCCCGCTGATCATCCCGAGGCCTCGCGCACGGACGAGGCCCACGCCACCACCGCGCGCGGCTAGGGAAACGAAAAAGGAACATAGGCCTCGTCAATGAAAGGATCGCCATGGAGCGAATGACCAAGCAACGCCAGGCGGTTTTCGACAACCTCAGTGAGCACCGCGACTTCCGCAGCGCGCAGAAGGTCTTCGAGGACCTCACCTCGCGCGGGCACAAGATCGGCTTGGCGACGGTTTATCGCAACCTGCAGGCATTGGCTGAAGACCATCAAATTGACGTCCTGCGCTCCAGCGAGGGCGAGGCCCTGTATCGCAAGTGCGATACTCACTCGCATCACCACCACCTGGTGTGCCGCAATTGTGGGCGAGCCGAGGATTTGGGTGTTGAAGAACTTGAAAAGTGGGTTTCTACGGTTGCACAGACGCACGGTTACACCCAGATTGAGCACTCGATTGAGCTCTTCGGCCTGTGCGCCGACTGCACGCGAAAGGCAAATAATTGACACCCTCGTGGGCATCCTCGGGACTGCCGCTCTTTATCTTCCTGTTTTTCGTTGTTTTTCATCGCGCACAGCTGACCTATTGGCTGGGACGCGGCGCAGCAAAAGGCGCATTGGCCTCTGCGGGGAAGAACGGCCTGCGAGGAAAGATCGCTGCTTGGTTTGAGGGGCCTGTTCCGAGATACGGTGCTCGGCTGCTTGAGCAGTGGGGAATCGTCATCATTCCCCTGTGTTTCCTCACTGTCGGCGTTCAGACTGCGGTCAATGCCGGCGCGGGCGTCGTGCGAATGTCGTGGAAAAAGTACACGCTCGCGATGATTCCGGGCTGTATCGCTTGGTCGATTATGTACGGTCTGGGCATGCTTGCCGTGTGGATGGCGGTTGTGCGCGCGGCAGCTGGTTCGGTGTGGGCTTGGCTTGGCCTGCTTGCGGTTGCTGCGGTTGTCGCGACGCTCGTTCTGGTCAAGCGACGCCGCGGGCGCGGAAGCGAACAGAGCCTCGAGCACGGGTGAGCACCTGCACGAGCGCCTTCCTCCGCTTCCTCCCTCCAAAAGACACACGAAGTCGCTGAATAACACACGACGTCCGCGCCTTCGTCCCTACCGCCCTCCAGAAGACACACGAAGTCGCAAAAAGACACACGCCATAGCCTGTGACATTCACCGACTTCATGTGGAGCTAGCGCGGAGCACGCGTGGAGCGCGGATGAGGCAGCAAAAACCAGACGGCTAGCGCTACAAACCCCGTCTCGACTAGTCGCCAGCTCTGCTAGCAACGAGGCCCTGAGCACCCCGGCTACGAGGGAGCACCCTAGCACCGCCAGTCACGAGTCCCTAAGCCCCGCCAGCCACCAGGTCCTGAGCGCCGCCGAAACGCCGCTCACGCCCGGCGTATTCAAGAAGACAGTCCCACAGCGCCTCGCGGTCAAAAGTCGGCCACGGTTTCGGGCTAAACATGAACTCCGCATAGGCCATCTGCCACAGCATATAGTTCGAGAGCCTCTGCTCCCCCGAGGTCCGAATCATCAAGTCAACATCGGGCACATCGGGCAGATACAGGTGGCGAGCAAAAGTCCGCTCATTCACCCCGCGCGGCGACAAACGCCCCGCGGCAACATCTTGTGCGATCGAGCGCGCAGCATCCGCGATTTCCGCGCGACCCCCGTAATTTACGCACATCACCAAATCCAAAGTGGTGTTGTCATGCGTTTTTTCTTCCGCGCGCTCCAAAGCATGAATGACCGATTTCCACAGTTTCGGCTCGCGCCCGCTCCAGCGCACGTGCACTCCCCACTGGTTCAGCAGGTCCGTTCGCCGAGCCAAGACATCACTGGCGTAGCTCATGATGAAGCGGACCTCTGCGGGCGAGCGCTTCCAGTTTTCCGTCGAGAAAGTGTAGACGGAAAGATAACGCACTCCTGCATCGATGGCACCGGCGATCGTGTCGAGAAGCGCATACTCCCCCGCCCGGTGCCCCTCGGTGCGCGGAAGTCCCCGATCGTTGGCCCAGCGCCCATTGCCGTCCATAATGATGGCGACGTGGCGAGGTACTTCCCCGGCCGCGAATTCGGGTGCTTGTCGAGGCCACTGCCCCGGTCCTGCGACCGGCTGACGTGGGTCTTTGGGCGCGCGATCCATGGGCGTCAGTTGCGCGAATTCAGGGCTCATCCGTGTGCGCTCCTTTCCAGGAGTTGCAGTGATTTTAAGCGTCGCTCGATATGCCATTGAGTGTAGCTAGAAACCAGTCCCATCATTTCCGAGCGCGCCCATGTCGGCGAGTTATCGGCATCATGCCAATCACCGCTTAGAAGAGATCCCATGAGCTCCATCGAGTCAGGAGCCGGAAGAGAGGCACCGGGTGGGCGACAGTTCTCGCACACGGCACCGCCTTCGGTGATCGAAAAGGCAGCGTGCGGTCCTTCGGCTCCACACACTGCGCAGTCGAAACAGGAGGGAGCCCACCCTGCGATCGCTAGCGCGCGAAGCATGTACGAGGCCAAGATCAGGGCTGGGTCGTGCCGGCGGTGAGACAGTGCGTGGAGCGCTCCGACCAGCAGAAGATACTGCTGGTGGGTCCCGTCGTCGCCGTCGCTTGATAGCTTGTCTGCGGTTTCAACGATGACCGAGGCCCGCGAGTAGAGTTCATAGTCGGAAGCGAGCAGTTCCCCGTGGGAGGCAATCGTTTCAACTTGAATGATCGTATCGAGGCTTCGCCCGCGATGAAGCTGAATATCGACGACAGAGAAGGGTTCGAGGCGTGCTCCGAACTTCGATGTTGTTCGGCGCACGCCTTTGGCAACAGCACGTACCTGGCCATGTTCAGAGGTCAGGAGCCAAATGATACGGTCGGCCTCACCTAGTTTTTGCGTGCGCAAAACCACGGCCTCGTCCCTGTAACTCCTGATCACCTTCTTATTTTCACATTCCCTGCCAGAGCAGGCCCGCCGCGACACAAAATTGCGCTTGGGGCCGAAGTGACCCCAAGCGCAATAGGCCTGTGTGATTACAGATCCTGCATCGCCTGAATAGATGTGGAGTATCTGAAGGATCTAGATCGCGAATAGTGGCGCGACGACCACTCAGATATTGGCCTCGCGAACGCTCTTGTATGCCTCAAGATCGGTGTAGAGCTCATCGCGCAGCGGGTTCTTACGTCCACGGACAATGACGTAGATCTGGTAGAGCGCAACAGCCACGTTAGCTGCGAGTGCGATCGCAGAAACGGTCATGAGGGCCGCGTCATTGTGAGAGGCATTGACTGCAAACTTCGACGAGGTGACGAATGAGGGCACTGCCATGGTGAACATCATCCATAGCGCAAGGGTGTGCGCACGGTGCTGGAGCCACGCGCCTCGCTTGATGAAGAAGGCGGGGATAGTGCAGGAAATGAGCAGAGCTGCACCGGCATAGAAGGAGTGGTCTCCCACGCAGTTGTACACGTACGCGAAGTTCCACAGATCGTAAGCGATAATCCAGAACCACAGCATATCGGGCCAGATCATGTCCTTTTCTTTATCACGAGAGATAAAGATTCCAAACCAGCCACAGATCGTCAGCAGGTTGAGCAAACCGGCGATACCGTTCATGTAGTTCCAGGGGCCTGAAACCATGAAGACTCCATCGACCATCTCACGCACGCCCATGGCACCGACTTGGAAGTCACGGATGCAGGCCTCGGTGATATTAATTGCCAAGATCGCCGGCGGGAAAGCAAGCGCCCAACGATTCGTCTGCAACTTGGGAATGTAGCGGATTGCCATGAAACCGAGGCACCCAGCAAGGGCTGAGTAGACCTTGACCCAGTGGAACCAGGTTCCTGTCGAGGAATCGGGACCCGCTGTTGTCGGCCAGACGAAGATGGTCAGAACAATGGGAAGAACAATGAAGATTGCGATCCCTGCCCACTTCCAGCGGCGGGTGATCTCGTTGCCGATGATCAAAGCGGCAAGGACCCCGAACCAGGCAAGCCAGGAATACCAGGGAATCGACTCGAAGAGGAACATGTCTCCAACTCCTTTGTGAAACAAGATGATGCGCTCACTCTAAGAGGCACTTCTCGCGCGAGTCATTGGACACCGAATCGAAAGTGTCTAATACTCAAGAGAACGCGACATCCCACGTGTTCCCGTTCAGACATCACACAGGACTATCGACCTAGGACATTCATGTCGACCAACGCAGAGTTAACCCGCGAGAGGCTCGGCAACGCCCTCAAAGAAGAGCTCAGAAGCACGCCTCTCACCAAGGTGACGGTTCGCCGCCTCACCGAAATAGCAGGGGTCACGCGCCAGGCTTTTTATTATCACTTCCCCGATGTCATGTCCTTGGCCACCTGGGTCTTCGAGCGCGATATCGTCACGCACATCATGGCTCATGCGACTTACCGCGAGTGGTCCGACGGGTTCTGTGATCTCTTGGTGTACATGAGCGAGCACCGCGAGCAAACGTATGCGGTTGTCTCTTCCCTCAGCCGCCGCGAAATCGAGGAATTTTTCTACCGTGCTTTCCGGGAAATGATGCGGGCAATCATCACCGAATTAGAAGGAAGCGCTCCCCTTGACCCAGCCCGGCGTGATTTCATCATCGATCACTTCACCTTGAGTGTTGTCGCACACCTCTTCCACTGGCTCAACCGGGACATGCAAGCAGATCCCTTCATTTTGACCGAAAACATTGAGGTCATCATGCGCGGTTCGGTCGCGACGGCACTTGATCGTTACTCGACTGATGCCCCTCCCCCGCTCATCCGCCGCGAGGGCAAACACTAGTTCCACAACCTATGATCAACATGAAGGTACCCACGATGGAGGTCATCATGTCCGCTCATCCCCAAGACGTTTACAAGGACGCGGGAGAATGCGTTCTCTTCGTTTACTTGCGTTTTAATCGTCAGGATCAGGCCGCAGAGTTGGATGCCTTCCGCGATTTTGCTGACACCTCCCAGGCAATCAATCGGTCAATGAATATCCGCGCACAGGGCGACGACCTGCGAGTCTCCATCGGCGTGAGCCGCAATGGCTGGGATTATCTTTTCCCGGGTGCAGCCCGCCCGCAGGAACTTGAGGAGTTCAAGGGCCTCGTCAACGCAGAAACCCCTTCCATCGCGATGCCCGAAGGAATCGGCGCCGATGCTGACCTTTTCCTTCACATTCGCGCCAAGCGCGAGGCCGTTGTCTACGAAGTCGCCGAACAGTACCGCCTGTCTTTCAAGGATTTTGCAAGGGTTGTGGATGAGACCCACGGTTTCCGTTACCTCGAGGGTCGCGCAATCATTGGTTTCATTGATGGGACCGAGAACCCGACCGGGATCGATGCGCCGATGTGGGCCGAAGTCGGCAGTGAAGACCCGCAGTTCGCGGGCGGTTCGTACGCCTTCGCGCAGAAGTGGATCCACGACATGGATGCGTGGCGTTCCCTTGGGACACACGAGCAAGAGCGAGCAATTGGTCGCGAGCAGTTCACCGATCTCGAGCTTGATGACGAGGCTAAAGCTCCCAATGCACACAACGTCACTTCAAAGTTCATCATCGATGGAGAAGAGAACAAGATCATTCGAATGAATGTTCCCTTCTCTGACCCGGCATCCGGGATCACCGGAACCTACTTCATCGGTTATGCGGGCCGCTGGAGCGTCACCAAAGGAATGCTTACCAACATGGTGTCGAAGAAAGACTACCTTCTCACCTTCTCGAAGGTACTTTTCGGCCAGGTTTTCTTTGTGCCTTCCCTGGACCTTCTTGATGAGATTGCGGGTGGCGATTTCCCCTCAGGTGAGGCCGAGTAGGGCGGTCAGTACGGGGGCGGGGATGCGGGCTTTCCCCGCTGACGAGGCCGAGTAGGGCGGCAGCGCGAGGCCACGTAACCTTTCACTTTTGGCTGAGTTTTCCCTCGCCGAAGTGCAGGGAAAGAAAAGGGGGCATCTTAACGATGCCCCCTTCACCTATGCGCTGCCCTCAGCGACCGACTCGCTTGTCCTTGAAGCCGCGCCTCGTGTTTACTGGTTGCGCAGCGCGCGGTTAACCGCCGAAATCACAGCCTTATAGGATGCGCGGGTAATCGAAGAATCGATGCCAACGCCCCACACGATCTGTCCGTCGACAGCGGCCTCCACGTACGAAGCTGCCTTTGCGTCGCGACCTTGACTCATTGCGTGCTCGGAGTAATCCAAGACGCGCACATCCAAATCGAATTGGTGCAGGGCTGACACGAAGGCATCAATCGGGCCGGTTCCGTTTGCATCAATCGCGGTCAGCACACCGTTATCCGTGAGTTCTGCATGCAATTCAACGTGTTCATCGTCGACAGTTCCCACCTGCGACTTGCGCAATTCGAAGCGGCCCCACGGTTGCAGGCCGGGAGCAGCACTGGTGGGCAAGTACTCGTCAGCGAAGATCTTCCACAGTGCGTCGGCGTTGATTTCGCCGCCGTAGGTGTCGGTGTGACGCTGGACGATCCGCGAGAATTCGACCTGCAGTCGGCGAGGCAATTCCAGGTTGTGCGCCCGCGACATGAGGTAGGCAACCCCGCCCTTACCGGACTGAGAATTCACACGCACCACGGCCTCGTAAGAGCGCCCCACGTCGTGCGGGTCGATGGGGAGGTAAGGAAGCTCCCACACCACGGAGTTCTCGTCGCCTCCGGCCGCGTCCACCTTGATCTTGCGGGCTGCGAAGCCCTTCTTGATTGCGTCTTGGTGAGATCCCGAGAAGCTCGTGTAAACAAGGTCGCCAACGTATGGCGCACGAGGCGATGCTTCCATCTGGGTGCAGTGCTCGACCGTCCGGCGAATCTCGTCGACGTCCGAGAAGTCGATGCCCGGATCAATTCCCTGGCTGAAAAGATTCAGTCCCAAGGTCAGCAGGTCAACGTTACCGGTACGTTCGCCTTGTCCCAGGAGGCAGCCTTCGATGCGGTCTGCGCCGGCGAGGAGTGCAAGTTCAGCACTGGCGACACCGGTTCCACGATCATTGTGCGGGTGAACAGACAGCGCAATGTGCTCGCGTCGGGAAAGGTTACGCGACATGTACTCGATCTGGTCGGCGAAGACATTGGGGGTCGCGCGTTCAACGGTCGAGGGCAGGTTGAGGATGATCTCGCGGCCTTCTTGTGGCTGCCAGATATCCATAACGGCTTCGCACACTTCCAGCGCGAAATCACGCTCGGTATCAATAAAAACTTCGGGTGAATATTCGAAGCCAAAGATGGTCTCATCGCCCAATTGACGTTCTGCCTGCGCGATGACCTCACGTGTACCAAAGCGTGCAAGCTCAACGGTTTGCGCACGGTCAGCCTTGAAGACGACCTCACGGAACACGGGGGCCGTCGCGTTGTAGAGGTGCACTGTTGCGCGCGGGAAACCAACGATGGACTCAACCGTTCGCTCGATGAGCTCAGGGCGCGATTGCGTGAGCACCGAGATCGTCACGTCCTCGGGAAGAGCATCGTCTTCAAGAAGCGAACGGACGAAATCGAAGTCCGTTTGCGACGCCGAGGGGAAGCCAATCTCGATTTCCTTGTAGCCCAAGCGAACGAGAAGATCGAACATCTTGCGCTTTCGCGCGGAATCCATGGGCTCAATCAGCGCTTGGTTTCCGTCACGCAAATCCGTGGACATCCACCTGGGCGCGTGGGTAATGCGCTTGGAGGGCCACTGGCGATCGGGAAGATCCACCGGGTTGGTGTCAAGGAAGGCGCGGTACTTGACCGTGGGCATTCCAGAACCGACAGGACGAGGAACCTTAGATGTTGTCTTCACATCTTCAGTCTATGAAGGCTCGTGGCACCGGGCACGACGAGTGCACATGGTGGACACGCTTTTTAGGCCTCGTTCATTGACTCTTCTAGGCGAGGAACACCGGTCGGCGATTCCATGAGCCACGCACGGTCCGTCAGCATTCGCGAAATCGCCAGACCAATACCAATCGCAACAATTGTGAAGAGAACGGTAGACAGCTGCTCGAGGGCTTCCAACGTCTGGCCATTGTTCAAGTACGTGAGCGAACGATACAGCGGAACACCGGGGATCATGATGACCACGGCAGGAACGGACAAGGTCACACGCGAATAGCGCGTCTTCGCCGCAACAGCAGCCGCCAAAAGTCCAGCACACAGGGCAGCAAGTCCCACTGCCGCGGGCACCGGCATTCCCAGTTCAACAGCCAAAGCGATACGGCCGGTGTTGATGACCGCGCCGATCAGAGCCGCAGCAGCGCAAACCTTAGGCGGGGAATTAAAGAGCATCGCAAAGCCAAAGGCTGCAACAAAACTGGTGAAGAAGCGCAGCGGGAAGTGGATATAGGCAGGCAGTGAAACAACGTATTCGGGAGTAACAGACCAGTTAAAGGCCTCGGAGATACTCCACACGGCAACACCAGCGGAGACAACCAGCATGGCGACGTAGACGATGCGCTGAATACCGCCGGCGAAATCGTGACGAACTAGGTCAATGATCCCGGTAACCAGCGGGAATCCTGGAACCAAGAAGAGGAGCGCTGAAATAAATCCAGCTTGGTGAGTGGGTTCAATCCCCATGTACTTTTGCGCCAAGTAGACGCACAGGATGTACACGCTTGCAGCGACGCCTCCACACACCATCCACACACCGAAGTGGTTCATGTGGCGCTTGAGCATTTGACGGCGGAGGAACTGACCGACGAAAGCTGCGATCGCCACGACCGAGCACTCCACCCATCCCCCAGCGTTGAGGAATGCGAAGGCCGCGCAGGCAAGTCCCGAAGCAAGAGCATTCGCGAGCCAGCCGTAGAGGGGCTTGACGCGTTCAATCTCGTCAAGAGCCTTATCGACGTCTTCGACGAGCACTTGTGTGCCTTCAATTGACGCCAGGTAGTTTGTGATGCGGTCAATTCGGTCAGCGTTGACACCCAAGAGACGCTGCTCAGCAAGTTCGGTACGGAAAGTACCATTCGCATAGGCGGTTGCAACGACCTCAGTGAAGGTCACCTGAGCGTGGTGCTTTTCAATGCCAACTGCCTCGGCGCAGGTGCGCATCGAGGCCTTGACGCGGTAGGAACCAGCACCAGCTGCAAGAAGCATCTGACCCAAGCGCAAAACAACTCGGGATTGGTAGGCCAGACGGTCATGCGCAGCCATGCGGTGCACGGTCAGTGATGCGTCGTCCGGGTCAAACGATGAAAGCTCAAAAGCGTTAGGGTTTTGGGGATTTTCGCTCACAGGATAAGCATGCCATGAAATACCCGTGAAAACTCAGGACCCTGGTCAGGCCAGAGATGTTGAATCCCCCACTTTCACATCGAAAGCGGGGGAAACACTCAGAAACCGAGGCGTTGGAGCATCTTCGGATCTGACTGCCAATCCTTTGCGGTTCGTACGTGCAAATCCAAGTAGACCCGGCGTCCCAAATACTCTTCAATATTGGCCCGAGCCCGCGTACCGATTTCCTTCAAACGCGAGCCCTTCTTACCGATAATGATGGCCTTTTGGGAATCACGTTCGACGTACACATTGACGTGGATATCCAACAGGGGCGGGCGGTCATCGCCCTCGCGCTTGGGTCGTTCGATAATTTCTTCGACTTGCACGGCCAGAGAGTGCGGAAGTTCGTCGCGCACGCCTTCGAGTGCGGCCTCGCGAATAAATTCGGCGATCATCGTTTCGCGGGACTCGTCCGAAATGTTGTCCTGCGGGTACAGTGGCGGAGAAAGAGGAACCGTCTGCGCCAGAACCTCACGAAGGCGGTCGATTCCCTTGTTCTCAAAGGAAGAAACGGGAACGATTGCGCTCCACTCCCCCAGCTTTTCAATCGCCATGAGGTGTTCCAAAACGCGCTCACGAGGCACGCTATCGCACTTGGTCGCGACCGCAATAATCGGCCTGCGCACGGAACGCAATTCACGCGCGATGAACTGGTCGCCCGGTCCGATGCGCTGGTTTGCAGGCAAGCAGAAGATCACGCAATCAACTTCGGCCAAGGCCTCGCGGACCATGTCGTTCAAGCGCTTTCCCAAGAGGGTTCGCGGGCGGTGATATCCGGGGGTATCGACCAGGACCAGCTGGTAGTTGTCACCGTGAACGATGCCGCGGATATTGTGGCGAGTCGTCTCCGGGCGCCCCGAGGTGATCGCAACCTTGTGTCCGACAAGGGCGTTCGTCAGTGTTGATTTTCCAACGTTAGGACGCCCAACGATCGAGATAAAACCCGCTCGAAAATCGTCGGGGAACTCGGGGATGATGATGTCCGCTGCCGCGTTTGTTTCGGCACGCAGTTGACGCAAGGAGTCAACGCTATCGGCCACGTCCTGCGCGGTCTCCTCGTCGGCCTCGTCAAGATCTGAATCACCGAAGTCTGAGCCCTCAAGATCCACCTCCCCGGCCGCATCCACACCCTGATCACCATCTTCCTCGGGGAAATCGAAGGAGTCGATGTCCACCCCTTCAAAGGCGTTGGGGCCAGCCATCAATTCGTCATCGCTGGGAAAATGCATTGCTACTCCTGGCTTTGGTTGGTGTCGTCGGAGGAAACTTCGGGGACATACGAGCACACGATTGTTCCGACTTGTCGGCGGCGCCCGCGCGCTTCTTCGGCAGCCATGTGCACGCCGAGCATATCGCCAGTTGCTCCGGGGAGGGGAACGCGCCCGATTGCTTTGGCCAGCAGACCGCCCACAGAGTCGACGTCATCATCGTGCAATTCCACTCCCCACAATTCGCCGAGTTCCCAAATAGAGAACCGAGAGGGGACGCGCCACACGCCGGGGGAAATCTCTTCGGGTTCGATCGTGTTGCGATCGTGTTCGTCGGTGAGTTCGCCGACGACTTCCTCGATGATGTCTTCAAGTGTGACGAGGCCTGAAATCCCACCGTATTCATCAACGACCAGTGCCAGGTGGAAGTGCTCGGCTTGCATCTGGCGAAGCAGGTCATCGGCGGGTTTCATTTCGATGGTGAACTCGGCAGGACGCATCATTTGGTCCGCGCGCAGTTCGTGGTCACCTTCGTAGGTCTCTAGCCGCTGCACGACGTCTTTGAAGAAGAGGATTCCGCGTACATCGTCGGTATCTGTCCCCGTGACGGGGATGCGTGAGAAGCCCGATCGGACGAAGAGACGCAGGGCCTTGTGCGCGGGCGTATCGAAAGAGATCGTCACCATTTCCGTGCGCGGAACCATAACTTCGCGCACGAGGGTGTGTCCAAGTTCGAAGACTGAGCGCAACATCTGGCGGTCTTCTTCTTCAAAACCTTCGGTTTCGCCAACCTGGTCAACCATTTCGCGCAGTTCATCAGCCATTTCTGCGCGCATTTCAGCTTCGGTACGCTCCGGCTGGGGTAGGACCGCGCGGGCTTTGTGGGCAACAGGGGCAAAGAAGCGCGCAATTCCCACGAGGCGGGTGATGAGCGGGGTGAGTAGCAGTGCGGCACCCGTGGGGTTGCGCTGTGCCCAACGCGTTGCAATCACGCTATTGGCAAGGAATTGCGCAAGGGTGACGACCACAATCGTAACCAATCCAGCGAGCCACCAGTGATTGGCAAGATGCAGCGCGATCGTCGCCATCGAGACGGCGAAGACCACCTGCGTGAAAGTACGAACGCCTCGAAGGACAAAAATAACCACGCGACGCTGGTCCACCAGCTCCATGAGAGCGCCGGCGTGTTTCCTCTCTTCTTGAATTAAGTCCTCGACAATGGCGCGAGTCAGTTTCGAGAGCGAAAACTCGCTGGTCGCAAGGGCCATCGCAAAGAGAAGTGCAATCGCGGCGACGATACTCATCGCCGCGACGGGTACTGCCGCTTCGATCATCGCTGCGCCAAGAAGCTCAAAAGGAGCTGGCGTTGCAGGGCGAACATCTCTTCTTTTTCTTCGGGTTCAGCGTGATCGTATCCCATGAGGTGAAGCATCCCGTGGGTAGCGAGGAAGAGCATTTCCTCTGCGGTCGAGTGACCGGCCTCGCGGGCTTGCTTTTCGGCGACCTGCGGGCAGATGCAGATATCCCCCAGAGTTCCCGAGGCCGTGGGGTGCTCGGCGGTACCCGGGCGGAGTTCGTCCATCGGAAAGCTCATGACGTCGGTGGGGCCTTCGAGGTCCAGCCAGCGCACGTGAAGTTCTTCCATGGGTTCGGGGTCGATGAAGATGATGTTGAGTTCGACCTCGGTTGAGACATGCATCGCGCTGAGCACGAAGTCAGCCAATTGCACGAACTCTGCAATGTCGATCTCGTAGTCGGTTTCGTTGAGAACTTCAGTCATGACTTAATGTCCATTGTGTCGGGAACGGGAGTGAAGTGAGCGGTCTCGGCGCGCTTTCAGGCGTGCCAGTGACTCATCCCAGCGTTCGTATGCGTCAATGATCTCGCCAACAAGTCGATGACGCACAACATCGGCGCTTGTCAGGTGACAAAATTCTATGTCATCGATGCCGCCCAGAATATCTTCGATGACAAGCAGGCCACTGCTGCGCTCCCCCGCGAGGTCGATCTGCGAGGTATCGCCGGTGACGACGACCTTGGAGTTGAAACCCAGACGGGTGAGGAACATTTTCATCTGTGCCAGCGTCGTGTTTTGCGCCTCGTCCAAGATGATGAATGAATCGTTTAAAGTCCTGCCGCGCATATAGGCCAAAGGAGCAACTTCAACCGCACCGGAGGCCATGAGCTTGGGAAGAGCATCAGGATCCATCATGTCGCCCAAGGCATCGTAGAGCGGACGTAGATAGGGATCGATCTTGTCCGTCAAAGTTCCCGGCAAGAAACCCAGATTCTCCCCCGCTTCGACCGCGGGACGCGTGAGAACGATGCGACGAACCTGACCAGAGAGCAGAGCTGATACCGCCTGCGCCATTGCGAGGTAGGTTTTCCCGGTGCCAGCAGGGCCGAGGCCAAAGACCAGGGTCGAGCGTTCGATGGCGTCAACGTAGGCTTTTTGCCCCGCAGACTGCGGGCGTATCGAACGTCCCCGACTGCGAAGAATCTCCTGGGGACGCTCGGTCGACGAATGTGCTGAAGTGAGGAGTGCGATTGCCTGTTCGACTCCGTCGGCGTCGAGAGAGTGTCCTTCTTTAGCAAGTTCAACCAGTTCGTCGACCAGTTGAACAGCCATATCGACAATGCCTTCGGGGCCGATCAACGACAGAGTGCGTCCGAGGAGAGAAAAACGCACCTGCGGGAATCCTTTTTCGAGGGAACGCAAGACGCGATCTGATGTGCCGAAAAGGACAACCGGGTCGACGCCCCTAGGAATTTCGATCCGTTTTGCCTCCATGTCACCACCGTCCAATTGCGTCGCTGATCAGTGACAAGGCAACCGGGCCCGCGGTCGAAGCGCGCAACACGGTCGTCCCCAATAGATGCACGCGTGCGCCTGCGGCCTCGAAAAGGGAAAGCTCGTCGGGGTCAACCCCACCTTCGGGGCCAACGATCACGCTGATCCGATGCGGAAGGCAAGTTCCCGGCACAGCCTCTCCGGAGGTCTCGACAGTGGCGGGCAAAGACTTTTCTGCAGCAGCACGCAGCTCACGCAAGAGAATACTCAAAGGGGCCTGCGTACTCTCGTGGCAGACGATCACCCACGCACCTGCTGCGGTTTCTTCGCCAATCCACTGAGCAAGTCTTTGGGAAGTGCAGGCATCTTCGAGGCGAGGAATGAAGGCACGACGAGACTGCTTCGCAGCCGACCTTAAAGTCGACTCCCACTTCTTCATGCCCTTCGCGGCTTTTTCACCCTTCCAGCGCACTTCACTGCGATTAGCCTGCCAAGGAATTACAGCGTCGACCCCGACTTCCGTTGCCATTTCAATGGCCATTTCATCCCGGCCACCCGTGGACAAAGCCTGAACAAGGATCAAGCGTACAGACGGGGGCGCCTCGTGGATGATCTCTTCAACGCGAAGAGTCAATGACTTTTTCGCTCGTTCAATCACGCTCCCGCGGACACGCAATCCGTCGCCGTCAACAACGTCGAGCATTTGCCCCACGTCCATGCGACGAACGGTTGCGGCGTGGAATCCTTCATCCCCATCCAGAGTGTAGGAATCCCCAAGAGCGCAGCCTTGGAGGGCGACAGCCTCGGGAGCGATGAAAACGGGAAGGGTCATCGATGTGTTCCGATCACTGGCCTGTGAAGGTTTCGCGAAGCTTGTCGAAGAAGGAGGAACCCTGTTTTTCGGGACGGGCGCTTTCTTCCCCGCGCACAGCGGAAAGCTCTTCGAGGAGCTCACGGGAACGGTCGTCAAGCTTGCGTGGAATCTCGACGTTGATGCCGATATGCAGGTCACCGCGGCCGGGACGCTGCAGGTGTCCGACACCCAAGCCGGACAGACGCAGTTCGTCGCCGGGCTGAGTTCCAGGCTTGACCGTGATGGATTGTTTTCCATCCAAGGTATCGAGCTCGAAAGTACTTCCCAAAGCTGCTGCAGTCATGGGAATGGTGACGGTCATGTACAGATCATCGCCTTGGCGCGAGAAGGTGGGGTGCCTCTTTTCGACGATATCGACATAGAGATCACCATTCGGGCCGCCGCCTGGACCGACCTCACCCTGTCCGGCAAGGCGCAGGCGCATGCCATCCCCTGCACCTGCGGGGATGTCGATGGTCAGGCTTCGGCGAGTGCGTACGCGTCCTTGGCCCGCGCATTCATGACACGGCTGTTCGATGACGGTTCCATATCCCTGACAGGTGGGGCACGGAACTTGGGTGCGCATGGTTCCCAGCATGGTCTGCTGGGTTTGAATCGAATAGCCCGCGCCGTTACAGGTCCCACAGGTTGTCGGTTCGCTCCCGGGCTCGCACATTGATCCGTGGCAGACATCGCAGGCAACGTAGGTATTGAGCGAAATTTCGCGATGCGCGCCGAAGGTTGCTTCCTCCAGGGTGATCTCAATGCGCGTAAGCTGCTCGCGGCCCTGGCGAGTGCGCGACTGAGGGCCGCCGCCTCCGCCGAATCCGCCACCGAAGGCTCCACCGAACATTGTTGAGAGGATGTCCCCGAAATCGAAGGAGTCACCGCCGTATCCGCCGCCTCGGGCAGCGTCTGCACCACCGATGTCGTACATGCGGCGCTTTTCCGGATCGGAAAGAGTTTCGTAGGCGACCGATAGCTCCTTGAAAGCTTCCTCGTCCCCGCCGTAGTCCGGGTGTAATTCGCGAGCCTTCTTGCGATAGGCCTTTTTGATTTCGCTTTGGTCGGCGTCGCGTGAGACCCCGAGGATTGCGTAGTAATCGTTCACGAATATCCTTCTGCGGCTGCGGTTAGTGTGTTGAGTTCAAGTACTTGGACAGATACGAGGCCACGGCGTGGACCGTGGACATTGTCGAGGCGTAGTCCATGCGGGTGGGCCCGAGGATTCCCACGTGGGCTGAGTTCCCCCCGGAAGCGTAAGTTCCTGAAACGAGGGAGGTCTCAACGAAAGCATCGTGTCCGTTTTCAGAACCGATGGAGACGTGGACGTCGCCGTTTCCTTCGTCCATTTCGGCGAAGAGACGCAGGAGAACGACTTGTTCTTCGAGCGCGTCTAAAACCGGTGCAATGTCGCGGAAGTCAACACCGCTTCGAGCAAGGTTCGACATTCCCGCCATAGCGATTCGCGCGGAAGGCTCTCCTTGGAGGAGGCTGGCGATGATTTCGCTAATGTCTCCGGCGCACCCAGACAGTGCTGGCGGCAGACACTCAGCCATGGCCTCGTAATGGGCACGAACTTCTCCCGCGTCTTTGCCCTGGTAGGCGGCGTTGAGGACCGAGCGCAGCGTCAAGAGATCTTCTTGGGCGAGGTCTTGGGGCATCTCGCGCAGGCGTTCAAAAACCTTGCCCTGCTCGGTGATGACAACGATGAGCAGGCGCGAGTCACTCAGATCGACAAATTCGATGCGGCTCAGTGTTGAGCGAGCATTCACGGGGTACTCGATGAGGGCAACCTGGCGCGTGACCTGTGCAAGCAGGCGCACTGTGGCCATGACGACGTCATCGAGGTCTTCGGCGCGGGCCAAGAATTTCTCGACTGCCTGGCGCTCTGGGGCACTCATGGGCTTAAGGGTTGCCAATTGGTCGACGAAAACTCGGTAGCCCTTGTCGGTTGGCACGCGGCCGGCACTGGTGTGGGGCTGGTAGATGAGCCCCGCTTCTTCCAAGACAGCCATGTCGTTTCGGATGGTTGCCGAAGAGACCCCTAAATCTTCGGATTGTGCGATGGCTTTGGAACCCACGGGTTCACGCGTGTGGACATACTGGGACACGATGGCTCGTAGAACGTCTAGGCGACGGTCGTTCATTCATCCTCCCCTAATCTGGCACTCACGCTATTTGAGTGCCAGTTTACTCCGCAAATACCCAATTCGCCCTGTTATCAACAGTTTTTACCCGGAGCCGAATGGGAAAGAGCGATCATTCCAAACCGGGCTGAGTGACGAAATCAATCAGTTCCTCGACGCGCCCCAGAAGGGCTGGCTCGAGGTCTTTATAGTTGCGAACCGTGGAGAGGATCCGTTTCCATCCCATCGCGATATCGGCCTGGGTTGCGTGGGGCCAGCCCAAGTGTTCCAAAGTCCCGTGTTTAATATCCACTCCCCGAGGAATTTCGGGCCACTTTTCAAGTCCCACACGCTGAGGCTTCACTGATTGCCAAATATCGACATAGGGGTGGCCGACAATGAGGACCGCATCCTTCCAGCGCGCGCTCACGGCCTCGGCGATGCGGGATTCTTTGGATCCGGGGACCAAGTGATCCACAAGTACACCCGCTCGTACTTTCTCGGTGGGCCCAAAGACTTCGAGGATTTCCTCCAAGTGGTCAACGCCCTCAAGAAGCTGAACGGCAACTCCAACATCGGCAAGGTCTTCTCCCCACACGTGTTGGATGAGCTCGGCGTCGTGGCGTCCCTCGACCCAGATTCGAGACTTTCGCGCGACGCGCGCAACGCGGTTTTCAGCAGCAATCGATCCGGAGTTTGTGACCGCTCGGCCGCCTGGAGTAGTCAAACCGGGAGTCGGACGCGCGGGTGCAGCCTTGGGAGGGAGTGCAACAATGGGCTTCCCCTCAAGCCAAAACCCGCCACCAAGTGGAAAAGAACGCTTGCGCCCGTGTCGATCCTCGAGTTCAACCAGGTGCACTCCCCCGGATTTTTCAACGCGGGTCACCGCGCCAACCCATCCGCTGGAAATATCCTCAAGCACCATGCCGTACTCGATGGCAACTTCAACAGAGCGCGGCCTGCGCGCACCCGGCCCATCACGATGCGGGTCGAATTCGAAGATATTGGTCCCGTACATATCTGAAGTCACCGCTCCACACTATGAGGACGTGCCGCTCTATTCCCCGATCAACACTCTTTCCCGTGTAAGTGTGCGGCTCGTAACTCAATATCCAAGGAGCTCTCGCGTCACGTAGTCAGCTAAAAGCCTGCCCTGGAGAGTCAGAATCGCCCGCCCCTCCTTAGCCGCCTGCGCGTCGATCAGTCCCTTCGAGGCCAGGGGTCCAAGCGCGGTGTAAAACGCCTCGCGGTCCCCTTCCCCCTCCTCGGGAGCTCGAACGCCTTCGCTGGTGCGCACAGCCAAGAGGATGCGTTCCATTTCTCGCGTCGGCGCGTCGAGGATTTCACCGGCGTGTGCGGGAGAAAGTCCCTCTCGTAGTCTTTGCGCATACGCCGAAGGGTGTTTGACGTTCCACCAGCGATAGCGACCGATGTGAGAGTGGGCGCCCGGACCGATCCCCCACCAGTCCCAGTCACGCCAGTAGGCAAGATTATGTTTCGAGGCATGGCGCAGGCGGGTGGAAACAATTCCTTCTTCGCCTACCTTCCTGCGCGCGAAGTTTGAAATCTCGTACCAGCTGTAGCCGGCCTCGCCGAGGAGTCGATCCGCAATTTCGTATTTCGAGGCCTCGTCGTCCGGGTCGGGCATGGGAAGTTGCCCGCGGGCGACCTGCGCGCCCATTTTGGTTCCTTCTTCGATGACAAGGGCGTAGGCGCTGATGTGGTCCGGTTCCATTGCAATCACTTCTTCAAGCGAGGTCTGCCAGTCCGTCAGGCTTTCTCCGGGGGCTCCGTAGATGAGGTCGACTGAGACGTCCATCCCGAGTCTGCGGGCCGCGCCAACCAACCCGGGCAATTTCGCTGGATCATGACGGCGATCGAGGACGCGCAAGACCTCGGGGACGGCCGATTGCATGCCAAAAGAAACGCGGGTAAAGCCAGTCTTGGCGAGGCGTTCAAGCGCCGCCTCGTCCACGCTTTCGGGGTTCGCTTCTACGGTAATTTCTGCACCGCGCGCGATCCCAAAGTTCTCACCTACCCCCGCAAGGAGACGTCCAAGAATGTCAGTGGACAAGAGCGTGGGGGTGCCGCCACCGAAGAAGATGCTCGATGCGGGGCGCTGAGGCATACCGGCGTCACTGAGGATTCCTGCTCCCATACGCATTTCAGCGAGGGCACTTTGGTCGTAGCTCTCTCGATCAGCTCCGGGGCCGAAACCGACGGTGTAGGTATTGAAGTCACAGTAACCGCAACGAATCTGGCAGAAGGGAACGTGTACGTAGATGGCTAAAGGGCGCTTTGCACATGCTTCGGCAAGTTCAGCTCGGAGACGACCGTATTCATCCCAGGCCTGACCTTCTGGCTGGTGGGGGCTCATTGAGGCTGCGGGGTCGAGGTCGAGCGGGCAACGATTTGGGAGATCACGACGAGGCTTCCTGTCAGGACTGTTAAAAGGATGAAGGGCCACAGCCAGTTAGCCGTCATGTCGTACATGCGCCCCAAAACCCACGGCCCCAAGGCGCCAAAGCCATATCCAATACTTTGGACGAGTGCAGACAGCGTGCGGGTTTGAGCCATGTTGGTCGTGCGTTCAATGACCAGCGTAAAGGTAATTGAGAAAAATGCACCTTGACCAAGTCCCCCGCATGCACTCCACAAAGCCCAGCCTCCCGGCAGAAGAAGCATTCCGATCGGCATGAGAAGCCACGACAGTGAGACCAGCGTGAGGATTGTCGAGGTCTGGGCGCGGATCATTTTCTGGACGGCCATCATGCTCAGCGGCGCGGCAACACCCACGATGTGGTAGATCGATGCCGCAAAACCGGCATCGTTTGGACCCATCTCAAGCATGTCCGCGAGGATTTTCGGCAGCCAAGCTGCGACACCGAAGTAGCAGAAGGTATTGACAGCGAAGGCGAAAGCCATGAGCCATGCCATGGGCCAGCGATAGATTTCCGACGCCTTGGCGGGACCAGCCGTTACGACTGAGTCGTCCGTATGGATCGTCCATCCGGCTTTTTGAGCGAAGAAGGGGCGGATTCCCGGGCGATTGAGTGGGTAGATTGCAAGACAGGCCACGAGTGCGATCAGAGCTGGACCGACTCCCCATACTCCCGCTGCGCCTCTCCATCCGACGTATGCGACCAGCGGGAAGCTGAAGGCGGTCGAGGCGGCAATCATGAGGTCGATCATCGTGGAGTAAACCGCCGTCATGATTCCCGCACGATGGCGAAAATCGCGACCAATGAGCATAGTGACGACCAGGTTGGAGCAGGTAGTTCCGATGCCGATGACACAGGTGCCAACAAATAGCGACCAGGTCATACCGAGCGAGCGGAGCACGGCGCCGAGGATCACGATTAACAGTCCCAAACAGACGGCACGATTCAGGCGGATTCTTCGCAGGATAAGCGCGGTAAATGGGGTGAAGAAACCGAAACAGAATACGGGGATTGACGTCACTAATCCGGCCTCGGCCGAGGAAAGTCCCAAGTCTCTTTGGATTTCCTCGATGATGGGAGGCAGTGCAGTGATGGTTCCTCTGAGGGATCCAGCTAGAAGCACGAATGCGGACAAAGTGATGAGGATCCACACGAACCTACGCTGAAAATATCGCGCGTAAGCTACCTGTTTCACTGTTCTTTCTTCCTTGATGAATGTGGGATGGATTACACAATGTTTCCATAAAACGCTCAAAAAGGACACTTCGTGTTCTGGTGTAAATAAAGCTGTGCCCGTCTTCCTCTAACGAGGAAGACGGGCACACGTTGCGGACCGAGGCGGGGCTTTCTCGGTTCATCGAGGAAGCCCCGTCCCCGTGCGTTCTGCTAGCAGAACGCATCTCCACTCTTCGCAGATCCGCCTATCGCGAAGAGGAAGCCGGAGTTTCACGCTGAAGTGAAATCTCAATGCACAGTCAGCATATAGAAATTGTCAACCGGGTGAAATACGAACACCCTAAATGTCACCTGTATCTCTTTGCGAAGTGGGAAAACATAGCAAAGCCTGCCTTGGATGCGGCTACGCGCTTTCACGCGGAAGCCGGACTCCGACGATGTCGTGTACACGTCGCCCTGCATCGATCCCGCGAGTTTCAAAATGAGTCACGACGCGTCCTTCATAGCGCGGTGCGAAACCACCGCGTTCTGCTTCGGGATCCTCGGGATCGGGCCTTTGCCCCACGTAAGGATTCTCAAAGAGCGGGCAGCCTTCGATCACATCTCGCATTTGCCAGGCGTAGTCATCCCAGTCGGTCGCAAGACGCCACACTCCCCCATCGCGGAGCACTCGGGCAATTTGGAGCGCAAACTCATCACTGACGAGGCGGCGCTTGCGGTGGCGCGCTTTCCTCCACGGGTCAGGGAAGAAGGTCCAGACCTCGTCAAGGCAGGCATCACCCAGCATGATCGGAAGCGCCTGCGCAACATCGGCCTCAAGGACTCGAATGTTATCGACGCCCGCGTCAACTGCCTTGGAGATCAGCTTGGCGATCCCGGGCACCCACACTTCGAGTGCAAGGTAATCGCAATCGGGGTTGGCCGCTGCCGCGGCTACGATCTGTTCGCCCGTCCCCGAACCAATCTCAAGGGTCAGCGGCGCCTGCCTGCCAAAAAGTTCCTCAGCGTCCAGGTGGAAATCGTCTGCAACAGTCGTGTAGCCAACGCCTCGTCGAGGTTCAATGACATAACGTCCGGCGTGCGCTTCCCATGTGCGCGCAAGGTTGACGGGGAGCTCACGGCTACGCCGTGTAAAGGACTTCGTCCGGCTCATGAAAACGGTCCCCTCTGGGACGTCTCCGGGTCGGCGGCCGCCTCCCACGCCTTGACGCGGCTCACCCTCATGAGCAGCGCAAGGCTCTCCCTCAAGCGCGGCCTCATTATGGTCTGCCACGGTCATTTCTTTCCGGTGGGGACGTCGGAGGTCAAAGCAGCGATGAAGGCTTCTTGCGGCACGTCCACGCGGCCGATGGACTTCATGCGCTTTTTACCTTCCTTCTGCTTCTCGAGCAGCTTGCGCTTACGGGTAATATCGCCGCCGTAGCACTTCGCAAGCATGTCCTTGCGCAGAGCCCTGATGTTCTCGCGAGCAATAACGCGGGCGCCGACAGCTGCCTGCACGGGGATTTCGAATTGCTGTCGGGGGATGAGTTCCTTGAGGCGCTTCGTCATGCGCAGACCGTAGGCGTAGGCCTGGTCCTTGTGGACGATCGCACTGAAAGCGTCAACTCGGTCTCCGTTGAGGAGAATATCGACCTTGACGAGGTCAGCGACCTGTTCGCCACTCTCGTGGTAGTCCAGCGAGGCGTAGCCGCGAGTGCGCGATTTGAGGTGGTCAAAGAAGTCGAAGACGATCTCCGCGAGGGGAAGCTGGTAGTGCAGTTCGACGCGATCTTCTGAGAGGTAGTCCATTCCTCGCATGGTTCCACGACGATCTTGGCACAGTTCCATGATCGTTCCTGTGAATTCAGTTGGGGTCAGGATTGTCGCATTCACGACGGGTTCGCGGACTTCGGAGATCTTCCCCTCGGGGAATTCAGAGGGGTTATCGACTTGGACCTCGGTTCCGTCTTCTGCAACGACCTTGTAGACGACGTTGGGTGCGGTTGCGATCAGGTCCAGTTTGAATTCGCGCTCGAGGCGTTCGCGGATAATTTCCAGGTGCAGCAGTCCGAGGAATCCACAGCGGAAGCCGAAGCCCAAGGCCGCACTGGATTCTGGCTCGAAGGTCAACGCAGCATCGTTGAGCTGGAGGCGTTCCAAAGCGTCGCGCAGATCCGGGAAGTCGGAGCCGTCAACGGGGTAAATTCCCGAAAAGACCATGGGGCGCGGGTCGCGATAGCCAGCCAAAGGTTCTTCAGCGCCTCGAACAGCCGAGGTCATGGTGTCACCAACGCGGGACTGACGAACATCCTTCACGCCGGTAATAAGGTAGCCAACTTCGCCAGCAGCAATTCCCGGAGCAGGAGTCGGTTCAGGTGAAATAACACCGATTTCGAGCAGTTCGTGAGTTGCTCCGGTAGACATCATTCGCACGCGTTCGCGAGTGGAGAGCATGCCGTCGACGACTCGGACATAGGTGACGACGCCTCGATACGTGTCGTAGACAGAGTCGAAGATCATCGCGCGCGTCGGCCCCTCGGGATTGCCCGTAGGTGCGGGGATCTGACGAACAATCTCGTCGAGGAGGTCGGGAACACCCTCACCGGTCTTACCGGAGACGCGCAGAACATCATCTGGTTCCACGCCAATGAGTTGAGCGATTTCCTGTGCGTATTTTTCGGGCTGCGCGCCCGGAAGATCGATCTTGTTCAAGACCGGGATGATGGTCAGATCGTTCTCTAAAGCTAGGTAGAGGTTCGCCAAGGTCTGTGCTTCGATCCCCTGGGCGGCATCGACGAGAAGGACTGCACCTTCACAGGCGGCCAGGGACCTGGAGACCTCGTAGGTGAAGTCGACGTGTCCGGGGGTATCGATCATATTGAGAGCGAAAGGCTCCCCTTCGAAGGCCCAGGGCATACGTACGGCCTGGCTCTTGATGGTGATGCCACGTTCGCGCTCAATATCCATGCGGTCCAGGTATTGGTCGCGCATATCTCGACTTGCAACCACCCCGGTGAGCTGAAGCATGCGGTCAGCCAAGGTGGACTTGCCGTGATCGATGTGAGCGATGATGCAGAAATTGCGGATGTGTTCCTGCGGGGTGGCCGAGGGCTGAATCAGCTTGGCCTGCTCGGGAGTAGGAATCGGGGACAAACAGGACCTCCGGAAGGATTGTGACGTCTGGTCTATCGTCCCATTAGTAGGCATGGGCATGCCAATTCCACGCCGATAGGGTGTGCGTTCTCACCATTTATCAAGCAGATGTGAGCATTCCGGGGGTCGTTAGGCGCCTATTTTTCTGGTAGAGTTGTCGATCGGACTCCCAGCCTGGTCGGGCAGGGGGTCTGGTTAGAGCCGTTTGCGGGTGTCCCCATGCCCCAGTCCCGGCACTGACACAGCCCTCACCGACCTGTACGTACGAAAGACCAAGGAGTAATCCGACTGTGGCGAACATTAAGTCTCAGATCAAGCGGATCCGCACCAACGAGAAGCGCCGTCAGCGCAACCTGGCTGTCAAGTCTGAACTGAAGACCCTGGTGCGCAGGACTCGCGAAGCCGTCGAGGCTGGCGACAAGGAAGCAGCAATCGAAGCTCTGCGCATTGCATCGCGCAAGCTCGACAAGGCCGTCTCGAAGGGTGTTATTCACCGCAACCAGGCCGCGAACCGCAAGTCCAAGCTTGCCCGTCGCGTCCAGTCGCTCGGCTGATCTAAACGCTTGATGTGGCCCTTGCAGGAAACTGCAGGGGCCACATTTTTATCTGCCGAGGCTTAAGTATCGCCATAGAATACGGGGGACAGATAACCCCATCCATCCACGGCAGAGTGCACCTCGCCCGCCACACACTGAAGGAGCCAAAGATGGCCACTAATCCTTCCCCCACCACCCAGCGCTACGCTGCAGGAGAGCACCAGGCGTGGCCTCGTCTATCGGAGGGGGCAGAGCGCTACTTGGACTCCCCCACTGCGGGCACTCTTCCTGCGGATATTCCGGGTGGCAGGCACCCAATCCTGGCCGAGCTTGAACTTCACCCGGTGAATGGGACGCGCGCAACCGATCCGGTTCCCGACGGATTCGAGGTACTGTACCTTGCCGCGGGTTGCTTCTGGGGTGTGGAGCGTATCTTCTGGCGCCAAAAGGGCGTGTGGGCAACTGCTGTTGGTTACATGGGCGGCGGGAACGCAAACCCGACCTACCGAGAGGTGTGCACGGGGCGAACGGGCCACGCCGAGACTGTCGCGGTGGTCTACGATCCCTCCGTGACCGGTGAGGGCGGAGCGAGCTTGATCAAAACCTTCTTCGAGAACCACGATTCCACCCGCCCCAACCGTCATGGGAACGACGTGGGCACGCAGTACCGCAGCGCAATTTGGGTGACGATGCCGAGGCAGGCCGAGGTGGCGTCACTTCTGCGCGGGGCGTGGGTGGCCGAGTTGGAGCGCGCGATGCCGACAGCCCACTGCTATACGACGATTGGCGAGGCCGGGGCGTGCTTTGCTCAGTCGGGTGGCCCTTTCTACCTCGCTGAGGACTACCACCAGGCCTACTTGGAGAAGAACCCTGATGGCTACTGCAATCACGGCCCCAATGGGGTGACCTGCCCCGTGGGGATCCTCAATTTACCCGCGCAAGTAAGCATCGAACCAGCGAAGTAGACATTCATCGGTTTGCACACTCCACTGCGGGAGCAAACAATTCGGGGGAGGCAGTTTCTGCCTCCCCCAAAACGCTGTTTACCAGCTCACCACTATGCGTTCTCAGGCGTAACGGTTACGCCTTCAACATCCATTTCATCCAAGCTCACGGTGCGATCCTTCTTCACCAGGTGGTAGCCCAGCCAGATCAGCAAGAAGACCGGAAGTCCGATGTACGAGGACGCGACTTGCAGAAGCTGTCCACGGAAGATGGCCTCGTAATTCTGGCCCAGCAGAACGATCAAGCACATACCGAAGGCGAGGATCGGACCGAAGGGGAAGAAGGGTGCTTTGTAGGGAAGCTCATCGAGGGAGTGGCCCTGCTTGACGTAGGCCCTGCGGAAGCGCCAGTGGCAGGCCGCAATACCCAGCCAGACAATGAATCCGGACAGGCCCGAAACATTGAGCAGCCATGTGTACGCGGTATCTTCACTCACCAGCGCGGCAACGAATCCAAGTGCGCCGACGGCGGAGGTGGCCAGCATTGCGTAGATCGGTACGCCGTGACGCGTCACCTTTGCGAAGAAGCGAGGTGCCTGCCCGATGAGTGCCATCGAGTGCAGCATTCGCGTGGAGGCGTACAGGCCTGAGTTTCCTGCGGAGAGGATTGCGGTCAAGATGACGGCGTTCATGACCGCTGCTGCAGCGGCAACACCCATGCGTTCGAAGACCAGGGTGAAGGGCGAGTAGGCAATGTCTGCGGCACTGTCACGCAAGAGGTTCGGATCGGTGTAAGGAATCAGCGTTCCGATGATGGCGATTGCGCCAATGTAGAAGAACATGATGCGCCAGAACACGGTCTTGATTGCTCGGGGCACGTCGCGGCGAGGATTAGAGGATTCGCCTGCTGCAACACCGACAAGTTCAGTTCCTTGGAAGGAGAAGCCTGCAATCATGAAGACCGAGATGATGGACAAGAATCCACCGTGGAAGGGAGCATCTCCAGCGGTCCAGTTCTGAACTCCCGGGGAGTCGTTGAAGATTCCGAAGATCATCAGGGTGCCTGAAATCAGGAAGACGACAACGGTGATGACCTTGATCAGAGCGAACCAGAATTCCGCCTCACCATAAACCCGCGCGCTCAGCGCGTTGAGGAAGGTAAGAAGGAAGAGGAAGGAGATTGCCCAGACCCAGGAAGGGACGCTCGGCAACCAGTAGGACATGACAAGTCCCGAGGCGACGAGTTCGGCTGCGACGGTGATCGCCCAGTTGAACCAGTAGTTCCATCCCATTGCGAAGCCGAATGAGGGGCTCACGAAGCGAGTGGCATAGGTCTGGAATGATCCCGCGACGGGCATGTGTGCGCTCATCTCACCAAGAGATTGCATGAGCAAGAGGACCATGAGGCCAATGACTGCGTAGGCCGTGAGGGCTCCGCCGGGGCCTGCGGTTGAGATTGTTGCGCCCGAGGCGACGAAGAGGCCGGTGCCAATTGCGCCGCCGATAGCGATCATCTGCATGTGGCGTGCTGATAAACCACGCTTGAGTTCCGTGCGCTGGGGCTTGCCCTTGGACTGTACCTGCTGGTCAGTCTCAAGGTTCACTTCCATTGCACGTGGGTTCGGCGTTTCCATGCCGCACTCTCCTATGGTTTATCGGTCCGCGGCCGGACGCCGCCGACTCTGGTCCTCATAGTGTGCCATTACATGACCTGAGCTTTTCGCTTTGTTTACCTTTTGGACAGGAGTGTGAGCAAAGTTATAACCCTGTTGCGGATCCGCGAGCACACCGCCCGCTCTTCTACACAACATTCAAATTCGTCACACTCTTTTTTAATGCCTATTCTTTGAATAGTCTCACCTTGGACAAAAGGAATTGTGATGAAGCAACGCACGCTGGGAACAATCTGCGCACTTGCAATCGCTCTAACTTGCGCTTTGGCAGGAAGCCCTTCTTCTGCCGACCCATACTACGAGTTAAAAGACAGCTACCAGATCACGTCTCCAACTGAAATTGGACACACTGTCAGCATGATTGACCCCACCGGGCAAACGATCACCAAAGACAAGTGCACGAGCGAACCCGGAGACTACACCCAGGCATACTTCCGGGTGCAAGGGACCAACAGTATTTGCGACCTTGTTCAGGTCATTAAAGATGACGCAGTCAGCGAACGTCTAAAGATCGACGGTTCAGAGTTCACTTTTACTTCCATGACTGCCGTCTTGATCGATAAGACTTTTGAAGGAATGTCCTTTAAGGAAGTCAGTGTGACCTTCCCTAAAGGTTGGGTCGCAAAGACCGCAGACTTTGACGGAAAAATCGATGAGAAACAGACAACCGTCACCTGGACACACATCACCCGAAATGTGACGGTCAAGGGAACCACCAAAGCAGGAGCTTCAGCTACGTCCGAAGCGACCCCCTCCTCAAGTTCCTCGCCAAGCTCTAACACTTCTTCCTCTTCGAACAGTAACTGGATATTCCTCGCGATCGCTGTCCTCATCATCATTGGTGGCGGCACCGCAATTTTCTTGGTGCTGCGAGGTCAGAAGAAACCCCACTTAGAGGCCATGCCTGCGCCAGGCACATACCCAGCCCCCTTCGCCCAGCAACCTATGCCACAACCGGGGCAATACCCCCTGGACGCTCAATACTTCCGCCCACAGGGCCAAGTTTCCCCGCAGCAGTGGCAGGCAGCACCTCCGCCACAGCCAGAACAGTTCAATCCACAGCAACAACAGTGGCAGCCGCCCGAGCAGGGGCAACAACCTGGGCAGTATCCGCAGGGCTAACCCCCAAGCCGCGCATTCAGCAACCACTCAGCATTCTGTAATTTAA
>NZ_JRMV01000280.1 GCF_000758755.1 Actinomyces sp. S6-Spd3 | reverse complement strand
TTATACTGCAATCTGATGCGATTATTGAATAAAAGATATGAGAGATTTATCTAGTTTCTTTTTTTACAAGAAAAAAGAAAGTTCTTAAAGGTTTTATAGTTTTGGTCGTAGAGCACACGGTTTAACGACTTAATTACGAAGTAAATAAGTCTAGTGTGTTAGACTTTAATGTTTTTTAAAGGCATTAGTGCACTTAAGCGTCAGAGCATGGCTTTATGCCGAGAAAACTATTGGTTGGAATGGCGTGTGTGTTAGCCAAAGCTTTGGCGAGTTGGTTGGGGGTTTCATGGGATTAATCCCATGAAAGTACCAACTCAACAACACACTAACGCCTGTTGGTTCCAACCAATAGGAAATTGGAATAAGCAATTAGTATAATGAGAGTATAATGTTGGTATAACGTTAGTATAATGATGCTTTTTTTCATTATATTTTTTATGTACTTTAAACCTGCACGCTTATGCGAATTAGAAAAAGCTTAATCGCATTTCATAGATTGACCTCCCAATAACTACGTGGTGTTATTGGGAGGTCAATCTATTTCATTTGCGTTAAGCTTTTGATCTACATTAAGCGTGCAGGTTTTTTGTCTATTTGTAGACGATTTTATGTTATACTAGTCCTTGAAAGAATAATAATCAGATAATGCATTTTCTTGTTTTTCATTTGCCTCTTGCTCAAAGTTCCCAAATTCGAGTAAGAGGTATTTTTGTTTTTGGTCGTCGCCTCTCATTAGTAGTTCAGGGTTTAACATTAATACTCCAGTTTTTCTTTTTATAATATTTCCTTCTTCTAAGATTTTAAGTGTTGTTATTACTGTTTGTAGACTTGTTCCTGTAGCTTTTGCTATTTCTCTTGTTGTAGCTATCATTGTATTGTTACTTAAGTGGACATTATCTAGGATATAGTTAACGATTTTAAGTTTTTTTCCGCCAATCATATCTAACATACTTATTAATTGCACTATATATGCCTTTACGAAGTTACCAGACGTTTGTTTACGGTATAACTTGTCTACCTCTATGACTTCTCCACTTTCTTCGTCTATGAGCCTCTGAGAGCCTTTATAGACTGTTCCATATCTTTCTTTCATCTTTTTCTCACTCCTTATTTTAAACTATTCTAACTATATCATAACTGTTCTAAAAAAAAAAGAACATTTGTTAAAAGAAATTAGAACAAAATGAGTGAAAAATTAGAACAAACAAATTCCTTATAAACCTTATCATCTCAACCTATATTAAGATTTTACCTAGTTGAATCTTCTTTTCTATATAAAGCGTCGGAGCATATCAGGGGGTTATCTAACGTAAATGCTACCCTTCGGCTCGCTTTCGCTCGGCATTGACGTCAGATACTGCACCCCCTGAACCCCCATGCTCCAACAGCAAAAAGGAAACTTTTTGCTGCTTTTCCGACGCTTATTCGCTTCGCTCATATTTATATAGAAAAGAAGCGAATGCGCAAAAGACATAATCGATTCACAAAAAATAGGTACACGAAAAACAAGTTAAGGGATGCAGTTTATGCATCCCTTAACTTACTTATTAAATAATTTATAGCTATTGAAAAGAGATAAGAATTGTTCAAAGCTAATATTGTTTAAATCGTCAATTCCTGCATGTTTTAAGGAATTGTTAAATTGATTTTTTGTAAATATTTTCTTGTATTCTTTGTTAACCCATTTCATAACGAAATAATTATACTTCTGTTTATCTTTGTGTGATATTCTTGATTTTTTTCTATTTAATCTGATAAGTGAGCTATTCACTTTAGGTTTAGGATGAAAATATTCTCTTGGAACCATACTTAATATAGAAATATCAACTTCTGCCATTAAAAGTAATGCCAATGAGCGTTTTGTATTTAATAATCTTTTAGCAAACCCGTATTCCACGATTAAATAAATCTCATCAGCTATACTATCAAAAACAATTTTGCGTATTATATCTGTACTTATGTTATAAGGTATATTACCAAATATTTTATAGGATTGGTTTTTAGGAAATTTAAACTGCAATATATCCTTGTTTAAAACTTGGAAATTATCGTGATCAACAAGTTTATTTTCTGTAGTTTTGCATAATTTATGGTCTATTTCAATGGCAGTTACGAAATTACACCTCTGTACTAATTCAAGGGTAAAATGGCCTTTTCCTGAGCCGATTTCAAAGATATTATCATGTTCATTTAATCTTATATTTGTCATTATTTTATCTATATTATGTTTTGAAGTAATAAAGTTTTGACTGTGTTTTATATTTTTCTCGTTCATTATAACCCTCTTTAATTTGGTTATAATGAATTTTGCTTATTAACGATTCATTATAACCACTTATTTTTTGTTTGGTTGATAATGAACTGTGCTGATTACAAAAATACTAAAAATGCCCATATTTTTTCCTCCTTATAAAATTAGTATAATTATAGCACGAGCTCTGATAAATATGAACATGATGAGTGATCGTTAAATTTATACTGCAATCTGATGCGATTATTGAATAAAAGATATGAGAGATTTATCTAGT
>NZ_JRMV01000279.1 GCF_000758755.1 Actinomyces sp. S6-Spd3 | reverse complement strand
CGTTCGTTCGCTGCTGTCACATGAAGTTGGTGAATGTCATGCGTTATAGCCTGTGGCATTTGCTGACTTCGTGTGGAGGTTGCTAGACGGGTGGCGTGGCAGCAGGGCTCTTGCGTCGAGGTAGCCGCAGCAGATCCGTTTGTGAACTGTCTCAAGTTAGCAAGAAACAGAAATAACTTGCTCAGACCATTCGTTTGTAACAATGACACCGCAAAATGGCAGTCACGCGCCGCCCTTGTTTCGTTGCGAAGAGAGACCCATGATCACCTTCGACACTGTTTCAAAGACATATCCTCCGGATACGCGAGCAGTTGAAGACTTTTCTTTAACGATTGCCCCACACACAACAACAGTGTTCCTAGGGACTTCAGGATGCGGCAAGACCACGCTCATGCGGATGGTCAACCGCATGGTTACGCCAACATCCGGCACAGTCACCGTCCGAGGGCAAAACGTCGCCAACGAAGATCCTGTCGCTCTTCGCCGCTCCATCGGCTACGTCCTTCAAGACGGGGGCCTCTTCCCGCATCGAACAATCGTTGACAACATTGCGACCGTTCCAGTTCTCGAAGGCGCCTCAAAGGCAAGCGCGCGAGCCGACGCGCTCAAGCTCATGGAGCTCGTCGGCCTCGACCCCTCAATGGCAAAGCGCTATCCCGCACAGCTTTCTGGCGGCCAGCGCCAACGCGTCGGCGTCGCACGAGCGCTGGCAAACCGTGCCGATATCCTCCTGATGGATGAACCCTTCGGAGCCCTCGACCCTCTGGTCCGCGCTGATCTCCAGCGCCAACTCCGTCGCATTCAGAAGTCCTTGGGCACCACGATCCTCTTCGTCACCCACGACATTGACGAGGCCATCTTGCTGGGTGATCGCATTGTCCTCCTTCGCGAGGGGGCTCAGATTGCCCAAGAAGGTACTCCGCGCGATCTTCTCCTGAACCCGGCCAATGACTTTGTTCGCGAGTTCCTTGGAACCTCCGCAATCAGCGAGCGCGAACGAATTTTGGAGGGCGCAACCGGCGCAGACCAGGCGAACAAACCCAGCACGGCCTCGGCAAACGACGCACAGGGGGAGCGCGCGTGAACTGGCTCTCCGGTTCCTGGGCACTCATCGGTGAGCTCACCCTCACCCATCTCACCATCGCAGTGCCCGCGATTATTGCTTCGGTGCTGATTGCAGTTCCCATTGGAGCGTGGGCGCAGCGTTCAAAAGGCGTCGGGGGTGTAGTTCTCTCTTTCCTGACAGTTCTCTACGCGGTGCCTTCGTTGCCACTCCTGATTGTTATTCCGGTTTTGTCAGGGGTTGCTCTTCGCTCGCGGGTCAACATGGTTGTTGTGCTAACGATTTACGGAATCGCTGTGCTGATCCGTCAGTGCGCCGAGGCCTTCGCCGCTGTTCCTGCTGACGTCCTCGAGTCCGCCGATGCGCTGGGAATGTCGCGTCTCCGCCGATTCTGCACGGTTGAGCTTCCTTTGGCTGTTCCCGTGATCGTTTCTGGGACACGAGTGGTGATTACCTCGACGGTTGCTTTGGTAACGATTGGTGCGTTCATTGGTGTGCGCTCGCTGGGAACGCTGTTTACCGATGGCTTCCAGCGCGGATTGACCGTTGAAGTCTTGGCCGGGCTGGTGATGACGATTGCCTTGGCTCTGCTTTTGGATGCACTTGCAGTCGGCGTGGGAGCGCTAATGACACCGTGGAGGCGAAAGCAATGAACCTCCTATTTGAAGCCTTTCAATGGCTGGCGGATGGACACAATTGGCTAGGGCCATCCGGGATTTTCGAACGAGTGGGTCAGCACATCGTCTTCGTTGCAGCTGTTGTTTCTGTTTCGACACTCATCGCATTGCCAATCGGACTGTATATCGGGCACACCGGACGTTGGAAGAACCTCGTCATGATCGGGACCGGTGCCGCGCGTGCGGTGCCTACTCTTGGCCTTCTCACCCTAGTTGGTTTGTGGCTTGGAATCGGTTGGCAAGCCCCCTTGATTGCTCTGGTTGCACTTGCAATCCCGCCGATTATCGCAGGTGCATACTCCGGTGTGATCTCTTCTCAAGGATCATCCGATGCGGCGCGAGCGATTGGCCTGACTGAAGGACAGATCCTCACACAGCTAGAGATCCCAGCGGGCGCACCGCTGATTCTTGCGGGTGTGCGCTCAGCGGTACTCCAGGTGATCGCAACGGCCACACTGGCTGCATACACAGCGAACCTTGGATTGGGACGTTTCCTCTACACGGGGCTGAAGACGCGCGATTATGGACAGATGATCGGAGGCGCGATCGTTGTTGTTGCACTGGCACTCATTACCGACGCCATGCTTGCAGGACTCATGCGTCTCCTGCGCTCCCGAACCCATTCGGATTTACAAACTTTATAACTTCATCACATTCGCTTACAGGCTTTTCTACACTCAGCAGGCAAAACCAAAGGAAAGACAATGAAACGCTCCGTTCTCGCCGCCGCGGTAGCGGCATTCACTGCCGTTGCACTCACCGCATGCAGCACAGGGAAGTCTCTGGAAGGCGGCGAAGAAGCGAAGGGAAGCGCGGCCTCGTCGAAGATCGTGGTTGGCTCACAAGACTACTACTCGAATGAAATCCTGGCCGAGGTCTATGCCCAAGCGCTCGAAGGATCAGGCTTCACGGTCGAGCGTCAGCTGCGCATCGGTCAGCGCGAGGTCTACATGCCCGAGCTGGAATCGGGTTCGATCGATGTTTTCCCGGAGTACACGGGCAACTTGCTCCAGTACTTCGATAAAGATGCGAGTGCTCGTACGGATACTGAGGTTTACCAGGCGCTGGGCGGAGCGCTGCCCAAGGGGTTGCGCGTATTGGACGAAGCCCCCGCAACCGACCAAGACTCCTATGTTGTTACCACTGCTTTCGCTTCCGAGCACTCTCTCAGCTCAATTGGTGACCTGGCGAGCGCCGGACAGATCACTCTTGGTGGCAACTCTGAGCTTGCGACGCGTCCGTATGGACCGAAGGGATTGGAATCGGAATACGGTGTGAAGGTTGCTTTCACGCCGATCGAAGACTCGGGCGGACCGCTGACGGTAAAGGCGTTGAACGATGGCTCGATTCAGCTGGCGAACATCTACTCTTCGGACCCCGCGCTTGCAGACGGAAGCCTGACGGTCCTCAACGACCCGAAGGGACTCTTCTTGGCATCGCACGTTGTGCCGGTCGTTTCTACGAAAATCAACCAGGATGCAGCCGCTGTGATCAATAAGGTCAGTGCAGCTATGGACGCCAAGGACTTGATTGAGATGAATCGGCAGTCAACTGTCGAGGCGCAATCTGCGTCCTCGATTGCCTCGAAGTGGCTTGAATCGAAGGGGCTGCCGCACAAGTAAATGAGGGGGCACTTGTGTGGTGTCAGGTGCCGCCAACTCATCCCTGAATGCCACACGAAGTTGGTGAATGTCACGCGTTATGGCCTGTGTCATTTGCCGACTTCGTGTGTCGTTGCTGCAAACAGAAAAGGGCTGGTGCTCTAGTGAACACCAGCCCCGATCCCGTTGGGAGAACGATTAAACGCTCAGTGAGCGTTGAAGCCTTCTGTCTCTGCGCGCTCGAAGGAACGGCGGATTTCTTCTTCTGCCTCTTCTCGGCCCACCCAGTGCGCACCTTCGACGCTCTTGCCGGGCTCGAGGTCCTTGTAGACCTCGAAGAAGTGCTGGATTTCCAGGCGGTGGAACTCCGAGACATCTTCGATGTCGGTACGCCACGCGGCGCGCTGGTCCGAAGCGGGCACGCACAGGACCTTATCGTCACCGCCCTTTTCGTCGCGCATGCGGAACATTCCAAGGGCGCGGCAGCGAATCACGCAGCCGGGGAAAGTGGGTTCTTCGAGGAGAACAAGAGCATCCAAGGGATCCCCGTCCTCGCCCAGCGTGTCATCGATAAAACCGTAGTCATCGGGGTATCGAGTCGAGGTGAAGAGCATACGGTCCAAGCGGATGCGTCCAGTCTCGTGATCGATCTCGTACTTGTTACGGTTCCCCTTGGGAATCTCGATGGTCACGTCGAATTCCATTCGAGCCCTCCTGAGTCGTTGATCCACCACGTGGATGTCGATTACGTATTCTTACCCCCCGAAGCATTAGGGTGTTCCTAGGTCATTGACGGAAGGACAACCCCTACATGCGACGTGGGACTACTGCTGCGATTGTAGGCGCATCGAGCGCCGCAGTGCTGATCGCAGCCTATTTTGTAGCAGATGTGCAGGATGCCGCACCAGGCATCTTCACACTTTCTCAAGCACCCGCACCATCTGCTGCCCCCACAGCGTCAGCTGTGCCCGCTCCGACACTGAATGTTCCACAGGGACAGGGGGATAGTCAAGCCCCCACGAGCCGCGAGCTCGAAGAAGCATGGGCACCTAGCGTTGCCGCCGCACAAGAAGGCGGCTGGAACGCGTGGGCAATGGTCGTTGACGCGCGAAGCGGCAACACTCTCTACGAGTACAACGCGAATAGCGCCCACACCCCGGCCTCGATCACCAAGATCCTTACCGCCTACACTGCGCTGTCCCACCTCGACCCGAATTCGCATCTGACGACCTCGGTCGCTCAGGATAACGACAATATCTACCTCGAGGGCGAGGGCGATCTTCTTCTGGGCGAGGGAACCAATTCCATCGAGGTCAGCGGCCGTGCGGGCCTCGAAACCCTGGCGAAAGATACGGCGAGTTCCCTGATGTCTAAGGGCATTTCGCATGTCGAATTGCACGCGGCCCCCGCGCTTTTTGCGGATACCGCGCGCCCGGCCTCGTGGAGCGAACAGCAGGTTGCGGGCTACGAAGGCCAGCTCGCTCCCTACGCGATCGATGCGGGGCGCACCTACCCCAAATCGAATGAATTCTACGCGGACTCGATCTCGAACGTCGCTGAAGTTTTCGCGCAGAAGCTTCGCGCGCAGGGAATCGATGTTGATTTCGGGGTCCGAGGCCCAGCCCCCCAAGGCGCAACTCGGATCGCTTCCGTGCAGTCCGCGAGCGTCGACGAGCAGATTCGCTGGATGCTCTATCACTCGGATAACACCTTGGCGGACCAGTACTGTCACTTTGCCGCACGCCAATCCGGTGGGGAAGCAAGTTTCGCCGGGTCGGTCCAGACCCTCGAGAAGACGCTGAGTGAGCGCGGAATTCCTACCGATCAGCTTTCTTTGGAGGACTGCTCGGGGCTTTCCTCGAACGATCGGATTCACCCGAAGACTTTGGCAGCAATCCTTTCCCAGGGCTTCGACGCCACCCAACCCGTCGCGCCGCGCGTTGTGCGTAATCTTCCGTGGGCTGGAGTTCAGGGGACTTTGGCGAATCGCCTCACCGATGACATGGTCGCGGGCAATGCTCAGGCAAAAACGGGGTCTTTGGCGGAAGTGTCTTCACTCGCGGGAGTTGTCTCGACCTCGAAGGGGCACCCGGTGATCTTCGTCATCGGTATCGATAAGGTTCCCAATGATGGCGCCTATGCAACTCGCGGTTATCTGGACAATTTTGTCACCGCAATCGCCGAAATGTGACGGGCCGATTCGATAGCATAGAGACATGCCGATCTATCCCACTCTGACACAAATCGCGCAGGTCTCTGCTTTAGGCATTTTTTCGGGCCCCCAGGCGTCTTTCGCTTCGGCGCAGGCGATAGTTTCTCGTTTGAAGCGCGGCCAGGAGTGGGCGAACAAGCGCCTTCCCGGCGTCATTGGCCGTTTTGCTGAGTTTTCGCCGGTTGAGGTCTCTCTTCCTCTCGTCGAGCGCCGCTCTTCGATGCGTCTGTGGGCGCAATTCGCCGAGGACTGGGGAGTTCAGCTGCAAAGCGCACCCAGGATCCTCACCGCCCGGGGCGCTCTCGGAGTTCTCGCGAGGCGTTCTTTGAGCGTGAGTGGTCCCAATGGCGGGGTCGCCTGCATCGTTGCTCCGAATGTTCTCGAGGCCGGCATTCGCGGAAAGTTTGACTTGGGCGACTGGGCAAAGTGGGTTGCTTTGCGCGGGGCCGTTGATGTGTGGCTTTCTTCGCGGACGCCTTTCTTTGAGGAATACTGCCGTGAACTTGTTCCGGTTGCGTCGATTGATCCGATTGATGCGCAAGAGCTTTCTCGCCAGCTTCTTGTCCGTGATTGCATCATTGATGTTTTTATGGATTCATTGACTCCGAAGGACCTGTCTTCCGTTAAATGGATTGATGCTCACCGCCCGGCTGATTTCATGGTGGACGGAGCGCTTGTCACCCTTTTGGGCGGGCTTGTTCCGCAGGGGGTCATCCAGGCTCGCCGCGAGATGGCGAGCTATGTCCGCGAGGTTGTTGCAGGCCCCGGTCTTGAATCGATTTTGACCCCGCGGATGTGGCCGAGCTTCCAGTGAAATCTATTCCCGCAAACCCCACGGGGGATGTGCGACGCCTCTCTCTGGCCGTGCGCGAGCACGTGCACTGGGCGCTTGCCAATTGCGACGCGATTCTGATCGCAGTATCGGGCGGCGCAGATTCCACAGCTCTCGCAGCGGTTGTCATCGACCACTGCCTGCGCGCTGGATCCACCCCTTATACCCTCAGCGTTGATCACGGGATCCGTCCGGGTTCGGATCGCGAGGCCCAAGAAACATGCGAAGTGATGGCCTCCTTGGGCGCGCAGAGTTCGTGGGTGAGCGTCACCGTCGACGCCCCAGGTGGTCCCGAGGCCTCGGCTCGCTTGGCCCGCCGGAGTGCACTTGCCACGCACGCCCGGACTTTGGGCGAGAGGGTCGCCGTCTTCTTAGGACACACGATGGACGACCAGGCCGAGACTGTTCTTTTGCGCCTTGCACGAGGCTCTGGAGTTGGCTCCCTGCGCGCGATGAGTGTTCGCGATGACGCCGGGAGCATCGTGTGGATGCGTCCCCTGATGAATTGCCGCCGCAGCGAGACTCTAGGTGCATGCCGCCAGCTTGAGCTTCCTTGGGTTGATGACCCCTCGAACAAGATGGACGGTCCGTGGCGAGCTGCTGACGGGAGTGCGCTGCGCCGCAGTGCGGTGCGCGAGCAGGCGATCCCCAGCCTCGCGAATAGCCTTGGGATGGACCCGGTTCCTGCCCTTGCCCGCACGGCTGAACTTTCCGCTGCAGACGACGAGGCCCTCGATGAGTGGGCAGAGCAAGTTTGGCAGCGCGCGTGGGAGGCTTCGGCCGGGGCGGCCTCGGGAATCGGGGTACTTCGGGTCGCAGAACTCAAAGAAATCCCCCAAGCGGTGCGCATGCGCGTTCTTCACCGCTATCTCAGCGCAGTGGGAGCACCCTCCCTGGCTCACCTCGAAGAGGCCGATGCACTCATCACTCACTGGAGCGGGCAAGGTCCTCTCTCGATTCCCAAAGGGACGCTCACGCGCGCGGGAAAAGGAAAAGATGCGAGGCTCATCTTGCAGCCATTGCGCCTAGAGCGAGAAAGACCGCGTCACTGAGCAGCCCGTAGGGCACATGTGGCACTCTTATTATCTGGACTAGCAGTCGAAAGGACATGGAACTGTGGACGCACAGGACATGGGAGATGCGCTCGAGCGCATTCTGGTTACCGAGGACGAACTATCTCGCCGAATGCGTGAACTCGCTGCGCAAATCGACGCGGATTATCAAGGCAAAGAGCTTCTCTTAGTAGGCGTTCTCAAGGGCGCTCTCATGGTGATGGCCGATTTGTCACGCAATCTTCACACTCCGCTGGCAATGGACTGGATGGCCGTGTCTTCCTATGGGACCGGCACAAAGTCTTCCGGCGTGGTTCGCATCCTTAAGGATCTCGACGCAGATGTGCATGGCCGGGACGTCCTGATTGTCGAAGACATTATCGACTCGGGTCTGACGCTGTCGTGGCTCCGCGAAAACCTCTTGTCTCGCGGTGCAGCATCGGTCGAAATCGCTGCAGCGCTTCGCAAGCCTGAAGCTGCAAAGGTCCATGTTGACGTCAAATACGTCGGTTTTGATATCCCCAACGAATTCGTCGTGGGCTACGGCCTCGACTATGCAGAGCGCTACCGTCATCTTCCCTTCGTCGGGACCTTGGCGCCGCATGTTTATGGCGGCTGAAAGGGGCTTCCATGGCAAATAACACTCAGAGCAAGAAAAAGAAGAACGCCTGGGGGCTTGCAGCAATTCCCGTGCTGCCCCTCATCATCGCGCTGTTCTTCTTGTGGACGTGGTTCCAGCCCCAGTCGGTGGATACCTCCGAAGGCCTTCAGATCCTGAAGGAAGCTCAGATTGAGCGCGTGAGTGTCAATGACGGCACGCAGCAGGTCAACCTGATGCTCAAGGACCCTTGGACGCACAAGGCCGTCGGGGCCAATGATCGTGAGCGCAGCCTTGGACGTTCGATCTCCTTCACCTACGCGCGCACGCAGTCGCAGGCTATCGTCGATGCAGTAGAGAAGGCCTCGCCGACAACCGGGTGGAACGCCTACTATCCACAGTCTTCGCTTCTGGGTTCGACCCTGGTCATGGTCCTGCCGCTGCTCATCGTCATGGGCCTCTTCTGGTTCTTCATGGGCCGAATTGGCGGCGGGCGGATGATGGGTCCCTTCAGCCAGAGCCGCACGAAGGAATTTAACCAAGAGCGTCCAAATGTCACCTTCGCGGATGTCGCGGGTGAAGATGAGGCCGTCGAAGAACTCGAAGAAGTTCGCGAATTCCTGATTGCCCCCGAAAAGTTCCACAAGGTTGGAGCCCGCATTCCCCGAGGCGTCCTGCTTTACGGTCCACCCGGAACGGGTAAGACTCTGCTGGCAAAGGCAGTTGCAGGAGAGGCCGATGCCCCCTTCTTCTCTATCGCCGGTTCCGAGTTCCTCGAAATGTACGTCGGTGTTGGCGCCTCGCGCGTGCGCGACTTGGTTGCACGCGCCAAGAAGGTTGCTCCCGCGATCATCTTCGTCGACGAAATCGACTCCATCGGTCGCCACCGTGGTTCGGGATATGGCGGCGGCTCCGATGAACGCGACCAGACTCTGAACCAGCTCCTGGTTGAGATGGATGGTTTTGACGATTCCTCGAACTTGATCTTCATTGCGGCAACGAACCGCCCCGATATTCTTGATCCGGCGCTGCTGCGTCCGGGACGCTTTGACCGTCAGATCGCGGTTGAAGCCCCTGATCTCAAGGGGCGCGAGGCCATCTTGCGTGTGCACGCCGAAGGCAAGCCGCTGACCAATGACGTCAACCTCCACACGATCGCGAAGCGCACCCCGGGTTTCACCGGCGCCGACCTTGCCAATGTTTTGAACGAGGCCGCGCTGCTGACCGCTCGCTCCAACGCTGACCTGATCGATAACCGTGCCATTGACGAGGCCATTGACCGCGTCATCGCTGGCCCGCAGAAGCGTACTCGCGTGATGAACGACCACGACAAGTTGGTGACCGCCTATCACGAAGGTGGCCACGCCCTGTGTGCTGCTGCTCTTCGATACACGGACCCGGTCACGAAGGTGACGATTCTTCCGCGCGGTCGCGCTTTGGGCTACACCATGGTGCTCCCGACCGAGGATCGTTACTCCAAGACCAGGAACCAAATTCTCGATGATCTGGTCTACGCGATGGGTGGTCGCGTCGCCGAAGAACTCGTCTTCCGTGATCCTTCCACCGGCGCCTCGAACGATATCCAAAAGGCCAGCGCACAGGCACGTGCTTTGGTCACCGAATACGGTATGTCCGATCGCATCGGTAATGTGCGGCTGAGTGCGGACGAATCCGATCCCATGACCGGGTATGGAATGGGCCGCGGGAATGAGCGCGCATACTCAGACGAATTGGCATCCATCGTGGATGAGGAAGTTCGCAAGTTTATGGACGCGGCAACCCGCGAAGCATGGGAGATCCTGACGAAGAATCGTCACGTCTTGGACCGCCTCGCTCAGCGTCTTCTTGAAGAAGAAACCCTGGACGAAGCTCAGCTGGCTGAGATCTTCGCCGATGTCATCAAGCAAGATGAGCGTCCCGTGTGGAATTATGGCGAAGAGGCTGCCATCGATGGTGCAGTTATGGGCAACCCCATTGAGATGCCCGGTGGTGACCGCGCGAAGTTTGATCCGAATTCGGATCCCAGCGAGGCTGCGGCCGAGCCAGCGATGACGCTTGATGATCCCGCCGGGGGAGTGCAACCCGAGGAGAATGCTCAGTGACCTACGATCAGCACGGCGTTGAGGATGCTTCCCGCGCTCTTCTTGAGGCAGTCGGGGAGGACATTACGCGCGAAGGCCTGCGTGATACTCCTTCGCGAATGGGGCGTGCGTGGCGCGAGCTGCTCAGCGGTTTGGAAGAGGATCCCCGCGATCACCTGAAGACCACCTTCGAAGTGGGGACGGACGAAATCGTCATGGTCCGTGATATCCCCTTCTATTCCGTGTGTGAGCATCACCTTCTGCCTTTCTACGGACACGCGCACGTCGGCTACATCCCGAAGGGCGGTCGCGTGACGGGGCTTTCGAAGCTCGCGCGCGTTGTCGAGGGCTATGCTCGTCGTCCCCAGGTTCAAGAGCGCCTCACCGCGCAGATCGCTGATGCGATTGATGAGGTTCTTGCCCCGCAGGGCGTCATTGTCGTTGTCGAGGCCGAGCACATGTGCATGACCATGCGCGGTATCTCCAAGCCAGGCTCCTCAACGGTAACTTCCGCTCTGCGCGGGATCGTCAAGCGCGATGCAACGCGGGCGGAAATGATGTCTTTGGCCTTGGGAGGGGTCCGTCGATGACGTCTCACGAGGCCGCCTCCGCTTGGGCGCTCGCGGGCGGTGCGCGTCCGCCTCGTCTTCCCAAGGGAATCACGCTTCCTACTGACCGGATGCTGGTCATGGGAATTCTTAACGTGACTCCGGATTCCTTCTCCGATGGGGGGCGTTTCTTTGACCCGGGCGCTGCCTTTGAGCACGCGCTTCAGATGGTTGAAGCCGGCGCCGATCTTGTTGATCTTGGCGGCGAGTCGACGCGTCCGAATTCTCAGCGCATCAGCGAGGACGAGGAGTGGGAACGCATCGGTGCGACCATCCAACGCCTGACTCAGGCGGGGATCGTCGTTTCGGTTGATACTCTTCACGCGATCACTGCTCGCCGAGCCGCAGACGCGGGAGCCGCAATCATCAATGATGTCAGTGGGGGGCGCTGGGATCCGCAGATGAACGCTGCGGTTGCCCAAACCTCGTGCGCCTACGTCATCCAGCACTATCGTGCGCTTCCCGGAATGCCCGAAGAATCCTTCGATTACGGGGACCAACCCATTGCCGTGGCGCTGCGTGAGCGCGTGGCAAGCCAGGTTCGCGATGCTCTCGAGGCCGGTGTTGAGCCTGAGCGCATCATCGTCGACCCCGGACTGGGTTTTTCACTCAATAACGAACAATGCTGGTCTCTCGTCGCGTCGCTCCGGATTTTTGCGGAGCTTGGGTACCCTGTTCTTATAGGTGCGTCCCGGAAACGCTTCCTCGGTCAGTCCCCCCTTTCGGACCGAGACGAAGCAACTCTCGATATTTCTCGGCGCGCACTTTCAGACGGGATGTGGGCTGTCAGGGTCCATGCCATAGACCAACAAGCGAGGCTTGTGCGTGCAGGGAGGTGAGGGCACGGTGGGACAGCTCGATGTCATCGCATTACGCGGCATTTCAGCGCAGGCTGTCCATGGAGTCCTCACGAAGGAGTGGAATGCTCCTCAATCTTTCTCGGCTGACATCCTCCTGTGGGTCGACACCGATCAAGCGGCCCTCAGTGACGATATTGCCGACACTGTCTCCTATGCGGAAATTGCCGAAAAAGCGCACGCAATCCTCAGAGGTCCTTCGGTTCGACTGATCGAAACGCTGGGACATCGGATTGCAGACGTCGCAATGGAAGATGAGCGAGTACGCGGCGTTGAGGTCACCATCCACAAGCCCGATGCTCCCATTGATGTTCCTTTCGCTGATGTCTCGGTGACGATCCGTAAGGGAAATATTCCCCTACCTTTCGTTGCGGCTTCTCATGATCTTCCTTTCGATGGGCCGGCTTCGGAAGAAGCGACGCAGCCCAGTGGCCCGATTGCGCCTGAAACTGGCGCAGATGAAGACTGTGATATCCCCAGCGCTGGCGTTGAAACGATTCTGCCTCCCAGTTCGGAGGCAGACACTGCCCCGGTAAGCGAAGCTGCCTCGGAAATTGAAGCCCCGGCGGAGCCTGTCAAACACTCGCACCGCGGTGCCTACGCTGTCGATGATCGCCCTCCGACATGTGACGTGGTCCTAGCCTTTGGCGGAAATCTTGGGAATGTTCCCGTCACTTTGAAGAGGGCCATCGAGGAAATCTCCCAGTGGGACGACGTTGATATCACGACTGTCTCTCCCTTGGTGCGTACCCGCGCTGTATTGCGGCCGGGGCAAGATGCCCAGCCGGATTATTGGAATGCCGTTGCTCTGGGAACAATTACTCTTGCCCCTCTGGATTTCCTTGATCGCATCCACGAACTTGAGGCGCGCCTGGGACGCGTGCGCCACGAGGTGTGGGGCGCGCGCACCATCGATATCGACGTCATCGATATCAAGGGAGTGACATCGGATGATCCGCGCCTGACGCTGCCTCATCCGCGAGCACACGAGCGAGCCTTTGTTCTTTCCCCGTGGCTCATGGCAGACGAAAATGCAGAGCTTTCGGGATACGGCCCTCTTGCAGATCTCATTGCCCAAGCGCCCGACCGAGGTGGAATCCTCGACGCGGTTGCCAATTGGATGGAAGATTCCGAGTCGGTCATCGCTGATTCAGACGAATTACTCGAAGAATTGCGTCTGCCCCGCCTGGAACAGGCCGAAAAGCTTCGTCCCCTCAAGCTTGAAACGAATGGTATTTCAGTACGTCCAAGCCGCCTGGACATGCTTCCCGAGGCATCTCGTTCCGATCTGGCTCCCGACGATGAAGGTACGGATTTCGTCTGGAAACAGCTGTGGAACCGTTGGAGTTCCCCGGTGGATTCGGTCGAGTCTCGCCACGTTGAGCTGTCAAAGCCTGCAGCCTCGCAGCCTTCGGTAACGTCGGCCCCCACGACTGCAGCGTCTTTTGAGCCCACAACCGGTGATCGCCCGTCGCATGAAGCTGATTCACTCGTTCCGCCCAGCATAGCTTCATCGAATGAGGCGCCCATTCAGCTTGCAAGCCGCCAGCTCCCGGCACCCGCACCGCTGAACGTTCCACCGCTGAAGCCTTCTCGTCTTTCCGGTCAGACAGATAGCTCCGCTTCGACCCAGCTCACTGAAGGAATGGTCTCTTTGGCGCCTCGTCGCCCCATTCCCACGGCTCATGTCGAACAGCCCACGGTGGTGCGCCGCCCCCTCTTCGAGCGCGTGCAGAGCCGTGAGTCGGAGATCCCGAGCGCCTCCCTTGAGGTTGCCCCAGAACCTCCCACGATTCAAAGCACGGACCCGCAGGAAGAGGCTTCTCCCTCAACCTCGCCGATTACCGCGGAAGTTCCCTTGAGCCGCAGGAAGCGCCGTCCTCGCTGGCGTCCTGTGACCGAGGAGGGAACCGGTATTTCCACGGCTAATTCCCCGCGTCCTTTCCGTGCTCGCACGGATCGTTTGGCCGCGCAATCGCACCGCGCTAAGCCCTCGCACCGCGCGCCCGAATCCCAAGATTCAGCATCGAAGACCGCTCAGCAGACCTCACCCGTTTCCGAGGCCGACGCTCAGCAGCCCCGCCGAAGCTCACTTTTCTCCCGCCGACCCGAGCAGGCCTCGGCGCAAGAGAAAACCAAGGCTCAAGGAGACGCTCAAGCGCAGGACGCTGCGGCCTCGCGGCGCACCCCTGCAACGCGCGCGCTTCCGGGCTGGACTTTCTCCGAGGACGTTCGCGTGGTCGATGACTCCAGCGCACTGACCCCTCGCGAGGCGACTTCGCCCCCTCAACCCAGTCTTCCCCCGCGCTACAGCCACGTGCTGGATCCCAAACTTGCCGATACCATCGATCAGGGGCCGGCACAGGAAACGGGACCGCAGACTCCCTCCTCAAGTGTTCGTCGCAATGTGACGATCCGTCCCAGTGTGACCGGCCAGATTCCTGTCTTCCGTCGTCGCCCTGAGGACTCATGAAACCGCTGAGTATTGTTCTTCTTGTCGCCGAGGCAGCTGCTGCCTCGGCGCTTGCAGCTGCGGCCACTGCTGTTGCGATTCGCTTGGGACAAGGCCCCTGGATTATCCATCCCGCACTCGCGTTGGTTTTCGTTGTTGTTGCAGGAATCCTCGTGTGGCTTGGCCTGCAGGTTCGTCGCTTCCGTGCTCATAAGACCACGTGGATTGATGCCGTTGCAGCCTTGAGAATCGCAATGTTTGCACGCGCGAGCGCTCTGGTGGGAATCCTCAGCAGCGCAATTATGGTCGGGATGTCTCTTGCTTTCTTCACGCGCTGGGAAGCTCAAGCCAGCGTTTATGCGGCAATTTGCGGCCTGATTTGTGCGCTCGGTGCCTGTGCGTGGGGGACCGCCGGGATCATTGTTGAACGCTGGTGTGTCATCGATCCGAAGGATGACGCCAAGGAAGGTGAACAACGAGCACACGGAGCCAAGGGGACACTTGGGGCTTCGAGCCGCGTGGGTGCCGGTAGTGGAAAGTCGCAGGGGGCGATCTAATGGCACAGCGTTCTGGACGATCCTCGTCGAGGCCCGTGCGTCCCTCGGGTCGCTTTCCTTCCCAGCAGGGGAAGAAACGAAGTGCTGCCCGGCCTGCGCAGGTCCCGACCTCGCTGTGGGTGAGAAGAATCGTCACGGGACTTGGCTTACTTCTCATCGTCGCGCTTCTTATTTGGGGGATCGCAAAGGGAGTCTCGGCACTGACGAAGTCCAAGGAGGCAGAGCCCCAACCACAGCCCACCAGCGCGCAGCCTACACCTACAGCAACAGCGACGGGCGCGGCCTCGTTGAAAGACGGAGAAACTGCAAGCAGCGATGGCATCGTTGATGCCGATGGACGCGTCCGGATCCCTGCGTGTGCACCGGCAGATCTAACGGTTCGTCCATCTGTATCAGACACCTTGGTTGGGCAAACGCAAAATGTTTCTGTTGCGATCGAAAACCGAGCAGGGGTTGCTTGCTCCTTTGAATTCGGACAGATCGATCTGAAGATTCTCAGCGGCGATGAAACTGTTTACGACGGATCAAAATGCCAGCGTGATCGCACGAGTGCCATTTTGCTCTTGGTGCCAGGCGATACCTCGAATGGCGGTTTGAGCTGGGATGGAGGACTCTACTCGGGGTGCACTCCTCGCGATGGGAACTCTGATGGTGCGACCGATCCCGCGCCGGCCGGTACTTACCGCGTGCAATTGATGCTTGACGGGAAGACAGTCGGAGACGAACGCGTCTTCACGATTACGCAGCCCGCACCAGCCACTACCGAGGCGACGCCTGCGCCTTCCGAATCAGCGCAGTCGCAGGGGGATTCGCAGCAGGGCGAACACGAATAAGCGGCTACGTTTTACCAGCCGACGATTCCCGTTGCCGCCATTGAGAACTGATTCTCAAGAGTTTCACGGATGAGCTTCGCGCGGTAGGGGCCAATACCTTCGATTTGTTGAAGGTCTTCGACGCTGGCTTCGCGAAGATCTGCAAGATTCTCCCAGTGGCTGGTGATTTCCTTGATGACATTCCACGGGAGACGGGGAACCAAGGAGAGAGCCCGGACACCACGGGGTTGGATCATGCGGTCCAGATCGGAAGGATCGTAAACGCCAAGCCCCAAAACGTTTGCGATAGCCGCAAGATCAACAAGACGGTCACTGGCAAGCTCAGACAAAGCAGCTTCGGCGGTCGCCACGGCCGAAGAATCCCTGATGTAATCACGCAGGACCAGAGCGCGCTCCGACCCGGCTCCGCGAACCAGATCATCAACCTGCAGGGCGAGAAGACGTCCTTCCGAACCGAGTTCTTCAAGGTACTCGTTAATTTCAGACGTGATGCGGCGGATCATTTCCATGCGCTGCATGACGGTTGCGACATCGCGAATGGTCGCCGAATCACGCATTTCGAGGATTGTGAGCGTCTGCAAAACTTCATCGAGACGCTGGCTGTAACGATCCAAGGTGTCAACCGCGAGATTTGCACGCGAGAGCAAAGCCTCAGGTTCTTCGACAATGTGGTGGTATTTACCGACGTAGATCGAGATCAAGCGCATGGATGCGGAAACCGAAAGAACAGGAAGGTGCGTTTGATAGGCGGTGCGCTGTGCAGTACGGTGACGCATTCCCGATTCATCGGTCGGAATGGACTGGTCGGGGAAAAGCTGGACGTTTGCCTTGCGAATTCGCCAATTCGTTGGGTCGATGATGACTGCGCCATCCATCTTGCATAATTCGCGCAGACGAGACGCGGTGAATTCCACGTCCAAATCGAAGCCGCCTGAGCACAGCTCTTGGAGTTCAGGAGAAAAGCCGAGGACGATCAGTGCGCCCGTGTGGGAGCGCTGAATGCGTTCGAGACCCTCTCTCAGCGCAGTTCCGGGCGCAATGTCCTGTAATGCGCTGCGCAAGAGTGCGGCATCTGATGTCATGAATCCAGCCTTTCAATGCGTGATCCCTGCTCTAAGTGTATTAGACGGATTCTTGCAATGAGCGAAGAAACTCAGCGGATTGCGGCCCGCAGCGCACTTGCCAGATCAGAAATGGGCAAGACAGTAATGCCCTCCACTCCCATGGCCTCTTCGCATCCTTGTGCAGGAATGATTGCGGTTGTGAATCCTAAGCGCGCGGCTTCTTGAACGCGTCGTTTCACTCCGGTACAGGCGCGTACTTCACCCGTCAAACCGACTTCGCCGAAAGCAATGAGCGCGCTGCGAGTGGGAGTCCCCCTGACCGCCGAGACAATGCCGATAGCAGTAGCAAGATCCGCAGCGGGTTCGCTGATTCGAGCTCCTCCGACCGTCGAGGCGTAGACATCGCAATCAGAAGTATCAATTCCGAGCCGTGCCTGCAGGACTGCCAAGATCATGGCCACGCGCGAGTGGTCAACGCCAACCGTTGTTCGACGTGGGGACCCGGCCGAGGTATGAGCTACGAGAGCTTGGATTTCAGTGGGGAGGGGACGGCGCCCCTCCAAAGTGACAGTGACGCAAGAGCCTGGGACGGCAGATTGTGACTGTGAGAGGAATAAGCCAGAAGGATCTGTCAGCCCGATAATTCCGGTGTCACTGAGCTCGAAACAGCCCACTTCATCGGTGGGACCGTAGCGGTTCTTAACGGCCCGCAACAGCCTCAACCGCGTGTGACGGTCCCCCTCGAATTGGCAGACCACGTCGACAAGGTGCTCTAACAAACGAGGCCCCGCGATCCCGCCATCCTTGGTGACATGACCAACCAAAAGGATCGGGATGGAGCGTTCCTTCGCAACACGGATCAACGCGCTGGCAACAGCCCTTACCTGAGCCACGCTTCCCGCACCACCATCGAGCTGATCCGATTGCAACGTTTGGACAGAATCAACAATGACAAGGGAAGGGTTCGTTGCTTCGATGTGGCCAAGCGCCGTGGACAGCGATGTCTCATCGGCAAGGAAAAGCTGAGGGTGGAGTGCGCCGATGCGTTCCGCGCGGCCTCTAACCTGCGAGGCAGATTCTTCCCCCGTGATGTAGAGGACCGGGGCCGCGCCGGCGCAGGTCGAGGCAACCTCTAAGAGAAGCGTCGATTTGCCAACACCCGGCTCTCCGGCAAGGAGGATGACGGCCCCGGGGACAATCCCGCCTCCGAGGACGCGGTCAAATTCCCCGATACCGGTGGCTTTGCTGCGTGCTTTCTCTGCACTGATGTCATTGATGGGCAGTGCGGGCTGGCGCGGGGTAGTGGCAAGCGTTGTTCCGGGAGATTGGACAGCGGGACCGGATTCTTCCATCGAGTTCCACTGGTGGCACTCGCGGCACTGTCCGACCCATTTGGGTGAGGTCCACCCGCATTCGCTGCACCGGTAAACGCTTTTCTCTTTAGCCATGTCCCTACGCTAAACCACGCCGGGTGCATCTGCGTCCAGTTGTGGACGCAGACAGAAAAATTACTAGGCGCAATAGATCACGGACGATTGGCGAAGTACTCCAGCAGACGCGTATCACCCGAGACAACGATGACGTCTTCCCGATTAATGCGCGTCGTGGAATCCGCATACTCGAAAGGCGCGCCGGGACGAAGGATGCCCAGCACGTTCACGCCGTAGCGGCCTCGCAAATCAAGCTCACTCAAGGTGAAGCCACAAACTTCTTTAGGGGGACGCAGCTTCATGATTGCGAAGCCGTCCTTATCCATTTCGATGTAGTCGATCATGCGTCCACCCACGAGGTGAGCGGTGCGCTGACCGGCATCGAATTCGGGGGCAACAACGTGGTGTGCGCCGATGCGACGCAAGATACGGCTGTGCTCGCGCGAGATTGCCTTCGCCCAGATATTGGTCATGCCCAAGTCGACAAGGTTTGCCGTGATGAGAACGGAAGCCTCCAGAGAAGAACCGATGCCCACGACCGCTGAATGAAAGTCGCGCGCACCCAGCTGGTTGAGTGCTTCCATTGAGGATGCGTCGGCCTCGACAACGGGAATGCGACCGGAAAACTGCTGGACGCGGCGAGAGTCTTTTTCGACCGCCAATACCTCGTATCCGAGCTTTTCTAGGGTCAGCGCGACGGCTGAGCCAAAGCGTCCCAAGCCAATAACCAGGGTTCCCGATGAGAGGTCCTTATCTTCTGCCATAGTCGTATTCTCCCACGCGCATGCGGTTTTGGTTGGAATCAATATGGAACGAGGCCGGGCTGGGGCTAGCCGATGAGGGGAGTTTCTGCGGGGAAGCGAATGGCACGAGGCCGATCGCGCAGGGCGAGCGCTGCAGCAAGCGTCATTGTTCCGGTACGTCCGGCAAACATGAGCGCGGCCAGTACATACTTCGCTAGCGCCGGGAGCGCGGGGGTGATCCCCGTTGAAAGCCCCACTGTTGCAAAGGCAGATATCGATTCAAAGAGGACGACATCCAAGGTGTAACCGGTCAGTGAGAGCAGGATGACCGTCGAGAGGCCGACAAGGAGAGAACCCATGAGAGTGACCGCAACCGCGAGGCGAAGAACGCCGTGGGAAATGCGGCGGCCGAAGACCTCGATGTCGCGATCGCCTCGTGCCTCTGCAGCAGCAGCGAGCAAAAGAACCACGAAGGTGGTGACCTTGATGCCGCCTGCCGTCGACACGGAGCCGCCGCCGATCATCATGAGGACATCTTGGATGAAGTGAGTTTGGGGGCGCATCTGGCCGACGTCGAGTGCGGAGAGTCCGGAGGAACGAGCGTTGACTCCACCAAGAAGCGCATTGAGAAGCTTCGAGGAAACATCGAGGTCACCCAGCGTTGAGGGGTTGGTCCACTCTGTGATTGCAAGGGTGATGGTCCCGAAGAAGGTCAGAAGAATGTAGGTCGAAAGTGTGAGCTTTGTGTGGAGCGCCCACTTCGACGGGGTACGCCAATGCTGCGAAAGATCAAGGATTACCGGGAAACCGATAGCGCCCACGAAGGTTCCCAGAATAATCGGTCCGAGCATCCACCAGTCATTGTGATAGGGGGTGAGGCCACCACTGAGGATCACAAAACCAGCGTTATTGAAAACCGAAATTGCCATGAACATTGCGTGGAAGAAAGATTCGACAAGTGTGTCGTGGCCAAGAGTGATGAAGCGTGGGAGGAAAACGAAGGTGAGAAGGATCTGTGCGCTTAAGGAGGTAAAGATGACAGCTTTGAGGAGCGCTGTCAGTTGCCCCATGCCACTTGATTTTGTTTCGACTGTCGCGAGCATGCGCTGGGTGAGGCCGAGCTGGCGTGACACTGCGTAGCCCAGAATAGTTGCGAGAGTGACGACCCCCAAGCCGCCAATAAAAATACCCAATGCGATCACCGAGTGGCCGAAGGGTGACCAATAGGTAGCGGTATCGACGACGGTTAAGCCAGTGACGCAGACGGCAGAAATTGCCGTAAAGAGAATATCGATGAAGGGTGCGCGTTCCGTCGAGGCTGTTGCAATGGGGAGCGCAAGAAGCGAAGTAATAAAGGCAATGAGCATGACGAAGACGATCAATGCCAGCCGAGCGGGAGAATAACGAGCTTGACGAGCAAACCATACGCGGAAGCGCATCCATGGTCCCGAGTCTTCAAGAACCCGAGGACTCACTCCACGCGGGTAAACAACGGCGGGAGAGGGACGATCTTCGGAAGCAAGTGGCGCGGTCGAATAGTCACTCGAACGGTGCTCAAGAGCCCGAGCATGGGAGCTAGGAGAATGTCGACGGGGTATCCCGCGACGCACGCCTCGGCGTCGGTTAGAACGAGCCATGTCACCTCCCGTTTTCACTCGTCAATGTTCATCCTAGTGCCCAAAAAGTCTAACGCCTGAAACGTTTGTGAATAACGTGACACAGGTGGCTGAAGTAATTACATGAAATTGAAGTGGAGAAAGTTGCATTTTGGGGGAGTGAATCACGTATCATAGGACGGAAATAATCTTTGCACGTCTGGGAGTCATCAATGGATCAGCACTCTGCCCCGCGTTTTATGACGGTATCTGAGGTGGCGGACATTATGCGCGTCTCGAAGATGACTGTTTATCGTTTGATTCACAGTGGAGAGATGCCGGCAATTCGCGTAGGCAAGAGCTTCCGCGTTCCCGAATCAGCTGTGGGACAGCTGATCCGTGCCGGTCTGACTGATCACATCGATGAACGCGTTGCGGGGATTAACGGGTAATATAAACCTGCTGTGCCTTTTGGCACCTGACGTCAGGCGGTAGTCACCTCTGCCGCACCTACACACTCGAGGGAGGAACCCCATGGGCTCCGTCATTAAGAAGCGCCGCAAGCGCATGGCGAAGAAGAAGCACCGCAAGCTGCTGCGCAAGACGCGTCACCAGCGTCGCAACAAGAAGTGATCTTCTTGAAGGGTCCCTCCACAGGTGGGGCCCTTCGGCATATCTCCTCCATTCCCTCCTCTTCTCGCGTTTTGCCCGCGTGTCGATGATGGGAGCCACGAAAGGCTTGTGAAATGAAGACCGTCATCCATGTGATGCGCCACGGAGAAGTCGATAACCCAGACGGTATTTTGTACGGCCGCCTTCCCGGCTATGGCCTTACCGACCTCGGTCACCAAATGGCCGAGGCCGTCGCCGACTACTTGGTGGATACCGACGCGGATATCACCCACGTTGTCGCCTCGCCCCTGCTGCGCGCACAACTCTCAGCTGCCCCCACGGCCTCGGCCTACGATCTCGAAATCGAACACGATCACCACCTGATCGAAGCCGAATCGGTTTTCGAGGGTGTCGCGGTAAACGCAAATCGATGGATTTTGGCGCGACCGCAATACTGGCGCTACTACGTTAATCCTCTGCGTCCATCGTGGGGAGAATCCTACGCCCACGCTGCACAGCGCATGACCCGCGCGGTCGCCCGTGCACTGCGTGAAGCTCGCGGCCACGAGGCCTTGCTGGTTTCGCACCAGATGCCGATCGTTTCGCTTCAGCGTCTGATCCGCCACCAGCCTCTGGGGCACTCGCCGCTGTCGCGCCAGTGCTCTCTTGCGTCCTTGACATCACTGATTTTCGACGACGATGTGCTGGTCGGAATGACCTACACGGAGCCCGCTGCGCACCTGCTTTCCCAGGCCTCGGACATGGTTCCGGGAGTATCTGAGGCTCAGCTCAAGCGCTAGGCGTCGGGTCTTCGTCCTTGCCTGGATCAGAATCCTCTCCATCGGCTTCGCTGGAGGGGTTTTCTGTTTTCTTCTTCTCTTCTTCGCGCTTGCGTTTCATCTGGAGATCACGTTCGAGGCGGAAGAGGAACTCGGGATCATCATCGGGCGCTGCTGGAGCTTTTGGAGAGCCCTGTTCCTGACGTTGTTCTGCATTCGCAACAGCCTTGAGGACAATCCACGCCAGCGCTCCCAAAGAAAGGAAAGGAACCGTGACGACCAAGATGATGAGCCAGGTCATTCGCGGCAGATTCAAGGGCATGCGGTCCGCAGGAGTTGTCGCCCAGTCCGAAATTGCATAAACGGATGCAGCAAACCAGGCGATAACAAAAAGAACGCGAACCATACGTCGAGTGTAAAGCAGGTGATCAAGCAAATGTACTTGAGACCAAAAGGGCGCTCACGAAGATGGCCCAGCCCAAGGTCAAGAAACCCGTGTGTTTAAGGACCATGATGAGTCCCTTCCCGCGCAGGTCGCTGAGGACCAGATACGCGGGCTGAGTAATCGCCAAAAGCCACGTGATCGAGGCCAGAATGCACACGATCACAGGAGTGCCAACGGCCTGGGGAAGAGCGGCAAAAACTGTGATGGGGAAGAGAAGACACAGCGCATAAATCCAGCGTGAGGTCCGCTGTCCCAAACGCACCGCAAGAGTCTTCTTTCCGCTCGCGCTATCTGTTGGGATATCGCGGATATTGTTCACCATGAGCATGGCAACCGAGAGCAGTCCCAGGCACGAGGCCATGAGCCACAGCCACCAGGGAGCCTGAGGGGTGTGCGTCCAAGTCGTCCCGACCGTTGCCATGAGGCCGAAAAAGACGAAGACGAAGAGTTCGGATAGCCCGATGCCCATGTATCCGTAGGGGTGCTTTCCTCCCGTGTAGAACCAGGCTGCGGCAACGGCTGCGATACCGGCTGCAATGAGGGCCCACGCTGCGCTAAGTGCGACCAAGATCAATCCGAGTACGCCGGCCGCCGCGAAGCATCCCAGTGCTGCGCTTAGAACAGTTCGAGGCCGAGCAAGCCCCGACCCGGTGAGGCGCTGGGGACCGCTGCGCTGGTCATCCGTCCCGCGGATCCCGTCGGAGTAATCGTTGGAGTAGTTGACACCAATTTGGAGGAGCAGGGCGACGCTGAGTGCGAGGACGGAGCGGAGCGGGTGGAAGCTGCCCAGAGCATAGGCGGCGGCCACACCCACAATGACGGGGGCAGCGGCTGCGGGAAGAGTGCGCAGCCTGGCCCCTTCAATCCAGTCCGCAAGAGTCGCCCCGCCCGGCCTTGCCTGACTCATCGGCGCCACTCTGAATCGCTGCCGGTCAGAGACTCGGCAAGGGCGCGCGCTGCAAGACGGTTGACCTTGCCCGATGAGAGCTGGGGAATCTCAGGAACAAAAATGACGCGGCGAGGTGCTTGCGGTCGACCGATCTGGTTCGCGACCTCCTCGCGGATCTTGTGGCCCCAATGCTCAACGAAGTCTGGGCTGGGCGGGAAAGAAGTCTGCGCCTCGGGGACAACCAGACAGGAGAGGACTTGGCCCCACTTCTCATCATCAAGTCCCACCGACCACGCGTCCTTAACTCCGGACACGTTCTTGAGAGCATCATCAACCCGAATAGGCGGGATATTGAGGCCTCCGGAGATGATCACATCGTCTGCGCGCCCCATGACTTTCAGGCGTCCACCCGCATCAATCATTCCGGTATCTCCGCTGATGAACCAGCGTGTGCCGAGTTCGTCGTGGAAGGGAGTGTCCTGGGCTAGATAGCGAGTCAATAGCACGGGACCCGCGATCGCGACGCGGGTTGCTCCATCCCATTCGAGCGTGCGGACTAGGACTCCGGGGAGGGGAACACCATCGTAGACGCAGCCGCCGCATGTTTCCGTCATTCCAAAGGATTCAACGATGTGGAGGCCTGCTTCTTCTGCGCGGGCGCGCAAAGTTGGATCTAGGCGAGAACCGCCGATGAGAATGGTGTGAAGTTTCGCCATGGCCTCAAGGACCTCGGCTCCGGCGTCGAGGCAGGTTGCCAACTGGGTGGGGACCAAGGACAGATAGCCCGGAAGCTCAGGATCGGAGGTAGCACCTGCAATGGCTGGAAGCAGGTCTTGCGGGTTGAACCCGTGGGTGCAGTCCACGATTTGAGGAGAAATCTCTGTGGCTGCCGCGCGCATGAGGACTTGGGCGCCCGCAATGTGGTGCGAGGCAAGAGCGAGGATCCAGCGTCCAGGATCACCAAGCGCGGAATGAGAAGCCTTGACCGAGGCCAAGAGTGCCTCGATGGAGAGCCCGACCAACTGGGGTTCGCCAGAGGATCCTGAGGAAGCGAGGACAAGATCGATCCCGTCAAAGAGGTTGGGATCGTCGATGCGGTCGGCGAGTTCGGGATAGAGCTCGGGCGGGAAGGCTTCACGAGGCGTAGTCACGGCTGCGCGCAGGCTTGAAGGTGGCACTTGGGCGGGATCGCGGATCACAACAACGGTGCGCGGCGCTGGATGGCTGGGATCGGCCTGGTGCTCTTCATACAGCTCAACGAGCTTGTGCAAGGAAGCGTGCGCCATAGCTACAGATGCCGGGGAGGTGCCCCCCGGAACAACAAGAAGACGAAGGTCACTCACTTTTTACCTCCCCGGTACCGCCTTCTTTAACGGTACGCCTGAACAGCGGAAATAGGGTACCAGGAAACAATCAGCTACGCGCGGCAAGGCTTCGTGGGTGCGAAGCTGTGAGTTTATCGCGAAAACAATGTGAAATCGGTAGGATAGGGACGATGACTGAACATACTTCTTCCCGATCACGCAAGCCTCTGATCCTTGGCGTCTCGCTTGGGGTCTTCTTCGTTGCGCTGATCGCTGCGGCTGTCGCTTACGCAGTGCACTACTCGGCGCGTGCTCTGCCCAATGTGACCGTGGCCGGACAGTCCGTTTCGGGAATGACTCGCGATGAAATTGTCTCCATGGTCGATGAGCGCGCCGCCGGGATGAAGGTCAACCTCAAGGTTGAAGGGCACTCCACTGAACTTGCGCTTGCTGACATGGGCATGACCGTTGATTCTCAGGGGAGTGCGGAGCAAGCTCTTGCTCCGAATAAGAGCATCTTGGAACGTTTCAAAGCGCTTGCAGTTCATCACGACGTCCCCGCTGCAGTCACAGTCGACGACGTCAAGCTCAGGGACCTGTCGAATAAGGTTGCCTCTTCCCTGGGAACACCGGTCGTTGATGCCAGCGTGCATCCCGCGGAGGACCAGGAATCCTTCGTGGCAACCTCTTCGCAGGCTGGCCGTGGAGTTGCCTACGAAGAACTTCGTTCAGCCCTTGGCGAGGCCGCTCGCATGCTGCGGGGAGGAGACCTCGAACTCACTGCCTCGAATCTGTCTCCCGTCGTTGACGATCGCACGGCACAGGGGATTGCCGATAGCGCGAATAAGCTGGCGCAGATCCCCGTTGAGATCTCCGATGGTGAGGACGTGATCCAGGCCGATGCGAAGGCTCGCGTTGGCTGGGTCAAGATCTCGGCCGCCGAAAACGGTACCTTGAATCAGCCGACGATCGACGATGAGCGCGTACGTGAGTGGGTTCGTACTCAGGGGGAAAGCACCAATCGCGAGCCTGTGAATGGTCGTCACAACGTGAATTCCGCTGGCGATATTGTCCAAACCCCGAAGAAGGCTGTTGATGGTCGCAAGGTGAAGGACCTTGATGCCCTCTCGTCTTCTGTTATTGAATCGCTCAAGGCAAATCGCGAATTTAAAGGCGAGTTCAGCTACGACACGACTCCTGCGACTTATGAGCGCAAACTGATCGCAGATGGCGCAGAAAAGCTGGTGTATCAAGCAGCACCGGGAGAGAAGTGGCTCGAGATTAACCTCGGAAACAACTCTGTAACTGCCTATGAAGGTGCGACGGTGGTTCATGGTCCAGTCGCAATTGTTCCGGGTTCTCCTGGCCATGAGACCGTGACGGGTCTGTACAACGTTTACCTCAAGTACCAAGCACAAGACATGGGCTGTACTCCGGATTGGCCCTACTGTGCCAAGGGTGTCCCGTGGGTGACCTATTGGACCGGTTCTTACGCTTTCCATGGTGCTCCTTGGCAGAGCTCCTTTGGCTGGAGTGGCCCGGGAGGCTCGCACGGCTGCATCAATATGCCCGTTGACGAAGCACGCTGGGTCTATCAATGGTCGGAGATTGGAACTCCGGTCATGTCGCACTACTGAGCCGCAAATCCGCGTGACTTCTTTCTGACTGGGGAATATGTCACGAAAAGATCACGCGATGGGGCCAATAGTCCGGTGATCTTCCGGCACAAATGTGGGAGAATAATTCCTGACAGATGTTGTCATCAATTAGGAGGCTCCTGTGCCCATCGCAACCCCTGAGGTTTACAACGAAATGCTCAACCGTGCGCGTGACGGAAAGTTCGCGTACCCGGCAATTAACGTGACCTCTTCTCAGACTCTGAGCGCTGCACTTCGCGGTTTCGCTGATGCCGAATCCGATGGCATCATCCAGGTTTCCGTGGGTGGCGCTGAATACTGGTCAGGTTCCACCGTCAAGGACCGTATCGCCGGCTCTCTGGCAATGGCTGCCTACGCGCGTGAGGTCGCAAAGAACTACGACGTCACCATCGCACTGCACACCGACCACTGCGCAAAGCAGAACCTGGATTCTTGGACCGAGCAGCTCATGCACATGGAGGCCGAGGAAGTTAAGGCAGGTCGTCTGCCCTGGTTCCAGTCCCACATGTGGGATGGCTCCGCTATCGCCCTCGATGAGAACCTGGAGATCGCCAAGCGCCTGCTCCAGCTCGCAGTTGACTCTCACACCGTCCTCGAGATCGAAGTTGGCGCTGTGGGTGGCGAAGAAGACGGCGTCGTTGGCGAAATCAACGAGAAGCTCTACACCTCGACCGCAGATGCCATCAAGACCGTTGAGGCTCTGGGCCTGGGCGAGAACGGCCGTTACATCACCGCTCTGACCTTCGGCAACGTGCACGGTGCGTACAAGCCCGGCCACGTCAAGCTGCGTCCCGAACTCCTGGGCACCATCCAGGAAGAGGTCGCCGCTCACTACGGTCTGGATCACCGTCCCTTCGACCTGGTCATGCACGGTGGCTCTGGCTCGACCGACGAAGAGATCGCACTGGCAGTTGCCAACGGCGTTATCAAGATGAACGTTGACACCGACACCCAGTACGCCTTCACCCGCCCGGTCGTCGACTGGATGATGACCAACTACGAAGGCGTCCTCAAGATTGACGGTGAGGTCGGCAACAAGAAGAAGTACGACCCCCGCGCATGGGGCAAGGAAGCGGAAGCCGGCATGGCTGCACGCGTCGTTGAAGCTGCTGAGCGCCTCGGCTCGGTCGGCACCAAGATGCGCTGATCGCTTCTGAGCAAGCACATCTGGTGGGGGTACCTCAAGGGTGCCCCCACCTTGCTTTTATTTTGAATGCGGCGACTCAAATCTCGTGTTCAAGACGCGTCCATCCCAATTTGTAGAGCCACAGTCAATTTCGAAGAATAGAGACGCTAGACTTGAACCAAGTCGAAGGACCACCGAGGGTCTGACGGAAGGAAGACAAAGATGACTGATGCACCATGGACCCGCGTTGAGGGCATGATGATCGCTTCCCAGCTTGATCCCGCCGAGGTTGCCCAGGCACTTCGCGAGAAGGATGTTCTGGTCCAGCTTGAATGGTTTGAAGCCACCCCCCAACTCCTAGGACTCAACGTCGCAGTGGCAGATGGTCGCGTTGCGACTATTACTGAAGGATCAACCGAGGCGGTGCCGGGTCTTACGGTCACCGAGCTTGCCCAGGATCTTGCCCAGCGCTTCAACGCCGAAGTTCGTTTGGGATCTGAACACGCTGACGCACTGTCTCAGAATGAGAGCCCGCTCGCTGATTTCCTCCCCGACGAGGTTGACGACACTGAAACTCCCGTCCGCATTGTCGAAATCGGCCGTACCCCCGCTTCGTCGGTGCCCTTGCTCGCAGCCCTCGAAGGCGTTGACGTTGCTGACATCGAGCTCGAGGACGGTTATCGTGCCCTCCTCGCTGAGATTCCGGAAGAAAAGTCCGGATGGAACTTCGGCGATCTCCCCTTGGTCTCTCTGACCATGACCGACGGCGATTTGCATCTCTACCTCGTCACCGACGACCACCTCGAGCATGTGCTCACCTATAACTGGGGAATGACGGTTCGCATCGTTGTTGGTTCTTCCTCTGTCGAGGCCGTTGATCCGGCCGTCGTCGACCTGGTAGGGGACCGTCCCGCATTGCGCGAGATTGCGGCCCACGTTCCTGGAGCCGATGTTGACGCACTGCTGGCAGCTCAAGAACTCCGCGGCGCGGAGGCAATCACTGGGGTCGTCCAGGCTCTTGCTCTTCCTCATGGCGTCGCCGAGTTCCTCTCGGGGACCATCGAAGCAAGCGATGTTGAAGGCGCGGTTCTGCATGCCGCTCGCGGAATTTCAAATGCGATCGGACGAAGTGTTGACATCATGATGACCAGCACTGAGGATGCGCAGACAGCGATTCAAAAGGCCTATATGGCAGTCGTTTCTGAGCGCCCGTGGATCATCTCAACGCTTGCCACCTTGGAGGCGGCTGTCGGTGCGTCCATGCTTGTCTCGACGGTGAAAACCCCCAAGCCTCGCTCTGGATGGAAGATCTTTGCGGGAGTCTTTGGCGGGGCCATGCTTGTGGATGCATTTGCTGAGATCGCGCTCGCGCGCGTGATGCGATCGAAGTTCCACCGTCGCTGAGACTGCGAAACTGATAAAACAGTGCCGTCCATGCCTCTGGTGAGGTGTGGACGGCAGTTTTTATCCCCTGGATCGGATGAGGAAAAGTTTCTGGGTTACTTTCCCTTGTGGAAAGTAGCAAGAGCCCCAGCCGCAGCAGTGACAAGAAGCGCGGCAACCGCGACAGCACTGTTGGCTTCAACATCGCTCATAAGGCCGCCACGGCGTCCATCAGCGTTGAATGCGTAGCTGGACGGGGGATTTGCTACGCCGGCATCAGCGGAAGTAGACGCGGCAGAAGCCGAAGGGGCCACAGTTGCGGGACTGATCGGTGCAATCGGAGCATTCGTACTGCGCTGAGCTGCACGGTTGCTGTTCTGCTGAGGAGATTGCGAGCGGTTCGCAGTCGCCCCGTTGTTTCGCGAAGAATTCTGAGCGCTAGGACGGTTCGGTGACTGCGGTGAATACACTCGAACGACGCGGGCGGGAGCCGGAGCACGGTGGTCCGCATTCGGGCGAGGCCTGGGCTGCACGATTACACGCCCCGGATTCTGGTGAGTCGGAGAAACGGTTGCTGGAACTCGCGTATTCGGGGAGGCGGTGGGTTTTGCCTTCTTCGTTGGCGTAGCAGTTGGGATCGGTGTGGGCGCCGAAGTGCTTACAGACACAGAGGGAGACGGAGTCGGCGTCGTTGAAGGGACGGGCGCGGGGCAGCTCAGCTGGCCACTGAGCTCTAGCTCGGTCCAGCGTGATTCGTCACTACTCAGGCGCTTCCAGTGGAACTTAGTCGTTGTTTCGCTAGACGAATCTGGCGAGCAGCTGGGTGCGCTCTGGCGAATGCGTGCGACGATCGAAATCTTAGAATCGCGAGGCATATTGACCACCGAGTGGAAGAGAGGAACTTCCTTATCGGAGGTAAAAGCAGCGGAACGCTCATCCGTGAAGTTCGGGCAGGTGGCTCCGCCATCCGTCGTGCATTCGAGGGTCCAGGTCAAGGTCTGGGCGCCCGGCGCCTTACTGGAGAAAACGCCTTCAATTTCGAGCTCGCGCACGTCGTTACCGACATTGCTGAGTTCAAAAGTCATTGTCCGGATCTCACCCGAAGCGACGAGAATTTCCGGAGTCGAAAGGCTGGAGTCAATCGTGGGGATGGAGTTCAGCTCTTCGATTTCTTTGATGGAGGTCGCATTAGCTGAAGGAATTGCATGGGATTCGGCCCAAGTCTGGCCTTCGTGACCGGTGAAATCACCAATAGAAGGATCGCCCTGCGGGGTCGGCTCGGGGTCGAGCTCGTCCAAAGTCACCGCGGGAGTCTGGTTCGGGAGCTTTTCTTCGGGGGCAAACTCGGCGCCCTCGACAACGATCTCTGCCTTTTCGTAGGGAGTACGCGCGAATCGCCTCCCGAGTTCGGAGTCTCCGTCTAAGACGATGGCGTCGGAAGGAACCCCAACGGAAGCAGTATGCGAAGTCTGAGCCGGCTCTGTTGAATCGGCTGAAGGGGCTGCAGCATAGACCTCGTCGGTCTTGTCTGCGTTCATATGCCCATTGCCAGGAGCTACTGAGACGGTCGTTGAGGGGAAGAGATCCACATCTGCCAGGGCTGGTGCCCACGGCAGGGACATGATCGTGAAAGATGAACCGATTGCTGCCGATGTCAGGAGAATCAGGGCGCGCGAAACCCGGGGAGCCTGTCGATACGACGGCGCCCTGTGGGAGGATCGCGTTCCTAAGTGAATTCTCACATAGGCCCTTTCGTTCTAAGTGGAATGCACGATGGGAGTGTGCACCACTAACACGCACTTTATGTTAACGGCAGTACTAGTTTATAGGGTTTGTCAAGGTTTTGGGATACACAAGTGTATCAGAGCTGTAATTTTCCCTGAAATTCAGCTAAAAATGTCATGGATCACAACCCCTGTCTGAGATTCGCAGACCCTGAAGAGGTACTGAAAGATTAGTCTTATTAGAAATAGTAAGGATAGGGGGACCAATCTGGCTCGCGGTGCTCAATGAAAGCATCTCGGCCTTCCTGAGCCTCGTCAGTCATGTACGCCATCCGCGTTGCCTCCCCCGCAAAGACCTGTTGTCCCGCCAAGCCGTCATCGGCCAAATTAAAAGCGAACTTCAACATTCGGATGGCCTGAGGGGATTTTGTTGCAATGATGCGAGCCCACTCGAGTGCAGTTTCTTCCAGCTGCGCATGGGGAACCGCTTCGTTGACGACGCCCCATTGTGCGGCCGTATCCGCATCGTAGCGTCGAGCAAGGAAGAAGATCTCGCGAGCGCGTTTATCTCCCACTTGGCGTGCAAGGAGCGCTGAACCGTATCCGGCATCGAAAGAGCCAACATTTGCATCGGTCTGCATGAAGGCTGCATGCTCACGCGAGGCAAGAGAGAGATCGCAGACGACATTGAGGCTGTGTCCACCTCCCGCTGCCCACCCGGGGATAGCGGCAATAACGACCTTGGGCATCGTTCGAATCAGGCGTTGAACCTCGAGGATGTGGAGCCGCCCCGCCCGCGCGGGATCAATCTGTTCCCTTCTCTTTTCTACCTGCGCCGAGGCCTCGCTTCCCTCAACTTCATAGCGGTAGCCATCCTTGCCGCGGATGCGCTGGTCGCCACCCGAACAAAACGAATAACCGCCGTCGCGAGGGGAGGGGCCATTGCCCGTCAGAATGACGGCAGCGACGTCACCGGTCATTCGCGCATGATCAAGGCAACGGTAGAGTTCGTCGACCGTATGAGGGCGGAATGCATTGCGAATTTCAGGACGGTCAAAAGCGATGCGAACGACGGGCAGATCCTCGCCTTTGGGGGCGCCGTCGATAGGGCCTCGGGAAATCCCACGATGGTAGGTCATATCGGTGAGCTCGAAGCCCTCAACCTCGCGCCAGCGCTGGGCGTCGAAAGTATCAGAAACAAAATCCAGTGCACTCATACAGCCAAGAATACCGACCTGCTACCACTTGGTCCCGGCACGTTTTAGGATAGGGGGGTTCACATATTATGCGTCCGCCTAAAGGAGTCCATTGATGTCCTCCTCTTTGTCCGCAATTCCCGGACTTGTCCCTCTTCCAGTCTTCATTGAAGAAGCACAACCTCATCCCTCCGATGCAACATGGGCAGAAATTAGCCCCTCGGTTGTCCTGTGTACCGAAGAAGAATTCGAGGCCGCAGTCGCCCCCTGCGAGCTTCCCTCCGGCTGGCAGCGCAGCGAGGCCTACCTCTTGGACCTATCCAACGGCGCGGCGCAGGTGAGTGCGATCAGCGAACTTGGGCTTTCACGAGGCCTGAGAAGGCTCAACACTTTGGCGATCGCCAATCATCACCGCGAGCCCGTCGCTGTGAAAATTTTTGACTACCCCGCATACAGGCACCGCGGCCTGCATATTGATGTCTCTCGCCATTTCTTCGGCGTTCCTACAATCGTTCGCGTCATGGATGCGATGAGCGAGCTGGGACTGAATATTTTGCATCTGCACCTCAGTGATGACCAGGGCTGGCGTATTGAAATTCCGCAGTTCCCTGAACTCATCGAGCGTTCCTCTGATTGCGCGGTCGGAGGAGAAGAAGGCGGATACTACAGCCTCGAGGACTACCAAACGCTGGTCGAAGAAGCGCGCTCGCGGATGATCGCGATCATTCCCGAGATCGATATCCCCGGGCACGTCAATGCAGCGCTTCACGCTATTGAAGGTCTCAACCCCGACGGTCTATGCCCCCCACTCTATGAGGGCACAGAAGTGGGCTTTTCAACGCTGTCTACCAAAGCTCCGGCAACGCAAGCATTCCTCGAAGCAATCGTCCAGACCCTTGCTCCCTTCTCTCCCGCGGGAATCCACATCGGTGGGGATGAGTCCTTCTCGACCGCAGAAGGTGACTACCCGATCATCGTTGGCAGCCAGATCGAACGCATCCATGCACTGGGCAAGCGCGCTCTCGCATGGGAGGAAGCAGCGGATCTCCTGGGCGAAGGAGACCTCGTGCAGGTCTGGCATGACGACCTCGAGGGTGACTCTATCGCTCGCGCAGTTGCGCGCGGCGTGCGCGCAGTCATGTCGCCCGGCCCCAAGGCCTACTTTGATATGAAGGAATACCCCGAACAAAAGCTCGGTATCACCTGGGCCGGTATTCTTCCTCTGAAGAATGCGTGGGATTGGGATCCAGAAAAGATCTGCGAAGGCGTGGATCGTAAAGGGATCGAAGGCGTCGAGGCCTGTCTGTGGAGTGAAACCCTCCGTCGCGAAAAAGATGTGTGGGAAATGCTCCTGCCGCGCTTAGCGGGCCTTGCTGAGGTCGCCTGGGCTGGCGGTCCCGTCGGGAGCTGGGAGGACTTCCTCGAGCGTCTTGCAGGTCTTGAGGGGCTGTGGCGAGGCCGCGGCTGGTACATCAAGTAGCAACAAGGTGATGCCCTCCCCGATTTGGGGAGGGCATCGTCGTCACCCGCACGCGCATTCCAAACGTTGGGCGGCGAGGAAAAGCGCTCAGTTATTAGACCTGGGCGTACAAGCGCATGAGGCGCTCAACTTCTTCTTGAACCAAACGAGTTGCCGGGCCAACGTACTTGCGCGGATCAACCAAGGATGGATTCTCGTTGAGGATCTCGCGAACTCCAGCGGTGAAGACAACATTCAAGTGTGTGGAGACGTTGATCTTTGTCATCCCTGCACGAATGGCCTGAACCATGCCTTCGTCGGGTACGCCCGAAGAACCGTGAAGTACCAGGGGAACCGGAACTGCCTGGTGAATTGCGGAAATCAGGTCGTTATCGAGGACCGCCTCACGAGTTGCCATGGCGTGTGAGGAGCCCACAGCGACAGCAAGAAGATCCACTCCGGTGTCGGCAACAAACTGTGCCGCGTCATGGGGATCGGTGCGTGCAGAAGGATCGTGGACGCCGTTCTTGCCGCCCACCTCGCCGAGTTCCGCTTCGACGCTCACGCCGTGCTCGTGCGCAAAAGCCGTAATCTCAGCGGTGGTTTCACGGTTTTGTGCATCGGGGAGCTTAGAACCGTCGTACATGATCGAGGTGAATCCGAGCTCGATGGCCTCGCGGCAGAGGTTGGTGTCTTCTGCGTGGTCCAGGTGCACTGAAACCTGCGCGGACGAGGCTTCTGCGAGTTCAAGGAGAGCCCGCCCGAGGGGGCGCAGACGGCCGCCGTGGTACTTCACAGCGTTTTGTGACAGCTGCAGGACCAGCGGCAGACCGGTGTTTTCAGCGGCCTGAACGAAGGCCTCGGCGTGGTCGAGAAGGACCACATTGAAAGCGGCAAGGCCAACCTTGCGCGCGGCGCACTCGCGTGCGAGTACAGCGGTATCAGCAAGCATCGTGACCTACTTTCTTGTGAATTTAAGACAAACGAATGGGGGTAATACGTGCGAGCAATTCCTCGCGAAGTGGGAGATCAACTTCGCCAGCGACCGGCATGGTCACCGCGGCGGCCGAGGTTGCGACGGCCTCGGCAATTGCGGTGGAAACGATGGACTCAAGGTCATCCCCGGCCTGAGCAAGCGAACGCGCCAAGGAGGCAACGCAAGCGTCGCCCGCACCGGTCGGATTTCCCTCGAGGACGACGCCCGCTTCGGCATGCCAGTGGCTGTGGGCGGAGAAAAGGTCCATCCCTTCTTCTCCGCGAGAGACACACACCCATGTGGGGCCAAGCTCGAGCAAGGTACGTGCCCCTTCCTCAATGGAAGATGCGCCAGTCGCATCAAGGAGCTCGTGGTGGTTGGGCTTTAAAACATCAGCCCAGCGTGCGCACTGAACCAAAGACGGCCCAGAGGTGTCCAAGATGATCCGGCATCCGCGCTCGCGGGCAGACTCAAGAATTGGCTCAAGAGACTCAAAACTTGTGTCCCCAGGAAGGGATCCGGAAACAACCAGAACATCCGACGCGCTTAAAGAAGCCTTCAAAAGCTCGCGCATCTCTTCCCAAGAATGAGGAGGAAGAGAGAAACCTGACTCGTTGTACACCGTAGCCTCGCCGTCGATCATGGCAATTGACCGGCGCGTTTGAACGGGAACATCGACCCAGTGCGTCGTGACCTGGGTGGTCATTTCTTCCATTAACGAGGCGATGGCTTGTCCCGTGGTCCCACCGAGGAAGCCCGTCGCATGGTTGGGGACACCAAGCTGCTCCAAGACGCGAGAGACATTCAATCCCTTGCCTCCAGGACGCTGGGAATACTCGGTAATGCGATGAACCTGTCCGCGAGTCTGATCGGGTGCCTGCCACGTGATATCCAAGGCAGGATTCGGCGTGAAAGTCCAGATCATGATTCGACCTCGATTCCATGGCTTTGGAAGGCAAGCGCCGCAGCGCCCAGTGCCTGCGAGGAAGAACCAAGAGCCGCGGTAAGAACCGGGGGAGCGGGCATCACGGTGCAGCCCTTGTCCAGAGCGTTGCGCAGTGGATCGTAGACAAGAGATCCGCCGCGACACAGTCCGCCGCCAAGGACGATGGGAATCGCCCCGACCTGGTGACATACCGTTGCCAGAACCTCACCCAGAAGGCTCATCGAGCTCGAAAGAATCTCATGGGCAAGGTGAGACGAATCCTCATGGGAGAGAGCGAGCTCTTCGACCTCGCGCGCGCCCGAACCCTGGGGAAGGATTCCAGCATCGATTGCACGTCGCGCAATTCCCGAAGCCGAGGCAACGCGCTCGAGGGGGACAATTTCTGAGGGATCGTCCGGGTGGGGGACGGGGACCTGACCGATTTCTCCTGCCCATGGGGCGCCGGGAGCCAGGCGGGAGTTGATGACAACACCCGAAGCGATCCCTGTTCCCACCGCAACGTAGAGGCATGAGGAGCAACGAACTCCCCACAGTGCCTCGGCTAAAGCACCCGAACGCACGTCATGTCCCAGGGGAACGAAAGAATCCAAGGCCTGGGAGAGCATGTCGCCCAGCGGGGCATCTTTCCACCCCAAGTTGGCGGAAAAAATACCGATTCCTTGTTCTTCGTTGATAATCCCTGGAACGCATACGCCTACTGGCGCCTCGGGCGAGTCCTCGCGCAGGGTGCGGGCCAGTCGCGCGGCTGCGGCAACGACGTCTTCGGCACCGGTGCGCGGAGTAGCGACGGCCTCGGAAGTGGCAATGATGTTTCCTCGGGTGTCGGCGAGCACCCCCTTAATGGTGGTGCCGCCAACATCGATTCCGATGGCCAGCTGCTGGTCCGCAGTGCTCACTTGAGGATCACCGAGCGGGTCAGGTGGCGCGGGGTATCGGGGTTAAGGCCTCGAGCCTCGGCGCGAGCAACTGCCAGACGCTGGGCAACAACCAGGTGAGCCATAGGATCACCATCGAAGGTCACCAATTCGGCGCCGGTTGCAGCAACCTGATCGGCCATTCCTTCGGGAACCGGGCCGAAAACCCAGGTGAGGCGACCGGGCTGTGCAATCGAAATGGGACCGTGGCGGTATTCCATAGCCGGGTAAACCTCTGTCCAGGACTGCGAAGCTTCGCGCAACTTCAGGCCCGCCTCGTTGGCCAGACCAATGGTCCACGCGGTGCCCAGGAAGGTGATCTGCTCGGCGTCCACCCAGCGCTGGGGGATTTCGCACTCAAGTGCGCGCTGAGCGTCATCTGCGGCGCTTGCGATATCGTCTCCCAAGCTGTGGCGGAAGTAAGCCAAAGCGGTGGTGGCGAAACGAGTCTGGACGACGGATTCTTCATCGGCGAAGTCCAGAACAACCTCAACATCTGCGTAGGGGGTTGCGGGGCCATTGCCCACAGCGGTGATCAATACATTGGGAACACCGCGTTCTTTCAATCCGCGCAGAATGTCGATGATTTCAGTTGTCGTGCCTGAACGAGACAGGCAGACGACTCGATCATAGGAGCGATCCCAGGGGAATTCGGTTGCAGTGAAGGCATCCGAGAGTCCCTTGCCCTGGCGCTCACGAGCAACGGTGTAGGCCTGGGCGATGAACCATGAGGTTCCGCATCCGATCACCGCAATTGATTCGCCATCTTTGGGAAGAGCATCGGTGGGAACTTCACAAACTCGACGCCACAGCTCGGGCTGGCTGTTGATTTCTTCTGAGGTAAGGGACATCGGTGTCTCCAGTGTGTAGAGGATGTGCATCACCACGTCGGTGTGCTTGTAATATCGTACCAAGAAGGAGATAACTTGGGACTGGCTGAAAAAGTCCGCAAAGTTGTTCCCCGCCTGCAAAGAGGCTAGATATCAACACAATGGAGTGACAATGACTGACAAAACGACGCGACTGGGCCGTCTGACTCTCCCTATCGAGCGAGGAATTGACGAAGAGGTTCGCGCCCTCGTTGAGCGGCTCGGCGCCGACGCTGTCCGTAATTCAGATGGAACCGAATTGCCCGAATGGGTTGATCGCGCCTTTGCCAAGGTTTACAGCACATACTTCCCTGCTCGCGGCGACGAAGAGTGGGCAGACCAGAGTGAAGGCGAACGCATTCACCAGTACTTGTCCTCGAATGCTCACACTGCGCCGGAAAGTGGCCCTTTGTGCATCGACGTGATGGAGGGCTGGTTCCAGGCTCAGTTCCGTCCGGATACTCAGTGTGATACATCACGTTGGTGGCAGGTGATTGACCGAACCAGTGGTGAGGTTGTTGATCCTTCACAGTGGAGCGTTGAAGATGTTCCGGCCAAGCCAATCGTTGACCCCATCCCGATCGTTGGGGACCTGCCCAAGAACGCCGGAAGCGCTGTTGTCACGATTCATTCCCCCGAGCCCTTCCACGTCTACACCGTGAGCTTCTTCGCAGTGCAAGTCTGGGATTCGACCCAGATGTACAACTATTTGACGAACGACTGGGCACTTGAGGAAGGACGCGTTAAAGAACGTCCCTTCGATGTGGCTTTCCCACGCACCTGGGAACATGTCAAGGATGCCTTAGCGATCTGGCTTAAAGCCAACCCCCAGGTGGATGTGGTTCGTTTTACAACCTTCTTCTATCACTTCACTTTGGCCTTTGATTCCCGAGGCCGCGAACGCTATGTCGATTGGTTTGGCTACTCCGCCTCGGTCTCGATCCCGGCGATGGAAGAGTTCGAAAAGGAATACGGCTACGCGCTGACCCCTGAGGACTTTGTTGATGGCGGCTGGTACAACTGCCCCTTCCGCACTCCCACTCCGGTCTTCAAAGACTGGATCGATTTCACTTCCAAGCGAGTCGCCGCGAAGGCGGGTGAGCTGGTTCGCAAGGTTCACGAGGAAGGCCGCGAGGCCATGATGTTCCTCGGGGACAACTGGATCGGCATGGAGCCCTACGGCCCCTACTTCCCCTCGATCAAGATGGATGCGGTTGTCGGATCCGTCGGCTCGGCCGCGACTTGCCGCATGATCTCGGATATCCCCGGTGTGCGCTACACCGAGGGGCGCTTCCTTCCCTACTTCTTCCCCGATGTCTTCCGCGAGGGCGGCGATCCCCTGGGCGAGGCCAATGAATCGTGGCGTACCGCTCGCCGCGCAATCGTCCGCAGCCCCCTGGACCGCATGGGCTACGGCGGTTACCTATCCTTGGCGCTCAAGTTCCCCGAGTTCATTGACCGCGTGGAGGAAATCCTTGGTGAGTTCCGTTCCCTTCACGAGGCCACGGGCGGGGAGAAGCCCGCATGTGCGCCCGTGCGCGTTGCCGTCTTGAATGCGTGGGGTAAGCTGCGCACGTGGCAGACCCATATGGTCGCCCACGCCCTGTGGTACAAGCAGATTCACACCTACCTCGGGGTGATTGAAGCCCTTGCGGGCCTGCCCTTCGATGTCCGTTTCATGTCCTTCGACGAGGTGATTGAAGGTGAGATGAAGGCGCTCGAAGACGTGGATGTCGTCATTAATGCGGGCGCTGCCAACACTTCTTTCTCAGGCGGGCAGGTCTGGGAGGATCTTCGTCTCCAAGACGCTCTGCGACGTTTCGTTGCCCGCGGTGGCGGTTTCATCGGCGTTGGCCAGCCGACGGCCTCGGTAGGGACGCAGGGAAATGCTGATCGTGGAGGAATCTGCCGCGGAAGCATCTTCGCACTCTCTGACGTTTTGGGCGTTGATCAGGAGATCTCGTGGTCACTGTCCAAGGATCACTACGAGGAGCCGGTGAGCGAGCACTTCATCACCGCTGATCTGGATGGGGACTACATCTTTGGTGAAGATCCCGGTGATGTTGTCGTTACCGACTCGGCAACTCACGTTTTGGTGATGGATCGTGGCAGTGTTCGTGCCTCGGCTCATGACTTCTGCGCAGGACGCGGTGTGTATCTTGCGGGGCTGACATGGTCGACCGCGAATAGCCGTTTACTTCACCGCGCCATCATGTGGGCAGCTCATGCTGAGGATCAGTGGCAGAGCGTTCTGTCTTCGTCGAACCCGGATGTTGAAGTTGCCTGGTACCCAGAATCAGCACTCGCATTCGTCTATAACGATGCAGATGCCCCGCGTTCGAGTGAGATTTCTGGCCAGGGCGGACAAATCCTCGTTGAATTGGCTGCAGGTCAAGGACGCTGGGTTGACTGGGAAAAAGGTCAGCTTCTTTAGTTATCAAATCGTAATCAACTAATTGCATAGTCACAGGTTAAAAATGTGTCAGACATCTTCTCTGTGAGTTAGCATAAGAGAGCAATGGATGAAGCTGACAAAAGGTGTCAACTTTATAAACGTCCCACGATGGAGAGGGAACAACATGCACATGTCACGCCGTTCCATGAGCGTTGTCGCGCTCATGTCAGTCGCTGCGATGGGTCTGACTGCGTGCTCGGGTTCGGGCTCGAAGACGGATACCACCGCAAGCTCTTCGGCATCTGCTGATAAGGCAGCGACCATCACCTACCTGCACCGTCTGCCCGATGGTGAAGGAATGACCAAGGTGTCCTCGCTGGTTGATCAGTGGAACAAGGAACACCCTGACACTCAGGTTCAGGCGGTCAAGTTCGATGGCAAGGCCAACGAAATGATCAAGAAGCTTGAAACTGACGTCAAGGCGGGCTCCGGACCTTGCTTGGCGCAGATCGGCTACGGCGAACTCCCCGAGATGTTCACCAAGGGTCTGCTCGAAGACGTCACTGAGTACGCCAACCAGTACAAGACCAACTACTCTGCCGGCGCATTCTCGCAGGTAGGCGTTGGTGGCAAGTACTTCGGCCTGCCCCAGGACACCGGCCCGCTTGTTTACTACTACAACAAGGCAGAGTTCGACAAGCTGGGAATCAAAGTTCCCACCAACCTCGACGAGTTCAAGGCCGCTGCCAAGACCGCAGCTGCAAAGGGCAAGTACATCTCCGCCTTCGAGACCGATGAAGCACAGTACGGCCTGTCTGCACAGGCAGCTGCAGCTGGCGGCGTCTGGTACAAGGCTGCAAACGACAAGTGGACCGTCAAGATCGACGATGCTTCCGCCAAGACCGTTGCAGACTTCTGGCAGTCGATGCTCGATGACAAGACCACCTTCGTCACCGAGCGTTGGGGCGATTCCTTCACCAAGGCCCTGACCGACAAGACCCTGATCGGCACGATCGGCGCCGCTTGGGAAGCACCGCTCATCTCCGGTGACCTGGCGAAGACCGATAACAAGGGCGAATGGGCAGTTGCTCAGCTCCCTGATTTCGGCAAGGGCGCCCTCACCGGCCCCGACGGTGGTTCCGGCGTTGCAGTCATGAAGGGCTGCGCGAACCCCAAGGGTGCAATGGAGTTCAACAACTGGCTGAACACCCAGGTCGACGCTCTGGTTTCCCAGGGCCTCGTCGTTGCAACCACGACCGGCACCATGAAGACCCCGGATTCGATCAAGGAGTTCTACGGCGGACAGGATGTCTTCGCTGAACTGTCGAAGGCAAACGCCAACCTGGCACCTGACTTCCCGTACATCCCCTTCTTCTCGAGCGTTGGTGCTCCGATGACCAAGGCCGCTACTGCAGCTGGTGACGGTTCCGGAAAGGTGATCGACATCTTCAAGGCTGCTCAGGAGCAGTCCGTGAAGTCGCTCAAGGACGGAAACCTCCCCGTCGCCGAGTAATCATTGATCGCGGAGGGGTGTGGTTTCTCCGCGGAGAAACCACACCCCTTTACGTATTCTTCGTCATATAACCCAATAATTCTGCGAACAATCGAAGGTGATTGATAGATGCAGTCCCAGACTCAAAACCGGCGCATTAGAGAGCGGCACGATGCGCGTACCGGGTGGGCGTTTATGGCCCCCTTCTTCATCATGTTCCTCTTGGTTTTTGCCGTTCCGATCTGCGTTGCAATCTACCAATCCTTCTTCCGTCAGGTTGCAAGCGGCGGTGGCCTCTATGGCGGCGGCGAACTTGAAAATCAATTCGTCGGCTTCGATAACTTCGTTATGGTCATCACTTCCGCCGACTTCTGGACGGGCATGGGACGAGTCGTGATCTACGCGGCCTTCCAGATCCCCTTCATGATCATTTCGGCTCTTGTCCTTGCCCTTGTTCTGGACTCCTTCTTGGTCCGCCGCGCAGGCTTTTTCCGACTGACCTACTTCCTGCCTTTCGCCATTCCCGGCATTGTCGCAGCAATGGTCTGGATGTACATCTACACCCCTGAACTCTCGCCCATCGTGAAGTTCTTTGATTCCCTGGGACTTCACGTCGACTTCATGGCACCGGGAGCCCCCATTCTGGCCTCGATGGCAAATATGACCACGTGGACCTACACCGGCTACAACATGCTGATCTTCTTGGCCGCGCTCCAGGCAATTCCCCATGAGCTCTACGAGGCCGCGCGCTTGGATGGCGCTTCTTCCTGGCAGATCGTTCGCAGCATCAAGATCCCCATGGTTTCTTCCGCAGCGCTGCTGGCAGTGCTGCTCTCAATCATCGGCACGATTCAGCTCTTCAACGAGCCCGCGGTCATGTACTCATCCAATAGGTGGATGGGGAATGCTTACACGCCCATGATGATGGCCTACAACACCATGTTTGGTCAGATCTCACCCGGTGGTGATGGTCCGGCCTCGGCAATCTCAATCGTTATGGCGCTGGTTGCGGGCGGACTTGCCGTGATCTACGCACTCTTGCAAAGGAAGACCGTCCGATGAGTACCACAATGCGCACACTGCCTGATGGACGTCAGTACACCCCCTCTCTCGAGGGAATGCCCCCGCGTTCACTCGCACCCTCGAAGGCCGCTCGAATCGTTACGATCGTTGCTCTGACCTTCACCATGCTCTACTTCGTTCTGCCGATCATCTGGGTGATGTTCTCCTCAACGAAGTCGAATGCCGATCTTGTTTCCACCAACGGTTTCTGGTTTGGTCACTTTGAATTGGGAGACAACTACACGAAGCTCATGGGGTGGACTCAGGGCCTGTTCTGGCGCTGGGTGCTCAACTCCCTCTTCTATTCAACAGCAGCAGGGATCATCGGAACTTTGATTTCGGTCGCAGCGGGTTATGCAATGGCGAAATTTGTTTTCCCCGGGCGAAATGTCTCCATGGCCATGATCATGGCAGGCCTGCTCATGCCGGTCGCCCTGCTCACGATTCCCCTGTACGTGGTCTTCCATAACTTGGGTCTGACCGATACGGTCTGGGCGATCCTCATTCCCAGCTGCGTGTCTCCCTTCGGTGTGTTCCTTGGCCGGGTCTATGCGGATTCTTCGGTTCCGACAGAGCTCATCGAGGCCGCGCGCATCGATGGGGCCTCAGAAGCTCGAGTCTTTTTCACGATTGTCTTGCGTCTACTGGCGCCGGCAATGGTGACGATCTTCCTCTTCATCTTCGTGGCAACCTGGAACAACTTCCTCTTGCCCTTGATGATGGTATCCACTGCCGAACTCAAGCCCGTCACTCTGGGCTTGTACGGAATGATGAGTTACTTTACTCCTCAAAAGGGCGCAGTCATGCTGGGCGCGCTCTTGGGTGTTTTGCCACTCATCGTGCTATTCCTTGGTTTGCAGAAGTACTGGCAATCGGGCCTGGCTGCCGGTTCTGTGAAGGGATAGTCAGTCCCGCTGTCGAGCCACCACGAGGTGCTGGGAAGGATAGGTAAATGGATACGATTGCCTACGGCGGAGATTGGAACCCTGAACAGTGGGACCGCGAGACCAACCTGCGCGACATCGAACGCATGGTCGAGGCCGGAGTCAATCTGATATCTCTAGGAATCTTTTCCTGGGCATCTCTTGAATCCGAAGAAGGGCACTACGACCTCGAGTGGCTAGCAGACCTCATTGACCAGCTCCACAATGCCGGGATTAGCGTGGATCTGGCCAATGGGACTGCTTCCCCTCCGGCCTGGATGGCGCAGCGCTATCCCGAGACTCTTCCCGTCGATTCTCGAGGCGTGCGTTTAGGATTCGGCTCGCGCCAGCAGTACAACCCCTCAAGCGAGCTTTTTTGCCGCAAAGCTTGCGAGTTGACCGAGGCCATGGCGCGCCGTTTTGGCGACCATCCCGGCGTCGTCATGTGGCATATTTCGAACGAATACGCCTGTCACACGGCAGAGAGCTTCGATGATGAGTCCGCTGCGGCATTTCGACGCTGGCTCGTGGAGAAATACGGGGATCTTCAGGCGATCAATCGGGCCTGGGGAACTGCATTTTGGTCCCAAACCTATAGGGATATCCAAGAAATTCAGCCTCCCCGTGCAATGCCCACCTTCTACAACCCCGGGCAAATGCTGGATTGGCGTCGCTTTAGTGACTACGCTCTGCGTTCCCAGATGGAACGTGAACGAGAAGTGATTCGTCGCTATTCGGACCGACCAATCACGACGAATTTTATGGGGACCTTCCCGCTTCTCGACTACCGCAAGTGGGCACCACTGTGTGACATCATCGCTGATGATTCTTATCCGGACCCCGCAGATCCTCAGGCTGCACACGACATCGCATGGCAGGGTGACGTCATGCGCGGCCTCGGCGATGGTGCTCCCTGGCTGCTGATGGAACAGAGCCCCGGCGCGGTGCAGTGGCGACCCCAAAACTCTCCCAAGCGCCCCGGACAGTTCCTTTTGTGGACCATCGCAAGGCTCGCTCACGGAGCGGATGGAATCCTCCAATTCCAATGGCGCCAATCCGCCAAGGGGTCGGAAACCTTCCACTCTGGAATGGTCCCGCATTCGGGTGAGGACTCGCCGATCTGGACGGATGTTGTGAGCACCGGTCAAGCTCTAAAGTCTTTGGCGCCTATTACGGGGACTCGCATGAGTGCCCGCGCTGCAGTTGTCATTGACTGGGAGAGCGAGTGGGCACGCCACTATGCGATCGGTCCGATTAGTTCTGAAAATCCCACAGATTCGTGGGGGAACTTCGCGCCCGCTAAGTCCTGGCACCAAAGCCTGTGGGAAGCGGGAATCGCGACCGATGTCGTGGGTGTCGATAACGACTTCACCTCCTACGATCTCATCGTTGTGCCGGCAGTCTTCATCGACTACCCCAACATGGCGCACTCTTTGCGCATTGCCGCCGAGCGCGGCGCGCAGGTAGTTATCACCGCCCCAAGCGCCGTTGTGGACAGCCAGTGCGGTGCGATCTTGGGCGGATACCTGGGCTCTCTTGCAGACCTTGCCGGAGTGAAGGTTGTCGAACACTCGACCTTGACCGGGCCCTCTCAGGGGCGCACTTACGATGCTCGCGAGAGCACTGCTTACAGGATTTCCGGTGCCGTAGAAACTCCCGCTGCCCTGAACTGGTGCGGAATCGATACCGACAACGAGGCTCTCAAGCGAACCATTGAGCTGGTTGGAGACGCTGCCAAAGACCTGCGCTCGGGACGCTGGGCCGAAAAGATCGTTCCCGCCGGTGAACATGAGTGGCGAGGCCTCGGCGAAGGAAATTCCTCGGCCGGCGTTGAGTGCGTGGCCTACTTTGATGGCCGAGGCGGCGGAGTTGACCTAGCGGGAGCGTGCGCACTGAGCCGAAACCGAGTTGGTCAGGGTTCGGTGTGGTATGCCGCAGCCGACTTCGATGCACTCTCGCGATCGGTCCTTGTGCGCATGTGGGCGAGCTACGCGCGCCTCCTCCCCGTGTTCCCCGATCTTCCTCGAGGAGTTGAGGCACAGGAACGCGAGGGTTTCCTCTTCCTCCTCAACCATTCCGATCGTGCAGTTGAACTGAGCGGGATTGTGGGCAAAGATCTTCTCAGCGGAAGGGAATGCACGGGACACGTGGTCCTAGCTCCGCGTTCAGCACTAGTCGTTGAGAGATAAGGGATCGCATAGTGGAGAAGACGCATGCGGATGCTTCGCCTCTCCGTCTCCACGAACTCTCCCTTGAGCAACTACCTTCCGATACGCGACGCGTGTTCGAGGGGATTGATCGGGTGCTCGTCTATTCAATCCCCATGCGTGTGCGTTTTCGGGGGATTGATGTGCGCGAAGGCCTTCTCTTCCATGGCGAAGAGGGATGGGGAGAGTGTGCTCCGTTTTGGGATTACGACCCCCAGGAATCTGCTGCTTGGCTTGCCAGCGCATTGGAGGCTGCGCGCATTGCCTCGCCGCGGCCTCGTCGATCAAAGATCCCACTCAATGTGACGATTCCCGTGATCGAGGCCGCTGCTGCACGCCAGAGGATACTCGACGCACCCCAGTGGATGACCGCGAAAGTAAAGGTTGCCGATGCACGTTCCGACCTTGAGCGTGATTGCAGGCGCGTCGAGGCAGTCGCCGAGGCGTTAGCCGAACGACACGGGTCATCCGCGAGGGTACGTGTCGATGCCAATGGGGCATGGGACCGGGAGAGTGCTCTGACGTGGATTGCCCGTTTGAATCGTGCAGCAGAGGCAGTGGGCGGACTTGAGTACGTTGAACAGCCCTGCATGGCAGTTGAAGACCTCGCATGGCTGCGTCGAAAACAAGACGTTCCCATCGCAGCAGATGAATCGATTCGTCGCGCGGAGGACCCCCTCAAAGTCGCGCGTCTAGAAGCCGCGGATGTCGCCGTCATCAAGATCGCGCCACTAGGTGGAGGTCGTGCGGTTACTCGCCTCGTTGAAGAACTCCCCATGCCGCTGGTGATCTCTTCGGCGCTCGAGACCAGCTTCGGCTTGGATTACGCCGCGCGAGTGGCATGTGCTCTGGATCAGGAACCACGCGCGTGCGGGCTGGGGACCGCTAATCTGCTAGCAGCGGACACTGCGCTCACCCCCGCGCTCATCCAGGACGGGTGCATGATTCCATCCGAGCTTTCCTTGAATGAAGCTTTAGTGAGCGAAGCACCTACTGACAGCTCTCTTACTCAGTCCTGGGCTGAGCGCCTTGCTGAAATGGCGCACTATCAATAGAAGAAAAGACATGTTCCCATCACAAGCTCTAGCGCAAGGCATCATTGACTCCCTGATCGCAGGCGGAGTTCGCGACTTCGTGTACTGTCCTGGATCGCGCAATGCTCCTTTCGCCTATGCTCTTGCGCGCCTGGAAGCTCAGGCCAAGAGTCCGATTCGCGTTCACGTCAGGCTCGACGAACGCTCCGCCGCCTTCTTCGCCTTGGGATTGAACCTTGATGCGAGTGCTTCGCAGCGACGAGGCCCAGCGCGCGCCTGCGTCATCACGACCTCGGGGAGTGCAGTCGCTGAGCTCTATCCCGCGATTGTCGAGGCCCACTATTCCCATGTTCCGCTGCTGGCGATCAGCGCGGATCGCCCCGTCGACCTGCACGGGGTTGGGGCCTCGCAAACTATGACGCAGCAGGGACTTTTCTCGCCTCACGTCGTGGGGGAGTGGAACTTCTCGACCGCGAGAGAAGAACTGGGGAGCATTCCTGATCGCATGTGCCGCGCGCTTGCGGCAAGTGCTGGTCTGCCGAGCGGTACTCCTGGCCCCGTTCATATCAATTGTGAATTCCGTGATCCGCTGGTTCCCGAAGATTTCCAGACCGAGAGTGTATGCGAGGCCCATGAAGGGAACCGGCGCTCGGCAGTATCGGTCTATCCCGCGCAATTTCTTCGTGATCCCCTCAGTGAGAACATTCTTGATCCAGTGCGTCCAACCGTCGTCATTGCGGGACAGGGAGCTGAGAGCGCAGTGCTTGAATGGGCCGCTCGCTCGCGGGTTCCAGTTTTCGCCGAGCCAATGGTGACCGGTGTTCCTGAAGATGTGCGTATTCCTTTCCAGCAGACTTTTCTTGGCGATGAAGAGATCACGGGGCTTTTTGAGCAGATCATTGTGACGGGGCGTCCGACCTTGTCGCGTCCGGTTCAGGCTGTGTGTGCTTCCGGTAAACGAGTCGTGGTCGTTGCCTCCTACGGTGAGTGGCCCGATCTGCACGGAAGTGCATCATGTGTTGTCCCATCTCTTCAAGACAGTGATTGCGTGGACGAGGCCCGCCAACTTCCCCTACTTGAGGCGCTGCGTGAACGCGTGAAAGAAGTGCGCGCGGGGATCGAGGAGATGATTGCCTCTTATGGGGATACCCCGAGCGCACTTGGAGTGATGGATATCGTGTGGCAGCTGTGCCCGAAGATTTTCCTCGGGGCTTCCAACCCGGTTCGTATCGCTGACCTCATCGCGCATCGCCACGAAAATGCCAGTGGCCCCACCCAGGTCTGGTCGAATCGAGGATTGGCGGGAATCGATGGCAATACCTCAACCGCTCTTGGATGGGCGAGCGCGTGCGCGCGCCTCGAAGGTGCAGATTGCTCGGGGGTGACTGCGGTGATGGGGGACCTGACTTTCTTACACGACGCCTCTGGTTTGGGACTGCCTCGCGGTGAAGAGTTTCCGCCTCTTCGAGTAATCGTTCTTGATGATTCCGGTGGCTCAATCTTTGAAAGCCTTGAGCACGGGCGCACAGCACCGGCGGAAATGTATGAGCGTTATTTCGGGGTTTCGCAGCGCGCGGATATCCCCGCACTTGGCGCGGCATACGGCGTAAAAACCCGCACGATTTCATCGCTTACCCAGCTTCGCGAGATCCTTACGTCACCAGTTGAAGGACTGGAAATTCTTCATCTTCCTATTTCGCGACCGACGAAAGATATTGCGTATCTGCGAGCCCTGTAGCATGCTAATGTAACAAATTGATAACGATTGAAATGGGTTGGCGATGAATACTGACGAAAATACACCCGAAGACGGCGCACGCTTCCAACCGCAGATGAATGAAGCACCCGAGCAAAACGCCTCGGAAACTCCTAGCCCTGTCCTTCCAACTCCCGCAGCTCCGGATGCTAGTGACGCAAGCTTTTCGCAGAGTACGCCGGTCGCCTCGGCAGAGGAAACCGGCGCAGAAACTGTAGAGGCGGCACCGGTTACCGTTGCGCCCGCTCCGGTCAGGCGTGGCCCGGGTTGGGGAGCCCTCTTCCTTGCCATGGTCTGCAGTATCGGAATGGCAACCGGTGGAACCCTGGTACTTGGCCAGAATCTGCGTTCCTCTGTTACCACTCCCTTGGTCAGTCAGACTTCCGCGCCAGCACAAGCAAACTCTGCTGGAACTGCAGTCGATTGGGAAGCGGTTTCGGCAACCGTGTCTCCCGCGGTCGTGACAATCAACGTCTCAGGACAAAGCTCTTCCGGCGTCGGATCAGGCGCGATTGTTGATTCCTCCGGAAACATCGTCACCAACTACCACGTCATCTCCTCGGTCGTCGACGGAAGCGGAAGAATCCAAGTCACCCTGACCGACGGGCGAATTTACGAAGCAAAAATCGTTGGAACTGACCAAAGCACAGACCTCGCAGTGATTCGCCTGGTCAACCCGCCTTCGGATCTGGTCGCCGCGCAATTCGGTCAATCTTCCGACCTCAAGGTCGGTCAGCCCGTCATGGCGATCGGTTCACCCCTGGGCCTATCAAATACCGTAACGACCGGAATTATCTCGGCGCTTAACCGTCCCGTCCAGGTGCAGGCCTCCGAATCGAATGACCAGGGCAATTCGAAAGACCCCTTCAATCAGCTTCAACAGCAAAACAACCAGGCGGTGACGACGAACGCAATTCAGGTCGACGCCTCGATCAACCCCGGTAACTCTGGCGGTCCTCTCTTCAACGAGCATGGGCAAGTGATCGGAATTAACTCCTCGATTGCCTCGCTGTCCTCGTCGTCGAGTTCTCAAGCGGGATCGATTGGTCTAGGCTTTGCGATTCCCTCGGACCTGGTCGTTTCCGTTGTCAATCAGCTCATCCAAAATGGCACGGTCGACCACGCCCGGCTGGGAGTTTCCATTACGACGGGCGCTGCACGAGTGGGAAACGATACTCGCGCGGGAGCGCAGATCTCAGCAGTGACTCAGGGCTCGGGCGCAGAAGCCGCTGGATTGAGGGCCGGGGACGTCATCACGGCTGTCGACGACAACACTGTTTCATCGGCGCAATCCCTGGTCGGATACGTACGGCGCTACATGGGTGGCCAGGAAGTCAAGGTGACCTACGTGCGTGACGGCGTTGAGAACACCGTCCACGTAAAACTCCAGTCGGAGAAGTAGGCTAGACGCCTAAAACCTCAAGAATCGGCCGCATCTTGGTCTGAGTCTCTTCAAATTCGCTGCTCGACAGCGAATCCGGCATGATTCCGCAGCCGGCGAAGACTCGCAAGGTGCGGCCGTGATCTTCAATCTGACCGCAACGAAGCGCAATCCCAAACTCGCCATTACCGGCGCCGTCAATCCATCCCACCGGTCCCGAGTAACGACCCCTTTCGATGCGCTCGTGAGCATGAATCAGATCGAGAGCATCATCGAGGGGAGTGCCGCACACCGCAGCCGTTGGATGCAACTGTGCGACAGCATCAAGAACAGAGCCTTCGGGGAAAGACGCGTCAACATCAGAACACAAGTGAGCGATATTGGGGAGCACGAGGACCTCGGGACGCGCGGGTGCGCGTACGTCCTGGGCAACGGGCAGAAGAGCTGCGACAACCGATTCAAGGGCGAAAAGATGTTCGGAGCGATCTTTCAAAGATAGCGGGAGCTTTTCCGCATCTTCGGGAAGACAGCTTCCTGCTAGGACCCGCGAGTGAAGGTGCCCCTCTTTCAAGGAAACCAACATTTCCGGTGTTGCACCGATCAATCCGTCAACGGAAAAAGTCCAGGTTTGCGGGTAGCGCTCATGAAGACTCTCAACGAGGGCGGCCTCATTAATTTCACTGTCGCTGCTGATGGTGAGGTCGCGTGCCATCACAACTTTTGCGGCCTCTTCGTTGCGCAGCGCATCGATCACCTCGTCAACAGCCTTGCGCCACTGTTCTTCGCCCATTGCGCCGGGGCCGCACTCAAGGTACGAAGGAAGAGTGTGCTGGCGGATCGGCGGCGCAAATTCGGGTTTCACGCGAGAATCTGTTGAAGCAGCGATGACAAAGCGCTGCGAACCGGAGGTAATGATTGTCAATTCCGGAACGATGATCGTGCGCTCACCATCGTCTTCAAAAGCGCAGGATACAAATGCAAAGGGAAGAGTGGGGAGGTTCTTTCCCCAAGCGTCGCGCGCGCCCTCGCCCCAATGAACTTGGGCTTTTTCACGCAGGAGATCCCACACGCGAGCGGCCTCGGTGATCGCAGCATTTTCCCCGGCCTCGACCAGAGGAGGGCGATCTTTCCCGCGCTTCCAGGACCAGGCTTTCCCCCAACCGACCATGGCCTCGTCGCGGATCCACGCGCATACCCCGGAGGAGGGAAGCAAAGAGAAGATTGGCGCGCGCCCATACTCGCTGGAAGGGTCAATAAGATCAACCCAGCAATACAGCGTCGGGATCGTCGAGAAATGTCGAGAGGGCATGAGTCAATGCTAATTCCCTGCACGTCCATGAGCGATTGAGTGTGCCTAAAACACGCACAAATGGGAAAATAGACACATGAGTGCATACACTTCCTCTCAGCCGCGCCGCGCCGATCTTGGAAAATCTCAAGACGAAGTAGCTGCGATGTTTGACGACGTCTCCCAGCGCTACGACGTGATGAACGCTCTGCTCAGTGGCGGGATGAATTTTGTGTGGATGAAGGCGCTGACCGCGGCACTCAAACCCAGGCCTTCCGACTATATTTTGGACTTGGCCGCTGGGACCGGCGCCTCATCGGTAGCGATCGCGCGCAGTGGTGCTCGAGTTGTCGCATGTGACCTCTCGGCTGGAATGATTGAAGTGGGACGCGCGCGTCACCCCGAGGTTGATTTCGTTCAGGGCGATGCCATGAACCTTCCCTTTGCGGACAATACTTTTGACGCGGTCACAATTTCCTACGGACTACGAAATGTTCCCGATCCGAAGCGCGCCTTGGAAGAGATGTCTCGCGTGACGCGTCCGGGTGGGCGTTTGCTTGTCTGCGAGTTTTCGACGCCGACATCGGCGCTCCTGCGCGCGGGCTACTCGCTGCACCTCCAGTACCTGATGCCCCTGGTTGCGCGCTTTGCCTCCTCGGATGATGTTGCCTATGACTACTTGGCGGAGTCGATCCTTGACTGGCCGGGTGCCCCCGAAGTTGCAGCCTTGATTGCCGAGGCCGGGTGGAGCGATGTGCAGTATCGTTACCTCACGGGTGGCATTGTTGCGCTTCACCGAGCCTACAAGGCCTAGAGGGGCGCGGAAGACTTCCGGTCGTTTGCAGAGTGTGGACTGCAAGCGGCCGGATCCTTTTATGGGCCGTAGTTTCGGGGAGCATAATGGGAGAGTCGAAGAAGACTGTGTGAATGGAGCCTTCATGTCCAAACCTCTGCGCGTTGGAATCATTGGATTGGGAGCGCGATGCTCCATTGCCGAAAACTGTCAGGTTTCCTCGGTACCCGCTGAACTAGTAGGCGGCTGTGATCCCAACCCCGCAATGCGCGAGCGCGCTCGTGAAATCCTTGGTGACCATCCGTGGGTAGAAAGTCTGGAAGAGCTTCTTGACCTGGGAATTGATGCCGCAATTGTTACGAGCCCCGATGACACTCATGAAGACATCACATGCCAGCTGCTAGAAGCTGGGGTTGGAGTCTACTTGGAAAAGCCCATCGCCATCACCATTGAAGGTGCCGATCGCGTGCTTGAGACCGCATTCCGCACAAAGACCCCGCTGTACGTTGGACACAATATGCGCCACATGGCCGTTGTCCGAATCCTTCGCCAGGTTATTCGTGATGGTTTGATCGGCGAGGTCCGTGCAATCTGGTGCCGGCACTTCGTGGGAAACGGCGGCGACTACTACTTCAAGGACTGGCACGCTGACCGCAGCCGAACGACAGGCTTGCTCTTACAAAAGGCCGCACACGATATTGACGTGATGAATTGGCTCTCCGATTCTGTGCCCGAGCGGGTCGTCGGAATGGGAGATCTCATGGTCTACGGAAAGCTCACAGATCGCAGCGGCCAGCGCCGCGATAGCGTGATGAGTGACTGGTTTTCTTTTGACAATTGGCCGCCGGAATCCCTCACAGGACTCAACCCCGTCATTGATGTTGAAGACCTCTCGATGTTCATGATGAGACAGGTCTCTGGAACCATGATTTCCTACGAGCAGTGCCATTTCACTCCCGATTACTGGCGAAACTACACCGTTATTGGAACCCGAGGCCGCGCAGAAAACTTCGGTGACGGTGATGGGGGAGTAGTGCGTGTCTGGAAGCATCGGAGTCGCTGGGAGCCTCAAGGTGACATCGAAATTCCGATCCGAGGTGATGCTCGTGGTCACGATGATGCCGACGTCGCGACAATGGACGAATTCTTGCGTTTTCTTGCTCACGGGGATCAAACGGATCCGACACCTTTGGGTGCGCGCGAGGCTGTTGCCGCGGGGGTTCTTGCAACGAAGTCGCTACGCGAGGGCAATATTCCCTTCGATGTGCCACGGGTGGCCCCGTACCTTGCTGCCTATTTTGAGGGCAATCAAGAGCGAGGCCACCGGTGAAGACCGCGTGATCTGCGGTTTTTGGCTGGAAAAGAACTGAGGGAATCTGCGACGGAGAGCAGGTGGTTGGGGATTCCTGAGTTGCAACTGGAAGCACTCTCAAGAGCTTTGAGATGGCGCTGTTTTCTCCTGAACTTGTCCTTCACATCATTAACGCAACGTATGTGTGCGTAAATTAAATAAGGGTGTGCGCTCGCTCACGGCCTCAAAGTGTTGTGCTCACGGACTTTTTGGCGTTCTTTCGCCCTTTGTGGACGCCGTGACTATCGTCGTCTAATGGACCCTGATTGAAATTCGGGTGTCATATGGAGCGTTCAGGAGGATTGGTGAGCCAGCAGGCCCAGGACATGAGTGCCGACGTCGTCGTAGTCGGCGCCGGCCCCGGCGGTGCGTCGACCGCTTACCACCTGGCGACCCTTGGTATTGATGTTCTCCTCGTTGATAAGGCCCGTTTCCCGCGTGACAAGATCTGCGGTGATGGGCTTACTCCTGCCGCCGTTCAAGAGCTCATCCTCATGGGTGTCGATACCTCTACTTGGGCTCGTAACCGAGGACTGACGGTGATTGGAGGCGGCCACACAATCCACATGGAGTGGCCAGACCAGGCCTCGCTTCCCGGATACGGAATGACCCGTGCACGCATGGAACTCGACCACGCGCTGGTCCAGCGTGCGCAGAGTGCGGGAGCTCGCCTCGAAGAAGAACTCACCGTCACCGAGGTGATCCAAGATTCTGCCCACCGGGTGTGCGGTGTCCGCGCGCGCCGAGGCCGTGGCGCAAAGACCCAGGATGTGACCATCCGCGCCAAGCTGGTTGTCGACGCCGGGGGAGTGTCCGCAAAGGTCGCCACCCGCCTCGGAATTGAAAAGAACCCCAAGCGCCCCATGGGCGTTGCTGCGCGCACCTACTTCCGCAGTCCTCGTGGAAACGAAGAGTGGATGGAATCCCACCTGGAACTGTGGGCCGGAGAACCCGGGCACTCTGATCTTCTGCCCGGATACGGGTGGATTTTCCCCATGGGGGACGGAATCGTCAACGTTGGACTGGGATCGGTATCTTCAACGGCCAGCGCGACGAGCCTGCCCTATCGCCAGGTTTTTGAACAGTGGGTTGCTAACCTCCCCGAAGAATGGGGGTTCACCGCCGAAAACCAGATCGGCCAGCTCCGCAGTGCAGCGCTTCCCATGAGCTTGAACCGCAAGCCCCACTACACCAATGGATTCCTTCTTGTTGGGGACGCCGGTGGAATGGTTTCGCCCTTTAACGGCGAAGGAATCGCGCCGGCGATGAAGGCGGGGCGCTACGCCGCCGAAGCGATGGCTCAGGCTCTCTCGCGGACTCACCGGGCGGGAGTAGACCGCGCGATGAGCGCCTATCCGCAGCGAGTTCGCGACGAATACGGCGGCTACTACCAGCTTGGGCGCATCTTTGTTCGACTCATTGAAAACCCCAAGATCATGCGTCTGTGCACGACCTACGGTCTGCCCATCCCGCGCCTGATGACACTGGTTCACAAGCTTCTGTCGGATGGATTCGAACGCCAAGGCGGCGATTTCGATGACCGACTGATTACGACCCTATCCAAGATGGTGCCATCAGCATGATGGCCACGAAGGTACACCCGATGTGGGAGGAACGATGACCAATCCCTATGTTCCGCTGCTGATCATGGCTGCAGCCGCCACGGTCCTTGCGCTTGGCGGGCTGGGCGCATCCGCAATTCTGGGGCCGACACGGAAGAACCGGACGAAGGCCGATAACTACGAATGCGGTATCGAACCCACCGAACAGCACCTGGAACGCGGACGCTTCCCCGTTCGCTACTACCTGGTCGCCATGACCTTCATTGTCTTCGACATCGAAGTGGTGTTCATGTACCCGTGGGCCGTCAGCTTCAACCAGCTGGGACTCTTCGGACTGGTCGCCATGCTGACCTTCATCGCGGTGATCACCGTCCCCTATATCTACGAATGGCGCCGCGGCGGACTGGATTACTGAGGTAAGAGGAAAACAATGGGAATTGAAGAGAGCCTGCCTGCAGGCATTGCCCTGGCAAGCATGGAGAAAATCCTCGGTCTTGCTCGAAAGCACAGTCAGTGGCCGGTCACCATGGGCTTGGCATGCTGCGCAATTGAAATGATGGCAGCCGGAACTCCCCGTTTCGACATGTCGCGTTTCGGCCTGGAAGTTTTCCGCGCCTCGCCGCGTCACTCTGACCTCATGATTGTCTCCGGACGTGTTTCCCACAAGATGGCCCCGGTTATTCGCCGTGTCTATGACTCAATGGCGGATCCCAAGTGGGTGATCTCCATGGGAGCTTGCGCGTCTTCGGGCGGAATGTTCAATAACTACGCCGTTGTCCAGGGATGCGACCACATCGTTCCGGTCGATGTGTACCTTCCCGGCTGCCCGCCTCGTCCCGAGGCGCTGATTCACGCAATCCTCACCCTGCGTGAGCAGATCGGTAGCGAGCCCCTGGGCGCGCACCGCCGCGAAATCGCACGCAAGGCTGAGGCTGCAGCGCTTGCGGCAACCCCCACTCACGACATGAAGGGATTGCTGGCATGAGCGAAGAAATCAGCCGTTTTGGCGCGGCAGAACCCTCGGTGATCAAGAGCCGTCAGGGAATGTTTGGGGTCGCAGACCAAGGCGATACCACGGGCTTTTCTGAACTTGAAACCGTTGCTCTGAGCGCCCCTGCCGCCACTCGTCCCTACGGTTCCTACTTTGACCAGATCGTGGACGTCCTCGAAGAACTCATCGAAGCCGATGGATTGGTCGTCACCGATGTCATCGAGAAGGTCGTCATCGAACACGGCGAACTCAGCATCTTCATTGCGCGCGAGCACATCCGCCGCGTTGTGCGATACCTGCGCGATGACCAAGATCTGCGTTTCGAAATGTGCTTGGGAACCAATGGCGTGAACTACCCCGAAGATCGCGGCCGCGAGCTTCACGCCATTTACCCCTTCATGTCGATCACGCATAATCGCATGATTCGTCTGGAAGTCACCTGCCCGGACGCCGACCCGCACATCCCCTCGATCGTCGATATCTACCCGGCGAATGACTGGCAAGAGCGCGAGACCTGGGACCTGATGGGCATTGTCTTCGGTGGACACCCTTCGCTTACGCGCACTGCTCTTCCCGATGACTGGGTAGGGCACCCCCAGCGCAAGGACTACCCCCTGGGTGGTATTCCCGTGGAATTCAAGGGAGCAGTCAATGCCCCTGCCGACACCCGGAGGTCGTACAACTAATGACTACTCCTTCACTGCATGCGGCAGCATCAAGTGCGGGCCTGGACATTGAAGATGTTCCCGAGGTCCTGGCTCAAGGCGGCGACTGGGATGACGTCATCGCTGAAATCGAGCGCATCAACCACGAGCGCGTGGTCCTTAATATGGGTCCCGTTCACCCCTCGACCCACGGTGTTCTTCGCTTGATCCTCGAGCTGGATGGCGAAACCGTTCGTGAAACTCGCGTCGATACGGGATACCTGCACACGGGTATCGAAAAGACCATGGAATACCGCACCTGGACACAGGGCGTGACACTGTGCACCCGCATGGACTACGTTGCTCCCTTCTTCCAGGAAGTCGGGTACTGCCTGGCCGTCGAAAAGCTTCTTGGTATTACGGATGATGTTCCCGAGCGCGCGAACCTGGTTCGTATTCTCCTCATGGAACTCAACCGCATTGCCTCGCACATCGTTGCTATCGGTACCGGTGGTAACGAGCTGGGCGCGACGACCATGATGACCATCGCATTCAGGGGCCGCGAAGAAATCCTGCGAATCTTCGAGCGCATCACCGGCCTTCGTATGAATCACGCATTCGTGCGACCCGGCGGCATTGCCCAGGACCTGCCCGGCGGTATGGTTCCCTATATCCGCGAGAAGCTCCCCAAGGTTCGCCACGATATCGGCGAACTCCAGGACCTGGTTTTGGCCAACCCCATTTTCAAGCAGCGCTTCATCGGGGTGGGCTACATGCCCCTTTCCGCGATGATGGCCCTGGGACTGACCGGTCCCTCCCTGCGAGCCGCGGGTCTGCCTCAAGACCTGCGTAAGGACCAGCCCTACTGCGGTTACGAGAACTTCGAATTCGATGTCCCGACCTATGACTCGAATGATGCCTACAACCGCGTGCGCGTCCGCTTCGACGAGTGCTACCAGTCGCTGCGCATCGTCGAGCAGGTCCTGCGCCGCCTCGAAGAAACCGAAGGCCAGCCCGTTATGGTTTCTGACCCGCACATCAAGTGGCCCGCACAGCTCTCGGTCGCAACGGACGGTCAGGGTAACTCTGCGGAACACATCGCGAAGGTCATGGGAAGCTCGATGGAATCCCTGATCCACCACTTCAAGCTGGTCACCGAAGGTTTCAAGGTCCCCGTCGGCCAGGTCTACCAGACCGTTGAACACGCCAAGGGCATCTTGGGTGTCCACCTGGTGTCTGCTGGTGGAACCCGCCCCTTCCGCGCACACTTCCGCGACCCTTCATTCGCAAATCTGCAGTCTCTGGCCATGATGACGGAAGGCGGACAGCTCGCCGACGTCGTTGTTTCACTGGCCACTATCGACCCCGTTCTGGGAGGCGTTGATCGATGAGCTATCCCGTGGAAACCTATGAGCGCCTAGCAGGTGAGGCACGCGAAATCATCGCGCGCTACCCCGAGGGCCACGCTCGCTCCGCACTGCTTCCCATGCTGCACTTGGTTCAGTCTGAAGACGGCTATGTGAGCGCTAATGGAATCGCGCTGTGCGCCGAGCTTCTGGGCATCACCCGCGCAGAAGTTTCGGCAGTTGCGACCTTCTATACCCAGTACAAGCGTCACCCCACGGGCGAGTACCTCGTGGGCGTGTGCACCAATGCGCTGTGCGCTGTTATGGGTGGAGACGAAATCTGGGAAGCCGTCAGCGAAAAGGTTGGCGTCGGAACCGATGAGACCAACGAGGCCGGAACCATCACCCTGGAGCGCCTCGAATGCAATGCCGCCTGCGATTACGCGCCCGTCGTCATGGTGAACTGGGAATTCTTCGACAACCAGACCCCCGAGTCGGCGTGTGCCCTCATCGATGACATCGAGGCCGGCAAACCCCTGCACCCCACACGCGGAAGCGCTGTGCTGCCGACCTTCAAGGAAACCGAGCATGTTCTTGCTGGCTTCCTCGACGGTCACGAACACGAAGGACCCAGCGCAGGCCAGGCCTCGACACTGGGACTGAGGATCGCCGAAGAACGCGGCTGGAGCGCTCCGGCCGATGTTCCCGCGGAAGAAGGAAAGGAGACGGACGGTGAGTGAAGCAACCGTGGCACTGACCCCGATTCTGACCCGCGGATGGGGAAGCGATCGCTCGTGGACTTTGGAGTCTTACCTGAGCCGAGGCGGCTACGAGGGACTCAAGAAGGCCAACACCATGGAGCCTGCCGAGATCGTTGAGACCGTTAAGGCCTCCGGCTTGCGAGGCCGTGGTGGCGCTGGATTCCCCACGGGCCTCAAGTGGTCCTTCCTTCCGCCCGATGACGGTTTGCCCCGCTACTTGGTGGTCAACGCCGATGAATCGGAACCGGGAACCTGTAAGGACATCCCGACGATTATGGCGAACCCCCACGTGTTGATTGAAGGCATTGCGATTACCTCGCGCGCCATCAACTGCAACCACGCATTCGTCTACCTGCGCGGCGAGGTCGTTCACGTTTACCGTCGCCTGATGAATGCGGTAAAGGAAGCCACTGAAGCCGGCCTGTTGGGCGATCTTCGCATTACCGCCCACGCAGGTGCCGGCGCATACATCTGTGGTGAAGAAACCGCTCTTCTGGATTCCCTGGAAGGCTTCCGCGGTCACCCGCGTCTCAAGCCCCCCTTCCCTGCTGTCGCAGGTTTGTATGCGCGCCCGACCGTTATTAATAACGTCGAGTCGATCAGCCAGGTGACGGGAATCTTCCAGCACTCCGCACAGTGGTACGCCTCGATGGGAACGGAAAAGTCCAAGGGACACGGTCTGTTCTCAATCTCAGGCCACGTGAAGAACCCGGGCCAATTCGAGGCCCCCTTCGGAATCACCATGCGCGAACTCATTGAGCTTGCCGGAGGTATTCGCGAAGGACACCAGCTGAAGTTCTGGACTCCCGGTGGCTCTTCAACTCCGATCTTCACCGAAGCAGAACTTGACACACCTCTGGATTACGAATCCGTTGGCGCCGCCGGTTCGATGCTCGGTACCCGAGCCCTGCAGGTCTTCGATGAAACGACCTCTGTGGTTCGCGTGATCACCCGCTGGATCGAGTTCTACCAGCACGAATCCTGCGGTAAGTGCACGCCCTGTCGCGAAGGAACCTACTGGCTTAAGCAGATCATGCTCCGCCTGGAAGCAGGTAAGGGCCAGGAAGGCGATATCGATCTGCTGGACGAAATCGCACACAATATTTTCGGTCGAAGCTTCTGCGCCCTGGGCGATGCAGCGGCAACCCCGATCATGTCGGGAATTAAGAAGTTCCGCGAAGAATTCGAGGCCGGGCTGACCACGCCCGCGCGCGAATTGTTCCCCTATGAGGCCTCGAGCAACTTTGCCAAGGGAGGAGTTCGATGAGCGAGAACCTAGTGAAGGTCACAATCGACGACGTCGAATTGGACGTTCCCGCAGGCACCCTGGTGATCCGCGCGGCCGAGAAGGCCGGAATCCGCATCCCGCGATTCTGTGATCACCCGCTGCTTGAGCCCGTCGCTGCATGCCGTCAGTGCTTGGTTGAGGTCGGAATGCCCGATCGCAATACGGGCGAGCTGCGTTTCATGCCCAAGCCTCAGCCTTCATGTGCTCAGACTGTCACCCCCGGCATGGTGGTGAAGACCCAGCGCACCTCCGAGGTTGCCCGTCGCGCCCAGGAAGGCGTGATGGAATTCCTGCTCATCAACCACCCGCTGGATTGCCCGATCTGCGATAAGGGCGGCGAATGCCCCCTGCAGAACCAGGCAATGAGCGAAGGCCGCGAGAGCTCGCGCTTCATCGATGCAAAGCGCACCTACCGCAAGCCCCTGAAGCTGACCTCGCAGATCCTGCTGGACCGCGAGCGCTGCATCTTGTGCCAGCGCTGCGTGCGCTTCGGTAAGGAAATTGCGGGCGACGTGTTCCTGGACCTTCAGGGACGAGGCGGTGGCACCGCGCCGACCGAACACCACCACTTTATGGGTGAGCAGGTTGGCTCCTTCGATACCGCGGTCTTGGATTACTTCAATCCGCAGGAAAAGGACAACGTCCAGGCGGGAATTTCGGGTCCTTACGGTCAAGAAGGCATTATTGGCTCCCTCAATGAGGGTGATCTTGCCCCCAACGATCGTGATGTTTCGGGCCGCGCATTCGCCTCGTACTTCTCGGGCAACATTATTCAGATCTGCCCGGTTGGCGCTCTGACCTCAAATGACTACCGCTTCCGTGCACGCCCCTTCGATTTGGTTTCGACCGCTTCGGTGACCGAGCACGATGCTTCCGGTAGTGCGATCCGCGTGGATATTCGCCGCGGTGAAGTTCTGCGACGCCTCGCTGGAAATGATCCCGAGGTCAACGAAGAGTGGATCACCGACAAGGATCGTTTTGCCTTCAGGTGGTCGGGCGTTGAGCGTCTCAATACTCCTTTCGTTCGCGAGAACGGTCAGCTTGTCCCGACCTCGTGGTCGGATGCCTTGGACCGTGTCCACCGCGCACTTGCCGGCCTTTCCGGTGATCAGGTTGGTTTCCTTCCCGGTGGCCGCCTGAGCTTTGAAGATGCTTGGGCATGGTCGAAGTTCGCGCGCACCGTCGTGGGATCTGATTCCATCGATATGCGTTCGCGTAGCCACAGTGAAGAAGAACGTTCATTCCTTGCTTCCCACGTGGCAGGCAGCGGTTTGGGCGTCACCTACTCGCAGCTTGAGAGTGCCGGCCAGGTCCTCCTGGTTGGGCTTGAGCCCGAGGACGAGTGCGGCGCGCTCTTCCTGCGGATGCGAAAGGCTACCCGCAAAGGCAAGCTTCGCGTGGCTTCCCTTGCCCCCATGACTTCCCGAGGCCTCGCCAAGCTTTCTGGAGAGCTGCTCCGTTGCGCTCCGGGTACCGAGGTTGAGGTTGCTGCTGAGATCCGTGAAGGTGGTGAGTTCGCCGATCTCGCCTCGCGTCTTGACGGGGGAGTGATCTTGGTTGGTGAGCGCGCCAGCCGCACCCCGGGTCTGCTCAGTGAAGTTGTCCGTCTTGCCCAGCGCTGCAAGGCACGCATCCAGTGGGTGCCTCGTCGTGCGGGTGAACGCGGTGGCCTCGAGGCCGGTCTTCTTCCCGGACTCCTGCCCTTCGGTCGTCCGGCATCCAGTGCAGATGCGCGTGAAAGCCTCGCATGGGGCGAAATCCCCGCAACTCGCGGACTCGACGCTTCGCAGATGCTGGAAGCTGCAACTGAAGGCCGCGTCAAGGCCCTCGTCGTCGGCGGCGTTGACCTGCGCGATTTCGACGATCCGGCCGCTGCGCGCGATGCCCTCGACCGAGTCGACTTCCTTGTCAGCCTTGAAGTTCGCCGCAGCGAGGTAACTGATCGTGCAGATGTGATCTTGCCGGTCGCACCGCCGCTTGAAAAGAACGGCACCTTCATCAACTGGGAAGGACGCCTGCGTCCCTTCGGTCAAGCAATCGCTTCTCGTGCACAGACCGACCGCCTTGTTTTCGATGCTCTTGCTCGCGAATTCGGCGCTGATCTTGGTCTTTCCGATCTGGTGAGCCTTTACGACCAGGTCAACCCGCTCATGAACTGGACGGGTGAGCGTGAAGAATTCGTTCCAGCTCAAGCCTCACCGCTCGTTGAGCTCGCAGAGGGACAGGCGCTCCTCGCCACCCATAAGCCGATGCTCGATGCTGGTCGCTTGCAAGATGGCGCACACATGCTGGCTGGAAGCGCACGTCGCCCCGTCGTCTTTGCGGCGCGCGCCACGGTAGCGGGCCTTGGCCTCGACGAAGGGGAACTGCTCACGCTGAGCAGCCCGCGCGGAAGCGTGACGCTTCCCCTGCAATTTGCTGATCTTCCGGAAGGAGTCGTCTGGGTGCCCGAGTGCTCGCAAGGCTCCCTCGTCCACGAATCACTGGGGAACTTCGGTTCTTCTGTCACCCTGAGCGCAAAGGGGGAGGTGGCCCGATGAACATGATCCCCATGGAAGTTCCCAACTATTCTCCCGCGGACTTCTCGCAGGAAACCTGGTGGTTAACAGTCCTTAAGGCCGTTTTCATCATTGTTTTCCTGATCCTCAACGTTCTGCTCGCACTGTGGGTTGAACGTCGAACGATCGGACGCATGCAGACTCGTCCCGGCCCGAATGTCGCCGGTCCCTTCGGCTTGTTCCAAGCAATTGCCGACGCCGTGAAGCTGCTCTTCAAGGAAGACATGTGGACGCGCAAGTCCGAGAAGTTCATCTACCTGCTTGCGCCTTCGGTCTCCGCATTCGCAGCCTTCAGCATCTTCGCCGTCATCCCGATGGGTCCGAATGTTTCGATTTTCGGCCACTCAACGCCCCTGCAGCTGGCAGATATGCCGGTCGCTGCCCTGTATATCCTTGCGATTTCTTCGCTGGGCTTGTACGGCATCGTTCTGGGTGGTTGGTCCGCGTCCTCAACGCTTCCGCTCTACGGCGCGGTGCGTTCCTCGGCGCAGGTGATCTCCTACGAACTGTCAATGGGAATGTCCCTGGTTGCGGTCTTCCTCATGGCCGGCTCGATGTCGACCTCGCAGATCGTCGCATCCCAGGCTCAAACCTGGTGGTTCCTGCCCTTGGCACCGGCCTTCGTCATCTACCTGATCTCGATGGTCGGCGAAGTGAACCGTCTTCCCTTTGACCTCCCCGAAGCTGAAGGCGAATTGGTCGCTGGTCATATGACCGAGTACTCCTCGATGAAGTTCGGTTGGTTCTACCTGTCTGAATACGTCAACATGTTCAACGTTTCGGCGGTGGCAACGACCATGTTCTTCGGCGGATGGCACGCTCCGTGGCCGCTGTCGCACATCGAGTTCCTCAATAGCGGCTGGTTCGGCATGCTGTGGTTCTTCCTCAAGATGTGGTTCTTCATGATCCTCATGATCTGGACACGAAGCACCCTTCTGCGTTTCCGCTACGACCAGTTCATGCAGCTGGGCTGGAAGCGCCTCATCCCGATTTCCTTGGCGTGGCTCGTCATGGTCGCCGTCATTCGCGCCGTGACGCAGTGGGTCTCCCTCACCCTGCCTCAGCTCATCGGCGCGGTCGCCGGCATCTTCGTTGTCGCACTGATCATCATGTGGTTCGCAGATTCGGCTGATGCCCGTAAGGAAGCAGCGAAGGAGGAAGAAGCGCGCGCACGCCTCGAGAACTTCGATCCGATGGCCGACGGCTTCCCGGTACCTCCGCTTCCCGGACAAAAGCTCCCGCCCTCGCCGCGCGCTTCCCGCGTGGTCAACGCAGTAATGGAGGAGACGAATGACTGAGCAGAACCAAAGCGAGAACCTGCGCTACGAGCAGGATCCCAAGGGACCGATCGGTCAGTTCTTCGCACCCTTCGCCGGGTACGGAGTGACCCTGTCCTCCTTCTTCCGCCCGACCGTTACCGAGCAGTACCCCTTCGAGGGGCCCTTCGTTGAACCGCGTTTCCACGGTCGACACCAGCTCAATCGCTATGCCGACGGCCTCGAAAAGTGCGTCGGTTGCGAATTGTGTGCGTGGGCGTGCCCCGCGGATGCGATCTACGTCGAGGCCGCATCCAACACTCCCGAGGAACAGTACAGCCCCGGAGAACGCTACGGTCGCGTCTACCAGATCAACTACCTACGTTGCATTTTCTGCGGTTACTGCATCGAGGCCTGCCCGACTCGTGCACTGACGATGGGGCACGACTTCGAACTGGCCGAATACACTCGCGCAGACGATATCTACGAGAAGGAACAGCTCCTAGTTCCCCTCTCCGAGGGAATGCTGCAGCCTCCTCACCCACAGGTCGAAGGACTCTCTGACGGCGACTATTACCGAGGCGAAGTCCACGGCCCCACGCAAGCACAGATCGATTGGGTGCGCGAGCATCGCCCCGAAGATCCTTCCCTTGCTACTGCACGTCCCGTCTACGAGGAGGCACGTCAGTCATGACCCTCATGAATTGGCCCGAAATGGCATCAACGGGGGAGGCGATCCTCTTTGGCTGCGTGGCAGTGTTCATGATTGCCTGCGCCCTGGGCGTGCTCTTCTTCAAGAAAGCCGTCCACTGTGCGATTTGCATGGTCGGAGTCATGCTCGGATTGGCCGTCCTCTACCTCATGCACGGAGCAGCCTTCTTGGGAACCGTTCAGGTTGTCGTCTACACCGGCGCGATCATGGTTCTCTTCCTCTTCGTCATCATGATGATCGGTTTGGGAGCATCCGACAATTACGCGCAGCAATCGCGCGGGCGCATCATCACTTCGGTGCTCATCGCTCTGGGCTTGGCAGCTGTCGTTATTGGAGCTGTTGCCCGCTCGCGCGCAACCGGCTCCTCTAATTCCTTGAGTTCAGAGCCCTACTCGAATGCTCCGATCACCGACCTAGCAGCAACGCTGTTCTCGCGCTACTGGTTCTCAATGGAACTTGCGGGAATCTTGCTCATCACCGCGGCCATCGGCGCCATGCTGCTCACTCACTCCGATCAGCTCGGCCCGGTCCTCACCCAGCGTGCAACCGCAGAAGCGAAGATGCGCGCCTTTAAGGCCTCGGGTCGCAGGATTGGTCAGCTTCCCGCCCCTGGTGTTTACGCGCACTCCAACGCGGTCGACGTTCCTGCAATCTCCGGCGAGACGCACGGCCCGGTCGAGGCCTCGGTCCCCAGGGTGCTGCGCGTGCGCGGTCTGGAGCGTGTCGTTGGACAGGTCGAACCCGAGGTCGCGCAGTCCTTGGCACTTGCCAAGAGCGGTGCTCTTGAGGACACGATCTTCGATCCCACACACCCGCAGACTCGTCAGCGTTCGCAGGCTTGGGGTATGCCCGGTGCGCCCGCCCCGAGCGGCTTGAACCAGCCCCTTGCCAGCGATAACAGTGAAGAAGGGAAGGAAGAAGAATGAGCCTTGCAGCCTACCTCGTGCTCTCGGGGATCCTCTTTGCGATCGGTGCAGCGATTGTTCTGGTCCGTCGCAGCGCAGTGATCTCCTTGATGGGAGTCGAACTCATGCTCAACTCCGCCAATCTTGCCTTCGTGACCTTCGCGCGAATCCACGGAAACGTCAGTGGAGAAATCATGGCCTTCTTCGTCATGGTTGTTGCTGCGGCTGAAGTCGTGGTCGGACTGGCAATCGTTGTGTCCATCTTCAAGTCACGCGTTACCACCAACGTTGACGACCTCGATCTTCTGAAGAACTGAGGAGTAAGCCGGAATGACCTTTACACTGCTGAATGCTGCGGCCCAAACCGCAGCTCCAGTCGAGGCTACGGGAGTCTTCTCCTGGGCTTGGCTGATGATCGCAATTCCAGCTGCATCCAGTGCGCTTCTTCTTGTGTTGGGACGCCGCAGCGATCGCTGGGGTCACCTGCTGGCAACCTTGGCATCATGGGCCGCCTTCGCGGTGGGCGTGGCGGTTATTGCCACAATGCTCTCCCTTCCCGCCCAAGGACAGCGAATCGCGCTTCCCCTGTTCCCGTGGATTCCCGCGGGAGACTTCTCCGTTGACTTCGGATTGATGCTCGACCCGCTGTCGATGACCTTCGTCATGCTGGTCACCTTCGTTGGGTCTCTCATCCATGTCTACGCGATCGCGTACATGGAGCACGACACTGATCGTCGTCGCTTCTTCGCCTACCTCAACTTCTTCATCGCCGCAATGCTGATCCTGGTTCTGGCGGACTCCTACGCGGGGCTCTTCGTCGGCTGGGAAGGCGTGGGCTTGGCCTCGTACCTGCTCATTGGCTTCTGGAACCACGTTCCCGCCAATGCGGTTGCCGCGAAGAAGGCCTTCGTCATGAACCGAGTGGGCGATATGGGCCTGCTCATCGCCATGATGGCAATGGTCGCGAACTTCTCGACCGTCAACATGGAGAAGGTCAACTCGATGGTCGTCTCGATCTCGCCGGTTCAAGCAACCATCATTGGTTTCTTCCTCCTGGTGGGTGCGTGCGGTAAGTCCGCTCAGTTCCCGCTGCAGGCGTGGCTCGGCGATGCAATGGCTGGCCCGACTCCCGTGTCCGCTCTCATCCACGCGGCAACGATGGTCACCGCCGGTGTCTACCTCATCGTTCGTTCGGGTGCGATCTTCCAGGCTTCGCCCATTGCTGCAACCGCGGTTGTCATCGTCGGCGCGATCACGTTGCTCTTCGGCGCGATCGTCGGCTGCGCGAAGGACGATATGAAGAAGGTACTCGCGGCCTCCACCATGAGCCAGATCGGCTACATGATGCTCGGTGCAGGTCTTGGCCCCATCGGTTGGGCCTTCGCGATCTTCCACCTCTTCACCCACGGCTTCTTCAAGGCCCTGATGTTCCTTGGCGCGGGTTCGGTCATGCACGGCATGAACGATCAGGTCAATATGCGTCGCTTCGGCGCATTGCGCACCGCCATGAAGGTCACGTGGATTACCTTCGCATTCGGCTGGCTGGCGATCTTGGGAGTCCCGCCCTTCTCGGGCTTCTTCTCCAAGGACAAGATCATCGAAGCCGCTTTCGGTGCGACCACTTTTGCCGGCCACGAGGCCGTCTGGGCCGGTTGGGTCTTCGGCATCGTCACCATGGTTGGTGCTGGAATCACCGCTTTCTACATGTCGCGGCTGTTCTTCATGACCTTCCACGGCACCGCTCGTTGGACCACCGAAGCTGAAGGCTCGGGCGTGCATCCGCACGAATCCTCTCCTTTGATGACCGTCCCGATGATCATTCTGGCGATCGCGGCTGCCGCTATCGGTGGAGTGCTCTCAATCGGAAACGCTTTCACAACGTGGCTCCAGCCTTCGCTGGGCGAGGTTGAGCACGCTCATCCCGTTGCCCCAGAGATCGCAATCCAGGTCGTCACCTTGCTGCTGGTGCTTGCGGGCGCTGGCCTTGCGTGGATGATTTACGGACGTCGTGAGGTTCCCACCGCAATTCCTGCGGGTAATGCACTCACGCGTGCCGCTCGCCAGGATCTCTATCAGGATTCGGTGAATGAGGCACTCTTCATGACTCCGGGTATTGCCCTGGTTAAGGCCGCAACTCTTGGCGATGACAAGGCGATTGACGGCATCGTTCACGTGGTGGAAAAGGCATCAACGGGTGCTGGACGTGCGGTGGGTGCTACCCAATCCGGACGCGTGCGCACCTATGCCTCCTACATTCTTGGCGGGGTAGTCCTTGCCCTGGCCGCCGTCTTGGCATTCACGCTGTGAGGAAGTAAGAGTTATGCAGATTTCTCAAATGACCAGCGCGCCACTTCCGTGGCTGTCGATTCTTGTCGCGCTTCCCGCGCTGGGTGCCTTGATGCTCGCGATGGTCCCCGCCCTGCGTCGCGCCGGACGTACCTTCGCCCTGATCTTGTCGGTGTGTGAACTTGCCGCGGCCATCGTGGCATTTGTCAGCGCCTTCGATTGGTCGTCTTCCTCCACCTATCAGCTTTCCGAGGCCTACTCGTGGATTCCCCAGATGGGCCTGAGTTGGGCGCTGGCCGTGAATGCACTGGGCGCGGTTATGATTCTTCTTGCCGTTGCCTTGGTTCCCCTGGTCGTGTTGGCCGGTTGGAACGACGATGAAGACGAGGCAAAAGCTGGAGCTTATTTCGGATGGGTGCTGCTTCTTGAGGCCTTCATGGTGCTGATCTTTGCGGCTTCCGATGTCCTGCTCTTCTACTTGGCTTTCGAAGGAATGCTCGTTCCTCTCTTCGTCATGATTGGTCGTTACGGAGTCGGTGAAAAGAAGGCACGTCAGCGTGCTGCGATGAAGTTCCTTCTCTTCTCTCTGGCCGGTGGTCTGGTGATGCTCGGTGGCCTTGTTGCCATCTGGGCGCTGGCTGCTCGCCGCGGAGATACCCTCTTCCGCCTCGATACGCTGGCTTCGGGGACAGTGAGCCTTCCCGTGGGCATTCAAGTCGGCCTCTTCCTGACCTTCTTCATTGCCTTCGCGATTAAGGCCCCCATGGTCCCGGTTCACACCTGGCTTCCCGATACTGCGCAGAATGCTCGCCCGGGTACCTCGGTGCTCCTCGTTGGCGTTCTCGACAAGGTCGGAACCTTCGGCATGATCACCCTGTGCTTGCGTTTGTTCCCGCTGGGAGCGGCCAGCCTGCAGTGGTGGATCTGCGGCTTCGCCGTGGCCTCGATCCTGTGGGGCGGCTTGGCTGCCATCGGACAAAACGACATTATGCGTCTGGTCTCCTACACCTCGGTCTCGCACTTCGGTTTCATGGTCCTCGGTATCTTCATCGGCTCGCAGATCGCGCTGACTGGCGCCATGGTCTACATGGTCGCCCACGGTGTGTCGATCGCAGCGATGTTCCTCCTTTCCGGTTGGCTTTCCGCACGAGGCGGCACCCAGGACATGCGCGAGTACGGCGGTATGCAGCGCGTGAGCCCGGTCCTTGCAGGCTTGTGGCTCTTCTCGGGTCTGGCTTCGGTTGCGCTTCCCGGCCTGTCCGGGTTCGTCCCCGAGTACCTGGTTCTCATGGGAACGTGGAAGGTCTCGACGATGCTCGCGCTCTTCGCAGTGCTTGGCGTAATTTTGGCCGCGCTGTACATGCTGATGCCTTATCAGCGTGTCTTCACCGGTCCGCCGCGAGCTGGAAAGGATCAGATTGCTGATCTGAATGGACGTGAGAAGACCGTTATGACCCCGTTGGTCATTGCGATGCTCGTCTTGGGTATCTGGGCGGCGCCGTTGGTTTCCGCTCTGACGCCGATTGCGACGCAGGGCGAACAGCTGATGACCGCTGCAAGTGCAGTTTTGAGTGAAGGGAGCGCACAGTGAATTCTGTGGCAACAGCCGTGACGTTCACGGTCCCCGAGATTTCCTGGGCTGCACTTGCGCCCATCCTGTGCGTCCTTGGTGGCGGTATCCTCGCGGTTCTCGCTGAGTCTTTCGTGCCGGTGCGTGCGCGCCGCTCGAGCGTCATCGGAATCGCTCTCGTTGCGCTCATTGCTTCGGCGGTTGCCCTGGTCATGCGCTGGGCAGTGGTCACAGTGACCCCCTCGTCACTGGGGGAGTACATCGAAGATCCTTTGACGATCGCCGCGCAGGGCATTCTTGTTCTGATTGCCTTCTTCGCGGTCCTCGTCATTGCGGACCGTTCCGAGGCCGGCGACGGCGCCTTTGCTGGACAGCCTTCGGACCGCCCGGGTTCTTCCGATGAGGAGCGTTCGGACGCGAAGGGCTACCAGCGTTCTGAGATGTTCGCTCTGGTTCTTTTCTCGACCGGCGGCATGATGATCTTCCCGGCAGCGAATTCCTATATTGCACTTTTCGTTGCTCTGGAAGTGATGTCTCTTCCTCTGTACATCCTGGCTGCGACCGCGCGTCGGCGTCGTCAGCTCTCGCAGGAAGCTGCGCTGAAGTACTTCATTCTTGGTGCGTTCTCCTCGGGCTTCATGCTTATGGGTTCTGCTTTCCTCTACGGTTACTCCGGTTCGCTCATCATCTCCGATGCAGCTACCCCGACCCCGCAGACGGCTGGAATGCACGTGCTCTTGCTGATGGGCACTGTCATGGTGATGGTCGGCTTGCTCTTCAAGGTTGGCGCGGCTCCCTTCCACGCGTGGACTCCCGATGTTTACACCGGTGCTCCAACTCCCGTGACGGGCTTCATGGCTGCCGCGGTTAAGCTCGCAGCCTTCGGCGCAATGCTCCGTTTCTTCCAGGTTGTGGCAGCTCCCCTGCAGTGGAGCCTGATTCCGATCATGATCGTTGTCGTTGTCTTGACCATGCTGGTTGGAACTTTCGCAGGCCTCGTGCAAATGGACGTCAAGCGCATGCTTGCCTACTCGTCGATCGCTCACGCGGGCTTCATCCTCTTGGGTATTCTCTCGCTGGTGCGCTACTCAGCTGGTCACGTACTCTTCTATGTCTTGGCCTACGCGGTGGCGACCGTTGGAGCCTTCGGAGTGATCACCCTGGTTCGTTCAAGTGACGACGAGGGAAATATCGGCGGCGAAGTGACGGATCTGCGCCGCTGGGCGGGACTGGGGAAGACCAACCCCGGCTTGGCCTCGGCAATGTTGATCTTCCTACTCTCCTTTGCGGGTATTCCTTTCACGGGCGGCTTCATTGCGAAGTTCGTCGTTTTCTCGGATGCTTTCGCGGGTGGATACGTCTGGCTGGTCGCGCTTGCGCTTGCCTGCTCGGCTGTCACGGCATTCTTCTACTTCCGTCTGGTTCGCGTGATGTTCTTCATGCAGCCGCGTGAGGACGTTGCGGTCGTTCGCTCTGAAGGTTTCGCTGGTGTTGCGATCACCGTGTGTGCTGTGGGTACGATTGCCCTTGGACTCTTCCCGAGTCCGGTTCTGTCTCTACTCAATCAGGTGGTTGTGCTTCTCCCGTGAGCGCCGTAATCGATTTACACGTTCCTGATCTCGAGGCCCGAATTCTTCCGGGCCTCGAGGCCGTTGAGGACCGTTTGCACCGTTCCGTCAGTGATTCCAGGGACTTGGTCACTGAACTCACCAGTCATCTGGCTCAGGCCGGTGGCAAGCGCATGCGTCCCTTGCTCACGCTGGTTGCAGCTCAATTCGGCGACCCCCAGCGCGCTCTGAGCGATGAGGTCCTCACTGCAGCAACTGGCATTGAACTCACGCACTTGGCATCGCTCTACCACGACGATGTCATGGATTCTGCTCCCACCCGCCGTGGAGTTCCCTCCGCTCAACACCTGTGGGGTAATAACCGCGCGATCTTGGCCGGCGATATTCTTTTCGCTCGAGCCTCTGCGATGATCGCGACTTTGGGTGATGAAACGGTTCGCCACCACGCCGTCACTTTCGAGCGCCTGTGCATGGGCCAGCTCAATGAGACTTTCGGTCCCGAAGAGGGCGATGACCCGCTGACTTTCTATCTCCAGGTTCTTGCCGATAAGACCGGTTCCTTGGTGGCATCGGCTGCTGCTTTCGGTGCGATGCACGCGGGCGCGGATCAGGCAACCATCGAAGCGCTCACGAACTTCGGAGAGCGCCTGGGCGTCGCCTTCCAGATCGCGGATGACGTCATCGATCTGGGCCCTGCAGAAGGACAGTCAGGCAAGACCCCTGGAACCGATCTTCGCGAAGGCGTGGATACCCTTCCCGTGCTGCTGCTTCGCCGCGCACAGTCCAACGGAAATCTGGATCCCGAAGGCCAGAAGATCTTGTCGATGCTGAGTGGGGATTTGTCCTCGGATGAGGCCTTGGCTGCTTTGGTTGCGCGGCTGCGTGAGCATCAGGTCGTCGCCCAGACCCGTGAGCTTGCTCATGAGTGGTGCGAAAGCGCATTGGAATGCATCGCGGATCTTCCCGAGGGGGAAGCAAAGCAAGCGCTGATTGCCTTTGCGCACTTGATGGTGGATCGCGTCGCCTAAGTCCTCTCGGCTGCTCCTCAGGTCGTGTGATTGTAGGATTGGAGCAGGATAAGGGCTGCGCGTGGGCGCAGCCGGAGAAGAGGATCACGCGTGAGCACCTACAACGTTGCCGTTATCGGCGCAGGCCCTGCGGGCATTTATGCATCTGACATTCTGTCCAAGTCCGGTTTGGACGTGAATATCGATCTGTTCGAACGCCTCCCCGCCCCCTACGGCTTGGTGCGCTACGGCGTCGCCCCGGACCACCCCCGAATCAAGCAGATTATCGTCGCCCTCTACAAGATTCTTCAGCGCGGCGATATCCGTCTGCTGGGTAACGTTGAGGTTGGCCGCGATATCACCATCGAGGACCTCCACGCCCACTACGATGCAATCATCATTGCCACGGGCGCTGATCGTGATGCTCCGCTGAATATTCCGGGCGTTGACCTTCCGCAGTCCTACGGCGCCGCCGATTTCGTGTCTTGGTACGACGGGCATCCGGATTACCCCCGCACCTGGCCTCTTGAAGCAAAGTCCGTTGCCGTGCTGGGCGTCGGAAATGTTGCACTGGATGTTTCGCGTGTCTTGGCCAAGCACGTCGAGGACATGCTGGTCACTGAGATCCCCGAAAACGTCGCCAAGGGCTTGGCTGAAAACCCGGTTACTGACGTGCATGTCTTTGGTCGCCGAGGCCCCGCGCAGGTGAAGTTCACCCCCTTGGAATTGCGCGAATTGGGGCACGTTCCCGACGTTGACATCATTGTGTCCGAGGACGATTTCGACTTCGATGAGGGCTCCGAAGAGGCACTGCGCGCCTCGAACCAGCAGCGTCAGGTCGTCAAGACCTTGACCAACTACGCGATGGAGGATCCCGAATCGCACACTGCCTCGCGTCGCATCCACATTCACCTTTTCCAGTCTCCGGTCGAGATCCTTGCCGATGAGGACGGAAACGTCAGCGCAATTCGCACCGAGCGCACTGAGCTCACGGGAGATGGCTCCGTACGCGGAACCGGTGTCATCACCACCTGGCCCGTTCAGGCGGTTTACCGCGCAATTGGCTACTATTCTTCGCCGGTTCCGGGGCTTCCTTTCGACAAGCGTGCAGGCGTTGTCCCCAACGTTGAAGGACGCGTTATCGATTCGGATACAACGCAGGATCCCAATGCTCCGGTGGTTCAAGGCGTTTACGCAACCGGTTGGATTAGGCGTGGCCCCGTTGGCCTGATCGGTTCGACGAAGTCGGATGCTCAGCAGACCATTTCTCACCTCGTCGAGGACGCGGAGGCGGGGCGCCTTCACGCGACTTCTTCTGAGGTCGGTCACGAGGCCATGGTTGCTCTGCTTCGTGAGCGTGGCGTGGAGTTCACCACCTGGGAAGGGTGGGAGCTTCTTGATGCGTACGAGGCCGCGCTGGGTGAGAAGTATGGTGAGCTTCCCGGTGGCCGCGGCCGGCGTGAACGCATCAAGGTTGTCTCGCGTCGCGCAATGACCGACGTGTCTTTGGGTAAGGACCAGGTCCACGAGGACCTCATCGGTCAGATGGGTGAGATGGGAGTTCCTTCTGCCCCCGAGCGTTTCGAGGATTACTCGGGCCCCAGCCGCATCTAGCGGATCATTCGCGCAAAGGAGGATTATGCGCACGCGTCACTATCACAACGGTTTCAAGACCGCCCTGCTCCTTGGGGGAATGTGGGCTCTGCTCTTGCTCATCGGCTCGGGCATCGCCTATGGAACCGGCCGCGCGGTGTGGATTTTCATCTTCGCAGGAATCGGCTTGGTTCAGACGGCATGGTCCTATTGGAATTCGGCGACCATGGCCCTGCGTTCAATGAACGCCTACCCGGTTACCGAAGCTCAGCAACCGGCAATGTATCGCATTGTCCGCGAGCTTTCTCAAACGGCTGGGCAGCCAATGCCGACGCTGTGGGTCGCACCGACCATGACTCCCAATGCTTTTGCGACAGGACGTAACCCCGCGAATGCTGCAGTGTGCTGCACGGAGGGAATCTTGCAGCTACTGAACGAGCGCGAGTTGCGTGGAGTGCTGGGACACGAACTCATGCACGTCTACAACCGTGACATTTTGACCTCCTCCGTTGCGGCAGCGATGGCGGGTGTGGTGACGTCGATTGCTCAATTCCTAATGTTTTTCGGTGGTGGTAATCGTCGTGATCGCGAGGGCGGGGGACTGGCAGTGATTGGTTCACTTGCCCTTGCCTTGGTTGCGCCTTTTGCTGCGACACTCATCCAGTTTTCTCTCTCGCGTACGCGCGAATTTGATGCCGATGAAGATGGTGCTCTTTTGACGCAAGACCCGTTGGCGCTCGCTTCTGCATTGAAGAAGCTTGAGAGTGGAAACTCACAGTACCCCCTAGCGGCCACCCCGCAGACGCAGAATGTCTCGGCGATGATGATTGCCAATCCCTTCAGGGGAGGGGGAATTCGTAATCTCTTCTCGACGCACCCGCCGATGGATCAGAGAATCGCACGTCTCGAGCAGATTGCCGGTTACTAATGCCAAGCTTTGTTCAGTGTCAATAAAGCTGATCAAGCTGAGCCGCGTAAGATTGCGCGGCAACTGAATAGACGTATGTGGGGGCATCTAGCACAGTGCTAGATGCCCCCACAGCTTTGCGATATTCGAGGAATCTCAGCGATAGTTCACGAACTGAAGAGCTACGTCAAGCTTTTCTCCGGAAGGGCCCTTGAGAAGGGCGATCACTGCCTGCAGATCATCGCGAGACTTGGAAGAAACGCGGATTTCATCTCCTTGGATCTGTGCCTTCACTCCCTTGGGGCCCTCGTCGCGAATCAGTTTTGTGATCTTCTTCGCAACATCTTGCTCGATTCCTTCGCGCAGAGGGGCAACGAGGCGGTAGATCTTGCCCTGTGCCTTGGGCTCGCGATCCTTGAGATCAAGCGCCTTAAGTGAAACTCCGCGGCGAATAAGCTTCGTCTGCAAGACGTCGACAATAGCCATGACGCGCTCAGGGGTGTTCGCCTCCATTTCGATGGCGCCACCAACCAGTCGAATCGAGGCGTCAACATTGCGGAAATCGTAGCGAGTTGAGACCTCTTTTGCGGCTTGATTGACCGCATTATCGACTTCCTGGCGGTCCAATTTGGAAACGATGTCAAACGATGAATCTGCCATGATCATCCTTTCTTTGTGCGCTGTGGCGCACTTCGGTCACTTTGATTGGCGCAGTGCCGGGTCATTCTGCTATTCTTCCACAGCACCGATTTTTTCGGCGCATGGCAGGTTTCCAGAGCGGCCAAATGGATCTGACTGTAAATCAGACGCTTCGTGCTTCGGGGGTTCGAATCCCTCACCTGCCACAGTCTCTTCGAGACTCGTTGTGATGTCATTCTCAATCACAGGAATTGCATTGTGGTTCCGTTTTGAGTTAGGCTTCTCGGCGTTGCCCCGATAGCTCAGTCGGCAGAGCGTCTCCATGGTAAGGAGAAGGTCAAGGGTTCGATTCCCTTTCGGGGCTCAGGTCGCGGCTACAGCCGCAGCCGCTGCGGCGGGGTAGCTCAGCTGGTCAGAGCGCACGACTCATAATCGTGAGGTCGCGGGTTCGAGCCCCGCCCCCGCTACCAGACCAACGAAGAGTCGCACGCCGACATAAGCAAAAGCAAAAGGGGAATCACCGTGGCAAGCAAGTCTCAGGACGTTCGCCCCAAGATCACTCTGGCATGCTCGGAGTGCAAGGAGCGCAACTACATCACCAAGAAGAACCGTCGTAACACGCCGGATCGTCTTGAACTGCAGAAGTTCTGCCCGCGTTGCCGCAAGTCTACGCTTCACCGCGAGACCCGCTGACGGCGTCGCGCTAACCCCGAGGAACGTAAGGTCCTCGGGGATTTTTGTTATCCCGGCGGCGCTGGTGGTTTATTCTTTTGCCTATGACTACTCGTGGTGAACCCCGTCAGATCCTTGCCCCTATCGGCTCAGGCGAGGTGCGTATTCCGGCGATTGTCACTGTAGCCAGCGGACGCGCGATTCTTTTCTATGACGAACGCCCAGCCCCGGCCTCGGGAAATGGATCGGATTTCAACGGGCTGACCATGGCCTCGGACCTGCCCAACCCCAACAAAATTCGCTGGATGGAATGCAGCGCGACGGGGGAGTGGTCGACTCCTCGGGACCTTCCCACGACGCTGCCCGCGATTACCTCAGATGCCTGCGTGGGAGTGGATGGCGATGGCTTCCTGCACCTTGCATGCGCCTCGAGCGAAGGGCGAGTCGGCTACATGGACTCGCGCGCCGATTGTGATCGTCTACAGGCGATCCTCGCGTGGGGACCTTCCCCGGAGGACCTGCGTTCGACGGATCTGACGGATGAGCTTTACCGGGAGACCGGAGCAGATGCCCTCTTCGCGACCTCTGGGTCAACAGTGAGTTTCGATGGCGCGGTATTGATTCCTTATGTTGTACGCATTGGGGAGGAGACTCATATTCGAGTCGTCGCTCTTCGAGCGGGGAGGATTGAATGGATTTCAGATCCTCTCGTGGGTCCTGAGGGTGTTCTGCTCGACGAAACAACGCTCACGGTGTGGGATGGCCGCGTTGTTGCGAATTGTCGCCTCCAAGGATTTGAAGGACGAGGCGCAGGTGGGCGCTACCTTGCCTGGGGGGATGGATGTAGCTGGGCTGGCGGGTACCTGTGGGAGTGCGAGGACCCTGGGTGCAATGCAAAGGCGATGGGGGATCTCTTTGTCCACCCGCATTCGCTTTCCGCGCGGGAGCGTGGCTCGATCCTTCGTTTAACGCCTCCGTGGGAAGGTGCGGTGCATGCCGATTGCGTTGCTTCTCTTGGGTTTGGGGGTTTTGGCTACAGTGATGCGATCCTTTCCGGAGACGAGGCTGTGGTTGTTTTTGAGCGCGATTGCGGCTTGTGGGAGGCGGTTGTGCGCGTGAATGAGGCACCTGTTTCCTGAGCTTTCTGCGAGTGTTTGCGCACCTCTTCGGAGTTTTTTGGCGAATGTTGTTTTACCCCTTGCGGGAATTTGTCAGACAACATATGCTTGCTTCAGCGGACGTGATAAACGGCCCGCACATCCCATTTCTCGAAGATGAGGAGCGAGAATATGCGTATGCGCAAGCACTTCGCAACCGGTGCTGCAATGGCAGCAGCGGCAACCATGGTCCTGACCGCATGCGGCGGCGGATCGTCCACTTCAACATCAACCAGCAGCAGTAGTTCAGACTCAGGCGCACCCAAGGGCACCATCACCGTTGGTTCCGCTTACGAGACCACTGACTACAGCCCGATCACCACTTCGGCACTCGGCATGGGCGCAAACTGGCAGGTTCTCGAAGGCCTGTACCGTTTCGACATGTCCGACTACTCGGTCAGCCCCGCGCTGGCTGCCGGTGACCCCGTCAAGGTTTCCGACACCGAGTACGAGATCGCACTGCGCGACGGAGCCAAGTTCTCCGACGGCACGGATGTCAAGGCTGCAGACGTCGTGAGCTCCTACGAGCGCACCACTAGCGACAAGTCCATCTTCCGTCAGTTCTTCACCTTCGTGGATTCCGTTTCCGCGAAGGATGACAAGACCGTCACTGTTAAGCTCAAGTACCCCTTCTCCAACCTGAAGGAGCGCTTCGTCAACGTTCACGTCGTTCCCTCGACCATGAGCGAAGATGCACTCAAGGCCAAGCCCGTTGGCACCGGCCCCTACAAGTACGATAACATCTCGGCAACTGAAATCACCGCTGTTCCCAACGAGCACTACAACGGCAAGACTCCCGCGAAGGCAGCCACCCTCAAGTGGAGCGCCCTCAAGGATGATGCAGCACGCCTCTCCGCTGCTCTCGGTGGCAGCATTGACATCATGGAAGCCGTTCCCGCCGCAGCGCAGGATCAGCTCAAGGCAGCAGGCTGGAACGTCGAAGCCAAGCCCGGCTACGGCAACCCCTTCATGATGTTCAATACCCAGAAGGCTCCTTTCGACAAGCCTGAGGTGCGCCGCGCATTCATCAAGGCCATCGACAAGCAGAAGCTGATCTCGTCGGCTCTGAACGGTCAGGCTGTGGAAGCAAAGTCCTTCCTGCCCGAAGCAAACCCGGCCTACAAGAAGCCCGCAACCGACCTGTCCTACGACAAGGATGCAGCCAAGAAGCTGCTCGCCGATGCCGGTGCTTCCGGTCTGACGGTCAACCTGGTGACGACGGACCACCCGTGGGTTCTCTCCCTGGTTCCCCAGATCAAGTCCGATCTCGAAGCTCTGGGCCTGAAGGTCAACCACCAGCAGATGGCTTCCTCGGCTCTCTACTCGACCGTGACCGACGTTGACAACCCGACCTACGATGTCGTCCTGGCCCCCGGTGACCCCTCGGTCTTCGGTGTTGACCCCGGCATCATCGTTTCTTGGTGGAACGGCGACAACGTCTGGACCAAGAAGCGTGACGGCTGGCAGGTTTCGGATCCCGATTCCTTCAAGAAGCTGCAGGGCCTCATGGACGAGGCTGTTCAGCTTGACGGTGACGCTGCCAAGGCTAAGTGGGGCGAGGTTCAGGATCTGCTCGCCGAGCAGAGCGTGATCTACCCGCTGGTCTTCCGCAACATGATCACCGCATCTAACCCCAAGAAGGTCGATGGCTTCAAGGCAATTTCCGCCACCAGCCTGCAGCTGCTTGGAGTAAGCGCGAAGTAAAGCCCTAGCAGGCTTTCGACGAAAGGAGGGGTGGGATGCCCACCTTAGGCTAACGCCACAGTGGGACCCCACCCCTCCATCATTTTGCTCAATTCCGCTTGACATGGAGGTCTAGCAGTGAATAACCTTCTGCGCCTTATCGCGCGACGACTGGTGGCGCTGCCGATCATGGTGGTCGGCGTGTCATTCCTCGTCTTCTTCATCATGTCGCTGTCTCCCATTGACCCCGCCTACTCGGCACTGGGTGAGACAGCCACTCCCGAAGCTCTCGAAGCGTACCGCGTTGAACGCGGACTCAACGAGCCCTTCTTCACCCAATACGGAACGTATCTGTGGAACATGCTTCACGGTGACCTCGGTCTGTACGCAACTGGCACGGAGTACCACGTGAGTGATCTGGTCGCACAGGCGCTGCCTGTCACTCTTCAACTCACCTTCTTGGGTCTGTTCTTCGCAATCGTTATCGCTTTCCCCCTCGGCGTCATTGCCGCTCTGTACCGCGATCGCTGGCCTGATCAGCTGATCCGCGTGATCTCGGTTATCTGCATTGGTACCCCTTCCTTCTGGCTGGCAGCGCTGCTGGTCTTGGCTTTCGTCGGTGGTTCCATCCCGGTTTCCGGTCCTATTCCTGCATTCAGCGTCGATCCCTCGGGTTGGTTCCTTCGATTACTTCTTCCCGCCATTGCATTGGCTGTTCCTGTGATCGGCCAAATGACCCGCGTCGTGCGTACCTCGATGGTTGAGGAATTGGACCGCGACTACGTTCGCACCGCAATCGGTGCGGGCATTCCCAAGCATGTCGTCGTTGCCCGCAACGTCCTGCGCAACGCCCTCATCACTCCTGTGACTGTTCTGGGTCTGCGTATCGGCTACCTCATGGGTGGTGCCGTCGTCATTGAAATCATCTTCGCCATTGATGGCATGGGTAAGCTCGTGCTCCTCCAGGGTATCCAACAGAACTGGGTGACCCTAGTGCAAGGTGGCGCCTTGGTCGTCGCAATCGCCTTCATCATCGTCAACATTATCGTTGACATGCTCTACCTGCTCATCAACCCGCGTATTAGGTCGGTGTGAGTCATGAACCAAAAAGCAAAACTCGCAAAGGTCACCGCGAAGGGTGCGCATTTCTCACGCATCAGTGCGATGTCTTTGGGATCCAAGATCGCAATCGCTGTTTTGGCACTGATCGTTCTTGTATCAATCCTCGCGCCCTTCGTGGCGCCCTATTCGCCCGAATTTATCGATACGCCGTGGCAGGGGCCGTCTTCGGCTCACCTCTTCGGTACTGACCATGCGGGCCGAGACATTCTGTCTCGCATCCTCTTCGGTGGCCGCTACTCACTGCTTATCGGTCTTTGCTCAACCGTGATCGCGCTCTTCTTCGGCGCAATCATCGGATCGATCGCAGCTGTGACGCGCAAGGCCATCTCCGAGACCATCATGCGCATCCTAGACATCATCATGGCTGTCCCCGGTATCGCAATGGCGGCCGTCACGGTTTTGGTCTTCGGACGCACACTTGCCCAGTCCGACAACAAGATGGGCATTGTCTTCGTCATTATCTTCTCGATCGCATTCGTCTACATCCCGCAGCTGGCACGTATTGTTCGCGCAAACGTGATGGCCGCGTACGGTGAGGATTACGTGCGTGCAGTGATCGTCTCCGGTGCTCGTGCACCGTGGATCCTCATCAAGCACGTCATGCGTAACACTGCTGCTCCGGTTCTGGTCTTCGCCACGGTCTTGGTCGCAGATGCGATCATCCTCGAGGCCTCGCTGACCTTCATTGGGTCAGGCCTTCCCGCAACCATGGTCCCCACTTGGGGCAATATCTTGTCCGAGGCTTCGTCCTACCTCTCGGTCCTGCTGGGCTACTGGTGGACCGCCTTCTTCCCCGGTCTGTTCATCATGATCAGCGTGTTGTGCTTGAACATCCTCTCCGAAGGCATCACGGACGCAATGGTCGCAGCTCCCTCCACGGCAGCTGTCGCCCAGGTCGATAAGAACTCTGACCGCGAAGCCGACCGCATCCTTCTCGATCCTCGCCGCGCCTACGCCGAGCAGGCCGAGTCTCTGCAGGCACGCCTCGACGATCTGGAATCTGTCGAAGGTAAGCGCACCGACCGCTTCGAAGATGACTTTACCGGAGAGCCTCTCTTGGAGGTCAAGGACCTGTGCATCAAGTTCGAGCGCCACGGCGATGTCAACGTCGTCGATCACGTGTCCTTCAAGGTGCGCCCCGGCGAGACCATGGGCCTCGTCGGTGAGTCCGGCTGTGGTAAGTCCATTACGGCGCTGACCATCATGGGCTTGATCGATCCCAAGGCAGAGATCACCGGTGAGATCCTCTACGAAGGCAAGAACCTGCTGGAGATGAAGCCTGAAGAGCGTCGTGCGCTTCTTGGCCACGAGATGGCAATGATCTACCAGGATGCGCTTTCCTCACTCAACCCCGCCATGCTCATCAAGGCACAGATGAAGCAGCTGACCAAGCGCGGCGGAACCCGCACTGCAGAAGAACTCCTTGAGCTGGTGGGCCTGGACCCCAAGCGCACCCTCGAGTCCTACCCGCACGAGCTTTCCGGCGGCCAGCGTCAGCGCGTTCTGATTGCAATGGCACTGACCCGCGACCCGAAGCTCATCATTGCTGACGAACCGACCACCGCTCTGGACGTGACCGTTCAAAAGCAGGTCATTAACCTGCTCAACGAACTGCGTGAGAAGCTCGGCTTCGCAATGATCTTCGTTTCCCACGACTTGGCGCTTGTCGCCGAGGTGGCCCACAAGATCACCGTCATGTACGCCGGTCAGGTCATCGAGCAGGCGTCGACCAAGGAACTGCTCACTCACCCGACCCACGAGTACACTCGCGGTCTGCTGGGCGCAGTGCTCTCGATCGAAGCCGGCTCCGGACGCCTGCACCAGGTTCCCGGAACTGTTCCCTCGCCTCGAGATTTCCCGATCGGCGACCGCTTTGCTCCTCGTTCCTCGCACCCCGACTACGGCCTCGATATTCGCCCGGTCCTCACCGAGGTGGGCCCCGAGCACGTGTATGCGGCACTGCCGCCTCGCGAAGAGGTCCTCGTCTCCAGCGAGACCATCGTCATTGAAGAAGGTCAGGAGGAAAACTGATGAGTACTGAAACTCCGATCATCGAGCTCAAAGACGTTGAGGTGACCTTCAACTCCCGCACTGGCTCATTGTTCCGCCCCCACAAGGTGCACGCGGTTCGCGGTGTCAACATGCGCATTGAGCGTGGGCAGACGCTGGGTATCGTCGGTGAATCCGGCTGCGGTAAGTCCACGACTGCAAATGTTATGTGCGGCCTGCAGATGCCAACGAAGGGCCAAGTGTTCTTCAACGGTGAAGAAGTCACCAAGCGCGGTGCGGATGCGCGCAGGCGTATCGGACGTGTTGTTTCCGTGGTCTTCCAAGACCCCGCAACCGCTCTCAACCCGCGTATGCACGTTGCTGATCAGCTTGCTGATCCGCTGCGCGTACACAAGATTGGTGACGAGGCCTCGCGGGCCAAGCGCGTGCAAGAACTGATCTCTTTGGTGGGTCTGCCTTCGAGCGCCTTGGATGCACTCCCCGGTCAGCTCTCCGGCGGTCAGCGTCAGCGCGTTGCAATTGCTCGTGCCCTGTCCATTGGCCCCGATGCGATCATCGCTGATGAGCCCACGAGCGCACTGGACGTTTCGGTGCGCGCACAGATCCTGAACCTGCTCACGGACCTCAAGAGTGAACTGGGCTTGGCGATGGTCTTCATCTCGCACGATATTCAAACTGTTCGCTACGTTTCTGACCGGATCGCTGTGATGAACGGCGGAAAGGTCGTTGAAGAGGGACCGGCAGCTGAGTTGCTGGCGTCCCCGAAGGATCCCTACACCCGCAAGCTCCTGGGGGCTGCACCCTCGCTGCTGCATCCAACACTCGGAGGAGAGAACTAATGAGTTCACAGATTCGCGGCGTTGTCCCGCCGTTGGCTATCCCGCTGAAGAACGGCGAACTGGACGTTGCCTCGCTGGAGCGTCACATCAACCGCATGATTGGTGCGGGCCTGAACGGCCTCTTCGTCTCCGGCTCGACCGGTGAGGTTGCATTCTCGACCTCCGAGCGTCGTCAGCAGATCCAGCGCGAGGTTGTTCGCATTGTCGACGGTCGCGTTCCGCTGCTGGTCGGTGTGATCGATACCGAAACTGAGCGTGTCATTGAGAACATCAAGGCCGTCGAGGAGATCGGTGGAGCTCTGGGCGTCGTTGCAACCGCTCCCTTCTATGCACTGGGCGGCCAGGCAGAGATCGAGAAGCACTTCCGCATCCTCAAGGAGAACACCAATCTTGAGCTGTGGGCCTACGACATTCCCGTCTGCGTCCACACGAAGCTGCAGAACGATCTTGTTCTTCGCTTGGGTAAGGAAGGCGTTCTTGACGGCGTTAAGGATTCTTCCGGTGATGATGTGGGCTTCCGCTGGCTGTCCCGTGCGAACGAGGCCGCTGGTCACCCGCTTCAGCTGCTGACCGGCCACGAAGTGGTTGTCGATGGTGCTTACATGTCGGGCGCAGACGGCTCGGTCCCCGGCCTGGCCAACGTTGACCCCGATGGCTACGTCCGTCAGTGGCAGGCTTTCGAGCGCGGTGACTGGGAAGCTGTGCGCACCGAGCAGGACCGCCTCGCGGACCTCATGCGCATCGTTCTGGTCCAGGGCGTTCAGGGCTTTGGCGCCGGTGTTGGTGCCTTCAAGACTGCTCTGCAGCTCCTCGGTGTCTTTGATTCCAACGAGATGCCTCGCCCCGTGAAGGCTCTTGAAGGTGCAAACGTCGAGCATGTCGCCTCCGTCCTTCGTGAGGTTGGTCTGCTCTCCTGATCATCAGCGAGGCCGAGGCGGTACTTCCTCTCGCGTGCGCGCGAGCGTGCGCCCGCCTTGGCCTCGCTGATTAGTCTTCTCTTCCGTCGCCTTTTGGAGAATTTTCATGACTACGCTCCTTGCTCTTGATATCGGTGGAACGAAGATCGGTTGGGGCATTGTCGAGGCCGAAGACAGCTTCACCGTTACCGAACGCGGATCAATCCCGACCTTGGCCGCTCAGGGCGGTGCCGATGTTGCTGCGCGAATCTGCGCACTGGCCTCGGAACTGATCGAGTCGCACCCGGCTATTACAGGTATCGCGGTCGCAAGCGCCGGAGTTGTCGACCCCGCGACCGGTACGATCGTGTCCGCAACGGACATCATGCCCGGTTGGGCGGGAACCAAACTCGGTGACCTCCTTTCCGCGCATACGCAGCTCCCGGTTCGTGTCCTCAACGACGTGCACGCACACGGGCTTGGAGAGGCCACTTTGGGTGCAGGGCGTCCCTATCGAAGCGTTCTATCTATTGCCGTGGGAACGGGGATCGGTGGTGCCTTCGTCGAAGACGGTCGCGTTGCCTTCGGTTCTCGCGGTATTGCGGGACACGTGGGTCACGTTCACCACCATTTCGCTCCGGACATGGTTTGTTCGTGTGGGCGCTTGGGACACATCGAATCCTTCTGCTCCGGGTCAGGAATTACCACGTGGTATAACTCGCTGCGTCCACAAGACAAGCCGGAAGTTGACGGAGGACGCGCTCTCCAAGAGCTCGCCGATTCTGGCGATCCCCTCGCACAAGCGTGTTTCGCGCGTTCCGCGTACGCACTGGGCGAGGCCACGGCCTCGTTAGTGAACTGTATGGATCCCGCCGTCGTCATCATCTCCGGCTCGATGACTCGCTCGGGGGATATCTGGTGGGATGGTCTCAACGAGGGCTTTTCAGCCAGCGCGATGACACCCGTTGCAGCTACCCCCATTCTTGTTGGTTCCCTTGGTGGCGATGCGCCGCTGCTCGGGGCTGTTTCTTTCTTCCTCAACGCATAGGAGTTCATCATGCATCCGCTTATTGCCGGTCTTAAAGGAAAGCTCATCGTTTCTGTTCAGGCTTACCCGGGGGAACCCATGCGTCACCCCGAGACTATGGCTCAGATTGCGCGTGCTGCCGAGATCGGTGGCGCTGCGGCGATCCGTTGCCAGGGGCTGTCGGATATCTCCGCGATCAAGGGACGTGTCGATGTCCCGGTGATTGGTCTGTGGAAGGAAGGCCACGAGGGTGTCTACATCACCCCCTCGTTGCGTCACGCGCGCGCCTGCGTCATGGCGGGTGCCGATATCGTGGCTCTAGACGCGACGGGTCGCCCGCGCCTTGACGGTCGTAGTTTTGCTGAAACCGTTGCGGCTTTGCGCGAAGAAGAGACACTGGTGATGGCTGACTGTGGTTCTTTTGAAGATGCACAGCGCGCCGTCGATGCCGGTGTCGATATTGTTTCAACGACTCTTGCTGGCTACACCGGCGATCGCCCGAAGACCGATGGCCCTGATTTGGAGCTTCTCGAGCAGACGGTCCAGGCATTCCCGGGTGTTCCCGTGATCTGCGAAGGACGTATTCACACTCCGGAGCACGCCGCCGCTGCCATGAAGCTCGGCGCATTCGCAGTGATCGTGGGTACCGCGATTACTCACCCGACCTCGGTCACCGGCTGGTTTAAGGCCGCCGTCGAAGGCTGATTCGTCCCGAATTTCTGCGGTGCCCGTGTGGATGTATTTCACACGGGCAGCGCTGTATTCAGCCTTTATCTACGTGCGTGAACGCGCGTAAAATTGCGAACCATGTCTATCCCCTCAGCTCGCGCTCACAGTGCCCTTCGTGCAACCTTTGTGGTCTACGCAGGCCTGGGTTCTGCAACCTCAGCGTGGCTCTCACGTCTACCCGATGTGCGTGATCACCTGGGATTGACCCCGGGAACCATCGGCATGATGCTGCTGATTGCCTCCCTGGGTTCTTTGTTGACCCTTCCCACTTCGGGTCCGATCGTCATGAAGATCGGTGCACGGTGGGCTGGGCGAATCGGCGTATTCATTTGGGCATTGGGCATTGTCGGAGCAGCGACGGGAACGCTCGCGAATTCTCTCGTGCTCTTCACCGGTTCCCTTGTTTTCATGTCTGCCGGGGCGGGCCTGTGGGGATCGAGCATGAACATCGAGGCTGGTTTGGTCCAAGCTGCTGTGAGGCGCCTTGTAGTTCCAGTGATTCAAGCGATGTACGCGGTTGGCATGCTTGGTGGCGCATTACTTGGAGCACTTGCCTCGCGGGTCGGAGTTCCACTCGGAGCGCACTTATACGGTCTGGCTGCTCTTGAACTTATTGTGTGCGGTGTTTCCATTGGTTTCTACCTCAGTCAGGACGAGGTCGCCGCTCTTGAACCCGCAAGGGAAAGCCCTGCGGGCGAAGGGGACGAGGCCTCGGCAGGCAATGCGAAGAAGGGCCTGACCCGCTTGGCGTGGCGCGAACGCCGCACGGTTCTGATCGCTCTCATGGTGATGAGCGGCGGACTCCTGGAAGGCGCTGCTAACGACTGGCTGAACCTGTCGATGGTCGACGGTTATGGTTTTGCGACCTCGACGGCGTCGGCGATCTTCGCTTTCTTCTTGCTGATGATGACGATCATGCGCTTCGGATCTCCGCGTTTAGAGAGGCGTTTTGGGGCGCCGCATCTGCTTCGATTGACCATGGGATGCGCGATCGTTGGCCTGATGCTTGTTGCCTTTGCGCCGCATCATATTCTTGCGGTTATCGGTGTTGCCTTGTGGGGTATCGGTGCATCCTTGGTGTTCCCCCTGGGTATTTCCGCCCTGAGCATTGATCCCGTGATGACGCCTGCGCGAGTATCGGTCCTCTCGACCGTGAATTATGGTTCGGCGCTCATCGGACCGCCGATTTTAGGTCTTATTGCAGATCACGTCGGCTACCACCGTGCGCTCATTTTCGTCGTGCTCCCGGTGTGTCTGGCCATCGTCTTGGCCGGACAGGTTCCGGACCAGCGGGGGCGCGTGCGAGCCGTTGCACCTCTTGACGATTAATCTTGAGTCATGACGACTCTTGCTGAATTGACGACCTTTCGCGTGGGCGGAGAGGTTTCTCGCCTTGTACGCGCAACTTCCAGTGAGGAATTGGTTGCTGGCGTTCGCGCGGCCGATGAGGAGCAGCGCCAGCTTCTAGTTCTGGGCGGCGGATCGAATCTGCTTGCATCGGATGCTCCATTTGATGGAGCTGTTGTCGCTGTACGTCCGGGTGCAGAGATTGCGCGCATCGTTGAAGAGGATGCGGCTGACTCGGTGATTGTACGTGTGTGGGCCGGTACAGTTTGGGATGACTTTGTTGCGTGGAGCGTCGAAGAACAGTTGTCCGGTATCGAGGCTTTGTCGGGGATCCCCGGAAGCGCGGGAGCATCCCCGGTACAGAACGTGGGCGCCTACGGACACGAGGTTGCTGAAACAATTCACAGCGTCGAGGCCTACGACCGCCTCGAGCAGCGCACCGTTCGTCTGCTTCCCGCAGAGCTAGGTTTTGCTTACCGTTCCTCCGCGATCAAGCACAGCATTGGTCAGCCCGGTCTTCCCGGCCGCGTGTGGGGGCCGACGGGGCGTTGGGTTGTGTTGAGCGTCGACTTCCGCCTCGAGCGCTCATCCCTGAGTGCGCCCGTCATGTACTCCGAACTTGCGCGGCGCCTCGGAGTGGAAGCTGGGGAGCGTGCCGAGGCTTCCCTGGTCCGCTCGACCGTGCTTGAGCTGCGCGCGGGGAAGGGAATGGTCTTAAACCCGGAGGACCACGATACGTGGAGCGCGGGATCTTTCTTCACTAACCCCATCCTCCCCGAGGCCGTGGCTGCCGCGCTCCCCGAAGAGGCGCCTCGTTTCCCGGCGGGGGAGGGACTGGTGAAAACCAGCGCTGCTTGGCTCATTGACCACGCGGGCTGCTCCAAGGGTTTCCATCTTCTAGAGGCCGGTGCCCCGCCTCGCGCATCCTTGTCGACCAAGCACGTGCTCGCACTGACAAACCGCGGGGGTGCAAGCGGCGCAGACATCGAGGCCTTGGCGCGCGCTGTGCGCGAGCGTGTCTTTGATGCCTATGGCGTGACTCTTGTTCCTGAGCCTGTTGCCATCGGCATTGAGTGGTAGTTCGGGCTATCTTCAACGAGCTGAGGAGGACCGCCGTGAACGAGTACCTTGCGAGCTTGGAAAGAGACCTTTCCCCGATCGAGGGAGGCTTCAAAGAAGAAGAGCGGCGGGCACGCAGCGACTACGACTCTCATGATCGCGACCAGGCTTTGGAAATTGCCTATTGCGCATACCGCTCCGAGGTTTACCAGGTGCGAATGTACGCGGTTTTCCTCTTCGGGTATCTCTCGCAGGATCAGGAAGTACTTACTTTCTTGAGGGAAAATATCGCCCAGGATGACAACTGGAGAGTTCAAGAAATCCTGGCGAAAGCCTTTGACTTTTTCTGCGCCACTACGGGGTATGAGCACTCTCTTTCAGTGATCGACGAGTGGCTGGCTCATTCCAATCCAAATGTTCGTAGAGCTGTCACTGAAGGACTACGGATATGGACCAGTCGCCCCTATTTTAAAGAGCACCCATGTGAGGCAATCGAGAGGCTTTCGGCGCTTCGAAATGACCCGAGCGAGTACGTCAGAAAATCTGTGGGAAACGCTCTACGCGATATCAGTAAGAGGTTCCCAGACCTGGTTGCAACCGAATTAAGCGCGTGGGATCTGGAAAGCAAGGAAACTCGACAGGTCCACAAGCTAGCGAGCAAATTTATTGAACGGAATGCCGCTCACACCGCGGGTGGGGCCGCGAGCCACTGATCGATTTCCGCTTTCCACACGCGTTTCGAGGCCTCACTAGCCAAAGAAGCATCAATAGACTGACGTGCCAAATCTGCCAGCTGAACGTCAGAAAGCCCGAAAACATCACGCGCGGCCTCGTATTGGGCAACCACGCGCGAATGGAATAGCAAGGGGTCGTCAGCCGAAAGAGCAACGCGCGCGCCGGCCTCGATAAAGCGCATGAGCGGAACAGATGCGAAATCGGGGAAGACCCCCAGGTGAATATTCGAGGTCGGACACACCTCGAAAGAAACATCCTCGTCAATCAAACGCCGCAGCAAATCGGGATCTTCACTGGTGCGCACGCCGTGACCCAAACGCGTCGGGTGCAGGGCTGAAACAACATTCATCACAGACTCCGGGCCCAAAAGCTCCCCGCCATGAGGAACCGAGGCCAAACCGCCCTCGCGGGCAATACGGAAGGCAGGAGCAAACGCTGAGGTATCGCCAACGCGCTCATCATTGGACAGACCAAAGCCCACAACCTGTCCGGGGCCATCACCCGCATACTGAACTGCCAGACGAGCAAGCGTTCGCGCGTCAAGGGGATGGCGAATTCGCGAAGCCGCAACGATCAATGCAACTTCGACGCCCGTGCGCTTTCCCGCAGCGATCGCCTCGTCAATGATGATCTCCAAAGCGGGAGTAATCCCGCCAACCCAAGGGGCATAAGACGTGGGGTCAACCTGCATTTCGAGGCGACGCGAGCCCTCGGCCGCATCATCTTCCGCGGCCTCGGCAACGATCCGCCGCATCGCGGCTTCGGAACGGACCAAAGCGCGCGCGGCATCGTAGGAGCGCTGGAAACGGAACCATCCGCGAGCATCTGCGGGCACGGTTAAGGGGTCCAAGTCCAAGAGGTGGGGAGGAAGGCGAGTGCCCTTCTCGCGGGCCATATCGATCAGACTTTGCGGTCGCATCGCACCCGTGAAGTGCAGATGCAGGTGCGCTTTTGGCAGAGTGGACAACGGCCGACGCCCGGGGGGAGTCGGCGCTGGGACCGTTAGTGAAAGCTGGCGAGATGCTTGATGCTGCTCCATCAGTGCTTCTCGACCCACAGGAGTAGGTCGCGCAGGACCATGGCCTTCTCAGGCTCGTTGAGAACCTCGTGGCAAGCCCCATCGATGACGCGCAGGTGAATATCTGCGTCGGGGTGAGCCTCGAGCACGCGCGCAACAAACTCTGCAGAGCCCTCCGGTGAGGTCAGTTCATCAGCACTGCCATGGAAAATCAGCGTCGGGCAGGTCAGGCGATCCGCGTGCTCGAGGGCCTTCTTGCCTTGAATCACCATGGTCGAGGCCGTCAGAAGCGGGGGAGCGCCGTGGTAGTTGAGCGGATCGGCGTCGAAAGCTTCCTGAACGCTGGGATCGCGCGAAAGCAAAGAATGCTCGGGCGTGGACTGGGCCGCCGGAACCTGCACTCCCGGCAGGTAGCGAGCGAGTTTCCCGAGGCCACCAACCACCGGCGCGGGAAGATGAGGAAGCGGGATGAAAGCGGGACCAGTGAGGACCATACAGCGAATGCCTCGCTGTGAGATCAAAGCCGAGGCCGCAGTGATGAGACCCCCCATTGAATGCCCGAAAAGAATGAGCTCATCGAAACGGGAATCGGCCAAAACTTCTTGGCGAGCGCTGATGTGGTCCTTGATCAACGCACCGACGTCGACTTGAGCGCGAGGCCCGGGGGAAGTGCCGTGGCCGTAGTGGTCATAAGTGGACACATCGTAGCCTGCGTTGAGGAGAGCGGTGCTGAGTCCTTCAAAACGTCCCGAATGCTCGCCGTAACCATGGGCAATCAGGACATGCCCGCGAGGCTGATCGAGGTGAGTGCGCCGAGTTGAAAGGTCCATGTGTCAATTGTGACAGCTCAAGGCGTCATTTGGGTAGCGATATTGGGGTGTGACTTGACGAAGAGTAAGAAAAATCCCGCACGGCTAGCGATGTGCCTACCGCGCGGGATTTCGTAGTGGAACCCTGAGTCAGCGAGCCTCGGAGAGAAGCTCCTGAATTCGTCCCACGCCCTCGACCAAATCGTCATCGGCCAAAGCGTAAGAGAGGCGAATGAAGCCCGAGGGGCCGAAGGCTTCGCCCGGGACAACTGCGACCTCAACCTCATCGAGGATCAGGTCAGCGAGCTCGCCCGACGTGTTGGCCACGCGGCCTCGGAACGCGCGAGGTGACGCGCGGCATCGTAGGAGCGCTGGAAACGGAACCAACCGCGGGCGTCCGCGGGCACGGTTAAGGGGTCCAAGTCCAACAGGTGAGGAGGAAGGCGAGTGCCTTTCTCGCGGGCCATATCGATCAGAGTTTGCGGGCGCATCGCACCCGTGAAGTGCAGGTGCAGGTGCGCCTTGGGGAGCGTGGACAGCGGTCGTCGCCCAAGGGGAGTCGGCGCTGGAACGGTAAGAGAAGGCTGGCGAGGAATAGAGGTCGATCCTATCAGTGCTTCTCGAGCCACAGGAGCAGGTCGCGTAGGATCATATCCTTCTCAGGCTCATTCAAGACTTCGTGGTAGGCCCCATCGATGACACGCAGGTCAATATCTGCGTCGGGATGCGCATGACGTACACGCTCAACAAACTCTGCAGAACCCTCCGGCGAGGTGAGCTCATCGGCGCTGCCGTGGAAAATCAGCGTGGGGCAGGTCAGGCGATCCGCGTGCTCGAGCGCCTTCTTGCCCTGAATCACCATGGTCGAGAGCGTCAGACGCGGGGGAGCGCCGTGGTAGTTGAGGGGATCGGCGTCGAAAGCTTCTTGGACGCTGGGATCATGCGAAAGTACGGAATGGTCGGGCATGGACTGTGCCGCCGGAGCCTGTACTCCCGGCAAATAGCGAGCCAGTTTCCCAAGTCTGCCAACCACGGGCTTAGGAATCTCGAGGAGTGGAATAAAAGCGGGTCCAGTGAGGACCATGCATCGCAGATCCTTGCGGTAGATCAGCGCAGAAGCAGCGCTAATCAAACCACCCATTGAATGCCCAAAGAGGATCAATTCATCGCAGCGTGAATTGTGAAGAGCCTGTTGGCGAGCAGCGATGTGGTCCTTGATCAGCAGACCGACATCGACCTTGGCGCGAGGGCCTGGGGAAGTGCCATGACCATAGTGGTCGTAGGTTGACACATCGTAGCCAGCCTGGAGAAGTGCATTGATCAGACCTTCAAAACGTCCCGAATGCTCAGCATAACCGTGGGCGACAAGGACATGTCCATTGGGTTGGTCGAGTTGTGTTCTCCGCGTCGAGATGTCCATATGTCAATTATAACAGCTCGGGACACACTTTAGGTAGCGCTACTGCACACTTTTTGACAGTGCGTTCATAAAAGCCCGCGCGGTGGCACAAAAGTACTCACCGCGCGGAACTTCAGTCGCATGTAATTGGTCTATCGGGCTTCTGACAGGAGTTCTTGGATACGACCAACGCCTTCGACGAGGTCGTCGTCGGCCAGGGCGTAGGAGAAGCGCAGGAAGCCGGAGGGGCCGAAGGCCTCGCCTGGAACCGCCGCGACCTCGACCTCGTCGAGGATCAGGTCGGCGAGCTCACCCGATGTGTTGGCCACGCGGCCGCGGATCTCGCGACCCAGCAGGCGCTCGACGGAGGGGTAGACGTAGAACGCGCCCTTGGGGGTCGGAACGTCGAAGCCGTCGATCTGGCGCAGCATGTCAACGATCGTGCGGCGGCGACGGTCGAAGGCGACCCGCATCTCGTCCACGGCGTCCAGGGAACCCGACACGGCGGCGCGCGCGGCCTCCTGGGCGACGTTGTTGACGTTGGAGGTCAGGTGCGACTGGAAGGACAGTGCGGCCTTGATGACGTCGGAGGGGCCGATCATCCAGCCCACTCGCCAGCCGGTCATCGCGTAGGTCTTGGCAACGCCGTTGAGGATGACGGCCTGGTCGGCCAGCTCGGGCACCAGCTTGACGATGTGCGCAGTCTGCGCGTCCTCGTACAGCAGGTGCTCGTAGATCTCATCGGAGATGACCCAGATGCCGTGCTCGAGGGCCCACTGGCCGATCGCGGTCAGCTCCTCGGGCGTGTAGACGCTGCCCGTCGGGTTGGACGGCGAGCACATGAGGAGGACCTTCGTGCGAGGCGTGCGCGCGGCCTCGAGCTGCTCGACGGTCACCTTGTAGTCCTGGTCGGCGCCCGCGAACACCTTGACGGGGGTCGCACCGGCGAGCTTGACGACCTCGGGGTACGTCGTCCAGTAGGGGGTCGGCAGGATCGCCTCGTCGCCGGGGCCCAGCAGCGCGGCGAAGGCCTGGAAGACGGCCTGCTTGCCGCCGTTGGTCACGACGATGTCGGCGGGGGAGACCTCGTAGCCGGAGTCGCGCAGGGTCTTTTCTGCGATGGCCTCGCGCAGCGCCGGGAGGCCGGCGGCGGGCGTGTAGCGGTGCATCGCGGGGTTGCGCGCGGCCTTGACGGCGGCCTCGACAATGTAATCGGGGGTGGCGAAATCAGGTTCGCCCGCACCGAAACCAACGACGGGGCGTCCCTGGGCCTTCAGTGCCTTGGCCTTAGCGTCGACGGCAAGGGTCGCTGAGGGAGTGATATTTGCGAAGCGCGTTGAGACGCGGGAGGCTGATTGAGTATCCACGCGAACATTGTGGCATGGATAGATCCATTTATTGGTGTGAGTCACAATTTGAGCGCTTATGAGGCGAACGCATCGCGGTGAGTTGGACAGGAGGCCTCTTCTCCCCTAAACTCAACCGAGCAAGTCTTTTTCGGAAGAGTTGCAGTAGGGCAGTGGCGCAATTGGTAGCGCACCGGTCTCCAAAACCGGCGGTTGTGGGTTCGAGTCCCGCCTGCCCTGCCACTCAGGTGCATAACTATTGGAGGAACGATGAGCGAATCCCAGGCTCGCCGTGAAGAATCCCCGCGGGTGGATCGCACGAAGAAGCGTGCAACCCCCTCGCGCGATGGCGCACCTCAACCCAAGGAAAAACGCCCGAATATTTTCAAGCGTATGGTGATCTTTGTCTCTCAGGTGATCTCTGAGATGAAGAAAGTCATTTATCCCAGCGGTTCTGAGACCTGGACCTACTTCCTCGTCGTCATTGTGTTTGTTGCCGCAATTATGGCTTTCACTGGCCTTCTTGATTTCTTATTCGGTAGACTGAACTCATTGGTATTTGGCTGAAACCGTTAACCCGCCCGCAGGAATGCAGGCGGGTTTCTTCTACGGCTCGGCCGCGAACACCGCGCGAGCGTTAAGCACAGGAGGAAAACCCGTGAGCCTAGACAATATCGAAGAGGCCCCGATCGACACCTTTGACGGTGGAATCGCGCCCGAAGCTGATCTGGAAACTGCCGCACAGCGCGAAGACGACGTGGCAGAACGCCTTGAAGATGCTCCCGTCGAGCGCGAGGAAGCACGTGAAGAAGGCGAAGCGGAAGCTGGCGTTGAAGAAGCAGCTGAGCAGGCGGCCTCGTCAGACGATGATCCGGTAGAAAAGCTGCGCCGCGAACTCTACATGTCTCCCGGCGACTGGTACGTCATTCACACCTACTCCGGTCACGAGCGCAAGGTGAAGGCAAACCTTGAGCAGCGTATTACCAACCAGAACATGGAAGACTCGATTTTCCAGGTCGAGGTTCCCGATGAGTACGTCATGGAGTACCGCGGAAATGCGAAGAAGCGCGTTCGTCGCGTGCGCATTCCCGGCTACGTCATCGTCTGCATGGACTTCAACGAAGACTCCTACCGTGTGGTGAAGGAAACCCCCGCAGTCACCGGCTTCGTGGGTGACCAGCACAACCCGGTCCCGCTTTCGATCGACGAGGTCGTTATGCTGCTGACCCCGAATGTTCTCGAGGCCGCGGCTGCAGAAGAGAAGAGCGCTCCCGCCCCCGTCCAGGAAGTTCAGACCCAGTTCGAGGTCGGCGAGGTTGTCACCGTTATCGACGGTGCATTCGCCACCATGAGCGCTGTGATTTCTGAGATCATGCCTGAAACCCAGCGTCTGAAGGTCCTCCTGACCATCTTCGAGCGTGAGACCCCCATGGAGCTGACCTTCGATCAGGTCGAGAAGATCGAAGAGTAAACGCCTCGTGGCGTGACCTCGAGCACCAAGACTTGGGGGAGCGCCGACATCGCGTTATGATGTAGATTCGTGCGTCTGGGTGGACTATGTCCGCAGGTTGCTCTTCCTGTGGGCGCCACGTGGATGCATGCCGCGGTAGTCTCCGCGGCCCAGTAAGAAATAGAAAGACCCGAAATATGGCACCGAAGAAGAAGAAGGTCACCGGCCTCATTAAGCTGCAGATCGCTGCAGGCGCCGCGACCCCTGCTCCGCCCGTTGGTCCCGCACTGGGCCAGCACGGCGTTAACATCGTCGAATTCACGAAGGCATACAACGCTGCAACTGAGTCGCAGCGCGGTTCGATCGTCCCGGTTGAAATCACCGTCTACGAAGATCGCTCCTTCACCTTCGTCCTCAAGACCCCTCCGGCCTCCGAGATGATCAAGAAGGCTGCAGGTGTTGCAAAGGGTTCGGGTACCCCGAACACCGCCAAGGTTGGATCGATCACCATGGACCAAGTGCGCGAAATCGCCCAGGCCAAGATGGTTGACCTCAACGCCAATGACATTGATGCCGCTTCCAAGATCGTCGCGGGCACCGCGCGTTCCATGGGCATCACTGTTCAGGACTGACCCTTTATTACCTCGTGGTAGGGCAGGCGCTGCCCGACACCCACACCTGCAAGGAGAAGAAGCAGAATGACGAAGCGCTCTAAGAGCTACCGCGCAGCGGCGGAGAAGATCCACGCTGGCGAACTGTACAGCCCCCTGGCCGCAATGCGTTTGGCCAAGGAAACCTCGGTCACCAAGTTCGATTCAACCGTCGAGGTTGTTATGCGACTGGGTGTTGATCCCCGCAAGGCGGATCAGATGGTCCGAGGCACCGTTTCCCTGCCGCACGGCACCGGTAAGACCGCTCGGGTCTTGGTCTTCGCCGTTGGCGAGCGCGCACAGGAAGCACTCGACGCTGGAGCCGACGAGGTCGGCGGCGACGAGCTCATCGAAAAGGTCGCAAAGGGCTACACCGACTTTGATGTCGCCGTTGCAACCCCGGACCTCATGGGCAAGGTCGGCCGTCTGGGCCGCGTCCTGGGTCCCCGTGGCCTCATGCCGAACCCCAAGACCGGCACCGTGACCATGGACGTCGCCAAGGCTGTCCGTGAGATCAAGGGTGGTCGTATCGAGTTCCGTGTCGACAAGCACGCAAACCTGGCTTTCATCGTCGGTAAGGCTTCCTTCACCGCCGAGCAGCTCGTTGAGAACTACGCAGTTGTTCTCGATGAGATCCTGCGTCTGAAGCCGGCTTCCGCAAAGGGCCGTTACATCATCAAGGCCACGGTCGCCACGACCATGGGCCCCGGTATCCCCTTGGATGCCACCAAGACTCGCGCCCTGACCTCCGAGGATGCTTCCTGAAGCACTAGAGGTTAACGGCAGATAGTCGTTTTCTAAGGCCCCCACGAGCAACGCTCGTGGGGGCCTTTGTGTTATTCCAATTGGGCACAAGGTCTTATAAGCCTACATAAAAATAGGCTATCCTTAGCTTTATTCTATAAACCTCATTATCATTAAAGGTCGCGATCATGACTCAGGTTTCAAGCTCGGGCGTTACAAAGGCGCGCTCAGCTGTCACCATTGGTGCATTTACCGCCGTCTATTTCATTCTCATGTGGTGCTCGGGAATGCTCGGCTTCTTCGGCCCGGCATTCATGTTCGTTGGCTGGATTGTCGGTCTCCTCCTTAACGGGCCGGTCATCATGCTGATGATGGTGCGCTCGCGCATGTTTGGGACGGTCACGATCATGGCGGGCATCGTCGCCTTCCTCATGGTCGTGACAGGACATGCATGGGTGACCGTACCCTTCGCTCTTGTCCTCGGTTTCTTGGCTGACCTCATCGCCCACAGCGGTGGATATCTGAGCGCCCCTCGAAACATCGCAGCATACATGCTCTTCTCCCTGTGGATGATCGGCCCGCTTGCTCCGATTTTCTTTGCTCCCGACTCTTACTACGCGGATGTCGCGTCCCAGATGGGCCAGGACTACGCGGATGGTATGCGTGCCCTCTTCAGCCCCGCTGTCATCAGCGTATGGGTCGTTGTTGCGATGATCTTTGCGTGCATTGGTGGACTCATCGGGCGCTTCCTGCTTCGCAAGCACTTCGCAAAGGCCGGCGTTGCCTGAGATCTCGCCGGCCGAATCGGCTCCCGGTGAGTCGTCGAGCAGGCTGGACCCACGCACGAAACTCTTAGCCCTTCTCGTGCTCAATGCGCTCGTCATGCGTGCGAGTCCCACGACAACCCTTGTTGCCGTTCAGCTCTTGGTAGTGGTTGCCCTCGCATGGGAGGTGAGCGCTCGGTCCGCGCTGCACACGGGGTTCGGCTGCTTCATCTGCGACCTCGTCACCCTTGGTTCCCCTTTTCTCATCGCTTGGATGCAGTCGATCGGCTGGCCTCGGAGCATCGTTCTCATCATCGGAACGTGCAGCGCGATCATGTACTGGTTTGCGCGTTTCTTCGCGGGTTTCGGCCTCGCCCTCTACGTGTATCGAACGACGAAAATTGGACAGATGAAGGCGGCACTGCGTGCCATTCATCTACCGCGTGTGTTCATTGATGCGCTCGTGGTTGCCTTCCGCGTCATCCCGACTGTGGGGGCCGAGGCAGTAGCCATCCGTGAGGCCATGGAGATGCGCGGAGTGGACCTGAGGATGCGCGGCGTGCTGCGTCACCCGCTGGTGATCGCTGAGCGCTTCCTCGTTCCCCTGCTTTCCTCGATCGCGCGCGTCGCCGATGACCTCGCGGCCTCGAGCGTCGTCCGAGGTCTGGGCGGACCCACGCGCCCCACCTCGCTCACGCGGCTGAGGGCCAGCGTCTGGGACGCGCTCGCCCTGACGTGCGTGATCGGCGTCATCGTTATCGAGATCTGTGCGCACCTGGGAGTCCTTCCGTGATTGATGTTGAATCCCTGTCGTTCTCCTACGTCAGCGAGCTGACGGGAGATCGCGTCGACGCGCTCGCCGGAGTCGACCTGTCCGCCCGGCCGGGCACCCTCACCCTCGTGTGCGGCTCCTCCGGCTGTGGGAAGTCGACGCTCATGCGCTCGCTCACCGGCCTCGTCCCGCAGATGACTCCGGGAGAGCTGGAAGGTGCGGTGCGGATCGACGGGCGCGATCTGGCAGAGGTTCCCCTGACTGAGGTTGGTCATCTGTGTTCCTCTGTTTTTCAGAATCCACGCACTCAATTTTTCTGCGATACCGTTGCAGAGGAACTCGCATTCTGCGGTGAAAACTATGGTCGAGACCGTACGGATTTGATCGAGAGCAGTGAACGCGCCGCAAAGCTCATGGGGATCTACGCCCTCATGGATCGCAAGCTGTCAACGCTGTCTGGCGGACAGCTTCAGAAGGTAGCTCTTGCGTGCGCGCTGGCATCTGGTGCTCCGGTCCTCCTCGCCGATGAGCCGACATCAAACCTCGATCCCGCAGCAATCGCTGATGTGCGACGTGCCCTCGAGCTCCTCAAAGAACAGGGGATGACGATCGTTGTCGTCGAGCATCGCCTTCACTTCCTGAGCGGACTTGCCGACCAGGTTCTCCTCATGGAGGCTGGCGCGGTGACGAGGCGCTGGAGCGGCGAGGAGTTCTATTCCATGACGGATGAGGAACGCTGCTCTCTTGGCTTGCGTACCCTCGTTGATCCCGGACCGCCCGAGGCCTGGGTGGCCTCGCGGGGGAGCGGGGAAGTAGCCGCGGGCGCTGAGGCTCCCCGGCTATCGTGCCGTAACTTGAGCTTCTCCTATGGTCGCACTCCAGTTTTTCAGGGCTTTAATGCGGATTTTCATTCTGGGGAAATTACCTGCATCGCCGGGGTCAATGGTGTCGGCAAAACGACTCTTGTCCGCGTGCTGTGCGGATTGGCAGCCCCGAACTCTGGGGAGATTTCCTTGGATGGCGTGACAAGCTCGCGCAGTCAGAGGCGTGCAATGTGCGCACTCGTCATGCAAGATACCGGGCGTCAGCTCTTTTCCGACACACTCGAGGGCGAGTTGACCATTGGCGCCTCGGATGCCAGCGGGGAGGTCGGGGAGAAACTCTTGGCTGACTTTGACCTCGCGAACCTGGGTGATCGCCACCCCTTGAGCCTTTCGGGAGGACAAAAACAACGCCTCGTCATCGCTGCCGCACGCGCAGCAAGGCGTCCCATCGTCATCCTCGACGAGCCAACCTCGGGAGTCGACGCCAGGCACCTTGATTCAATTACCGCCACCCTGCGGCGCATTGCTGACGAAGGTGCAGCCGTCATCGTTGTTACCCACGACGGCGAGTTTGCCTCGGCGTGCGCAGATCGACTGATCACACTCACACCAGCAGACGGTGGGTGTGCCAACGAAGGAAAGCAATTATGACTGACAGTGATCAAGGCCTGAAAGTGAGCAGGGAAGAGCAAGCCTTGTCATCCTGTGACGGAGCCGAAATGAACGACCCGCGCGCTGCACACAGGGCTGGGCAAAAGGCGTTCAAGGAACTTACCGCACCGATCCGTGGATCCATGGCTCTCGCCCAGCTACTTGGCGTCCTCTACGGCGCGCTTGCAGTCGCTCCCTATGTCATTCTCGTCCAGCTTGGCGAGGTACTTCTTGCCGCAGCGCGCTCGGGGGTCTCTCCTGACCGCGCTGAGGTTATCAGCCTGCTTATGTGGCTTATCGGAGCATTTGGTGCGCGCTACGGAATCTACTTCCTTGCACTGAGCGTCACCCACTTCGCGGATGTGCGCTTTGGACACATCGTGCGCATGCGCATGGTGAAAGTCCTTGCATCAGCGCCCCTCGCGTGGTTCACCTCGACGAACTCGGGGGCTGTGCGCAAGGCGATCCAGGACGACACTCACGATGTCCATACGGTCATAGCCCATGCGCCAGTTGAGTCTGCTGCTGCAGTCAGCGCGCCTCTCTCCTTGTTGATCTACTCGTTTATCATTGACTGGCGTCTAGGCCTGCTCTCAATCGCCACGTTACCGATCTATGCACTTATCAATGCGTGGATGATGCGGGACATGGGCGAGAAAACCGCCCAAATGGACCGGTACCTCACGCGTGTCTCAGCAACAATGGTTGAGTTTGTTTCCGGTATTAGCGTTGTAAAAGCATTTGGTACCGTCGGGCGCGCACATGAACGTTTCACCCGAGCCGCTGAGGATTTTGCGAGCTTCTATGTTGCCTGGTGTGGGCCATTGCTGAAGGGATCGGCGCTCGGACAGGCTGCTGTGTCGCCCTCGATGATTCTGCTGATATCAACAGCGGGAGGTTCGGCGCTGGCGGCTGCTGGCATCGTGAGCCCTGTCCAGGTCATCACCTGTGCGCTGATCGCTCTTGTCATTCCGGCCGCAATCGAGGTGCTTGGATCAACGGTTTGGTCGTATCAGATCGCTGGAGCCGCCGCCCTGCGCATTGTCGACCTGCTTTCTGTTTCGCCGCTGCCGGTTGAAGGAAACGAGGAACCGAGCGGGGCTGAGGTCGAGATCGATGATGTCTCCTTCTCTTACGGCTCGACGCTTGCTCTTCAAGACGTGAGTCTCACAGTCCCGCAAGGGACAGTGACGGCTCTTGTGGGTCCGTCCGGCTCTGGAAAATCCACCTTGGCGACCCTGGTCGCGCGTTTTGCTGACCCAGATCAAGGAAGTGTGCGCATCGGAGGCGTTGATGTGCGAGCCATTGCTCCCGACGTCCTCTACCGGCACGTGTCTTTTGTTCTCCAAGATCCGCAGCTTCTTGATATATCTGTGCGCGAAAACATTGCGCTAGGCAGGCCAGATGCTAAGGAAGAGGCAATATGGGCAGCTGCCACCGCTGCCCATATTGACGACTATGTGCGTTCCCTTCCACGAGGCCTCGACTCTGTCATAGGGGAAGACGCCCATCCCTCGGGCGGGCAGGCCCAGCGCATCGCGATTGCGCGCGCACTGCTTGTCGATGCGCCCATCCTTGTACTCGACGAGGCCACCGCGTTCACAGACCCCGAAGCCGAGGCCGAGATCCAATCAGCTCTCACCCGCCTCGTTCAAGGAAAAACAGTTCTGGTGATCGCCCACCGGTCCGCGTCGATTATCGGTGTTGATCAGGTTGCCATCCTCGAGGCAGGTCGTCTCATCGCGCGGGGTACGCCCGAGGAACTCGCGGATCACCCGTATATGCGTGAGCTTTCTGCGCCCGTGAAAGGACACTGACATGTTCGAGCTGATCTCCAGGCTGCGTGAGCCTCTCTCTTCTGAGGGGCGCACCGGATTCTCCCACGTTATGTACCTGTCCTGCATTGTCGGACTCGTTCGGGGTTTTTCCCTGATTTCATTCATTCCGGCGGCGATTGCGCTGACATCAGGACAACCCGCGTGGGGTATGGGCTTACGTGGGTGGCTCATCGCGCTCGCCGTGTGTGCAGTGGCCTCGTTTATCTTGGAGTACTTTCTAGCCATCCGCTCCTACGTGGTGGCCTTCGATTTCCTTACGAATATGCATCGCGCTATCGGAGATAAGATCGCTTCTCTGCCTCTTGGTGCTTTCCGTGCGGACACGGCCGGGAAGACCTCGCGCCTTGTCTCTCGCGAACTCATGATGCTCGGCGAAATCTTTGCCCATATGTATTCGCCCCTAATTGCAGCGATCGTCACTTCACTGACGATGCTTGTAGGAATCTCCGTCTTTTCGCCGGTTCTAGGGGTGGTGTGCCTAGCCTCAGTCCCGATCGTTGCTGGGGGAGTGTGGGTTGCGCGACGCTGCTTGCTTTCAGGCTCCGCGTTGAAAGAACCTCCTGCCCGAGAGGTGTCTCACCGCATTGTTGAATATGCGACGAAACAGGGAGCCTTGCGCGCTTGCGGGCGCTCCGCCTCCTATGAACCTCTCCGGCGAGCGGAAGAATTGTATGGGGCGGCCGCCCGACGCTCGCTTATCCGGGAAACGCTCGGGCAAATCGTCAATGGTATGGCTGCGCAACTCGTTGTCGTCTCACTGATCTGTGCGATCGGTTTGCTGGCGGTCGGTGGAAGCGTCAGCCCCGTGGAGGCAGTTGTTGCGATCGGTCTGCTCCTGCGCTTCACGCAGATTCTTGTTGACATTGGGTTGCTTGCCTCCGCCTTTGAGACTCGGCGTCCGGTCCTTGACCTCGGTCATGAGATCCTCTCCGCGCCCGAGCTCCCTACCGCCTCGGACGATGGGCAGAATGATGACTTGGCTGCGTTGAGTGCATCCGTGGCACTCGAGGACGTTGTTTTCTCCTACGAGGCCGATCAACCCGTCTTACGAGGTGTGTCCTTCCGCGTTGAGCCGGGAACGATGACTGCGATTGTCGGTCCTTCAGGCTGCGGGAAGACGACGATTGCTCGTCTCATCGCGCGTTTCTATGACGTGGATAGCGGCGTTGTAAGTGTGGGGAATCGAGATGTTCGTAACTGGGATACTGGGAAACTCATGTCCCAGCTCTCTTTGGTTTTCCAAGACGTCTATTTGTTTGACGATACCCTCGAGGCGAATGTTCGTGTCGGTCGCTCCGATGCAAGTTCCGCCGAGCTGGATGAAGCTGCGCGCCTGAGCGGTGTCGATGAAATCGTCGCTCGCCTGCCACTTGGGTGGAAGACTCGTGTCGGTGAGGGAGGACGTGCCCTCTCCGGTGGTGAACGTCAGCGCGTTTCAATCGCCCGCGCACTCCTTAAAGCTGCACCCATCGTCCTCTTTGACGAGGCCACCAGCGCCCTTGATCCCGAGAATGAACACCGCGTGACTGCGGCTATGGATGCATTGCGTCGTAGCGCGACCCTCATCGTTATTGCCCACAAGCTTGATACGATCACGGCAGCTGACCAGATTGTCGTCCTCGATGAGAATGGGCGTGTTACACAAATTGGTACTCATGCGCAGCTCTTCGCGGATACTGGGGGGCAATACCGAGGATTCTGGGAGGCTCGCTCACGGGCTGCGGGATGGCGCCTCGTCTGAGGTGGGCGGCTGGTGCTCGTCCGCCTCGTCCATGAGGTGTGCTGATCCACATTTGCCAGGGTGGATTCATGCGTGCGGGCGTGTTAGTCTATTCGTTGCCGAAGACCGTCGGTCATCCACCTCGGTGGATTCCAAGTGCGAAAGCATCCGACGCAGGTGAGTGACTTCTTTCGAAGTGGGTTTTATTGAGCCCGGCCGCTTTCCTGCGTGCCGGGCTTTTTTGTGCGTCCGGCGGCGAAGTTTTGAAAGGAGGACCATGGCGAAGTCCGACAAGGTAGCAGCAGTTGCTGAGCTCGTGGAGCGTTTCCGCGGAGCTGACGCTGTCCTGCTGACCGAGTACCGCGGCCTGACCGTTGGCCAGCTCAAGCAGCTGCGTCGCGGCCTGGGCGAGAATGCGACCTACGCCGTGGCAAAGAATACGCTGGCGATCCTGGCGGCTCGCGAAGTTGGTCTCGATTTCCTCGAGGCCGACCTGAAGGGCCCGACCGCTATCGCTTTCGTCACCGGTGAGCCCGTTGAGGCTGCCAAGACGCTGCGTGATTTTGCCAAGGAGAATCCTCAGCTGGTACTGAAGTCCGGTGCTATGGAGGGTGCACAGCTCTCCGCTGAGGCAGTCAAGAAGCTTGCCGATCTCGAGTCTCGCGAGGTCCTGCTGGCCAAGGCCGCAGGCGCCCTCAAGGCGAAGATCTCTCAGGCGGCATACGCCTTCAACGCGCTCCCGTCCAAGACGGTGCGCACCATCGATGCTCTGCGTGAAAAGCAGGGCGAAGCGGCCTGACGTGACAGGCCCGCAAAGGCAACCGCCTTTGCGATCACATCCACAATCTGCTCACGTAGCAGGCCAAAATCGAAAGGATGCCAATCATGGCTAAGCTCTCCAACGACGAGCTCATCGAAGCTTTCAAGGAAATGTCCCTCATCGAGCTCTCCGACTTCGTGAAGCTCTTCGAAGAGACCTTCGACGTCACCGCTGCTGCTCCCGCAGCCGTTGCCGTTGCTGCTCCCGCCGCAGGCGATGCCCCCGCAGCTGAAGAGAAGGACGAGTTCGAGGTTGTCCTCGAGTCCGCAGGCGACAAGAAGATCGCCGTCGTCAAGGCCGTCAAGGCTCTGACCGGCCTGGGCCTCAAGGAAGCCAAGGACCTGGTTGACGGCGCCCCCTCGACCATCTTCGAGAACGCCAAGAAGGAAGACGCCGAGAAGGCTAAGGCTGAGATCGAAGAGGCCGGCGGCAAGGTCACCCTTAAGTGACTTTCCCCGTCTGATTCATTCAGACTTTCGCCCGTCATGGGCTGTGAAACCCCGTTCTGCTACGGCAGGGCGGGGTTTCCGCTTTGCACGCGACGGTTTGTCCAAGCATCAACCTCGGCCGGGTGCGCCGGCCCGCCCGCTCGCCTTCCGCGCTGCGAGCTTTCGCTCGGCGCGTCGGTTCGAAGCCCGGCCAGGCCCTGCCGCCGCCCGCGGCCACGCAAGTGAGCCACGTGCGCACTCGACTTGAGCATGACGTGACGTGAGACTTCACAATGATTGACATGAGTAACGACGGCACTCTTTACACTGTCGGCGAGGTAGCTGAGCGCTTTTCGGTGACTGTGCGAACGCTTCACCACTGGGAGGCACAGGGGCTCCTCGCGCCTGTCGAACGGAGCTGGTCAAACTACCGGCTCTACTCGGTCGAGGACTGTGCTCGGGTCCAAAGGATCATCATCTATCGAGCGACGGGAATGAAACTGATGGATATCAAGGAGCTCCTTGAATCCGATGACTCTGCGATTGTGCACCTCAAACGTCAGCGAGAGAGCCTTATTGCCCATCGCCACCAGACGGACAAGATGATTGCAGCAATCGATACCTTATTGGAGGATGCAATGAACGAAAATTCTCTCAGCGTGGAAGAAGTTGGGGCAATCCTTGGGGATGCTGACTTTGCCGCGCATCAGGAGGAAGCTGAACAACTCTACGGTGACAGTGACGACTGGCAGGAATCTCAGCGCCGCACTGCGTCGTGGAGTGCGGCGGACTGGCAGGGAAACGCTGACCGTTTTCAGCAGGTCGAAAAGGATATGATCGCAGCCATTCGCAAGGGTGTTGCCCCCGATAGTGAGGAGGCGGCAGCTCTTGTCGCCTTGCATCGGGAATTACTCAGTGAGTTTTTCCCGGTGACTCCTGCGAAGCACTATGTGATTTCTCGTTCCTACATTCACGATGAGCGTTTCCGCTCGCACTACGACTCGCAGCTCGATGGTTTTGCGTGGTGGCTCGCGTCTGCAATCGAGTGTGCTGCTCGCGATAGCGGTGTGGATACCGACAATCCTGATTGGGTGTGATTGGTATGTGAGGCAGGCCATGAGTGAATGCCCTTTTCGGATTTGCTCTTGGCACACTTCATCGGTACTATTTCTTTTTGTCGCTTTCCCGCGTAGCTCAACGGCAGAGCATCCGACTGTTAATCGGACGGTTACTGGTTCGAATCCAGTCGCGGGAGCTTCTCCCCGGTACTTGGTACCGGGGTTTTTCTTTATCAGTGAACTCATGTCGCCCGTCTTGCACTCTGAGGCTGAGAGTGCCAGACTTGGACTTAGCACTCGGGAGTGCCGAGTGATAAGCACTAAGGCCGGTGAGGCTCTGGAGGAACCTGAGTCGTCCGTCGCGGGCATCGGTCCAATCCGCATCGCGGAAGGATAGAAGAACATGACAAAGCTCATTCACTTCGATGAGGAGGCACGCCGCGGCATGGAGCGCGGTCTGAACCTCCTCGCCGACACCGTTAAGGTCACCCTGGGCCCCAAGGGCCGCAACGTCGTTCTCGACAAGAAGTGGGGCGCCCCCATCATCACCAAGGATGGCGTTTCCGTTGCTAAGGAAATCGACCTCGAAGATCCCTTCGAGCGCATCGGCGCCGAGCTGGTGAAGGAAGTTGCGAAGAAGACTGATGACGTCGCAGGTGACGGCACCACTACCGCAACCGTCCTCGCTCAGGCTCTGGTTCGCGAAGGCCTGCGTAACGTTGCAGCCGGTTCGAACCCCATCGCCCTCAAGCGCGGCATTGACGCAGCTGTCGAGGCCATCGTTGCCCAGCTGCACAAGGATTCCAAGCCCGTCGAGACCACCGAGCAGATCGCAGCAACCGCATCGATCTCCGCAAACGATCCCGAAATCGGCAAGCTCATTGCTCAGGCATTCGAGAAGGTCGGCTCCGAAGGCGTCGTGACCGTTGAAGAGACCAACTCCTTCGACACCACCCTTGAGACCACCGAAGGTATGCGCTTCGAGCGCGGCTTCCTCTCCGCTTACTTCGTCAACGACGCAGAGCGCCAAGAGGCCGTCCTCGAGGATCCCTACGTCCTCCTGGTCGACACCAAGGTCACCAACGCCAAGGAACTGCTGCCCGTCCTCGAGAAGGTCATGCAGACCGGCAAGCCCCTCTTCATCATCGCTGAAGACGTCGAGGGCGAAGCACTGGCAACCCTGGTCGTCAACAACATTCGTGGCACCTTCAAGTCCGTCGCCATCAAGGCCCCCGGCTTCGGCGACCGTCGCAAGGCAATCCTCAAGGATGTTGCAATCCTGACCGCAGGTGAAGTTGTCTCCGAGACCGTTGGCCTCTCCCTTGAGAACGCCACCCTCGAAGACCTCGGCCGTGCACGCAAGGTCATCGTCTCCAAGGACGAAACCACCATCGTTGACGGACTCGGTGCAAAGGAAGACATCCAGGCTCGCATTCGCCAGCTGCGCAAGGAAATCGAAACCACCGATTCCGACTACGACCGCGAGAAGCTCCAGGAGCGCCTGGCAAAGCTCTCCGGTGGCGTTGCCGTCATCAAGTCCGGCGCCGCAACCGAGGTCGAGCTCAAGGAACGTAAGCACCGCATCGAAGATGCTATCCGTAACGCCCGCGCAGCCTCCGAAGAAGGCCTGGTCGCAGGTGGCGGTGTCGCACTGATCCAGGCTGCTTCCTCCGCTCTTGACTCGCTCAACTTCTCGGGCGACGAAGCAACCGGTGTCAACATCGTTCGCGAAGCAATCTCCGCACCTCTCAAGCAGATCGCAGAGAACGCCGGCCTCGAGGGTGGCGTTGTCGCCGACCGTGTTGCTCAGATGGAGCCCGGCTTCGGTCTGAACGCTGCAACCGGCGAGTACGGCGACCTCATGACCCAGGGCATCTCCGATCCGGTCAAGGTTACCCGCTCTGCTCTGCAGAACGCAGCCTCGATCGCCGGAATGTTCCTGACCACCGAAGCTGTTGTTGCCGACAAGCCTGAGCCTCCGGCGCCGGCTGCAGCACCTGCTGACGGCGGAATGGGCGGAATGTACTGATCCGCTAAGGATTCAGACACCATTTCTGGTTAAGTCCCGTTGGGGGGGGCGCGCCAAGCGGCGCGCCCCCCCAACGGCTTTTAATGCGCAAAGAGCCCCATACTTTGCGCTTCGGCATCTGCATAGACTTGTGCGGCGTGTGAAAGCGAGGTCGATATTTGATCCAAGGATGTTTCGACCTGTGCTTGGGTGGTTTGCCATGACGACACAGACTCCGAAAATTGCGCTGAGGCAGCTCCTTGCCACGAGTCTTTCAGGGCAAGGAGCTCATGCATCAAAGCAGAAACCTCCCCGCGAATGCTGTCGCAAGTTACCTGGATGCGAGAGGCGCAGGATGCGACCTGGCCAGAGTCAACCGAATAGACGGTCATAATTCCTCCTAGCGTGAGAAAAATGGTCCTCACAGCCTAGGAAAAATCAGTGTTCTGCCGCCGAGCGCGTACTGCAAACTGTGGATAAAAGGATTAACCCGCGCACTGTGGACAAATACAAGGATTCAGCGCCTTAAATCCGATTCACAAGACATGAAATAAGAAAATACTCAGGACAACGGCGGGGGTGCAGGAATATCAAGGTCCTCAATAGCGGATTCCAAAGACGAAGTATCGTCCTCGTCCGCTGCGTTCTTCGGAGCCATCTCAGAGCCCGTTGTTGAAGCGGCGGGAGCCAAAGTACGCTCGACTGTTGGAACCCCGGCAAGAGGCGTTGTGCTTGCTTCAGTAGCGTCATCTTGTGCGCTGTCGACGGCCGCGGCGCTGACGGTCGCATCGCCGGCAAGCGTAGTATCTGTCGGCGTCGCATCCACAGGGAGGCTACCTGTAGGAGCATCACTCAGCGAAGAAACACCACCAAGGTCACCGGTCGGCTGCACCTGAGGGGTTTCCTGCGAGGCGGCCTCGTCAGTGGAAAGATCCTCTGAGGTGAGCGCAATCTTTGACTCTGGTAACTCAACAACTGCGTAAGGCAAACTAGGAGCGGAAAGCCCCTCATCAACGCGGTCAAAAGGCTGAGTGTGGTTCTTGATATTGAGGTGGCGGCGCCTAATGATCATCGTCCCCGAGGCGGGAGTGTCAAGGGAAGTCTCCTGTGCGCCATCCTCGACGTCGAAGTCGTCGTCGCTATCGGTGATCTCACCGGCGGCCTCGGCGTCCTTCAGGAGGCGCGTCAGCTTCGTGCTTTCAGCCTCAAGATTGGCGCGCGCCGTTTCTTCCCAGCCGATGGCCAAAGGGGAGTGGAAAATTTGCTCGCGCTTCAAGATCTTTCGAATTGCTAACCGGCGTGCGCGGAAGAACTCAAGATCACACAAGTCTGTACATTCTTGGCGCAAGGCCTCACGGAAACGCTTGAAATCTTGCGGGCTTGCGGCAAGCATTCCCAAATCCGCATCGATGAGGACTTGAGCGTCCATATCGGAAGGATCCGCGCGATGAGTGAAGAGAGCCATCATGAGCTCTTGGATACGCGAGATCACATCCTCGCTCACTCCCAGAGTTTCCATGCGTGAACGTGCGTGATACAGCGACGCAAACTCTTGCTCGTCGCCCGTTTCGCCGCGGCGGAAGATGTCAAAACTACGATTGAGCACTGCACCCTGGTACCACAAAGCAACTCGAAGTACGTCGGGATCGTGCGCGGTTGAAGCGATCTCGTCAATACGCGACAGGGTCTTCAGCAGGTGACGGGTGTTGTGAAGAAAACGTCCGCGGGCATTCCACCGAGAAATCAAGTCACGCGCTTCTGCCTCAAGAACAGGAATCGGGGCGCTCGCCCCGATCTCTTGCATCGCGTCCACAAAGGAACTAAAAAGCCACTGAGGTGCATCGGCACCCATGAGCGTTCACTCCTAGTCTGACAATGTTACTTTGCCATGCTAGCCACTTTCGTGGCACTTGGCACGGCCGTGATCTTAACGCGAGAAAACTCGCAGAGGCAACACAGCGCCCGCCCGGATATCTCCCAGCGCGTTTATGCATCGGGCTGTGTGTTGATGCGGTCCTTGGACTGCACAATCGGCATGGTGATGCGGACGGTTAGCCCCCCGCCCGGCGTCTTGGCGAGTTCCGCGTGCCCGCCGTGGGCTGAGATGATCGACGAGACGATCGACAAACCAAGTCCCGAACCGCCGAGGGATCGCGCGCGTGAGTTCTCTGTGCGGTAGAAGCGCTGGAAGACTTTTTCGAAGTCTTCCTTAGCGATACCCGGACCGTGATCTCTGAACTCGATGAGAACGTTGGAGGGGCGCTGGGCGACGGCGATCTCAACCGGTGACGAACGAGGCGTGTAGCGCACGATGTTGCCGATGATGTTGGTCAGTACCTGCTGGAGTCGATCGCGATCGGCTTGAATCCACACGGATTGAGGGAGTTCTTGCGAATCAAAGCTCTCAATTTCAACCTGACGGGTTGGGTCAAGAGCCGACAGATCGAAACGAGCATTGCGCAGCATAGCGATAACGTCGACGTCAACGATTTCTAGCGGGCGTCCCTCGTCGAGGCGCGCCAGAGTCAAGAGGTCTTCAACCAAAGAACTCATGCGCGTTGATTCAGAGCGGATACGTCCCATGACTTCGCCTGTGCGTTCACTTGGGACTCCACCCATCGAGTACAGCTCGCAGTAGCCGGAGATTGCGGCAAGAGGAGTGCGCAATTCATGCGAGGCATCGGAGACGAAGCGTCGGATCTTCCGCTCCGATTCTTCGCGTGCGGCGAACGATTGCTCAAGCTGGGAGAGCATGGAGTTCAAGGACTTGGAGAGTGAGCCGACTTCTGTAGAAGGCGGCGCGAAAGGAACACGCTGGGTGAGGTCTCCCGCAGCGATCTCACCCGCTGTCGTCTCGATGCCACGCAGCGGAGAAAGCGCACGCCTCACGAGATAGGTTGCCAATCCTGTTCCGATAGCGATGATCGCAATTGCCGTTGTCGCAACGTATCCCGCCATGTTTTGGATGGTGAATTGGACGTCGTTGAGGGGCAGGGCGACGGTGAGGGTTCCCGATGGGGTGGTTTCACCCTTGCGCGTGATGGGGACAATGACGGCTCGCCACATCGAGCCTTTCTTCGTCGATTCGACGGTAATGGGGTCGGTCCATCCGCTAGCTGTATTCGCGCTTTCTCCGGGCTTGAGGAGCTCGGGGACTAGTGGCTTACCCGCGTGGTCGCGCGTCGAGGCCGACAGTAGGGTGACATCCTCTTCCGTGTCCCGGTGGATGTTCAGGTAGTAGAGAGTCGGAAGACTGGGCTCTTTCGCGAGTTCCTGCGGTGTTTCGATGACTTTCGAGGACAGCGATAGAACTGTCGACGAGAGTTCATCGTCAACCTGTGCAACCAAGTGACGTTGCAAAAGGCCGATCATGACCGTCGCAGAAAGGGAAAGACCAAGCGTCAAAAGAAGCGTGGTAAGCGCAACAATTCTGGCCGTCAACGAACGTGACGACCAGAATTTGTATACGACCCCGCGAGGATACATCTCTTAGTTTTCGTCTCGGAGGATGTATCCAACGCCTCGCTTGGTGTGAATCAGTTCGCCGCTTGCGCCTTCGACAGCAAGCTTGCGACGCAGGTAGGAAATGTAGGATTCGACGATCGCAACTTCGCCGTCCCAGTCGTATTCCCACACATGATCGAGGATCTGCATCTTGGAAACGACGCGTCCCTGATTGATCATCAGGTAGCGCAAAAGCTTGAACTCGGTGGGGGAGAGGTCGATCGGCACGCCAGCGCGGGTCACTTCGTGGGCGTCCTCGTCGATGACGAGATCTGCGACGCGGAGCTTGCCATCGTCGCCACTTTCGCCGAGCGTGCGGCGCAGAATTGCGCGGATGCGTGCAACAACTTCTTCGAGGCCGAAGGGCTTGGTGACGTAGTCGTCGCCGCCGACCGTGAGGCCCTGGATCTTGTCACGCATATCGTCGCGAGCGGTCAGGAACAAAACGGGGATGGTGATTCCGGCGTCGCGCAGGCGGCGGGTCACGGTGAAACCATCCATGTCGGGAAGCATGACGTCCAAGACGATCAGATCAGGGCGTTCTTCCTGTGCCTGGTGGTATGCCGAGGCACCGTCTTCTGCCGTGATGACATCGAATCCTGCGAATCGCAGTGATGAGGCCAGAAGATCTCGGATATTGGGTTCATCGTCAACGACGAGAAGTCGTGCTTCTCCATTGTTCTCAAATTCCGTCATAGTGAACATTTTGAGTGAATTTTCTGGACGAAACCTGAATGTCCACTGTGTGAAATTTTATTTGTGAGATTGTCGGAGATGACGGAGTCTGCCCGTATCATTTTTATATGAGCAAAAACTCCTCCCGTGCCCTCTTCGAACCGCAGGGCGTGATCTTCAATCCCGTCAAGCGTGCGCTGGCAACTGTTCGTCGGATTTCCCTGACAGTTTTCTTCCTCATCATTGCGGCCCCCATTGTCGTCATGACGCAGATCTTGGAGGAATTCCCACAGCCACTTCTTTATGCAGCACTTGTGTGTGTCGGCCTCCTCTGGCTCTATTTCCTATGGCTGATCGGACGCCAAGTTCGCAACCTCGCATGGGCACAGGGAGAGCATGACTTCCTCATCCGTCGAGGCGCGTTCTTCCGTTCAATGACGATTGTTCCCTACGGCCGCATCCAGTATGTCGATATCTCCGAGGGCCCGATTGCGCGTATGTTCGGAATTTCCTCGATCGTGATTCACACGGCATCGACCCAGACGTCAGCTCACCTCCACGGCATTCCCTCCGAACAAGCTGCCCAACTCCGCGACTACCTTGCGCAGCGCGGGAGCGCTGAGATGGCGGGGCTGTGATCATGAATTCTGCGCAGCGAACGTTTGCAGCAGACCAGGGAGTGGACCCCTCGCTGTGGAGACGTGTCCACATCATCACTCCTCTTCTCGAGGTGTGGCCGATCATTGTTGCCATCATTGCTTTCGCTACCGTGCGAAACCTCAATGAACTCCAAGAAGCGATGAACGCCGGGCTTGGAAACGCCATTATGGACAGGCTTTTCCTTGTCGCGCTGGTGTCTATTCTTGTCATCGCATTTCTTTTTCTCTACACCTTCCTTCAATGGCGAGTGACGGCCTACGCGCTCACTGATTCAGCTTTGTGGTTCCGCAAAGGCATCCTGAACCGGAATCAACGTCACGCGCGGCTTGACCGCATCCAAGCGGTGGACATTACCCAGCCGGTCCTTGCACGCCTTGTTGGATTGGGGAAACTCGACGTTGAGGTTGCTGGCGGCTCGGATTCAAATATCACTATCGGTTTCCTCAAGGTCTCTGAATTAGAAGCCTTGCGCGGTGAAATTCTTGCTCGCGCAGCAGGACTGAAGATGAGCGGACAGAGCCCAGCCCAGGCCTCGGCAATGGGAGGCCAAGGGTACGCGGCACCGTATGGAGCGCCCCAGGCTGCCTCCCCCTACGCTCCCACCCAGGCTCCCTACGGCAGCGCGCAGAGTACCCAGGCACCCTACAGCCCTGTTCCGCAAGGTCAATACCCGCAAGCTCCGGCAATGCCCGCACAACCGGGAGCGATGCCTCAGCCGGCAAACTTCAGCTATACGGGTGAGGTCTTTGCGCCATCCACAATCCCAGTTGCGCCCGAACGGGAACTGTACCAAGTGCCAATGGGGCGCCTTCTCGGCTCGCAGCTTCTTTCGATGAGCGCGCTCGTCTCTGTCTTGGCATTGATCGTGATCATTGTTATCGGCGCTGCAAGTATTCCCTATATCGGTTTGGCGGGAATCACCGCCTCTCTCGGTGGTGTGGCTATGGTGGGGCTCTCCGTTGCGAGCTTCCATTGGAATCGCTTTGCTTCCGAGGCCAACTTCCGCCTTGCGATTTCCCCGGACGGCCTGCGCCTGCGTCGCGGGCTCCTGAGCACACGTTCTCAGACAATTCCCCCCAGGCGAATCCACGCGATTGAGATCCAGCAGCCATTCCTGTGGCGTTTCTTCGGGTGGTATCGCGTGCTGATCCTGCAGGCGGGCTACGGGGCAAAAGATACCGATCAAAATAAACAGCAGAGCTCTCATGTCCTCATCCCCGTGGGAACACGCCGGGACGTGAACTTTGCACTGTGGGCAGTCATCGAGGACCTCGGGGTCGATGACATCCAGACTTTCGTTGATGCTGCGCTCGCAGGAACAGGGGATGGCAACGGTTTTGTCCGAATGTCAGCTCGCGCCTTCATTCTGGATCCATTCCTCTTCAAACGTCGTGCCCGCGCAATTACTCGGACGACTTTCGTTGTCCGAGACGGGTGGCTTACGCGCAAGAGCTTCTGGGCACCTATCGCGCGTTTGCAGTCCGTCAGTGCGAAGGCAGGTCCGCTGGAACGCGCCCTGGGCGTTGCCACCCTTCACATGCATTTGGTTCCCGGTCCCTTCACCATGAAAGCGGAACATCAGGATGCCACGCAGGTAAGTGCGGACCTGGAAACCTTGCTCCACCTCGGGCATGTCACGCGAGCAAGCGAGCCTCCCGAAAAGTGGATGCTACGCATGGAGAATGGTGTGCGCTCAGGCTTTGAGACATCACCAGTGACACAGTAAGGTTCAACATGCGTGGCGGACGCCTAGACATTGGCATTATCGGCATGGGGCACGTCGGTCCGGTCCTTGGATCGGCCCTACGCGCAGTTGGACACAAACTCGTGGGAGTCAGCGCTTCCTCCGAAGAATCGAGAGAACGTGCCGACGCGCTCCTGCCGGGAATACCGGTCCTGCCCGTAGAAGAGATCGTTCGCAGCTGCGAATTGGTTCTCCTGACCGTACCCGACGATCAACTCGCGGGGTTGGTGTCCGGCCTCGGGGAACTCGGTGCATGGAAGGCTTCGCAGCTGGTCGTCCACACCTCAGGAGCGCACGGGATTGAAGTTCTTGCACCCGCAACCCGAGCGGGTGCGATTCCGCTGGCAATTCACCCCGCGATGACCTTTACGGGCACGTCGGTGGATATTCCTCGCCTGATCGGTACTCCTTTTGCTGTGACTGCTCCGGCCATCGCGCTTCCCATTGCGCAGGCGCTTGTTGTTGAGATGGGTGGAGAGCCCTTCGAGGTTTCCGAAGAAGACCGCGGCGTTTACCACGCTGCCTTGAACCACGGGGCAAATTTCCTTGCAGCAGTTGTTGCGCAGGCAAAGCAGGTTTTGACGACTGTCGGGATCGAAGATCCTGGGACCTTCCTGCGTCCTCTGTGCGAGGCCGCGCTTGATCGTGCGCTTCGAGCAGGAGAACGGGGAATTTCCGGACCGATTCCGCGAGGTGATGCGGGAACCATCCGCACTCACCTTCGAGTCCTTGAAGCCAAGGCTCTCGAAGAAGACCTTGAAGGAGAAGGCCAGTGGGGGCAGCGCCTGCGTGAAGTCAGCAAGACCTACGCTTCGATGACGCTCCACACCGTGGATCTTTTGGAGTTTGAGGGGCGTATCAGCGCCCCTGTTGCCCAAGAAATTCGCCAGGCCCTGCGTGCTATGGACGAAAAGTGACCTGTTAGACCCCAGTGAAAATGGCGCCTCGGGTACCTTTCGGTGAAAAATTATTTACATGAATCCAAAGCCTCAACTGACGCATACCCGTGAAGAACTAGCAGCGGCTCTTAGTGCCCTTGAAGGTAGCGTGGCGCTCGTCATGACTATGGGAGCGCTGCACCGAGGCCATTTGGAACTCGTTCGGCAAGCCCACGAACTAGCTGATCACGTCGTTGTCACGATCTTCGTCAACCCCACGCAGTTCGCGCCGGGAGAAGACTATGATGCCTATCCGCGCACTCTGGATGCGGATATGGAGGCCCTGTCGACAGTGGGTGCTGATGTCGTTTGGGCTCCCTCGAATGACGATGCTTATCCGGTTCCCGCAACGACCCGTATCGATGCTGGCCCTGTCGCTCACATCCTTGAAGGCGCAACGCGTCCGACGCACTTTGCGGGTGTCGCCTTGGTTGTCACGAAGGCCCTGAACCTGATCCGCCCAGAGGTCGCGCTTTTTGGTCAAAAGGATGCTCAGCAGCTTGCTGTGATCCGAACTTTTGTCCGCGATCTTGATATCCCCGTGCGCATTCAGGGCGTAGAGATTGTGCGCGATAGTGATGGTGTTGCTCTCTCTTCGCGTAACCAGTACCTCAGTGATGCTGAGCGTGAGCACGCGCGTGCTCTTTCCCGGGCGATTGACGAGGCCCGGGCTGCCGCTGCGCTCGGGGTGCCCGTCAGTGAAGTCTTGCGTGCTGCCCAGCAGGTTCTCGACGCTGAAGAAGGCGTTGAGCCTGACTATGTCGCAATTGTGGATGACGATGATTTCACCTTGCTTGCGGGAAGCGGGAGCGCAGCAGACCAGGTTAATCCCGAGCTTCGCGGGGCCTCCTTTGAACGATGGGCAGCGCAAGGAACAATGCGAGCCCGAATTCTTCTTGCTGCGCGAGTGGGGGCGACCCGTTTGATCGACAATGCGGATGTTATGGTCAGTGTTTCTGGAGACGCTCGATGAGCGAAATGACCCGAACCATGGTGATCGGGAAGATTCACCGTGCGCGAGTCACGGGTGCAGACCTGCATTACGTCGGCTCCATCACCATTGACGAGGATCTTCTCGACGCCGCCAACATTGTTCCGGGTCAGAAGGTGGATATCGCAGACGTGAATAATGGTTCGCGCCTGTCGACCTATACGATTGCCGGTGAGCGGGGGAGCGGTGTCATCCAGCTCAATGGTGCTGCTGCTCATCTAGTAAATCTTGACGATCTGGTCATCATCATGGCGTACGCACAGGTCCCCGAGTCGCAGGTGCGTTCGGTGGTTCCCAGCGTTGTTTTCGTCGATTCACACAATCGCATTATTGAAAAAGGGGCAGCTCTGGGGCATGTCCCAGAGTCCTCGTCTCAAGCCCAAAACTTAGGTTTGAAGAGCTCAGGCGTGTGAAATTGCTCAGCGCGGGCGCTGGAAGTTCGATATGTCTTCGGCTTTCGCTACGATGGGAACATGACTGATTCGCCTGTTGACGACACCCCAGAGCAAGTACAAGTTCGCGCGGCCAAGCGTGCACGCCTGATGGACGCGGGGATCCCCGCTTACCCGGTGCGCCTGCCCATTACAACGACCATTAAGCAGGTGCGCGAGAAGTACGCGCACCTCGAGGCCGGCGAAGAGACCGAGGACTATGTGGGCCTGGCAGGCCGCGTCATCCTTGCGCGCAACGGTGGCAAGCTCTGCTTCGCGACCCTCATGGACGGCGAAGGCAACAAGATTCAGGTCATGCTCTCCGCAGCTTCCGTTGGCGCCGAGTCCCTGGCCGCCTACAAGAACGACGTCGACCTGGGTGATCACCTCTTTGTCCACGGCCGCGTGATCTCCTCCAAGCGCGGCGAGTTGTCGATTTTCGCAACCCCGGCCGAGGTTACCCCCGAGTCCCAGGCTGCCTACGCCGCCGCCCCGACAGCCCTTCCCGCTCCCGACGCCTCGTGGGCGATCGCCTCGAAGGCGCTGCGCCCCCTGCCCAAGACCTGGACCACCGAAGACGGCGAAGAAATCACCCTGTCCGAGGACCAACGCATCCGTCGCCGTGAGCTCGACCTGATCACACGCCCCGCCGCGCGCGACATGATCCGTATCCGCGCGGCCGTCAACCGTTCGATCCGCGAGAACTTCTTCCGCCGCGACTACATCGAACTCGAAACCCCGATGTTGCAGATGATCCACGGCGGCGCCGCAGCTCGCCCCTTTATCACTCATATCAACGCGCTCGATACCGATCTCTACCTGCGCATCGCAACGGAGATCTACCTCAAGCGTGCGGTCGTCGGTGGCGTGGATCGCGTCTTCGAGATGAACCGCAACTTCCGCAACGAGGGCATGGACTCCTCGCACAGCCCCGAGTTCACCTCCCTGGAGGCATACGAGGCCTACTCGGATTACAACGGCATGGCCGAGTTGACGCGTAACCTGATTCAGCAGGCGGCTCGCGATGCTTTCGACCTATCTGAAGGTCAAGAGATCGTCACGCTGGCAGATGGCACCGAGTACGACCTCTCAGGTGAATGGGATCATATCGACCTGTACGGTTCCACCTCCGAGGCCTTGGGTGAAGAAATCACGGTGGAGACGCCGCGCGAGACCCTCGTCACGTACGCGGAGCGCATCGGCCTGGAGGTCGACGACTACGCCGTTAACGGCAAGATCGTTGAAGACATCTTCGAAGAACTAGTGGGCAACAAGCTGTGGCGTCCCACCTTCGTCTACGACTTCCCGGAGGACACCTCCCCGCTCACCCGTTACCACCGTTCGCGCCCCGGCCTGACCGAAAAGTGGGACCTGTACGTGCGCGGCTTCGAGACGGCGACCGCCTACTCCGAGCTTGCCGATCCGGTCGTTCAGCGTGAGCGCTTTGAGGCGCAGGCGCTTGCGGCCGCCAACGGCGACCCCGAGGCCATGGTCATGGACGAAGACTTCCTCATCGCCATGGAGCAGGGCTTCCCGCCGTGTGGTGGCATGGGCATGGGCATCGACCGTCTGCTCATGGTTCTCACCGGCCAGGGTATCCGTGAAACGATCCCCTTCCCGCTGGTCAAGCGCCTGGGCTGATCTTCAAACATTTCGCGACCGGTTTCGTCAATGACGAGGCCGGTCGCTGTTTATTTGCATACACGCGCGCTCCGTTGAAACGCATCGGAGCTTAGGCGTGCGTGCGGTGACGGATCAGGTCAAGAAGCTCGCGCGCAGCGCCGTCATCAAGCACAAGGTCGGTAATAACTCCCGCGCGTAGAGCTCCCAGAAGCGGGAGAGCCTTTGAAGCGCCCGCAACGACGGCAAGACGCCTCGGGATCTTCTTCAAGGTCTCGGGGAAAGGACCCGAAGCGCGACGGTTTAAGTCCATATCGGTTGAGCCGTCCTCGCGAATGAGGACCGTGCACACGTCGCCCACGACGCCGTCTTCTTGTGCCTGAGCGATTTCGTCAGCATCAAGGAATCCGCCGGAGTACACGCGGGAAGGAAGACGCGCGGAAAGAGAACCGACACCGAAGAGAGCGACATTTGCCGAATCGATCGTTGCAAGTACGGAGGTAATCGAGCGTTCTCTCCACAATGCTTCTTTAGTTTCTGGGAAATCAAAGAATGCAGGAACGGGGAAGTGAACCATGCGTGCGCCAAGTGCAGTCGCAGCGCGTGAAATAATTGCGTCGGCGTAGGGAAAGCCGGATTCTGTTGCTGTTGCTGCGCCGTTGAGCTGGACAACCGTAGACCCCGGAAGGTTGACTCGAGGTAGACACCGTGTGACCTCGGATGTCGTGTTACCCCAGGCGATTCCTAAAGTGTCACCGGGCTTTAAGAGATCAACTAGCCGTTCTGCAGCGACGCGAGCAACGTTGTGGAGGCGATTGACTTCGGTGTGAATATCGTGGACGGGAACAACCGAAGTGTGGACTCCGAAAATCTCGTTGATCTGCCCGGAAAGCGAACCCCGGTTCCCGGGAGTCGCGGCGACAGAAATACGGACCAAGCCCGAATTACGTGCGTAGGTCAGTAGACGGGAGACAGAGGAACGTGACACACCGAGGTGGCGGGCGATGGTTTCCATCGTCTGCCCCTGGAGGTAGTACATCGAGGCTGCTTCATGCGCCTGCTCGTCACGTATCGTCACATTTCCTAGTATGCCATGCACAAGCGTGCAGCGGGATACATTTGATGAGGCGCGTGTTTACGCCAAAAGCGAGCAAGTGAACCCAGTCAAATCAAGAATGGGAGATCCTCAGGCGTGAACAAATGTTCATCGAAATTATGGTGAGCGCGCAATGAATGAGATACTAGAAAGATTCCCGGATCGTGGTTCGTGGCGCTGTGTTCTTTTGTGTGAGTGCGCATCGTCATCCCTGCCGCAATCTACTTTCTCGCTTGCGCCCGAGTAGTGCACAACGACGTGACAGCAACTCTGAAAGGACATTCATGACTACCGAAAAATTTGTCATGGCGATCGACCAAGGAACAACCTCCACACGAGCGATCATCTTCAATCACTCCGGTGAAATTGTCTCCGTTGGGCAGAAGGAATTCACTCAGATTTTCCCCAATCCAGGATGGGTAGAGCACGACCCGATGGAAATTTGGGGTTCTGTGCGAACAGTTGTTGCCGAAGCCTTGCAAAAGGCAGAAATTAACCGTCACTCTCTTGCGGCTGTTGGAATTACAAACCAGCGAGAGACCACCGTGGTGTGGGATAAGAACACAGGAGAACCTGTCTACAACGCAATCGTCTGGCAAGACATGCGGACCTCCGAGATCGTAAAAGAACTCGAGGGGGAGGAAGGACCTGATCGCTTCCGTCAGATCTGTGGCCTCGGGCTCTCGCCCTATTTCTCAGGCTCAAAGATTAAGTGGATTCTCGACAACGTTGAGGGAGCGCGTCAGCGTGCCGAGGCCGGGGACCTCCTCTTCGGCAACACCGACTGCTGGGTTTTGTGGAATCTGACGGGCGGGGTCAATGGCGGTGTGCACTGCACCGATGTCACCAACGCCTCGCGCACGATGCTCATGGATATCCGTACGCTTCAGTGGCGTGAGGACGTATGCGAGATCTTCGGGATCCCCATGTCGATGCTCCCCGAAATCAAGTCGTCTTCTGAGATCTACGGTTATGGACGGAAAAATGGCTTGCTCATCGATACCCCGATCTCGGGCATCCTCGGTGATCAGCAAGCTGCAACTTTCGGCCAGGCATGCTTTGAAAAGGGTATGGCGAAGAACACCTACGGAACTGGCTGCTTCATGCTGATGAATACCGGTACCGAGCCGGTCTTTTCTGAAAACGGTCTGCTCACAACAGTCGCTTACAAGATCGGTGACCAGGATCCGGTCTACGCCCTTGAAGGCTCGATCGCCATCGCCGGTTCACTGACCCAATGGATGCGCGACAACCTGGGACTCATTGAAGAATCGAAGGATATTCAGGCACTTGCTCAGACCGTTGACGATAACGGGGGAGTCTACTTCGTTCCGGCATTCTCAGGACTCTTCGCACCCTACTGGCGTTCTGATGCACGCGGGGCAATTGTGGGACTGACTCGCTATGTCACCAAGGGACACATCGCCCGCGCCGTCGAAGAGTCGACGGCGTTCCAAAGCGCCGAAGTCCTCGACGCAATGAACGCGGATGCGGGAGTGCCACTCAAGGAACTTAAAGTTGACGGTGGAATGACGCATGACAACCTCGTCATGCAGTTCCAAGCCGACCTGTGTGGTGTAGACGTTGTTCGCCCGAAAGTCATTGAGACGACTGCACTGGGCGCGGCCTATGCGGCTGGAATTGCTGTTGGTTACTGGTCAGGAACCGAAGACATCGTGGCCAACTGGCAGGAAGGAAAACGCTGGACTCCCACGATGGATGCCGCCGAGCGTGATCGCACCTACCGTCTGTGGAAGAAGGCCGTGACCAGAACTTTTGATTGGGTCGAAGAAGACTAGGTGACGGGGCGCGCGTAAAAACACTCAACGGGATCCTAAGGGCAATATAGGATTGCTCTATGGATCCCGTTGACGTCGAAGAGACCTACCTCCTGATTGATGGCGAAAATATTGACGCCACCCTTGGCCTATCCGTTTTAGAACGCCGCCCCACTCCCGAAGAACGCCCCCGTTGGGATCGTATTCGCGAGGCGACTGAACAGCTCTGGAACCAGCACGTGCGCGGCCTGTTCTTCCTGAACGGGAGCTCCGGTTATTTGCCCATGGGCTTTATTCAAGCGCTACATGCGATGGGGTATCGTGCGCTGCCCTTGGCGGGTCCCGAGGATATGAAAGTCGTTGACGTTGGTATCCAACGCACTCTCGAGGCGATCGCCCACAAGGGCGTGGGGTCAGTCATTTTGGCCTCACACGATGCGGATTTCCTTCCCCAAATTCAAGAACTCCTTGAGAATGGGCATCGCGTCGGGATCATGTGCTTCAAGGAATTCCTTTCGAGCCAATTCCATGAACTTGAGGACATGGGACTCGAAATTATCGACCTCGAATACGACGCGCATGCCTTCCAAGTTCAGCTTCCGCGCATTCACATCATCGACATTGACGCCTTCGATCCCTTCGATTACATCTAAAACGCAAAAGTGTGGGCCCTGGAATCCAGGGCCCACACTTTTTATGTGATGAATCAGTTCTGCTGCTTCAGTGCTGCAAGACGAGCTTCAATCTCGACCTGCGAAGCATCGGTCTCGAGCTCGGCAAACTGAGCGTCCAGCGAAGATGCGGCGACCTCTGCCTTGCCCTGTGCGAGTGCCTCGGTGTGACGAACCTTGTCTTCGAAGCGAGAGAGTTCGGAGGAAGGATCGAGGATATTGATCGAGGAAACAGCATCGGTAACCTGTGCCTGAGCCTCGGCTGCCTTCTGGCGGGCAACAAGCTGATCGCGCTTGATCTTGAGCTCTCCGAGCTTGTCCTTCATCTGCGTCAGACCGGTCTTGAGCTTCTCGACAACTTCGCGCTGCGAGGCAATGATGGGCTCAGCGGTCTTTGCTTCGCCTTCGAACTGGATCTGCTTGCCGATGGCGACGCGTGCGAGGTCGTCCCACTTCTGTGCGCCAGCCTGATCACCGGCCGCGCGCAGTTCCTCAGCCTTCGCCGAGGCCGCGGCTGCCTTGCGTCCCCAGTCTGCGGCGACTGCGACGTCTTCTTCGTAATCCTTTTCAGCCAAGCGGAGGTTGCCGACGGTCTGTGCGACTGCGGTTTCTGCCTCTGCAATGGAGTTCGTGTAATCACGAATGAGCTGGTCGAGCATCTTCTGCGGGTCTTCAGCGCGGTCGAGGAGCGCGTTGATGTTGGCCTTGGCCAGCTGCGAGATGCGTCCGAGAATGGTCTGCTTTTCCGCCATTGTTTTCTCCTTGGGATGCGGGAAAGGGATGTTGGTTGAACTATACCTTAATTAGAACGAGTCGGTGTGACCTGATCCACTGGAGCCGCCAAAGCCTCCTGAGGATCCGCCAAAACCACCGAAACTGCCGCTATTGCTGGAGCCCCCGCCACCCCAACTTGATCCGCCCCAACCGCTATCCCAGGAACGACGGTGTGAGCCGCCCGAGGAAAGGATGCTGTCGAGAACCGACCAGACCAGGGCTCCGGTGAGGCCATCCGCAATACGGCTTCCGGATGACGGCTGGGGAGTGGTGAGCGGGGCTGTGATCGCTGCCTGTGCGTAGGTAATTGCTGTGCGTGCCTGGGTTGCAGCACTCTCGTCGTTGCCCTGGTTGTGGAATGAGTGGGCATTTTGGAGTGCGGAGCGCGCAAAAGAAAGCTGGGAACGCGCATCGAAACCGACCAAGGATCCGTGGCTTGTGATGTGCTGGTTCGCGCGCGCGACCTCTGAATCAGCCTGCGAAAGGAGCGCGTCGATTCCCGATTGAGCACGCTGGGCGCGCTCTTCAGCGCTGCGCAGGGGAGCCAAGGCCTCGTCAAGCGCAGCCTCCGCAAGACGCAAGGATTCCAGAGCAGCGAGGGGATCGCCCTGGCCGTTTTGGGCAGCGTGGCCGCCGCTAATGGCAGCCTGAGCTGAATCTACCAAGGGCTTGAAGGCGACTGGATCCGCCTTCAATCGGGTGACATCAGAAATATCGGAAGTGATCGAACCGATCGCAGCGGTCAGAAGCTCGGAAGAACGAGCAAGCTGGTCGGGTGCTTGGGTAATCGATTCAAGCTGGTGGCGAGCAAGAGCCAGAGCACGGCGTGCAACTTCTAAAGTCTCGTAGGCGTTTTGTCCGGACTGCTGAGCTGCGAGGGCTTCCTTTGCACTCGTCTCAGCTTGATCAAGGAGCGCGCGTGCTTGGTCAGGGCGACCGATTAAGGAAGCGATGGCCTCGGCAGAATACGCAAGCTTGAGGGTCTGCAGATCCATCTCAGCCTGCGAAATCTGATTGCGTGTCTGTGCGATCGAGTCGAGAAGATCGCTGACCTGCTCGCCGATATTTGCTTCCTTATTTCGGCGCTCAGTGAAGCTCTGTCTTTCTTGAACGAGCTGGTTCATCGCCGCGTTGAGGCGGTTGATGAAGTCATTCATTTCCTGGGTGGAAACAGGATTCGATCCGTCCTCATTTCCGCGTTGCAAGGCGAATCCTCGGCTCACAAGGGCTCGCGCGTTATCAATCGCACTGGAGAAGGAAGCAACGGCATCGGGGCCGAATTGAGCGCGAGCAAACTCGATCTCATCCTCGCTTGCGCGCACGACATCGTCGGCGTCAAGAAGCATTCGTGCAAGGTCCAGGGTCGACTGGACCCTTTGCTGTTCCTGCGTGCCGACAACGATCTTTCGGGTCTTGCGCTGCGAACGCGCGATGGCCGCGACGAGGATAATCGGGAGGAGAATCAAGAATAAGAGGAAGAGAAAAATAGAACCCAGCGGGAAGGCCGAACTATCGCTTGTGCTGGTAGACGAACGCGTAGCTGCACTTGTTGCCCTTGTCTTTGTTGTTGTCACTCCGCTGGACTGGGCGGTCTTCAAGCTCGAAGAGTAGGCCTGAATTGCCGAAACGACAGTGTCTGCATCAAGTGGATTTGCTTTCCCAAGTTCCGTCTTCGCGGCAGCGAAGGCGCTGACCACCGCGGAGTCAGCGATTCCCTTCTGATCGGTGTTTCCGCAGGTCGCGGCAACGCGCTGCTCTGTGGCGATGACAAGGACAAGAGAAGAATTCGACAAGCCGGATTTGGTTCCTGCGGCCTCGCACCACTTCACCGGTGCCTGATCCGAAAAGTCAGTAACCAAGACGACGTAGGCGTCGAGGCCACCTGACTTGAGCTTGCTGAGACTTTGGCTGGCAGACTGTGCCTGAGAATCAGACAGGAAAGAATGCGGGTCTGTGACAGTCGAGGTGATGGTCACGGGGGAATCGGCGTGCGCCATGCCAATTGGCATGCAAACGAACGCAATCGCGGCAAAGAGCGCAATACACCGGGAGCGAAAACCGTGGTAAAACATAGCCACTAGCTTACGACGATGCGGCGGCTGAGTGGAGAGCCATCTATGATGGTGGTTACGTCGTAAACCAAATGACAAAGGAAGGAGTGCGGAAATGCCCACTGGTAAGGTGAAGTTTTTTGATGCCGAGCGCGGTTTTGGCTTCATTACAGGAGAAGACGGTGAACAGGTTTTTCTGCACTCGTCGGCTCTTCCTGAAGGAGTGATTCCTCGTCCCGGGACTCGTGTCGAGTATGGAATCGCTGATGGACGTAAAGGTCCGCAGGCCCTATCTGTTCGGGTAATCGCTGCGCCGCACTCTGTTGCGCGTGCACAGCGTCGTAAGCCTGAAGCAATGGTTTCCGTCGTCGAAGACTTGATTAAGCTGCTTGATGCCTCCTCGGAGTCTTTGCGCCGCGGCCACTACCCGGAAAATGCCGCAAAGATCGCGAAGGTCATGCGAGCCGTTGCAGAGGATTTTGATGCCTGAAAAGAACACTTCCGCTCATAACCGCGTGGATGCTCAACTAGCCCAAGCGGTTGATTTCGCGCGCGAGAACGCCCTCGAAATAGCGGGAGAATCTTCGCTTGGCGAACATCTATCGTTTGAGATGAACGCAGAACGTCTGGGCACGCACTACTTTGCGTGCACGGACGCGGGTTATGTGGGGTGGCGCTGGGCCGTGACCGTGACGCGAGTTCCTCGTTCACGCAAGATCACCGTTTGCGAAGTTGATCTGGTTCCCGGTGAAGGATCGCTTTTGGCCCCCGAATGGGTTCCATGGGAAGAACGCCTCCAGCCCGGTGACGTGAGTCGCGATGATGTCTTGCCCTATCGCGATGATGACGATCGTTTGGAATCCGGTTTGGAAGACAGTGGTGAGTATCCGGATCTTCCCACCGATCGTGAACTCGGTTTAGGGCGTGTTCGCGTGCTTTCTGCAAAAGGACACGATCAGGCTGCCCAGCGCTGGTACGAATCAGAGCGAGGCCCCAAGCGTGGGCGTCGTCCGAAGCAGACCTGTTCGACCTGCGGCTTTTTGATGAAGATGGCCGGCTCGATGCGCTTGGCCTTCGGAGTATGTGCAAATGAATGGGCCCCGGATGATGGCTGCGTCGTCAGTTTGGATCACGCCTGCGGTGCGCACTCGGAAACAGATGTCCCCAATAACGGGACAGATTGGCCGGTTCGGCCCTCTCGCGTCAACGACTTCCTTGTCGAGTCTGAACGCATTGAGGCTTAAACAACCTGAACTGGTTCTAAACAAGAACTATAAGCAGGTCAGAGCCTCAAATCAAAACTGGTCTCGCCAGGTGAAGCATGCTTCACTTTGAGGGTTTTTTCAGCGAAAATTTGGGGAGTGAGCACACAAGAAAAAGCGCCCACGAGCGCGAAGCCACTAAATTCCCTTGACGCTTTCTTCCACATTTCCGAACGTGGATCCACTGTTGGCCGTGAAATTCGAGGTGGCGTGGTCACCTTCTTTGCAATGGCCTACATCCTTGTTGTTAACCCGTTGATTCTTTCTGCTGCCCTGCCCGAGGGTAGCTCCATCACTGCCCCTGGAATTGCTGCCGGCACCGCTTTGGTTGCCGGCATCATGACTATTCTCATGGGTGTGGTCGCAAACTACCCGCTGGCTCTGGCCGCGGGCATGGGCTTGAACGCCATCGTTGCTTTCACACTCGTTCTGGGAGCAAAACTGACCTTCCAAGAGGCCATGGGCCTGATCTTCTGGGAAGGCATTCTCATTACGGTCTTGGTTCTGACAGGATTCCGCGAGGCCGTTTTCCGCGCGGTTCCCTACCAGCTCAAGACCGCAATCTCCGTTGGTATCGGCCTCTTCGTGTCCTTGGTTGGTCTGATTAACGCGGGTATCATCCGCGCAGGTTCAACCCCGGTTCAGCTGGGTATCAAGGGCTCTCTGGACGGCTGGCCAACTCTGGTCTTCGTTTTCGGCTTGCTTGTCACCATCATCTTGTATGTCCGCAAGGTAAAGGGTGCAATGCTGATCGGCCTGCTCTCCTCGACCGTCTTGGCTGTGATCTTGCAGGCGATCCTTCACCTGCCCGCTAAGAGCGAGACAACTCCCACCGGCTGGGGACAAACTATTCCCTCCCTGAGTGGGTCTCCGATCTCAATTCCTTCCTTCAACTCCCTGTTCCAGATTGACTTCATCGGGGCTTTCAGCAAGCTCGGCGCCGTCTCGGTGGTCCTGCTGATCTTCTCCCTGATGCTCGCGGACTTCTTCGACACCATGGGAACCATGGTCGCCGTGGGTGCTGAAGGCGACCTCTTGGATAATGGCGGAAACCCCCCGCACTCCAGCCGCATCCTCCTCATCGACTCTCTGGCTGCTGCTGCCGGTGGTCTGGGTGGCGTTTCCTCAAACACTTCCTACATTGAGTCGACCTCAGGTGTGGGTGAAGGTGCGCGTACGGGTCTGGCCTCGGTTGTCACCGGTGTCCTCTTCCTGCTGTCGACCTTCCTTTCGCCGCTGGTTCAGCTTGTTCCGACCGAGGCTGCTTCGACCGCTTTGGTCTTCGTTGGCTTCTTGATGATGGCTCAGGTTCTGGAAGTCGATTGGAAGGATCCGGAGCTCGCAATTCCTGGATTCCTCACCATCGCCTTCATGCCTTTCGCCTACTCGATCTCGGCGGGTATCGGTGTTGGCTTCATTGCCTACACGATCATCCAGATTGCCGTTGGTAAGGCACGTAAGATCCACCCCTTGATGTGGCTGGCGTCGATCCTCTTCGTCATCTACTTCCTCTTGGGTCCGATCCAAGCGGCCCTGGGAGCCTGATCCTGATCCTTCCTCGCGTGGGGGTGAGATACGAGTGATCGTGTCTTGCCCCCACATGTTTATTCCAAGAGATTTCTCCCTTGTGGCGTATTCTCAAATGAAGACGAAACGAAAGTAGGGGAGTTCGTGTCAACGACGTTTCAATCCATGCAATACCGAAGCTTTCGGCATTGGTTCATTGCCAATGCTCTTGCGGCTTCGGCTCAGTGGATGCAACGCGTTGCCCAGGACTGGCTGGTTCTCACGGTCCTGACCGATAATTCTTCGTTTCAAGTCGGTATCGTTACGGCCTTGCAGTTTCTGCCGCTCTTACTCTTCAGCCCGTACGCGGGCGTTGTCGTTGATCGCGTGGACCGTAAGACAATCATCCAGATCACTCAGTGTTCTTTTGGTGTTTTCGGTCTTTTGCTGGGGGTCATGGTCTTCACGGGGCATGCGAGCTTATGGCTGGTCTACCTTCTTGCGTTTGGCGGGGGACTTGCGGCGGCTTTCGATTCACCGGCTCGCCAGGCTTTTGTTTCGGAGCTTGTCCCTGCAAGGTCGATCACCAACGCGGTCGCGCTGAACTCTGTTGCCTTTAACTTCGCTCGCCTGATTGGCCCGGCGATCTCAGGTTTGATGATTGATTGGGTTGGCGAGGCCTGGGTCTTTTTCGTGAACACCGGGATCTTCCTTGTTGCGGCGATGTTTACGACCTCGATCCGTCATCGCGATCTGGTTCCGCGTCGGCCGGTTCCTCGCAAGAAGGGACAGTTGCGTGAGGGCTTGGCCTATCTGCGAGGCCGCCCTGACCTTTTGTTGATCATCCTTGTCGTTGGCGTTGCCTCGGCTTTGACCCTCAATCAGCAATTGACGACCGCCGTCATGGCAACGAGCGTGTTCCATAAGGGTGCGGGACAATACGGCATTTTGGGAACGCTGATTGCGGTTGGTTCTTTGTCTGGCGCTCTCTTTGCTGCTAGGCGTAAGCTGCCTCGTTTGCGCTTGGTCATGGGATCGACGATCGCGCTCACTATTGTGTCGACGATTCTGGCATTTATGCCGACCTATGAAACTTACGCGCTGATGTGTATTCCGAACGGCTTCGCCATGATCACGATGCTGACCGCTGCGAATGCTACGGTCCAGACAACCACAGTTGAAGAGATGCGCGGACGTGTCTTGGCCCTCTACGGCATGGTTGTCATGGGGTCGACCCCCATCGGTTCGCCTTTCGTTGGATGGATTGGCGAAGTCATTGATGCTCGTGCTTCGATTTGGTTTGGTTCGGTTGTTACTTTGATTGTTGCTGTTATTGCGACGGCCTGGAGCATGAAGCGGTGGAATGTAAGCGTTCATCTTCATGCCAGTGCTCATCTCATTGAGATCGACAACCCACATGCACACCACGGTGAAGGCGAAGGGAATTGATAACACTCACCTGACCCAATTAGGGGTCTGAGTGGTACCTATGACACCCTCTAACACGCGGTTTTGTGCGCTTTGACACGCACTGTGGCGAGAAATATGTACTCTAGGCTCAGTGCCTAGCCATGGAGGAAACCGTGAGCGACCTGATTGATACCACCGAAATGTATCTCAAGACGATCTTCGAGCTCGAAGAAGATGGAGTGACGCCTCTGCGTGCCCGCATCGTTGAGCGCTTGGGGCACTCTGGTCCGACGGTCTCACAGACAGTGGGGCGAATGGAGCGCGACGGCCTCGTCCATGTGATGGGGGATCGCAGGCTGGAACTGACAACTTTGGGGCGCGAAAAGGCGGTTGAAGTGGTTCGCAAGCACCGCCTCGCAGAGCGCTTGCTAACCGACGTCATTGGTTTGGACTGGGCGTGTACGCATGAGGAAGCGTGCCGCTGGGAACATGTCATGTCGGACCAGGTTGAAAAGCGCCTCGGTGAAATTCTGAATAACCCAACGACGGATCCCTACGGAAACCCCATTCCCGGTACCGATGCTACGTCTACGGGGATCTCGATGGAGCTCGCCCTGCGGATGGGGGGCACGAATTCCGCGGTCGTTACCCGAATTGGGGAACCCATTCAGGCAGAGACCGACCTCTTGGCTGACTTTGCCCGCCTCGGGGTTCTTCCAGGTGCGGAAATCGCTTTTGAAGCGGATACGCGGCAGGTTCTCCTTGAGGTGACTCGTGCTGCGGATGGGAGTTCGGTAACACAAACGGGTGCGGTTCAGCTGCCGCTCGCGCTCTCTCCGCATTTGTTTGTCGACCTGAATTAGCCCGCTGACCAGCATGTCTGGGAAATGCCTGTAAAACCTTAAGAAAACCTGTAATAAGTTCGTCATCCTTTCGTTACATTCGCGTGACATTTTGGGGATGCTACGCTAGACTAAAACAAGGCGAAAAAAGCCGACCGCTCTTCGTTCACCGAGGTTGAACCGCGAAGAGATTGGGAAACTAAGGTTCAACGCGGGGAAACCAATTCCGACCCTTCGCGGTCTTGGGGTGAAGCTTGGGAAACCAAGCCGGGCACTCCCGCCCGAACCCGACAGCTCACCTCGCAGGTCTAAGAGGAGAAAATTGTGACAACAGCAAAGCCTGCCCCGCGGCACCGTAAGGCCCGCCGCCCGATGGCCCCTGTTTTCGACCTGGCTGACACTCTCACGTCGTTCAAGACTCCGCTTCGTGGCACTGCCGCTGCGTCAGCCGCTGGACTTGCACTGACTGCTGTAGTCGGTGGAGCTGCAACTGCAGCCCCCACCGCTCACGAAGCTGCGGTCGATACTTCCACAAACACCGCGACCGTTCTGCCTACGACTGTTTCGGTCCCGGATATCGCCTGGTCTGCTAGTGACGAAGTTTCCGCTTCGGCTGAAGCCCCGGCTGCTGTTGCAACGACGAATGCTGCTTCGCGTGATTACACTCGCGCGGATCTTGGCACTTCTGCCGCTTCGTCTGCTGCAGTGAACCCCGCGGGCTCTGACATCGTCTCGATCGCAATGTCTCTCACTGGCATTCCTTATGTCTACGGTGGCTCTACCCCCGCGGGCTTCGACTGCTCTGGTTTCACCCAGTACGTCTACGCCCGGGCTGGTATCTCCATTCCCCGTACTTCCGGCGCGCAGGGTGCAGCAGGCACCTTCGTCTCGGCTTCCGAGGCGCGCCCCGGTGACTTGGTGTGGCACGCCTACGGACACGTGGGTATCTACGCCGGTAACGGAATGGTTATCGAAGCAACGACTCCCGGCTCTGTGACGAAGATCCAGCCGCTGTGGGGTAACTACAGCTTCGTGCGCTACTGAGTTTTCCTGTGTGAGTGAAGGGGTCGCTTCTGCGGCCCCTTCACTATTTCTCTGGGGATATCCTGAACCCCTGACATTTCACCGTGGAATAGGGCAAAATAGAGGCGACGGCAATCACGAGGAGGTAGTCATGGGGACATCAGAAGTGATTTTGGTCGGAGTCGATGGCTCAAAGGAGAGCTACGCAGCAGTTAAGTGGGCAGCTGAGCGTTCAAAGGTACGTGATTGCCGCCTTCACATTATTTGCACCTACGCAGTTGCGTCCTATGCGGCAGCAACCCTTGATGGGGGTTATGCGGTTCTTGATGACGCTGCTCTTAAGGAAGGTGCGTCCCAAATCGTTCAGCAAGGCGTCGATCTTGCGCGTGAAATCGGTGCGACGAACGTGCACGGAGTCGTTGAGGCCGGAGATCCCGCGGGGATCCTCATCGATATGTCCAAGGAAGTTGACCTGATCGTGGTGGGATCGCGTGGCGGGGGAGGCTTCGCGGACCGTCTGCTGGGAACGGTTTCCTCTGCTCTTCCTGCACACGCGAAGTGCCCGGTCGTCATCGTTCCGCGTCATACATCCGGTAAGGGCTTCACTCCGGTTGAGAGAATCGTTGTTGGCTCCGATGGGTCGGAAGGTGCAACCTCTGCTCTGAAGCGAGCGATCGACGAGGCTGAGCTGTGGGATGCTCGTCTGACGGCGGTTGCAGCTGTTCCGATGGCAACTGGGACGACCATGATGGCGTGGCTTCCCGCAAATATCGACCGCGATGCCATGCTGAAGGACGTCAAGGAAGGCCTTGACGCGGCTGTCGATCAAGCTCTGGACGGACGTTCACGCAAGGTCGCGCGCCATGCGCTTGATGGGTCTCCCTCGTCTCTGCTCATCGAGTTCTCGACTGCGGTTGATCTTGTTGTTGTGGGGACCCGAGGCCGTGGTGGCTTCGCCGGGATTTTGCTGGGATCAACCTCGCAGACGGTGATCGCGCACTCGACCTGTCCCGTTATGGTTGTTCCTTCGAAGCATCACGACGTGCTGCCTGATCCGGCACAAGAGTGGACAAGGCGCTAAACACTCCCGAGCCTCGGCGTTTCGGTCGCCTCTGAGAAAGAGCTGCGCGAAATGGTAGTCTATGGGGGTGCGCCCTCGTAGCTCAGGGGATAGAGCACCGCTCTCCTAAAGCGGGTGTCGGACGTTCGAATCGTCTCGGGGGCACAGAAGATACAAAACGACTTGGTTTTCAAGTCGTTTTTGTATTTTTCTATTCGGAGAGGACTCCCCAGATTTGCACGGTTGCACCATCGGGGTAGTGAAGAAATAACGCAAAGCAGCATGGGGGAGAAGTGAACAGGGCGATTGGGCGGTTACTGAGCCATCCTCTCACGCGCAATTCCGCTTTCATGCACCTGTGGGCCGGCCAGACCGCAGCTGAGTTCGGTTTCCAAGTAGCCACTCTTGCAACCTCTGCAATCGCTATCTCTCTATTGCACGCCACGGAGTCTGAAATCGGTATTCTCACCGGTTTGCAGACGCTCGCATTTCTCCTGATTGGTCTTCCCGCGGGTGCGTGGGTTGATCGCTGGCGTAAACGCCGGGTCATGATTGTTTCTGACCTTGCTCGGGTTTTCGCGCTTATTTCGATTCCGATCGCCTATGAGTGGTTTACGCTGACACTCACGCACCTGATGATTGTTGCTGCGCTCTTAGGACTTGCGACAGTCTTCTTCGATGTTGCCTACCAGTCCTACGTCCCTGCAATCGCATCCACGCGGTATATCGCGGCTGCGAATGGGCGGCTCGAGGCCTCGTACCAGGTTGGCGCTGCAGGTGGCCCCGGTCTAGGCGGCTGGCTTTTGGGTGTCTTTGCGCCCCCTTTGGCCTACGTATTTACCGCAGCGACTTACGTGTTTTCAACGGTTGCCATTTGGCGGATTCGAACGCCTGAACCTCAACCAGCACGCTCCAGTGCTTCTCTGTTCGCTCAAATCCGCGAGGGATTAAGTTTCGTTCGACATGAGCGCCTGCTTTTCCCTTTGTTTTCGTGTATCTCCTTTGCTGCGTTTACGGGTTCAGGGGTGCGCGTTCTCTTGCCAATTTTGGTGCTTCGAACACTGGGCATGAATGCGACGCAATTGGGGGTCCTTCTGAGCGCGGGTGCACTTGGTGGCATTCTTGGATCAATGACACGTTCCCTGTGGCTTGGGCGCCTAGGGATCGGGCGTTGCATTGTGATCACTTACGTCATTGGAGTCTCGATCCTTGTCTTGCAGCCGGTAGCGCTTCACGTGCCCGAGATCGCTGGCTGGGTGATTGCCGGTGCGGGAGTGGTTTACTCGTACTTCATTACCATCTACAACGTGACGCAGATGAGTTTGCGGCAGGAAATCTGTCCCAAGTGGATGCTTGGGCGCATGAATGCGACCTTCCGTTTCGCGGTGTGGGGAGTGATGCCCCTGGGATCGGTCGCTGCAGGCCTTCTTGCGTCTGTTGTGGGTGTCGAAGCTGCAATGTATGTCTTTATCGCGCTGTCGGTTGTGGCTGGGATTGCGATGAGCTTTACTCCCGCTGCTCGCATTCGCGGGGTCAGTGCTGCTGAAGACCTCTCCTGAACCCGTGGGGTTTCGCATAGTGGGATTTTCTGCTAGAGATTTCAAGCTGAATTTTAACTGGAAGCAGTTTTGGGACTATCGAGTCAAAAACCTGTGAGTGGGTCGAATAAGTTCGGCTATATCGGGGCAATAATGATGTTTTACTCAAGAAAAGCTGGGTTGCGGCTGATTGTTGCAGTGATAGCATTCAGGTAGCTGTCGCTCAATGACACCTCCTGAAGAAAGCTGTTGACATCATGGATCTTGACGTTACGAGCGTGAGGACGCGCCGTGTTCCGCTTGCGACTGTAGTTGCGTGCTCGCTTGTGGGGGTAAGTGCACTGACAGGGATTGCTTCTCTTGCTGCGCCCGCTCAAGCTGCAGAGATTAATGCCATCACGAACGCGATGATTCGAAATAGGTCCACGCCCGCTGGTCCGAACTATGTCTATGACAACTACAATCTGACTTTCGCCTTCGATACGACTGGTAAGACTGTCGCTGAAAATGACACTTTGAGCATTCAGCTGCCCAGTGAGCTTCGCACTCGAGCCGCATCTTTCAATGTGACAGATCGGGACACTGGGGGAGTGGCGCTCACATGTTCGATTCCAGCAGGTGAGGGTCAAGTCTTAAGCTGTGCCTTCACTGACTATGTGACGACGCACGACAATGCCAGGGGTGATATTCACGTTGTGGCAGATATGGTTCGTCAAACGACTACTGATACTTTCAGCTTCACGATTAACCACAGTGTTGAGATTGATGCGACCGTTCCAAACGGAAATATCGTCAAGAATACGAATGGCTACGCTCCTGAGACCGCGTACAAAAATGGATGGCAATTGCATGAAGGTCACACAGAGCGTTTTACGTGGGAAGTCTCTATTCCTGAGCGTCAGATCCAATCGGACACCATCAGCGTCACTGACACCTTTGATACTGCCCATGGCGGCTACAAACTATTCAATGAGCCCGGAGCAAATGCCTGGCAGCGGACGCGTCTGTATAAGTGGAATTCTCTTGATGACTTTAAAGCTGATCCCGAGCATCAGAACTATGCCGAAAGCATTAAAGTCAATGGCTCGGTTAATGGCGGTACATTCACTCTGACTGAAACTTCTGCAGGATTCGTAGCCTCATTCCCGAACTCAAAGAACGATGCGTACTACCTGCTCAAGTACTACACAGAACTGAATGTTCCCGCTAACGCAACAATCGGAAGTACCTTCAAGAACACTGCAGTCGTGAACGGGCAGGTTACCGAAAAGACGATTGCGATTGAAACAGTTGGGTGGGGAGACGTTGATGGAGAGCTGAAGGCTACGCCAACGCCTACCCCTACTCCGACCCCGACGACGAGTACGCCGGCACCGACTCCGAGCGTGACCCCCTCTACGCCGGCGCCTTCGCCAAGCACCTCTAGCCCGACCCCCTCGGTGAGGACCTCTACTCCGACACCGTCAGCGACGACTCCGCAAACGAGCTCGCCAACCCCCTCGCCTTCGGCCTCGACCACTATCACTACACCTGCTCCTCGCCTCAGCACTCCGCCTCGTCCGAAGGAAGCGCTTGCGCATACCGGAGTCAACTCTGGGATGCTGCTGGGCAGCGTGGCGTTACTAATGGCGCTTGGAATGTCTCTACGCCAACGTCGCAAGGCTCTAGGCTGAGGAGCTCAGCTTGCTCCTTGGAGATTTGTTCGCGCGGGCCTGCAATGAGTCCACCATGGATACAAGCGCGCGCAGTGAACAATTTGCGAAAAGTTAAAACTGGGATTTTCCTATGAGCATTTACACATGAATTGCGTATTGTTCCCGAAAACTTGGCGGAATACTTGCGTTTCGACCCTGAATAATTATTGTTTCCGAAATTTAGTCTGGGGTAATGCTGAAGGTCGGCGTGCTAACCTGTTGATATCTGGTCACGTGAGTGACGTTTCTTGAGAAAGATTTAACTTCATGATTTTCAATGCTTCAGGCGCGCGTCTCCGCCGTGCCTCGGTGGCAGGTGCACTTATCTGCGCACTCTCCGGTGCCGGTGCGATGACGGTGATGACCGCGTCTCCATCTCGTGCAGATCACGTGCCCGTCGAGGTAAACCAAGTTGTTAAGAACGTCGTAATGAAGAACCGTTCAACTCCGAACGGCCCCAACTATGTATGGGATAACTTCACGATGGACTTCAGCTTCGATACGACTGGTACGGATGTTTCCGAAACGGATACTGTCACCATCCAGCTGCCCAGCGAGCTGCGCACCCGCGAAGCCTACTTTGACGTCACAGATAAGAACACCGGTGGCGTCGCAATGAAGTGCGTTATTCCCGCCGGTGTCGGCCAGACCCTCCACTGTGCGTTCACTGATTACGCCGATGAGCACGTCAATATGAAGGGTGATATTCACGTCCTCGCGGATATGACTCGCGCGACCACTTCAACTCATTTTGAGTTCAAGATCGGCCACGACATCACCCTGCCTGCAGATATCGAAAACGGGAATGTCATTCCGAACCCGAACGGCTACGCCCCCGATACTCCGTGGAAGTATGGCTGGCAGCTGCACGAGGGACACAAAGAACGTTTCACCTGGGAGGTCTACATCCCAGAACGCAACATTCACTCGGGCACTATTTCGGTGACTGATACCTTCGACACTGCCAATGGCGGTTACAAGCTGTTCAATGATCCCTCAACGGATCCGAATGCTTGGCAGCGCACGCGCTTGCTCAAGTGGAACTCTCTTGATGACTTCAAGGCTGATCCGAGTCACGAGAACTACGTTGAGAGTATTCCCGTTGGAGGAACCGTCAATGGTGGCACCTTCACCATGACCGAGACCTCGACCGGCTTCGTTGCTTCCTTCCCGAACTCTAACAGTGACGCGTACTACATGATCAAGTACTACACCGTGCTGAATATTCCCGAGAATGCAAAGCCTGGGAACGTCTTTAATAACAAGGCCGATGTCAACGGAATGACCGCTGAGCGCGATATCGCGATTGAAACAGTTGGCTGGGGCGACCTCGAGTCTGATCGTCGTCCTACCCCTCCGACTTCCACAACGTCGACACCTCCGGCAACCACGGTGACCCCCTCGCCTTCTGAATCCACTACCGAGGCCACGCCCTCCCCGAGCACGTCGACTACCCCTTCACCGAAGACCTCCTTGGCCCACACTGGTGCTATGACTGCTCCTGCTATTGCTCTCGGAGCATTGGGACTGGCCCTGGGCGTCGCGCTCATGCGTCGTCGCGAGCAAGCCTCGGCCTAAGGCGAGTATGTAACTTCGTGTAGAAACGAAAGTATGATCGTGGGCCCCATCCGAAAGGATGGGGCCCATGGTATTACCCAAAATGAGCGGTGATCAGGGGCTATTTGCATGAATGTGTGCCCTTGGTCAGTTCATGGTCCTTGGAAAGCTTGGAGTTCGAGCAATGCGGCTTCCTTCAAGTTATTAATTTCTTACGATCTGTCAGAAACTGAGACTTCTTGAAGAATATTCAGGAATGTACCGGGGAAGCTTTTCGGCCGACTCGTGAAAGGCGTTGGAATTACGCGGATTTAGAGGGTAAAAAATTGTTGTTTAGGCAATGGAGGCTGAATTGAAGCTGAATGTGATCGTGTTAGCCTGAGGGCGTCGAGTCACGTATGTGACATCCCTCCAGAAAGACAAGAATGTGATGAATAAGGATGCTACGCGTGCACACGTGCTGCGTGCTTCAGTTGCTGGCACGATTGCCTGTGCATTTGTGGGAGCGGGAGCTCTCACTGTGTTCTCTCCGACGTTACCTGCTGCTCAGGCAGTAGAGGTTGATGTTGTTACTGGCGTGATGATGGCGAATAGTTCGCATCCGCATGGGCCAAACTACGTCTGGGATAACTACGTCATGGATTTCTCTTTCGATACAAGCGGTAAGGCTGTAACCGAAGGAGATACGATTACTATTCAGCTGCCTAGTGAACTGCGTACTCGCGCTACCCACTTTGATGTTGATGATAAGAATGGCGGTGGAACTGCGCTTAATTGTGCAATTCCGGCAGGCGAGGGGCAATCGCTTAGCTGTGTCTTTACCGACTATGCAAAGCGACATGTGAATATGAAGGGCGATATTCATGTTCTTGCGGATATGACTCGCGAATCGACTTCTGATTCTTTTAGCTTCACAATTAATCACACTGTTACGCTGACGGCGACCGTGCCTAATGGCAATATTGTGAGGAATACGACCGGATATGCGCCTGTTGATCCCTACAAGTACGGTTGGCAGCTGCATGATGGCCATAACGATCGTTTTACATGGGAGATTTACCTCCCCGAACGTAATATCACGTCGAATACCATCAACATTACTGATACCTTTGACACCTCCCACGGTGGCTACAAGCTGTTCAATGATCCTGTGCCTAATGCTTGGCAGCAAACGCGCTTGTACAAGTGGAATTCATTGGCTGATTTCAAGGCGGATGTGAACCATCAACATCCCGCACAAAGCGTCAAAATTGGCGGTTCTGTCAATGGTGGAACCTTCACCTTGACTGAGACTGCGGATGGCTTTGTTGCTTCTTTCCCGAACTCGAATAGCGATGCCTACTACTTGCTCAAGTACTACACAGAACTCAAGATTCCTGGTTCTGCAACCGTTGGCACCAGCTTCAAGAACACTGCAGTAGTTAACGGGAAATCGACCGAACGGACTATTGCTATCGAGACTGTTGGATGGGGGGAACTTGAGGGGCAGTTGAAGACAACTCCTCCGACGCCCTCTGTGACTACTCCTCCCACGACTGTGCCTTCTCCTTCTGAGTCAACGACTGTTCCCTCGCCGAGTGTGAGTACGACGGTTCCTCCGAAGAAGAGTCTTGCGCACACTGGTGTGAACCCTGTTCCGGCCATTGGTCTGGGTGCTCTTGGTCTTGCTCTTGGCGTGGCCTTGATGCGTCGCCGTCAGCAGGTGTGAAAATCTGAGCCTCTAAAATAGAGCGAAACCGTGTGGCCCCCACCCAAAAGGTGGGGGCCACACGGTACATATTAGTGTTGTTTTTGCAGTTCAGAGCGGGTGTTAGTTGGTGAATATTCCCGTGTGGTCAGTTGGCGTTCCGCGAAAACTGATTAATTTTGCTGTGTGTGGATTCTTCATTGATGCCAATTCTTTACGTGTAGTCAGAAACTGGGACTTTACTAAGAAAATTTACACGTAAATTACGTGTTTTAATATAAAAAACTTGGGTATTTCGTCGAAACTTCGCGGTTTTCTTGTTGGGAATATTCGCATTTTTGCGCAGAAAAGCTGAAATCAGACTGGAAAATATCGTGCTAGCCTCTTGATGTTACGTCACGGAAGTGACCACCCTCCAGAAAGACGGAATGTCATGAATATCGATGCAGCGCGCGAAGGACTGAGTCGTGCTTCGCTCGTTACTGCCCTTACATGTGCACTTGTCGGTGCGGGCGCACTGACTACTTTTGGACCAGGCGTTCCCACGGCCTCGGCAGTGGAAGTCAACAACGTTGTCACCGGCGTGACGATGACAAACGAATCCAGCCCCAACGGTCCCAATACGATTTGGGATGAATTTTCAGCGGATCTTACTTTTGATACGACGGGAAAGAATGTCTCTGAAGGCGACACTCTGACAATCCAGCTTCCGCAGGAACTACGTACTCGTAATGCCGATTTCGATGTGATCGATAAGAACGGTGGCGGTGTTGCGTTGAAATGCTCCCTGCCGTTTGGTACTGGGCAGACCGTAAACTGTGTCTTCACCAGCTACGTGAATACGCATGTCAACGCTAAGGGTGATATCCACGTGCGAGCTGACATGGCCACAACCACGACGACGAATCGCTTTAGCTTTACAATCGGCCACTCGGTGACCCTCGAAGCCGAGATCGATCATGGCAACGTGATCTCGAATCAGTACAGCTGGGTTCCTCAACAGCCATGGAAATATGGGTGGCAACTCCATGAGGGGCATAACGAACGCTTTACGTGGGAAATCCATATTCCTGCGCAATCGATTCAATCGCCGGTTATTTCCATTACTGACACCTTCGACACCTCCAATGGGGGCTACAAACTATTCAATGATGGAGTGAGGAACCAGCAGGCGCGCCTACTCAAGTGGAATACGACTGCGGCCTATCGGAACGATCCTTACCACCAGCATCCGAGCGAACTCGTATGGGTTGGTGGTTCCATTAACGGCGGCACCTTCACGATGACCGAAACTGCTGATGGTTTTGTTGCTTCTTTCCCGAACTCGAATGACGATGCGATCTACGAGCTCAAGTACTACACCGAACTGAAGAGTCCCGAGGGCCTGAAGGTCGGCAACGTTTTCAATAACACCGCAAACGTCAACGGCCAGACCGCGACCAAGACCGTCGCCATCGAAACCGTCGGTTGGGGAAATGTTGAAAGCCAGTTGCGCACGACCCCTCCGACTCCCTCTGTGACTACTCCGCCCACGACTGTGCCTTCTCCTTCTGAGTCAACGACTGTTCCCTCGCCGAGTGTGAGCACGACGCTTCCTCCGAAGAAGAGTCTTGCGCACACTGGTGTGAACGCTGTTCCGGCCATTGGTCTGGGTGCTCTTGGCCTTGCCCTGGGCGTGGCCTTGATGCGTCGACGTCAGCAGGCGTGAGTGTTCCTTTTGCCTCGACCTCGAACTTAGGTTCGAGCGCGTGAGGTAGCAGAGTTTCTGAGGTAACCGAAGCTCAGAGAAAGAGGAATGCTCGAGGAATAGGCTCTCGCGAAATATGCAGGTGGGTCCCGTCCGTTTGGATGGGACCCACCTGCGTTTGAGTCTCAAGCGCGACCGTCGCGTTCGGCCTTCGTAATTAACACATGAAGTCGACGAAAAGCATGGATTATAGCCTGTGTCTTTTGTCGACTTCGTGTGCTGGGTAACAGGGGACTGCCCGTTGCCTTGGAGGCAGCGCGACCTCGCCTTAATTCCTTAGCTCTCCACGCGAAGTCGTGGAATGACACAGCTTATTTCATGTGTCTTTTGCCGACTTCGTGTGGAGTAGAGGAGTGGATAGGCCGGATGGCCCCCAGCGCTTTATGCGCGTGCGTCGAAGTGTTGCAGACCGGAGTCCTCACGGGAACCGCCTTGACCGTCTCCGACATCGTGGTAGTCGTGAATCCATTCAATGCGGTGAACCCATTTGACCATCTTGTAACCGTGTTGGGAATCAGCACGCAGACGCAGGGGACCGCCGTAAACGTCGGGCAGGGGCTCACCGTTCATGGCCCATGCCAGGATGCATTCATCATCGTCAATCATGGAGGCGTCGAGGCACTCGTAGTACGGGGTTGTCGGACCGCCGTCGTACATGTGTCCCACGTGTCCGTAGGAAGTAACCATGACGTAGCGCGCGCCCTCGGTTGGCTTCACCAAAGCTAAGACGTCCTTCAAACGGATGCCTTCCCACTTTGCAATGCCAGTCCATCCCTGCATGCAGGTGTGCATGGTGATGTTGGTGACGTGGCCAAGTGCCTTGAGTTCATCAATCGAGAAGGACTTCTCTTCCTCGACCAGGCCGCCAATCTCCAAGCGGTAGTCCTCGAAGCCGCGTTCACGCATTTCAACCCATTCTTCCGATTGCTCGCGTGTCGGGGGACGAGTGTTCACCCAGTGGAAAGGCGAAATATCGTCTTCGGTAAAAGTGCCTGTCTTGACCTGACGAGAATGCATCTTGTCGAGGGTAAGTGAACGGATAGGCTGGGTAGCTCCCCAGACCAGGCGCTGTGCGCGGCGCTTGTCAGCCAATGACCAGTAGGAAGCGCCGATCCATAGAGCGATTGCAAAAACAATTCCAAGGATTAGCATCGTTACAGCTTGAGCGAATTGCGCTGCAGTGATGTCGTTGTAGTTTTCGCCCAGCATCATGTGTGCGATGTTGTACTGCGGGTGAACCACGAAAACCAGGGCCACGTGAATCACCACAAATACGCAGTAGAAAGCCATTCCAAGGAAGTGAATGGAACGCGCCGTCTGACGGTTGTGGAAGAGCTTGACGTAGCGGGGGAAACGTCCTGCGAAGGTCGGGGACATGATCGGTCCGGTTGCGATCATCAAAGGTGCGACGATGAAGACGACTGTGAAGTACATGAGCTTCTGCAGAGCGTCATAGGGCTGGAAGTGCTCGATCGAAGGGATCTGCAAGCCCATGTAGATCTTGGCGCTTTCCCAGGCCTCGGGGAAAATCGACCATGACGTGGGGACGATTCGGCGCCACTGGCCGGTTCCAAAAAGCAGTGCAACATAGATGAAGCCGTTGAGCAGCCAGATCGAGGTAACCAGGGCGTGCCATGCGCGTCCAAGTCCAATTTCGCCTCGTCCGGGGAGGGAGATCAGCGGGTGAAGACTGCGCTGATCGTCGCGAGCGGTGAACTCGCCGGGGACGGTCGAAACCTTGTCCTTGGTGAATTTGATCCACTCAGAGCCGGGGGTGCAGTGGTTATTCCAGTATAGTCGCGGGTGAGATGCTAGAACTTCCCAGCCGGATCGAATGAGGAACCCCATCATGATGAAGTTGATGAAGTGGGTGATTCGAAGCCACGCGGGGAAGGTATCTAGATCAACACCGTTCACGATATTCGCGACTGCAATAAATGAGTGCGACATGGTGATTCCTTAGTCGATTCTGACACGGTGACACTTTCAGTTTAGGACGCCTTCGTCATAAAAAAGGGAAAAACCAAATTTATTTACAAAATAAGCCCGAAGTGTCATATTCGCATGCGTATGCAGAAAACGGCAATTTTAGGAATAAATATAGAGATAGTTTCTGAATTGCGGAGAAATTATCGCTGATGCTTGAGGGTGAGAGTGTTGGTGTCAAAAGAAACGTGGGACCTGTGTCCTGATTGACGAGGCCGTGGCGGGGATGTGCGAAGAAGTGCAGGCTACCCGGCCGCGGCCTCGTCAAGGAGAAGAAGCGCTATGAGGGAATGCAGGAAGCGCCCCCTCACCTCATGCTTACAAGCGCGGAATGTTACGCATATTCGACGTTGCCATTGAAACGACCTCGCCAGCGCCGCGGTTCAAGACGATCTTGCTCATCGCTGTCGCGAAACCAATCACCTGGCCCGAACGGATCTCAGGAGGAAGCGAAAGCGCATTCGGATCAGTCATGACTTCAACTAGGGCCGGGCCGTCAAAAGCGAAGGCTTCCTCGAGAGCCGCGCGCAGACGCGTCGGCTCCGTGACGCGCTCGCCGTGGAAGCCGACCGCAGAAGCAACATCAGCGTAGTTGACGTCGTGGACATCGGTGCCGTAATCGGGAAGGCCGTTGACCAGCATCTCCAGCTTGACCATGCCCAACGTCGAGTTATTGAATACGACAACCTTGATGGGCAAATCATGCATGCGCGCGGTGACCAATTCGCCCAAGAGCATTGCGAGGCCACCGTCACCCGAGACCGAAACGACCTGACGATTCGGGTATGCGACCTGGGCGCCAATAGCCATTGGGAGAGCATTCGCCATCGAACCGTGGAGCAAAGAACCAATCAGGCGACGGCTCCCAAGGGGATCGATGTAACGCGCAGTCCACACGTTACACATACCGGTGTCGGCAGTGAAGACTGCATCCTTTGCAGCAACCTCGTTGAGGATGTGTGCCGCATACTCGGGATGGATCGGCTTCATGTGCTCCGCATTGCGCGTGTAGGCGCCGACGGGGGAGTGCATGATCTTCGAGTGCTTCTTCACCTTTGCCTTGAGGAAAGCATCCGAACGATCGCGGTCAAGCAGTGGCAAGAGCGCTGCGATCAGGGGTTTGACGTCACTGTGAATGGGAAGCGAAACATCGGTACGACGGCCCAGCTTTTCGGGGCGGTTCTCAACCTGAACGGTGAACGTATTGGGCAGGAACTGATCGTAGGGGAAGTCGGTACCCAGCATGATCAGAACATCGGCATCGTTCATGCCTTCAGCAGCGGCACCATAACCCAGCAGGCCGGTCATACCGACATCAAAGGGGTTGTTGTACTGGATAAAATCCTTACCGCGCAAAGTATGGCCGATTGGGGCCTTCAAAACATCAGCGAGTTCGATGACCTCATCGTGTGCGCCCTCAACACCGGCACCGGCAAAGATGGCAACCTTCTTTGCACGGTTGAGGACGTCTGCGAGCTGGCGGACATCCTCCTCATTCGGGGTGAGCACGGGACGGCGGGAGGGAACGTACTTTGGTGAAGGCGAGCTTGCCTTGAGATCAGAGACATCGCCAGGAAGACTGATGACCGAGACTCCAGAAAGCTCAACGGCATGGCGGATCGCGGCGTTGACGACGCGGGGTGCCTGCTCGGCGCTGGAAATCAGCTCGTTATAGACCGAGCACTCGTTGAAGAGGCGATCGGGGTGGGTTTCCTGGAAGTACATCTGGCCGATCTGGACGCTGGGAATGTGCGAGGCGATAGCCAAGACAGGTGCGCCCGAGCGTTGGGCGTCATAGAGACCATTAATGAGGTGGAGGTTTCCCGGGCCGCATGAACCTGCGCAGACAGCGAGCTTGCCGGTGAGCTGGGCCTCGGCTGCCGCGGCGAAAGCAGCGGCTTCCTCATGACGGACGTGAACCCAGTCAATCCCGCCCTTTTTGCTGCCGCCAGACTTACGGATTGCATCGACGACGGGGTTGAGTGAGTCGCCAACGATGCCATAGACGCGGTGGACGCCGGCGTCGATGAGTTGGGCAACAAGCTGCTCTGCAACGTTCATAGTCGCTCCTTGGTTAAAGTGTGCACGCCCCGCAAGCTATCAACCATCAAGCGAATACTTACGGTTCGCGCCGAACAAAACCAGTGTAGTGCGACGAAAGTCCTAGTGATTCGTTAGCGTGAGGCAAAGAACGTTTACAGGAGTGAGGCAGAAAACGAAGCTGGGGGTTATCAGCTTTTCCGACTCCTTGAAGTCTTCCCCTTATGCCTCGCCTTGGTCGCTGAGCTGCTTCTCAATATCTCGAGCAAGAGCGCGAAGCTTGCTCCCGCTGGAGTGAGCCTTCTTCGCAGTCTCATTGAGCTCAGTGACCAGGTCACGCAGTGCATCTGTATCACCAAGTTGGGTGTAACAGTCGGCCAATGCAGCAAGTGGGAAGGGGTAGTTCTGGCTATCCTTAATCTCTTTTTGCATCTCGTGGGACTGCCTCAAAATCGGGATGGCGATCTCGGGCTCATTTCGCTTCATGTAGACCCATCCCCGGATGTACTCGATACCCGCCCGAAGGAAAATAAGCTCCTCGGAATCAATGGTTTCGCTATAAGAATCCAGCCATGAAATGCCAGCTTCTGCTGCCAGCAGTGCCTGATCCTTATCGTCATCCGAAGGGCTACCAGAGGGAACAGTCAGGTAGACATTCGCCTGCATACGACGTAGGGCAATGACGGAAGAATGATCGTTCATACGCTCGGCAACCTTGAGCGCGTTCGTGATGGCCGTTAGACGAAGCGAACGATCGCCCAGTTCCTCTGCTGCCTTATTCGCAATTTCGCCTGCACGAGAGGCAGTCGGGAAGCAACCGCATTCGATCAGTCCCGGAATTGCCGCTGTTGCCGTATCAAAGGCTTCCTGATCGTTGTCAATGTTCAGGTAATACTCTGCCAGCGCTGTACGCAACAAGGCGGCCATCGTTTTGCCAAACCAAGATCCCGTGCAGGACAGAATCGCCTGCTCAAGGATTTCGATCGCTTCCTCGCGTCGCCTCACCGCGACAAAAGCATCCGTGATGAACTTGGTTGAGGCCAGTCCAAGAGAACGCAGAGGTGTACGCGAAATGATCTCGTTCATTCGCGTTGCCTGGGAAGCTGCCTCGGCTGATTCACCGGCCTTCAGACTTGCGACACAAATGATCAAGCGTGCGAAGAAAGCCGTGTAGGGGTCCTGCGTCGTCGAGCGTAGGACTTGGTCAGCTGACTGGGCTGCGCGTCGAAAATCCTGTGCCTCAAGAGCAAGTTCGGCGCGTTCCAAAAGGATTGTGCGCTTGAAGGCTTCTGGCTTGGTACCGCTGCGCACGCAAGCGGGCTTCAGGGATTCGAAGATATCAAGGCTATGCATTGCCTTCTCAATATCGCCGCATTCGAGATAGTTTTCGCCGCAGGTCGAGAGGCTATCCTCGATGGTGGACAGATCGAATGCGCTGATCTTTCCGCGGTTGATCGTCGGCACCATTTGGGCAATCTGACTCGTGAAGCGATCAAGGAATTCACGTACGCTTGCGCGGAAATCGGCAGAGACTTCTTCACCTTGCCACGACAAACGACTGAACTCGCAGGAATACTTGAGGAGCTCGAGCTGTGAGCTAAACAATTCCTTGCGGCTCATGATTGTGCCGGCTCGCCCGAAGACCTTTGCAAAGAAACCAGGAGTAACAACCGGGGCATCATCGCTCATCGAGGCGATCACCGGTGCGACGCGCGCATAGATACCTTCGAAAGCGCTGTATTGTTTGCCCAATGTCATGAGCGTCTTTGCGAAGTTAGCAAAGAGCAGAGCCTCTTCAGGATTGCTGGTATCGAAGTCCAGATCCGCGATGTTTTCGGATGAAGCTAAGGCCCAGTCGGTTAGAACGTTGTTTTCAACACTGAAACCAATGGCATCTCCAATTGCCATATAGCGCTCAAAAGCCTCGCGCATCGAGGCCGGAGGCTTGGGAACGTCGTAATCCACTGCGGGGTAGGGGTCCGTCTCATCAATCGTTTCGCTCTTGCCGCGGGAAGAGCGCGAGGGAGGAATCGGGCGGGCCTCTTGTCCTTCAACCGTAGAAATCGGCTCCGGCATACTCTCGCGTTCGCCAACGAGTTCAAAGCGCCACTCGCTATTCGCGCGCTTCTCGGCCTCGTCGTCAACGGGGCCAGCCTCAATAATTTCACGAGTCAGCACAGTGCAGTAGTCATTTCCATTGCGCTTATCGAAGAGCGCAGCCACGTCTAAAGCCCACCCGCTCAGTCGATCGGCGACCTCAGACAGAGGCGTATTGGCGTCAAGTCGTGGACCTTCGCACCACTGGGAGTGCCCCGTGCACAGTGCTCCCAAGGGTTCCTCTCCCTTACCGCGCTTAGCGGCCTCGCGCGCGGTCAGTGCAGCGCCTCGGAGATAATCCATGAGCAGCGAGGCGTTCTCCGCCTGAGAAGTCAGAGCGATGCTGTCACGCAAGATATCGAGCGCGCGTTGCCATCTGCCTGAGCGCACAAGGAACTCCATGTGCAGGCCAAGGTAATCCATAGTGTTAGCGACGCCACGATGGTTATGGTATGAGCGTACGTGTGCTTCCCAAGCGGTGTCCGGACGACCAGACATCAGGAGGGGAATCATTGCATGAGCGCGAATACTGTAAGGCTGAGCGGCGCACGCCCCCTCCTCGTCGAAGAGTGGCATTGCGGTGGCAACCGCACGCTCCCAGTCCTTTCGGGCCGTGGCCTCGGCAATCTGCTTCTCAGGATCGCAGCCAGCACAGTCACAGATCTCATCGCGAGGGGTTGCGCGCCACAAGGTCAGCGCCTCCCGGGCCTCGTCAAGGTCACCCTTGCGCAGTGCGAGCATGACGCGCACCCCGTGGACAACATGCATGGAAAAGCCCTGTTCGGAAACAAATTGCGCCAAACCGGTCGTCAGTTCCTCGAGCTGCTCGCGTGAAACAGCGGGGTTGCGTCCTGCTGCGGAGACCGTTCCCTTGTAGAGCCAAGCGAGCTCTTCGATCTGCTCGGCATCGAAATCTGCCGGATTCTTCTCGAACATGTTCAGGAGGGTTGACAGAGGCGCCAAAGCCTTCCACTCTTCATTTCCCTGCTGATAGGACATGGTGAGTTCGAGGTAGGCATCGATCTTCAGATCGGTCTCACCTTCGAGGGCGTCTGCCCACATCGCTGCTTGCGCGATCTGCGCGCTTCGAGAGGGAGCCCAGGGGAGCTGTGAGGCGTACTCGAGGAGATCGCGAACTTCTTGTGCGTTTGGCATGGCTGGAGGGTCCTTTGGAGAGAATGGGCCGATCAGTTGGAGGTGTCGTCGAGTGCGGAATCAAGGAGTGAGCCAAGGAGCTGCGCAGCCCACGCGCGTTCCTTGGGTCCCAAAGTTTGGCGTCCCGCCAAGAGGCTCTGGACGTAGAGTCCGCGCAGAACATTCGAGGCCGTCTGCGGGACACTGCTTGCGTGGATCAGTCGCGTGATCAGCGAATTTGAACGGTTCAGTACCAAACGGGGTGGCTTAGAATTTGCGAAAGGATCGCTGACCCCCATGATCCCCGCCCACATCTTCGAGGCCTGTGCCTGAGAATTGCGCTGGACGTGGCGTCCCGCGAAATCCGGGTCCGGCAGATAGAGCGCGGGAAGAGTCAGAGGGGTAAAGCGGCGAAGGACAACTTCGCAATCCGAGGGGTCAATCGCCTGGGCGGCAATGAGCATGAGGTCCATTGCTTCGGCTTGCTCGGATAAGGTGCATTCTTCGAAAGCATCAAGAAGCTCAGAGGGGTCAACCAAGCGAATCTTCTGGGCAATCGTCGAATAGCGAGGGTCGGTGAGCAGTGCGTTAATGAGCTCTTCGTCGTAGGCGTAGCCTGCGTTGACCAGAACCATCGACTGAGAGGCCGCGACGTCTGCCAAGGCGCGGTATTGGTCGACAGTGCGCGTGTATCGGATCGACTCGTGTGACGCGAGGAGATCCAAGAGGGGAAGCGTTCCGACAGTGCTTTCCAGGGGAACATAACGCGCAGTCAAATCGAGCATGTAGGGGTCGCGAACTGCGACCGCACGCAGGCCCATTGCGTGGATCGAAATAAAGTCATTGAAACGACTGGGGGAGTTCTCAGCCATATCTTCGAGCCACTGACGAATTGACGAACCAATTGCTTGGCGAGTGTTTTCTAAAAGTTCGTCATCGCTGAGCTGCTCGCGCGAAGCGGTCAGGCGCAGGTAGTTCGAATTACCAATAAAGCGAACGAAATATGCCCACTGGGGAACGATCCCTTCGCACGCACGCGACACCAGCATCTTCTTCGCGTAGACCGTGTGGTGATCGGAAGAAAGAGCGTTGGGGCGCTGGGAAACGATCGCGATGCCCTTCACTCCGGCTGCGGGGACATCAATGGGAATGATGTCCATGCCCGAAGATCCCAAGTGTTCATCGCACCACTGCTGCTGGGCGGCTGGTTCGAGTTCCCACACGGGGGTCTCATTGCCGTGGAAAGTTGCGGCCGAATCGGAGCGAACTTCGATGGAAATCGGAAGAAGCGAGGCGAATTCGTCGACGAGTGCGCGGACTGTATCGGGGTCAATCCATGGCTCCCCGGGGTGAGCCTCCAAGACGACCTCGGTTCCGGGTTCACCCAAATTATGGGGATCGCCGGGGCCGAGCGGCTGAGTCGTGTAGGTGCCCTCCGTCTTTCCTTGCCAAATGACGGTGGGGGAGTTGGCGGACTTTGCCGAGCGCGAGTAGACGGTGATCGAATCGGAGATCATGAAGCAGGAGAGCATCCCGATGCCAAATTGACCGAGGAAGTCACTGCGTGCCATGCCAAGTTCGTCGCGCTTGGAGGAAGCGCCGATTGTCGAGAGGAGGCCTGCGGCTTCTTCTTCGGTGAGGCCAACTCCGCTGTCACGGCACTTGAGGATGCGCCCTTCGATGGTGATAGTGACGCGGCGCGGACACCCGGGGTCGAGTGCGCTGCGGGCTTCGATGGCGTCGAGGCCGTTTTGGAGAAGTTCACGGATGTAGACGCGTGGGCCGGAGTACAGATTACGAGAGAGAAGATCGACCATTCCTCTCAGGTCCACTTGGAAAGTTGACATCCCTGTCCCTTCTTAATGACGGCCGGAACGCTGGCGAAGACGCTTGCGCTCGTGGTTGTTTGATCGCTTCAAAGATATAAGATCTTTGAGACTGACAATGATAACGCCCGCAAGGATGAGGGCCATTCCTGAAATGTCGAGCAGCGTGAAGTGCGTACCGACAAGGAGGAAAGAGAAGAAAGCTGCCGAGATTGGTTGAAGGCAGGAAATGAGGCTTGCACGCACCGGACCGATATCGCCGACTCCCTGCAAGAACAAGCTGAAGGCGAAGGTTGTCCCGATGATGACCAAACCGGCCATGGCAAGGATCGACATGAAGTCCCAGGTGATGGAGTAATTCCATACCCGTACGATGAGTCCCAAGATAATGCCGCCGATGATGAATCCGTAAGCAACGACTAATTCGCTCCCGTAACGGCGAATGAGCTTGACGGGAATAAGGGTGTACAAGGCGAAGCCAATCGCACTTGCGAGGCCCCAATTCAGGGCTTGAGTTGAAATCACCAAGGAATCGATGTTGCCGTGCGTTGCCAAGATAAACGTTCCGAAGAGGGCAAAGATAATTGCAAAAAGTTCGGTGTATTTGGGGAGCCTGCGCGCAGTGATGCAGACGAAGAGAACGATGAGGATAGGGCCGAGGAACTCGATGACTGTTGCCGTACCCGCATTGGAATAGCCAATGGCTACCACGTAAGTCAGTTGGCTGGCTGCAAGCCCGAAGACGGAATAGATAACCATGGGAAGATAGCTCCTGCGGTTGTGGAGCAGCTTCTTGTGGAGCTCAGAGATTCCACGGTCTTTGATCAGGAGAAAGAGCATTGTCGTTGGTGCAGCAAGGAGCATGCGAATGGCCGTGAGCCAATAGGGATCGGCCTGGTACTCCTTCATGAGGAACTCGCTACAGACCCCTGAGAAGCCCCATGCGATCGAGGCAAAAATAGTAATAACGTACCCGCGGGCTCGCTTGTTCATGGTCTTCCTCAACGTACAGTGCCAGCCACATCAGTCTAGTGTGTTTTTGATACATCTGTACCACCTTGCACGATGCGGACGGGGGGCCAGTACTTGAAAGTACTGGCCCCCCGTATTGCGTTCTCCGCTTCTTAGCCGTCTGAATCCTCGCGAGGTTCTTCGGCGTCGATCATTTCTTGAATAGTGCGGATCAAAGCGCGAAGCCTTGTTCCTTTGATCGTCGCAAGCTTGTTGACTTCGGTGGTTTCTGCGATGCACTCGCGTAATCCGTCAAAGTTCCCCATTGTGAGATAGCACTGAGCCATGGCGTGCATGGGGTACCCAAAACCGTCGTATTCTCCGAGTTCTCGGTATTCGTCAAGAGCCAATCGTAGGTGTTCGATAGCGCCGACTGGATCGCCGCAGTTCAAGGTGACCCACCCTTGCGTGTAGTTCACATCAGCCCTGAGAACTCTGAGTCGACGAGTGATGTCCTCGCCGGCAGCTGGCGCAATGAGTTCTCGAGCGCGATCCAAAACCTGGTTTGCGCGTCTTTCATCCTCCTCGCTGACACGTCCAGGCGTTCCGACGATCACGGCAGCTTCCTGGCGGAGCCAGCGGCACTCCTCGTCGACATCTTCCAAGTCATGGCAGATCTCTGCGGCCATATGTGCGGCAGTGGCTTTTGCCAAACGGTCATCCATTTCTCGGGCTGCATGGAATGCGGTTTCAGTCAGGCTCAGTGCGAACAGCGGATAGTCGCGCTCGCGCAAGGATCGTGCCTCTGTGACTGCCAGATCGTAGGCGTCTTGGAATTCGTTGAGGCGCCAGTAGATCTGTGCCAATGATGGAGCCAGTTCTCCCCGTCGTGCCTGGAAATAAGGCGAATCTTCGAGTGCGCCCATGGCTTCTTCAAAGATTTCGACAGCCTCTGAGATGCGGTCCTTCTGAACAAGTGCGTTGGCGAATATAGGGCCAGCAAGTGGGATATACACCCGGGTTGGGAAAGAATGAACGATCTCGCTCAATCGGCGCCCCTGCGCAAGTGCCTCGTCATATTGCCCTGCGGCGATAGACCCGGCGCAAATGATCGCGCGACCGATGATGGCAGTGTAGGGGTCACACATTGGGCTGACCCGCATGGCTTTGTCGGCGTATTGACATGCCTTCATGTACTCATCTCGTTCGCGTTCCATCTGTGCCCGTTCTAGGAGCACATTGATGGTGACGCGGTCAGGAGAAGTTGCATGGCGGTTGAAAGCACGTTCGAGACTTTCGTACAGATCGTAACCGGCGCTTGCTTCCTCGTACTCCCTGCAGCTACTGCACATCGATGCTGCGGTTGCGATCGCTGAACTGATGATGTCAAGATCGCGGGCCTGGCCAGCACCTCTATTCAGCTGGTTAACTACTGCTGAAATAAGGAGCCGATGCGTGCGGGCAGCCTCGACGGCGCGCGTCTTGATGTCGTCTGGGACCGCTTGGTTACGAATGTAGTAGTAGTCGACCTCGATGTAGGAGCGTCTGATTGCAAGCAGGCTCTCATAAAGCTGCTTGCGTCCAAGAGACGCGTTCTTTCCCATGAGCTTGGAGAAGAAACCGGGGGAAACAATGTCGGGATCGTCGGGAAGCTGTGAAATGATCTCTGATACCCGAGAGACGATTTTCTTTGCATTGTCGTACTCGCGACGCATGATCAAAGCAGCGCAGGCGAACTGGCTGAAGAATATCGCATCCTCATCTGCGTACTGGATGTCCATCACCGACTCATCCATGCAGATGACGCGGTCAATAATGAACTGGCGCTCGACATCGAAACCAGTTATTCCGCAGCGCTTCAGGAAACGATCGTAGCCTTCTTGCACTGTTGCTGGAACAGAGAAAGGCGTGAGATCGACGGGCGGATAGGGATCCGTATCGTCGGTGGTGCGAACCTTGTCTTGACGAATGAGATGGGTTGCGTACTTTCGGGGTTTATCAACATCGCTCGTCGAAATTCCTTCGGGAAGAGCCTCTCGTTCCCCGGCAATTTCGAAGGTCCAGGTCTTCGTCGCGAGTTCTTCCGCATCATCATCGAAAGTATGCGCATCAAGAACTTCTTTCGCGCTGGCGGTGAAGAAGTCATTCCCGTTACGAGTGTCAAAAAGCTTGGCGACCGCTAGGAGCCAATCAGCGAGCTTTTCGGCAACCTCGGATAGGGGAGTATTTGCATCGAGGCGTGGCCCCTCGCACCACTGAGACTGGCCTGTGCACAGTGCTCGGAAGGATTCTTGTCCGCGGCCGCGATCGCTGGCCTCGCGAGCAGCCAAAGCCGCTCCCTTAAGGTAATCAAACAAACGTGCGCAGCTCTCGGCCTGCGAGGTCAAAGCAATGGAATCGCGCAAGATCTCAAGGGCACGCTGCCAGCGTCCCGAACGCACGAGAAACTCCATGTGCGTTCCCAAGATGTCCATGTACCTGGCGGAACGTCGGTGATGACGATAGGAACGCACGTGTGATTCCCACGCGGCGGCAGGGCGCCCGGACATGAGGAGGGGAATCATCGAAGCAGCTTGGATTCCCGCAGGCTGATTCCCACAGCCTTCAGTGGTGTCAAGCAAAGGAACCGCAGTGGCAACTGCACGCTCCCAATCCTTCGTAACCGTGGCCTCGGTAATCTGGCGTTCGGGATCGCACAGCGCGCAATCGGAGACGGAATCACGCGGGGTGGCGCGCCATTGAACGAGCTCTTCGTGTGCTTTTTCCGGATCGCCCATGCCCAGTGCCAGGGTAAAGCGGCTTCCATGCACAGAATGCATAGAAAAACCCTGATCTTGGAAGAAACGTCCCAGGCCTTCGGAGAGCTCGAGAGCCTGCTCGCGCGAAACTGCGGGATTTCGGCCGGCAGCGGTGACGGCGTTCTTGTAGAGCCATGCGAGGTCATGGACTTGGTCAGCGTCGAAAGCTGCGGGGTTTTCTTCGAATCTTGTCAGGCACCAGGCAGTAGGTGCGAGTGCTTTCCACTCTTCGTTCCCCTGCTGGTAGCACAGCGCAAGTTCAAGATAGACCTCGAGCTGCAAGGCTTCTTCGCCTTCGAGGGCATCTGCCAGAACGGCAGCCTGTGCAACTTCAGCACTTCGGGTTGGTCCCCAGGGCATGCTTGAGGTGCGTTTCAGGATATCTTTGACTTCTTGAATACTGCTCATGGCCGTATCGTTCCTAACCGTCGATGAAAAGATCAGGGCGTGTAATGCGACTTGGGTCCATAGTAGCTGGGAGTTGTCAGAAGACTAAAAGTGCTCTTTTGAGACGCATTGAAGCGATTGTGCGGAAGTTAGTCGCGCAATAAGCGCGCAATTTTTGCTTGAGGGACAAAGGTGTTACTTGTGTGGGTAATGCTTGCCTAACCTTGCTATATGCAACTATCACAATTTCCTTTGCGGACTCGGGCGCGTCTGGGAAATATGGACATTCCGTCAGAACACCGACTCCGCCTGTATGAACTTGGAGTTCGCCCCGGAAGCGAATTCTTCATCGTCAACAAGGCTGCTTTCGGTGGCCTCGTCGTCAATATTGCTGGCGCGCGCGTCGCAGTTGATCGTCGCAGCGCCCGAGCGATCGAAGTGGAGGAAATCGCATGAGCTGCCCACACTGCTCACCCGCAGCCGAGGTCGCGGTACTCGACACGCCGAGCTCTAGCGGCGGGGAAACGACCATTGTCCTAGTCGGAAATCCGAACGTTGGAAAATCGACTCTTTTCAATGCAATTACCGGTGCACGCCAGCACGTTGTCAACGCCCCCGGCACCACCGTTGAAATGAAGCGTGGCGTCTGGAAGGCACTTGGCGCCAACCTCATTGATCTTCCCGGAACGTACTCCTTGATTGCTTCTTCGCCCGACGAGCAGGTTGTTAGCGATACTCTCAGCGGCGCACCCGGCTCCTTCACTGATCCTCGGACCGGACGCAAGGTCGATCTTGCCGTTGTTCTGCTTGACGCAAGCGCAATGACGCGTTCGCTGTACCTGCTAGGGCAGGTCGCTCAAGCAGGGCACCCTGTTGTTGCAATTGCGACCATGGTTGATGTCTCTGAAAAGGACGGCCAGAAGTACCCCGTTGACAAACTCGCAGAGGAATTGGGAATCCCCGTTCTGGCCGTAGACCCGCGCCACTTGGACAACTCCGATTTCATCGAGGGCGTGATCCGCAATTCCTTGGCTCATCCGGCACGTCCGAAGGGCTTGCCTGTCAACGCTGCAGATGGAAGCTGCACCTGTGGATGCGGTGGACTCACCCAAGCGGATGAGCTCTTTGCCTGGGTTGACAAGGTTGAGACAGCAGTCGTCGGTGAGCCCCAGGGAGACCCGACCCTGTCCACCTCGGACAAAATCGACCGCGTTTTGCTCAACCCGTGGATCGGCATCCCGATCTTCTTCGCCCTCATGTGGCTCCTCTTCAAAGTCGCAGGCGAATGGGTTAGCCCCGTCCAGGACTTCTTCGACCACATCTTCTCCTCAACGGATGAAGGCTTCCCCTCTCTAGCGAATGGAATTACCTACCTCCTCACGCTCGGTGGACTTCAAGACGGTTGGCTTCACAGCTTCCTCATTGGTGGTCTATGCACCGGTTTGGGTGTGGTTTCTTCCTTCATTCCCCTGATGTTCATCATCTTCTTGATGATTTCCATCCTGGAAGACTCCGGTTACATGGCACGCGCCGCCTTCCTTGGTGACCGCGTGATGCGTGCGATCGGCCTGGATGGCCGCGTGATCTTGCCGCTCATCATGGGATTTGGCTGCAATCTGCCGTCACTGGCGGCAACGCGTACGCTTCCCAACACCGCCCAGCGAATTGTCACGACCATCATTACGCCCTACACCTCGTGTGCAGCGCGACTCACCATCTACCTGATGATCGCCAGGATCTTCTTCCCCGATAACGCTGGAACAGTGATCTTCTCGCTCTATGTGCTCTCGCTCATCATGGTGATCTTGGGTGCGCTTGTTCTCAAGCCCTTCTTCACGAAGAAGACCACGACATCTCCACTGTTCCTCGTGCTTCCCGCGTATCAAGTTCCGCGCGTTTTCGTGATTTTGCGGACCACGTGGCTGCGTGCGTGGGCCTTTGTGAAGGGTGCCGGCAAGATCATCTTGGCGATGACCTTCGTTGTGTGGCTCATGGGTGCAATTCCCATGGCGGGGAACTACTCTTTCGCTGATTCCGAACTCCCCATGGAAGATTCCCTCTACGGGCGCACCGCCCAGGTGCTTGAGCCAGTGTTCAAGCCCGCTGGTTTTGGTGAATGGCACATGACCGGCGCTCTCATGACTGGCTTCGTTGCGAAGGAAACGGTGATTTCCTCGATCGTCACTTCCTACAATATGGATCCCGAAACCGAGGGCGGTGACGCTGAAGACGGCGGCGATGACTTGGGTTCGCTTCCCACTCTGGTCACTGAATCTTTCGAAAAGTCCGCGGGAGATGCAGCACCGGTCGCTGCCTATGCCTTCTTGGTCTTCGTCCTCACCTACACCCCGTGTATGGCGACAGTAGCTGAACAGGTCCGCCAGATTGGTGGCAAACTCACAGCAGCGGCGGTTGGCGTCCAACTTGTCAGTGCGTGGGTCCTTGCCGTTGCCGTCTTCCAGATCGGACGCCTGATCCTGTGACTGCATCATTTGTCTCCCCAGCCCAGCGTCTCAAAGAGGCGTTGGCACGGGGCTGTACTCTCGAGGCCGCCGCTCAGCGGGCGAAAGTATCGCTCGCCTTTGCGACCGTGGTCGTCGAAGATATGCAGCGCCGAGGCCAAGCCGCCAGTGCTCAGTCGCTGTGTGCTTCGGGCTTGGGTGCGTGCCACGGGAATAAGACTCCCGAGGTGATGCTTCACTGTTCGGGATGCCCTCTGGTCATCTAGTACCCGCCCGAGCTCAATCAACAAGAAGGCTCCCTGTCGACCTGCATGAAGCAGTGATCGACAGGGAGCCTTCTGATCAGCCGCTTTAGGCTTACTTCACCCCGGTGATGACGCCGTCCTCGGTGAGTTCAATGCGCTCTGCTGCGGGGTGAGCAGACAAACCTGGCATGGTCGACAAGGTTCCCGAGATTGCGTAGACGTAGCCCGCACCCGCTGCAAGACGGACTTCACGGATTGGAAGCGTCCACCCGGTAGGAGCGCCCTTTGCTTGAGGATCGGCGCTCAGCGACATCGGAGTCTTAGCAACGACAACCTTCAGATTCCCATAACCTGCCTCTTGATATTCCTTGAGGCGCTTGGCTGCTGCAGGGGTGTAATCAACACCTGCCGCACCGTACATCGCAGCAACCTTCGCGATCTTTTCTTTTAAGGAATCCTCATCCTCATAGAGGGGGTGGACTGCGGAAGGATCGGATTCTTCACAGGCTGCCTGCACTTCGCGTGCCAAAGCACGGGCGCCCTCACCGCCTTCGACAACGCCCAAGGAACGCGCCACGCGCACCCCGGCCTCGGCGCAGATCGCCTCGATCTCAGCCAACTCGGCCTCGTGATCGGTGGGGAAGACGTTAATGGCAACCACGGGGTTCAGGCCAAAACCGCGAACGATCTCGATGTGCTTGAGAAGGTTTGCACTTCCCACGCGCACCTCCTCAACATTTTCTTCCACCATCGCCTCGGGAAGAGCCTTCCCCGGGGCAAGCTTGTAGTGACCCGAGTGAGACTTGAGCGCGCGAACCGTCGTGACGATGACCGCACAATCGGGGCGTAAGCCACCCAGAGGGCACTTGATGTTGAAGAAACGCTCGGCGCCCATATCTGCACCGAATCCTGCTTCGGTCACAACAAAGTCGCTGTGCTGGCCGGCAAGAAGATCCGCGATCACCGAGGAACATCCCGTCGCAATATTTCCAAAGGGCCCGGTGTGCACCAAAACGGGGCTTCCCTCGGTGGTGCGCAAAAGATTCGGGCTCAGCGCATCACGCAAAAGCGCCGCCATCGCCCCCGCAGCCTTAAGGTCCTCTGCGGTCACGTATTCTCCGGCCTCGTTTTGACCGATAACGATGCGGCCAAGGCGCTCACGCAGGTCACGATAAGAGGTCGCTAGGGACATGATGACCATGACTTCGCTGGCTGCAGTGATATCGAAAGAAGCTTGGCGAGTCACTCCGTCGATTGCCCCGCCCAGGCCGGTTACGACGTGGCGCAGAGAGCGATCATTGACGTCAAGGACGCGAGGCCACGTGATCGAACGCTCCTTGAGGTGCAGCTCATTTCCTTGGTGGAGGTGATTGTCAATCATTGCGGACAGGAGATTGTGTGCCGCGGTGATTGCGTGGAAGTCTCCGGTCAGGTGCAGATTCATCTTCTCGAATGGCAATACCTGGCTCTTACCGCTGCCCGCTGCTCCTCCTTTGACGCCGAAAGTCGGGCCCATTGAGGGCTGGCGAATAGTCAGGGTCGCGGAGGCACCTTCCAGGGCTAGACCCTGAACCAAGCCGATTGCGGTTGTCGTCTTGCCCTCGCCATAGGGGGTCGGGGAGGTAGCAGTGACAACGACATAGTGGGCACGCTGAGGGGCAGAGACATCGAGTGCCTCGAGATCGACCTTCGCAAGGTCAAAACCGTAGGGACGCAGGTGCTCGCTGGGGATTCCAGCTCGTTCGCCCAGCTCCACCAGTGGGGCCAATTTGGACGCAAAATCAGTTGCAACAGTGCTCATGGGGATAGCTTAAAGCACCGACTCTCTTGGGACCGGGCGGCCCAAGTGCTGGGAAAATGTTCCCTTACGGCGCTTTGTCCCCGGTGAGCCCAGCCTTTTCTATTACGGTGGTTTTGTGGCCGTAAATTTCTTTTCTCGATCGACGCAAGATTCCCCGCGGGAGCAGGAACAGTCCTCTTCCGAGATGCCGAGTGCACCCAGCGACCATGTTGTCCAAGAATGGCGTGCGCAATTGCGCCAAATTACCTCAGAAGAAGGCGGAAACACTTTCCCGCGATTGACCGTATCTGAGGCGCATCCCGGCGGCCTGGCTCAACTGTATGCGGGGCGGCCCACGAAACTCTCCAGCCTCATCCGAGAAAGCGCTGCGCACAAGCGCGCCTTGGAGCGCGCGCGTTCCTTGGTTTCCTTCGCCCATGAAATGGCGATGCGCCACGGAGTTGCTCCCGTCCACATCGCGATCGGACACGCGCAGTGGGGGGAAGGCGAGGCCCGCACCAGTGCGCCGGTTTTCTTGCGTCCCCTGCGCCTGAGTCTTGAAGGCGACGATGTCGTCATTACCTTGCGTCACGGGATGGAACTGTCGGCCGCATTCGAAGACGCACTCGCGGAAAAGAACGTCCACATCGACATGGACGAGGTCGCGCACCTGTCCACTCAGACACACGGTTTTTCGGCCTCGGTTGTCTTGGACCACGCGCGTCAAGCCGCCTCGGTGCTTGACAACTTTGATGTACGCGAAGAACTGACCATCGGCATTTTTGAGCACCCGGCCGCACTTCTGCTTCGTGAGCTCGATCGTCCCGCTCACTTGATGAAGAATCGTATTATTCGCGCTCTGGCTGGGGATGCGGCTGCGCGTAGTGCCATTTCGGGGCCTCTTCCCGAATCGAACCCCAGTGATCGCGACCCCGATGAGGAACGCGGTGCGGGTGACCTAACCCCGAAGCAACAAGATGTTGTCGAGGCCGTCGCGGGTGGTTATTCCTTCATCGTTGATGCACCATCGGGAGCGGATGATGCTTCTTTGATCGCGGCGATTATTGCCGATAGCGCCGCGAATGGCCGCACGGTGGTCCATATTGCAGGATCGCCTTCGCGGACCTTGGCCGTGCACGGTCGCCTTCGCGACTTGGGCGTGGACGAGGCCGCGGTTCGTATCGACGGTTCTAACGCGTCTGATGCGACGCTGGGTCTTCAGCTCATTCATGCCTCGCAAGATCTGACCTCGGTTGAGGACAGCGCTGAGGTCGCAAAGATGCGCGCTCGTTTGCGTAGTGTTCGCCAGACGCTTTCGTCCTACACGACCTACCTGCATCGCCCCTTCAAGCAGTTTGGGGTCAGCGCATTTGATGCCCTCCAGGTTCTCACCGACCTGACGGCGACCAAGCCAGCGCCGCGTACTCGTGTGCGTTTGAGCGAAGAGATCCTCATTGAGATCGCTTCTGACCAAGGTGCGCGTGCCCGCGAGCTCCTCCACGAGGCCTCGTCCTTGGGAGTGTTTTCGCGCAATGCGCAGGTGGGCCCGTGGAAGGGGATCGTCATTGGTTCCCAGGAGCAGGTTCCCGACGTCCTTGAGCGCGTGAATCGCCTTGCGAAGGAAACTCTGCCTGAGCTTCGTGTGCTGATTGCCTCTGTCGCGGGAGAGACGGGGATTTCTTCGGCGGTCAATATGCGTCAGTGGTACGACCAACTTGCTATGTTCGAGGGGGTTCGTGAGGTTCTCGACGTTTTCCAACCGCGGGTCTTTGAGCGTTCCGCGGCCGATATGGTCATTGCGACCGCCTCGAAGAAGTGGCGTCAAGAGCACGGTATTTCCATGCCCCGCTCACAGCGCGTCCGCTTGGTCAAGCAGGCGCAGGACATGCTGCGTCCGGGAAGCCATGTTGAGGACTTGCATCGTGCGCTGTTGACCGTTCAGGAGCGCCGCGATGTGTGGCGTCAGCACTGTGATAGCGACGGCTGGCCGAAGCTGCCATCGAACTTGGCTCAGGCCGCTGCCCTCACTCACGAGGTTGCCGAGGATCTCGCGCACCTGAACCCCATGTTCGTTACCGCTCATGGCGATCTGGAAATGATGCCAATCGTTGATTTGGCCAAGCTTTGCGAGCGCCTGAGTGCCGATCCTGAGGGCGGCTATGAATTGCCGCGTCGCGTCGCGGTCTTGAAAGAACTGGCCGAGTTGGGGCTGGAGCCTTTGACACGCGATCTTCGTGGCCGTCACGTTGATGACGACCAGCTGGACGCCGAACTCGATCTTGCGTGGTGGGCTTCCATCCTTGGTCTCATGCTGGCGACGGACTCTCGTTTGGGTGGCTTTGATCCTGCGGTCCTTGAGCAGGCTTTGACTGAAGGACGCGAACTGGATCGTCAGCAGGTCGCCTCCTTGGTTCCGCAAGTGATCTCACGCCTTCGCCGAGGCCGAACCCAAGCCGTTGCGAACGATCCTCAGGCTTTGAGCGCGCTTGAATTAGCTGTCAATGACCAGCATGCGCTGACCTCGTTGTATGCGCAGTTCCCCTTGGCGTGGGATTTGATCCCGGCGGTCTTGACGGTTCCGACTCTTGTCCCGCAGATTTTGCCGGAGAATCATCAGGTCGATGTTGTCATCTTGGATGACGTTGATGCGCTGCCTTTGGCGGAGCTTGTTCCGATCATTTCGCGTGCTTCTCAGGTCGTTCTTTTCGCTGATCTTGCTCAAGAACACGTCGATGATTCGGTTGCGGCTCTTTCCGAGGTTCTTCCGCACCTGCGCATGGAAGTACGCCCGACTCGTTTGAACGACCAGATGGCGCTCCTGCTTGCGCGTTACCGCGTTGATCACACGGGTGTTCCGGTTCCGTGGACTTCCGCCAGTGCTCCCGTAACAGCGATTTGGACCGAGGGGACGGGTATGCCGACCCCCGGTAGCGAGGCTGTTGAATCGACCGCGGTGGAAGTGGATGCCGTCGTCGAAGCTGTTCTCGAACATGCGACGACTACTCCTGAGCGTTCCCTCGCAGTGGTCGCCCTGAACTCGCAGCATGCGGAGAGGATCCGCAGCCAGCTCATGCGGACGATCGGCGCAGAGCCCGGCTTGGCCTCGTTCTTCGATCCCGCACGCGTGGAGCCCTTCGTGGTTGTCGACCCCGATGGTGCACGAGGCCTGGGCCGCGACCACATCATCATCGCTGTCGGTTTTGCGAAGACCCCGCACGGTCGCGTGATCCACCACTTCGGCGTCTTTTCTTCCCCCGCGGGAGCGGGCGTGATGGCCGATGTCTTGCGTTCTGTGCGCGGAGACCTCACCGTCGTGTCCTCGATTCGCCCCGAAGAAATCGATACGTCCCGCCTGTCCCAGCGTGGTGCGCTGATGCTCGTCGATCTCCTTGAGATTGCCCGAGGCCAATCCGGGGTTGGTATTGATTCGTGGCCGACCCTGGATATTGAACCTGATCGACTGCTCATTGATCTTGCGGATCGACTCTACGGCCTCGGTCTTGAAGTCGTGGCAAACATCGGGATTCCCGGTGGATTGCGGATTCCGCTGGCGATCGGGCATCCTGAGGTTCCGGGGCGTCTGCTCCTTGCAGTGCTTACCGATGATGACGAATACGTTGCGCAGCCCTCGCTGCGTGTGCGTGATCGCCTGTGGCCCGCGATGCTTGAAGCACAGGGCTGGAAGGTCCACATTGCCTTGTCGATGGCGGTGTTCATCGATCCAGCGAAGGAAACAGATCGGATCGTCCAGCTGGTTTTGGATGCCGTCGACGAGATCAACGGTCCCGCTGTTCCCGTGATGGAGCTTCCTGAGAATCCAGATGCTGAGTTCGGTGCGAATGCTTCTGAGGATGCCGATCTAGCGCCTATTTCTGAAGAAAATGCAGCAGATGACCATGCTGGCGAGGCACGTCAGCGTCGCGATGAATGGGTTGAAGACACTCAGGGTGGGGAGGGTGACCTTCTTGCAAGCGATATCGAGGCCGAGAGTGCGCGCGGCGAGCGTCCTGCGATTGCTCGTGGGCTTCCCCTTGCCGCCTACAGTGATGATCAACTCGATGAGATCGCGCAGTGGGTTGCCTCTGATGGAGTAGAGCGCAGCGAGGAAGAATCAGTCGATGAGCTTTGGCGCGCTCTCGGTCTGACGCGCCGTGGTGCCCAGACTGATGCTGTCTTGCGTCACGTTGTTCGTAGGAATACGAGCGCAAAGTAATAAGGCAGCTGAAAAATGAGTGAAGCCGGTCAGGGGAGCGTGCGGCGGCGAGCACGCAGGCGTGTGCTCTACGTCAACGAGGTGGATTTACGCTTGAGTGACCAGGGGATTCCCACTTCTCTTGAGGAACGAGTGAGTGATCAGGAACGCCAAGACGCTGCCGATAAGGCTCATATTGTTGGCGAAGCGGATCAGTCGAATACTCGGCGGTTGAAAGAGAACGTGCCTCCGCACGCGCAAGCACGGATCTAAGCGGCGCTGTTGAGTATAAAAACGGTGGTGGCAACCAAATGGTTGCCACCACCGTGACGTTTTCAGGCAAACAATCAGTTGTTGTTCTGAGCCTTAAGCAGGTCGCGGATCTCCGAGAGCAGCTGAACATCTTCGCTGACCTCGGGGGTCTCCGCATCTTCTTCCTTCTTGCGGCGAGCTGCCAGCGCGTTCATCGGCAAGACGATGAAGAAGTACAGAGCGAAGGCAACGAGCAGGAAGTTCACGAGCGCAGTGATGACGGTACCGGGCTTAACGGTTGCTGTGCCAACGGCGAAGTGGAAGACATCATCGAAGTTCTGCTCGCCAAAAAGACCACCGATGAGGGGGTTGATGACGTTGGTGACCAGTGCGGTGACGACTGCGGTGAAGGCAGCACCGATCACCATGCCGACGGCAAGATCAATGGCGTTTCCGCGGGAAATGAATTCCTTGAAGCCCTTAAGCATGGATTTCTCCTTGAGTTGTATTTTCAGCTCTGAGTCCAGCAGGTTTCACCGAACTCGCACGTGTTGCGTGACGCGTATGCGTCAACCAAGGAAAAAGCCTAGCGAGAAAAAGAATGCCGAGGGAAGCCCTAAACAAGCAGTTTTCCTCACAAAATGCGGCACTGTTTTGCAGGAGTTACTCATTGCGCTTTCAGATTAATAAAACGTGTGGGCGTGAGAACCCCATCGACGGCCATGTCGTGTGCTTCACGGGGAAGTAGGTCTCCCATATATTCCCAGTCAAAAACGCAAGCAATTACGGGAGTCTTTGCGGATATGAACCGCAGAGCACGGTCGTACCACCCGCCCCCTTGTCCCAGCCGAGTCCCCGCGCGGTCGACTGCAAGCCCCGCCACCAAAACGACTGATGCGGTAGCAATGGCCTCGGGCCCGCGAAGCTCAGCGGTACTTTGCGACGGAAAAAGAGGATTGGGGCGAATGAGCGAATTCTCTTCTGTGTGGAGTGACCACGCCACTTCTTTCAGAAGGCGCCCATCACTCTGACATAAAACGGGTAGGAGAATCGGATTGTGCGCGCCCACAATGCCGGTGATATCCGGTTCTTTCTCCATGGGGTAGAAAGCTGCAACTGGGTGTTGGGGACTTGGATGAATATCGAATTCAGTCAGTGCGCGTTGCCAATTAAGCAACAAATGTTCACCTTCGTGCGGGCGGCCTCGCTGGCAACAATACGCATCGCGGTGGGCGCGAATCTTGCGGCGAATTGAGTCTTTATGCACGGTAATGTCGCTCATGTGCCCTTTCCTCCGCTACTGTGGTCATCATGACAGATCGAAATGTACCTGTGCGTCACGCGGTCGTCCCGGCCGCCGGACGCGGCACCCGTTTCCTGCCGATCACAAAGTCTGTGCCCAAGGAAATGCTGCCTGTCGTTGACCGCCCTTCAATTGAATATATCGCTCGTGAGGCAACGGATGCCGGCATCGACGATATGCTCTTCGTTACTCGAACCGGCAAAGAATCCATCGAAGCCTACTTCGATGCCGATCCCGGCCTCGAGCATGAACTGGAGAAGGCAGGCAAGGATGAACTTCTTGCCCTCTCTCGTGAATACCTCCAGCTTGCGCGCATGCACTCCGTGCGTCAGGGACACCCCCTGGGATTGGGACATGCAGTTTTGCAGGCTCGCCAGCACGTCGGTGATGCTCCCTTTGCTGTGATGCTTCCCGATGACCTCATGCACCCCAACTCCACCTTGCTCAAGCACATGATCGATGTGCGCCACGCTCTGGGCGGTTCGGTTGTTGCCCTTCTGCGTGTGACTCCCGAGCAGGCGACGGCATACGCCTCGACCTCGGTCACCCCCCTGGCGATCCCCGAGGGCGTCTCCCTCAACGAGGGTGAGCTCATGCGCATCGACCGCGTCGTTGAGAAGCCCCCGCTCGAAGAAGTCATGAGCGAGTACGCGGTTGTCGGCCGCTACGTCTTCGACCCTGCAATCTTCGAAGAACTCACTCGAATCGAGCCCGGTCGCGGCGGCGAATACCAGCTGACCGACGGTTTTGCTCGCCTGATCGATCGCGATCCGGCAGATGGCGGCGGCCTGTACGGCGTTGTCGTCAACGATCGTCGCTTCGACACCGGCGACAAGCTGGGCTACCTCGAGGCCAACATTGCTTTGGCTCTGGAGGACCCGAAGCTCGGCCCGCAGCTCGCGGACTTCCTCGTCCACGAGGCTGGATCGCAGATCAAGGATCGCCTCGCGAAGGTGCTGGGTCTGTAATGCGCTCGGTCGCTGACTTCTATCAAGACTGTATTTCCGCTGTCGGACAGCAGCCCCCTCTGGATGTTCAACTTCCAGATGCTGTTGGTTGCGTCCTAGCAGAAGATGTCCAAGCTCCTTTCAACCTCCCGGTTGCTGATCTGGCTGCGTGCGATGGCTATGCGGTTGCTGCTGCCGATCTCGAAGGTGCTCGCCCGGACGCCCCGGTTGTGTTACCGGTAACGGAAGAAATCCGCGCGGGAGATATTCACCCCGCAGCCCTCATTCGCGGTCGTGCAATCCGAATCGCTTCGGGTGCGCCCATGCCGCAGGGGGCGGATGCAGTTCTTGCTCTGGAATTCAGCGACCACGGTGTCTCCAAGGTTTCCGCCAAGACACAGCCCGCGGTGGGCGAAAATATTCGCCGCAAAGCTGAGGACGTGGAAGAAGGAACTGTTGTTCTTCGCGCTGGGACCCGCGTGGGAGCTCGCCAGGTTGCTCTTCTTGCCGGGGTTGGCCGTTCGCGAGTGCTGGTCCATCCTCGACCTCGAGTGGTGATCCTGTCGATCGGTGACGAAATCGTTGAACCGGGACGCGAGGCGCGTCCGGGAACGGTTTTTGACGCCAACGGTCATGCGCTCTCGACGGCTATTGCTGACGCGGGAGCCCAGACTTTCCGCGTGTCGGCGGTCCCCGACGAGCGCTCGGTCCTTCGTGAAACGATCGAAGATCAGTTGGTGCGCGCTGACCTGATTTTGACGACCGGCGGTATTTCTTACGGCAGTGGCGATACTGTGCGCGAGGTTCTCTCTGCGCTGGGCACGGTTCGCTTTGACTCAGTTGCAGCTTGGCCCGGGCACATCCTTGGTGTAGGTACCGTTGGTGGAGATGACCAGGGGCGTGCGGGAACGCCTATTTTCTGCCTCCCTGGTGACCCGGTTTCTGCCCAGGTGTGTTTCGAGGTCTATGTGCGTCCCGCTCTGCGTCACATGCAGGGCTGGACTGTACTCAATCGTCCCAGCGTTCAAGCTCGAGTGGACCGCTCGTGGTATTCGCCTCGCGGACGCCGTGAATTTGTGCGCGTGCGCCTGGTTGGTGACCCCCACAGTGGCTATCAGGCGAAGGTTATGGGAGCCCCGGCCTCGTTGCTGCTGTCTGCATTGGCCGAATCCAATGCTCTCGCGGTTGTTCCCGAAGACGTGACGAATGTGCGCGTTGGGGATACCCTGCGCTGCATGGTTTTGGACTAATAGGTACCGCAGATGAATCTGCGTTCACTTTTTGCGCCGACTCAGGTGTGGGGTCGCGATCCTTCGTTTTTCAGCGTCCGGATTTCGGATCCGGTTGGTGAGGGTTTTCTCCATGAGAATCCTGACGCGCCCAACCGGCCAAAAATTGCGACGATCCGCCCACTTTTGGGTCATGATCATTCACGCGTCGATACGGTGCGCCGGGCCAACGCTCCGTGGCTAACCCCGTGGGATGCGACCTTGCCTGCGGGCGCCCGGGAAGAATTGCCGACACTGTGGGAGTACATGCGTCGCGCGGACCGAGACCAGCGCGAGGGGCATTCTTTGATTTTGATGCCCGAATTCGATGGGCGCCCGGTTGGTCAATTCACGCTTTCTCAAGTTCAGTGGGGCGCGATGAGTCAGGGGGTCCTGGGGTACTGGGTTGCTCAGGAAGCATCGCGTATGGGTCTTGCGTCTTTGGTTGTCTCCTACATGATGGACCTCGTGATCGGTGAACTGGGATTGCACCGCATTGAGGTCAATGTGCGCCCTGAAAATGAGCGTTCGTTGGGCTTGTGCCGCAAATTAGGTTTGCGCGAAGAGGGCTATCGCGAGCGCTATATGAATATCGCGGGTGTGTGGGCCGACCATGTGAGTTTTGCAATGGATGCTGAATCTCTTCCCGAAGGTGGAATGCTCACTTCCTTGTTTGGGAAAGGGCTTCGCTAGCCAATAATGGGGCAGGTGTGACAACTGTGAATAGTGTTGCGATCTTCAGGATTTCTTCTGCTATCGATTAAAGACACGCGCCCGCTCTAGCCGCTGATTGTAGCCTCGACGTTTTAGCGTGGGGGAGTGGTGTATGGCGGAGTTTTAGTTGCGATAGCAGTCCTTGTGAGCGTGGCGACCCTTCCATACCTCATTGCTCGTCGAAGCGCGATGATGCAGTCCCGAGAGAACGATCGGTTCTCTCCCAGCTTGCGTCTCGTCGAATCAACTAGCGTCACTTCTATCGATCATTGCGCCTCCGAGTCGCCCAAACTTCTCAGTGGCACACGTCCCGTTCAACGAAGGAGCTCACCAGTGGCACACAATGCTCCAGTCATTTCCGTCGAGGCCGCCCGTGCGCGCAGCCGCGGAGTGCGTGAGATTTCCGCGTTGCGTGCACGTCGTGCCGCTCGCTTGAGTGCCGAGGCCGCAGCCGCCAGGCGCCGCATGCTCCTTGTTGCGGTGGCGGGGCTTGCGACTCTGATTCTCGCAGGTTCAGCGGCTGCGACATCACTGTCGTGGATCTGGCCCGTTCTTCCTTTTGCTCTGGGGCTTGCGACGATAGCTTTCTCGCGCGCATGTGCTGTGCGTTCCCAGCGGATGGGCGAAGAAGAAGTAGCCCAGCTTCACCGTTTGCGCGATCAACTCTCGCGTTCGACAACTGAGGCCAAGGTAACCGTTCAGGCCGAAGCTGTGGAAGCCAAGCAAGTTGCTGAGGCTGAAGCTTCCGATTCGTTTGAGTCCGAGGAACCCGCCGCAGAAGTGCCTGCGGAAGCTCCGCTCGAGGAAGTTTCGGCGCAGGAAAGTACCGATGCCCAAGTGAGCGTGGCCTCGGAAATTCAAGAAGAGGTTCCCGCACCGGTTGAGCGCCGCACATGGACTCCGGCAGCGATCCCCGCACCGACCTATGCAATGCGCGCTCGTTTGAGCGGCCGAATTGTCCACCCCGATACGGATATCCGGGGAATTCCACGAGTGGATGCTCGTATCCCTGCTCGTCCGATTGCAGCTGGTCCTGTGGCGCAGGATGCGCGCTCGACTGAAGAAGTTGTTGCCTTCGAATCGGTCGTGCTGGACGTCGAGGCCGCACTGGATTCTCGCATCGCGCAGTAGTCGAGCCACGGGGCTTTTCGCGGGCTCCGTTTGGCCAAATAGACTTCTCCCGCTATGATGGTGAGGTCCTTGGGGCTATGGCGCAGTTGGTAGCGCGTCTCGTTCGCAATGAGAAGGTCAGGGGTTCGAATCCCCTTAGCTCCACAAGTTGGGCCGGGTTTTAAACCCGGCCCTTTTTGTATGCGCCGCGCAGGCTGGCCGGGCTGTTGATCAAGATGCTGCTGGCTTACTTCGTACTGAAAAAAGTCTCGGCCGCCTCCTGAGGAAGCGGCCGAGACCCTGACTAATTTCGAGAGCGTGGAATCAGTCCTGCCAGTAATCCAACTTCTGGGTGATTCCAATGGTGGAAGCCCGGAAGCTGGGGTTAAGTCCCTGCTTGCGCTGCATCTGATAGTCCTTTGCGCATCGGATGGCCTTATTGCCCAGGATCACGATGACGGGCAGGTTAATGAGGGCCATCAACCCCATGAGGATGTCGCCGATGTTCCATGCGACCGAGAACTCCAGTAGTGCGCCAGCGAAAACCAGCAACGAGGCCACCGCGCGGAAGATCGTCAGGACCCAGTGCGGGGTGGGCTTGTCGCCAAAGAGGAAGCGCAGGTTCACCTCGGCGTAGTAGAAGTTGCCGACCAGGGTGGTGAAGCCGAAGAGCAAGAGAGCGAAGGTCGTGAAGGGGCCTGCGAAGGAACCGATTGTCGTCGCCATTGCGTTTTGGACCAGCGGTGCGCCCGTGACGTCTCCTGTGAGTTCGATATTCGAGGAGAGGATGACGAATGCGGTGATGGTGCAGATGATCATCGTGTCGATGAAGACCGAGAGCATCTGGACGAGGCCCTGTTTGACGGGGTGGGAAACCGAAGCAGAAGCCGCGGCGTTGGGGGCAGAACCGACACCGGCCTCGTTCGAGTACAAACCACGCTTAATACCGAGCATGACGGCGGAGCCAGCAAAACCGGAGAAGATCGCCTTGAAATCGAAGGCGCTAGCGAAGATTGATTCGAACATCGTGGGGATGTTGCGCCAATTCAATGCGATGACGACGATGCCGACGCTCAGGTAGACGATGGCCATGATCGGCACGAGGATGCCGGTGATGTCAGAGAGGCGACGAGTTCCGCCGAAGATCGAGCCGGCCATGGCCAGGCCGAGCAGTCCACCAATGATGTAAGGCGTGTAGCTGGCGTTGTACCAGCTGTATGCGCTGAAAGCCTGATTCACGTTGAAGGAAGCGAGGAGGTTGAATCCGCCCATGTAGGTGACGATCAGTGCAACGGCGAAGATGATTGCGAGGGTCTTGCTGCGCAGTGCGTCCTTGATGTAGTACGCGGGGCCACCGAAAGAGTGGCCGTGCGGGGAACGGCGCTTGTAGATCTGTGCGAGCGTTGATTCGATAAAAGCTGATGCGGCACCGATGGTTGCGATGACCCACATCCAGAAGACCGCGCCTGCCCCGCCCAGTGCGATTGCAGTTGCGACACCCGCGATGTTGCCGACGCCCACTCGCGAGGCCGTAGAGACCATGAGTGCGCGGAATGATGAGAAATCGCTTCCCTTCTCGGGCTTTTCCATGACGACGCGAATTGACTCGCCGAACATGCGCAGGGGGAGGGCCTTGGTACGGATAAAGAAGTACAAGCCCACACCGATCAGAAGAATGATCAGGATGTAGCTATACAGCGCAGTAGATATCGCATCCAAAATCGCCGACATGAGAACTCCTCGAACTATCTAAAAGCGCAGCACCAAGCCGTTTTCTGGCCTTGCGTAGGCGCTGCGAACTGAATGAGATAAGGGTATAGCAAAGGTAAAGAAATAGCAATGCCGGTAAAACTTCGTTCAATAAAATTGAGGTGTGTGCTGGTTCACGTGGTTTTGGTTTGACGTGGGGGGTGGTGGGTGTGTAGATTTTTCTCTTGTCGCCGCGGCCTTGGTGCTGTGGTGGTGGCCTTCTTTCTTGGCTTTTCCTGCTGGTTTTGGTGGGTTTGGTTGGGAGATGTGGGGGTGTTGTTTGTGAACTCGATAGTGTGTTTGTTTTTTGTTTTTATGCC
>NZ_JRMV01000278.1 GCF_000758755.1 Actinomyces sp. S6-Spd3 | reverse complement strand
GGCGGCCCCAGACGAAAGTGTTACGGCCGATGTCGAAATTGTGCAGCGAACGCTCTGTTTGTGCGCCCCAGTAACGATCTGCGGCAACCTCAACGGTGCCCATGGAATCGGATTCGGTACGGGTTTCTTGTGCCACAGGTGGCTCCTTCGCGTAGGGCTTACGTACCCTCCTAGGATAGCGCCGCGCGCGCTGTGAGGTGTGGGGCACTCGTCCTAGTCGCGCGCGCGTGCCCCGATGTCCGCTCGGTGCAGGAGCCACCAGGCGCACGCGCACGACAGCGCGACCAGTGAGAGTGCCAGCGCGAAGGGCGACAGCGGCATCCAGCCGTACAGGGCCGTGGCGCTCACGGGGGCCACGATCCACGTGATCGCGCCGGTCGCGTTGATGACGCCGGCGATGCCGCCCTGCTCGCGTGCGCTCACCGCCAGGGATGCGCCCGCCGAGTAGCCGGGGGAGGCCATGCCCGAGGCGACGCCCATCGCGAACGTTGAGACAGCCAGCGCCCACAGCGACGGCGCGATCGTCAGGCACGTGAGGGCCACGAGGGCGAGCGTCATGCCGGCGCGCAGCAGTCTGCGCGGACTCCACCCCAGGCGCGGCACGACGATCAGCTGCATGAGCATGGCGCCAGCGGCGTTGGCCAGTAGCATGAGGGCGGTCACGGAGACGGCGGGCGCGGGATCGAGTCCGCCGCGATCCTGGACGAGAAAACCCATCGTGATCTGAACGACGCCGTTCGCAAAGTAGATGCCGAACACCGAAGCGATCCACGGGGCGATGCGCCGGTCGGTCCACCGCACGCGCGGGGGTAGGTCGGCGGTGGCCGTCGCACCGCTCGCGTAATTTGTCACCGGTTCAGTCGACGAGGCCGGGGCCGCTTGCTCGGATTCCGTGTTCCTGGCCGTCAGGCGGGGCAGGCTCCTCCTTGGGCGCGTCGATGCTCCGTCGCGGGGCAGCCAGAACAGGGCGATGGCCAGGGCGATGAGGACGAAAATCGGGGTGGCGTGCACGGGGCCGAAGATCCAGCAGGCTCCCAGTGCCGAGGAGACGAGGGAGCCGACCATGACTGACAGGTTGATCGCACCGGAAAACGCGGACGTGCCGCGCACGCGCGAGACCTCGTCGGGGGTCACCTCGGCGACGAGGGCCTGGCCCGTCGGCGGGATAGCCGCGACGGCCGCTCCGAAGAAGGGGCCGCGCGCCGCCATGATGGCGCCCGCCGCGAGGAAAGCGCCGATGTAACCGGCCGCTCGCGCCCACACAGCCGCGGAAAAGAGCGTGCCCGCCGTGAGTGCCAAGAACAGCGCCAACAGGATGACGCGCCTGCGCCCCCAGGCGATCGAGCGGCGCCCCCAGAACTGGCTGAGCGCCGTCACCGCGGCGGCCGCCAAGGACACGGCCGCGCCCACGATCCACTCGGGCAGGTTCAGAGCGCGCGACAGGGGAGCGATCGACACGTTGAGCATGTTCTGCGCCGTGTACGTAAACAGCGCGATCGCCACGAGCGCGCGCAGCGTCGGATTCGTCAGCAAAGGTGATGAGGGCACAGTGCATCCTACGACGAAGGCCCCGCGCGATGCGCGGGGCCTTGCCGGACAGGTATCGAAGCGGGGGGGAGCGTCGCTTAGCGCTGCACCCAGGTGCTCACCTTCCAGCGAGCGTCCCCGGAGCGCTCACGCCACTGCGCGTCACTGCGCTCCTCGTCCCTGCGCCACAGCGCCGGATCCAGCGGCGGCGCGTATACGAAGGTCGATCCCTCGGGAGCGCTCGCGGCCACGTCCAGCTCCAGGTCGGTCACCACGGCCTCGTCCAGGAGGGGAAGGGTCTGCGCGTAGAGCTGAGCCCCGCCCGTGATCCAGATGTAGGGGGCGTCCGTACGCGCCGTTTCCTCGCGAGCGATCTGAAGCGCCTCATCGACGGAGGAGACGACGAGAGCGCCCTCGGCCTCGTACCCGGGCCTGCGGGTGATGACGATGTTCGTACGGCCCGGCAGGGCGCGTCCGAGAGCCTCCCACGAGCGGCGGCCCATGATGATCGGGCAGCCCATCGTGGATTCCTTGAAGTGCCGGAAATCAGCGGGAACATGCCAGGACATGGCCGTGCCCGTCCCGATGATCCCGTTGCAATCCTGCGCCCAAATCGCCCCCAGCTTCGTCATACCGCGACCGGAGCCTTGATCGTGGGGTGATGCTGGTAGTCCGTCACCGAAATATCGTCGAAGGAGTACTCGAACATCGAGGGGGCCTTCGTGAGCTCCAGGCGAGGGAACGGGTACGGCTCGCGGCTCAGCTGCTCTCTCACCTGCTCCGTGTGGTTGGAGTAGATGTGGCAGTCCCCGCCCGTCCAAATGAAGTCGCCGACTTCCAGGCCCGCCTGCTGGGCGAACATGTGGGTGAGCAGCGAGTAGGACGCGATGTTGAAGGGCACGCCCAGGAACATGTCCGCGCTGCGCTGGTAGAGCTGCAGCGACAGGCGGCCGTCGGCCACGTACAGCTGGAAGAACGCGTGGCAGGGCTCGAGCGCCATCTGCGGCAGGTCGCCGACGTTCCACGCCGAGACCACCATGCGGCGCGAATCCGGGTTCGTCTTCAGCATCTCGAGGACCTGGGAGATCTGGTCGATGTGGCGACCGTCCCCGGCGTTCCACGAACGCCACTGGACGCCGTACACCGGGCCCAGCTCGCCGTTCTCGTCCGCCCACTCGTTCCAGATGCGGATCCCGTTGTCCTGGAGCCAGGACACGTTCGACGACCCCGACAGGAACCACAGGAGCTCGCCGACCACCGATTTGAAGTGCACGCGCTTCGTCGTGATCAGCGGGAAGCCCTTGGACAGGTCGTAGCGCAGCTGCGCCCCGAACAAGGAACGCGTGCCCGTGCCGGTACGGTCACCCTTGGGGGTGCCCTCGCGCATAATGCGCGCCAGCAGGTCCTCGTACTGGCGGTCGACGGCGCTCACGTCAGTCGATCCGCTCGTTGGTCCAGGTGCGCGAGGCCGGCAGGGCCTGGTCGACGACCGAGTGCTCGATCGTGCAGTTGCGCCCGATGGCGGACTCTGCGCGTCGCAGCAGGTCAGCGATCTCGTCCTCACTCAGCGCGGACATGTCCTGGACCAGCTCAACGTCCACGTGCGTGAAGCGGTCGCCCGCCTGGTCGTAGTCAGCGGACACGCCGACGAACTGCTCGAAGTCATCGCCGAGGCGGGCAGCCAGGCGCGCGTCCGAGCTCATTGCGTTGCAGCCCGCGATCGCGAGCTTGAGCAGGTCGCCGGGGGAGAAGAGGCCGGGGCCGTGGACGATACGGATCTCGGCGCCGTCCTGGTTGCGGGCGACGTACTGACGCACGCCCGTACGCTGCATGTACAGAGACTTAGGCGTATCACTCATGGGGTCTATTGTGTCCCCTCGTTGTCCCGTCTGTCGTCTGGGCACACCAACATCACTCCTGGCGGATGCGCGGCCTCGGGATGCTGGCCTTCTGCTGTATGCTTATGTGATATCTGTCAGCTGTTCTCAAGGGAGCGATCAGGAAAGCATGCAAGCTGGAGCAGTGGGGCTCGGTGGTATTACTCCCGGGACGCGTCTCTCGGGTTTAGTTGGTCGAGAAAACGTTGAAGTAATTTCCGTGCATGCTGTAGGGGAATCCGCGTCGGAAGTGATTTTCCGCGATGGTACCGGCGCCATCGATTCGCGCGTTTTGTCGGCGGATGATCTGGATCATATCGTGATTGCTGATGCTGACGGTCAACAGACGAAATATGATGCGGATCCCCGTGAATTTATGTTGGCAGCAGAGGCTCTGCGTATAAAAAATGCAGCGTTGTACGACCCGATGGCTGCGGTGTCTTCTTCGAATATCGAGCCGCTTCCCCACCAGATTCGTGCCGTTTATGAGCATATGCTCCCGCAGGTCCCGTTGCGATTCTTGCTGGCGGATGATCCTGGTGCTGGGAAAACTATCATGGCGGGGCTGTACTTGAAAGAAATGATGCTACGCTCCGACTGCGAACGTGCGCTTATCGTGTCGCCCGGTGGCTTGGCTGATCAATGGCAGGAAGAGCTGCAGACGAAGTTTGGACTCTCTTTTGATGTTTTGACAATGTCAATGGTCGAGTCTGCCCGGGGCAATGTGTTTGACGACCACCCGTACCTGATTGTTCGGATGGACCAGGTCTCACGTAACGAGCAACTGATGGATCAGCTGCGTGAAGTGAGCTGGGACGTTGCGATTGTCGATGAGGCCCACCGGATGAGCGCTCACTACACATCGTGGAATGGGGAAGTGAAAACCACCAAGCGGTTCACGTTGGGCAGAGTGCTGTCTCAGCGGGCGCAGCATTTCCTTCTGATGACCGCAACACCGCATGCGGGGAAAGAAGAGGACTTCCAGCTTTTTCTGACATTGCTGGATCGGGATCGTTTCGAGGGGCCTTATCGTTCAGAGAGGCATCGGACTGATACCCGTGGCCTGATGCGGAGGATGGTGAAGGAAGACCTGTTGACCTTTGAGGGGAAACCGCTTTTCCCAGAGCGTCGTGCATATACCGTTGGGTATGACCTGTCGGATGCTGAGCAAGAACTGTATGACCGGGTTAGCGAATATGTCCGTACAGAGATGGGGCGTGCGGATCGAATAGGGGAGCAAGGACAGTCACGTCGGCGTAATTCCGTCGGCTTTGCATTGACCGTTCTGCAGCGTCGTCTGGCCTCTAGTCCAGAGGCGATTACTCGCTCCCTTGAGCGTCGCGTGGAGCGACTTCGGCAGCGTCTGAATGAGATCGATCGCGTAGGCACCCGGGCCATCGGAGGCACTTCGCCGGGAGCGGATGAGCAGTTCTTCGATCCCTATGACCACGCGTATGCGACCATGGCTGACCTTGATGACTTCGACGATGCTGACGGCGACATGTCAGAAGCAGAACGCGCGCGTTTTGAGGAACGGATGGAACAGGTTGTCGACTCCGCGACTGCCGCATTAACGAAGGAAGAACTTGCTCGAGAAATTGGTGTTCTCGAGGAACTCGTCGCGCTGTCCAAATCGGTGTGGAACGCCGGTGATGACAGGAAGTGGAACGAGCTGCGTCAGATTCTGTCCGAGCAGCTTCTGACAGATCCAGACGGAGTGCCTCGCAAGATCATTGTGTTTACGGAGCATCGGGATACGATCAACTATCTCCAGCGTAGAATAGCCGCACATATTGGAAAATCCGAGGCAGTAGAAGTCATCCACGGTGGGACCTCCCGTGCCGCACGGTTGGCGATTCGTGAGCAATTTACGCACAACCCCAGTGTGCGGGTCTTGTTGGCCACGGACGCTGCCGGGGAAGGCCTAAACCTGCAACGCGCGCACCTCATGGTCAACTATGACCTGCCGTGGAATCCTAATCGCATTGAGCAGCGCTTCGGGCGCATCCATCGAATTGGACAGTCGGAAGTGTGCCATCTGTGGAACCTGGTGGCCAAAGGGACGCGCGAGGGTGATGTTTTCCTTACCTTGCTGTCGAAGATCGACCAGATGGATCAGGCATATATGGGAAAGCTGTTCCATGTGCTGGGCGGCGGGACTATCTTCGACAACAAGCCGCTGCGTGAGCTTCTTGTGGAAGCCATTCGCTATGGTGATCTGCCAGAGGTGCGCGAGCGCTTGGGTAGCGTCATTGATGAGTCTGTGTCCCACGGTCTCCAGGCTCTGATGGATGAGAGAGCACTTGTTCGAGACATGTCGACAGAGTCAAACGTGGAGGCTATCCGGGAGCTCATGGAGCGTGCTCGTGCCCGTCGACTGCAACCGGGTTACATCGAGGCGTTTACGCGATCTGCCCTGTGGCGTCTTGGTGTGCGCCTTGAAGCACGTGAACCAGGGAGATTCGAAATTCACCGCGTTCCCCCGCGGGTGATGCGAGCCGCGCGGATCCTGAATCCGGCTGCCCCGTTGCCGAAGCGTTATGAGCGAGTAACCTTCGTGCCTACTGGAGCATCGGACCCGAAGCTTGAAGTCTCGCTCATCGCACTGGGGCATCCATTGCTCGATGCACTTATCGCAGTCACGTTAGAGGATCTATCGCACATACTTGAGCGAGGAACAGTTCTTGTTGATCGCCGTGGCCTGGTCAATGAGCCAACGCTACTCGGCATTGTGGAAGAAACGATCACGGACGGGCTGCGCCATGTCGTGTCGCGCCACTTCGACTACGTTCTGTCGGGTACTACGGAAACTGTTAGCGAGATTCCCCCTTACTTGGATTGCGATGCACCCCGATCCGACGAGGTAGAGAATGCTCGGGCCTGCGAGGTTCCTGATCAGCATGGTCGGTTGGAACGGATCCGCTCTGCAGCATATGAGAAGGGTGTTCGGGTACGCATGAAGGAGATCCATGCGCAGCGCGATCATGAGATCGAGCGCACCCGCACTCAAGTCAAGGATCGTCTGAATGCTGAGGCTCAGCTGTGGTACGACCGTGCTGCTATGTCACACGACGAAGAATTGGCCGGAAGGACGCCGAGGACAAGTTCAGCATCAGCACAGCGACATGCTCGTGAGATGGAAGAGCGTTTGGAACGCAGGATCGGTGAGCTTGATGCTGCAGCTAAGTTGACAGCGAAATCGCCGCGTCTGTGCGCTCGCGCGCTCATTGTTCCCGAGGCCCTGGCAGGTGGGGGCCCGGCACCTTTCGCCCGCGATACCGCCGAAGTCGATCGACGGGCGGTTGCCGCGGTCATGAGGGTGGAGCGGGCACTGGGGCGCTCGCCCCAGGAGATGCCCCATTCGAATCCCGGTTTCGATATCTCTTCGACGGATGGGGCGGGCAACCGCGTGTTCATCGAGGTGAAGGGCCGCATCGAGGGGGCGCCGACGTTCACAGTGACGGCGAATGAGGTGGCTTTTGCTCATACCCAGGAAGGCCACCACGTGCTGGCTCTCGTGAGTGTGAGCCCTCGGGGAGCTGCCCACGATCAACTTCGGTACGTCTATGACGCGTTCGCACACATCGACCCCACCGTGACGACGCTCTCGTACAATGAGCGGTGGAACAAGTACTGGCAGCGCGGGATAGGTCCCGCGTGAGCCACAGGTATTGAGGAAAGCACTGTCATGAGGAAGAAACTCATCGAGACGTCCCTGCCCCTGGAGGCGATCAACGCCGCTTCGGCGCGTGAGAAATCCATCCGCCACGGGCATCCGTCCACACTGCATCTGTACTGGTCGCGTAAGCCACTCGCGACAGCTCGTGCCATCCTGTTCGCGCAACTTGTCGATGATCCTTCGTCGCGTCCCGAAGAATTCCCTACCACGGAAGAGCAAGATGCTGAGCGTGCACGTTTGCACGAGCTAATGAGTCGGTTAGTCGTATGGGAAAACAGCGCTGATAAAGCTCTGATGGACCAGGCACGCGCGGAGATTCGTCGTTCCAATGGGGGGAACATTCCTGCCGTCGTCGACCCTTTCGCGGGGGGTGGGTCCATCCCCCTGGAGGCGCAGAGGCTCGGGTGCCGCGCTGAGGCGTCGGACCTCAACCCACTGGCAGTTCTTATCAATAAAGCGCTGATCGATATTCCTCCACGATTTCGAGGAGGTGTCCCCGTTCATCCGGGGATCGCAGACCAGCACGGATACCAGGGTGCAGAGGGACTCGCGGAGGATATTCGATACTACGGAGAGGCGATGCGGGATGAAGCGGAGCGCCGCATCGGACACCTCTACCCAAAGGTCAAAGCGCCAGGGGGCACGGAACACACCGTGATCGCCTGGAAATGGGCGCGTACCGTTACCAGCCCAAACCCTGCCAATCCGATCGAAGTTCCACTGGTGAACTCCTGGTGGCTGTCAAAGAAGAAAGGGAAAGAAGCATGGGTTCGCGCGACAGTTCGTGATGGCCATGTCCACTACGAGGTTGTCCACGACGCGAACGGGCCAAAGGGAAGCGATGACGGGACGATTAGTCGTGGAAACGCGATTGCTGTCGGCGATGAAACCCCTATTGATATCAAATATATTCGGTCCGAAGCTCAGGTAGGGCGTTTGTCTGCCCACCTGATTGCGGTAGTCGCTGAAGATAGGTGGGGACGTCTGTACGTGTCTCCGACGGATGAACATTCTGATGCTGCGCATGTTGAACGCCCGGCAGACGTTCCGAATCAGTTGATTCCTACCCGAAACCATGATGTTGATCGGCTTCCCATGTACGGAATGCCGACATGGGCGGATGCATTTACGAACCGACAGCTGGTTGCGCTCACGACATTCTCAGATCTGGTGGGCGAGATGCACAAACGAGTTCTCTCTGACGCACTCGCATCGGGTTTGAACGAGGGCGAGTCTCTGGAAGCAGGCGGAACGGGCGCTCGTGCCTATGCGGACGCTATCGCCACTTACCTGGCGCTCGGAGTGAGTAGGATGACCGATTATTCGAATTCTCTGACAAGCTGGAATTCTTCGCGCGATGGACTTCGTAATTTGTTTTCTCGACAGGCGATTCCGATGGTGTGGGACTTCGCAGAGGCAAACCCATTTTCGTCATCATCTGGCAATTTCTTGGGCCAGGTTAAGTGGATCGCTGAGGTTGTCGAGCGTCTTCCTGCGGGTGGTGTGGGGCAGACCAGACACCAGAGCGCCGACGCGCGCGACTATTCGGGTCTCGTGGTCTCGACCGATCCTCCCTACTACGACAATATTGGCTACTCCGACCTCTCCGACTTCTTCTATGTGTGGCTGCGTCGGTGCTTGCAGGGAATTCATCCATCGCTGGTGTCAACGATGCTAACGCCTAAGGCGGAGGAGCTCGTCGCGAACCCCTATCGCCACGGCGGAAAAGATGATGCGGCCAAGTTCTTTATCGACGGCTTCAACACAGTATTTCATCGCATACGCCGGGGTGCAAACCCGGATGTGCCGATGACCGTCTACTACGCGTATAAGCAACAAGACAACGGCGAGGACGGCAAGACGTCGACGGGGTGGCATACCCTGCTTGACGGTCTCATTGGCGCGGGTTGGGAAGTGACGGCTACGTGGCCGGTGCGCAGTGAACGGAGTGGACGGATGCTGAGCGTCGGAACGAACGCGCTTGCCTCTTCGATTGTCTTGGCTTGCCGTCCCCGTCCCGATGACGCGCCGACGACAACACAGCGTGCCTTCGTACAGCGTATGAAGGCGGAGCTTCCGGAAGCTTTGCGGACCCTCATGCAGGGGGACATTGCCCCCGTTGACTTGGCGCAGGCCGCCATCGGGCCAGGCATCGCCGTGTTCTCCCGCTATGCACGCGTGCGCTCCGCTAGCGGAAAAGACATCGGGACACGTGAAGCCCTGGAACTCATCAACCGCACCCTCGACGAGGTCCTCGGGGAACAGGAATCCGATTTCGACCCCGACACGCGCTTCGCCGTGCGGTGGTACCGCCAATACGGGTGGCGGCCTGAGACATCGGGTATCGCCGATCAGCTGGCGCGGACCACCCAGACATCTATCGCGGAGCTTGAACGCGGCGGTATTTTCGTGACGGCAGGTGGAAAGGGGCGCCTACTCAGTATCAGCGAACTTGATACCGAATGGAACCCAAGCGAAGACTCTCGCCTCTCCATCTGGGAGGCAACCCTGCGGCTCGCCGCCTGCATGCAGTCGTCGGGTACTGAAAAAGTCGGTGAACTGGTCGCGCAGCTCCCGGCGAGTATTCCACTGTCCGCCATCAAAGAACTCGGATTCCTGCTCTTCCATGAAGCTGAGAGGAAGGGAGACGGTGAGGACGCGCAGGCCCTCAACGCCCTGGTCACCTCCTGGGGTGACGTAGCCTTGAAGGCCAAACAGTACGTACCGATCCTGACCGGTACCCAGTCCGAACTCGACATCTGATAGAGGAGACTCACGTGGCACTCACCAACAGCGATCGCATCGATCGAGCCTTTTCTTTGCTCTCTGAAGGCCTCCTCGACCTTGTCGACCCCGTGATGACGGAGGTTTTTCACTCGGAGGATTGGCCAACGCGTCTGGCGGAAGAAGATGCTCGTAAGTACGGCGGGTCAATTCGAACCCTTAGCAAAAACGATCCATACGTGCAGTTACGCGTCATTACCGAGCGAGGCAGAGCATTCTCCGACGTACTCAGTCGCACGCAACAGGCTTACGCCTCGGAGCTGCGCGAAGTGCGTAACCTATGGGCCCATAAACAGCCATTTTCAAGCGAACAGGTGTTGCGCGCCCTCGATACGATGGTTCTGCTGTTGCGCGCAGCGAACGCGCCAGACTCCGCCGCCGACGTAGAGGCGATCAAGCTGGAGCTGCAGCGCACCATGCTGTCCAAGCAAACGGACAGCGAGTACCGGAGGCGCACCGCCGTTAAACTGGAAGCTGGAGAAGGGCTCACTGCTTGGCGCGACCTCATCCGCCCCCACGAAGAGATTATGCGGGGTTCTTTTGCCTCCGCTGAGTTCGCCGCCGACCTGCATACGGTCGCCATCGGTGAGAACACGAACCGTGAATACACGGATCCCGTCGCCTTCTTCCAGCGCACCTACCTTACCGATGGTCTCACCGACCTCCTGGGCCGGGCACTGCGTAGGATATCCGGCCAGGAGGGCGCAAGCCCCGTTGTCAACCTGCAGACCAACTTCGGCGGCGGTAAAACCCACTCCATGCTGGCGCTCTACCACCTGTTCTCAGGGACACCCGCCGCGCACCTGCCCCAGGCCATCCAGGACATTATCGACAGCTCGGGCGTGGGAGCCGACGCCTTCGACGCCCTCAACGTGCGCCGCGTCGCCATCGTCGGTACCAGCCTGTCCCCGGCCTCGGGCTCCAAGAAAGACGACGGCACCCAGGTCAACACCATCTGGGGGGAACTCGCGTGGCAGCTGGGCGGACGAGATGCCTACGACATGATCGCTGCGGACGACGCCGCAGGAACCAGCCCGGGCGACGCTATCAGGCGTTTGCTCGAACGCCACGGCCCCGCCCTCATCCTCATCGACGAATGGGTCGCCTACGCGCGACAACTGGTCGACCGTGACGTGCCCGCCGGAGACTTCGAGACGCAGTTCAGTTTCGCCCAAGCCCTGGCCGAAGCTGTCGCCGCCGTGGACGGGTGCATGCTCCTCGTGTCAATCCCCGCCTCGGACGCCGCAGAAGCGGGGGAACAGGTCAACGACCTTGAAGTCGGAGGGCGTAACGGGCGCCTCGCCCTGGAGCGCCTCCTCAACGTTATCGGGCGCGTCGCCGACCAGTGGCGGCCCTCCACGAAGAACGAGTCCTTCGAAATCGTGCGTCGCCGCGTCTTCCAGGACCCCGACCCGGAGGCGCGCGGGCGCATCGCCACCATCGCCAAAGCATACGTGCGCCTCTACCGCGACAGCCCCGGCGCATTCCCCAAGGAAGTGGCGACAAGCGACTACGAGCAGCGGATCCGCGACTCCTATCCGCTGCACCCCGAACTGCTCGACCGTCTCTACGACGACTGGTCCTCCCTGGACCGCTTCCAGCGCACCAGGGGCGTCCTCAACCTGGTGTCCGACATCGTCCATGAGCTGTGGCGGGTGGACGACCGTTCCGCGCTCATCCAACCGGGCAGTGTGATGGCCTCCGCTTCGCGCATCAATCCTGACCTCACCCAGTACCTGCCCGACTCGTGGAAAGCGATCATCGACAGTGACATCGACGGGCCCGACTCGACGCCCGCTGCGATCGATGCTGATAGGCCCAACCTGGGGCACCGGCTGATCACGCAGCGCCTGGCGCGCACTGTCTTCTTTGGCTCGGCACCCAGGAGCGGTGCGAAGGCGAAGGGGCTGGACAAGAGGAATGTGTGGCTGGGCACTGCGGCCCCGGGGGACACCATCGGCAACTTCCCTACCGCCCTCGAGCAGCTTTCTCAGCGCTCCATCCACTTCTACGAGGAGAATGGGCAGTACTGGTTTGACACCCAGGCCTCCGTCCAGAAAACCGCCAACGAGTACGCTGAGCAGCTGCGTGAAGACCCGGAGACAGTGTACGCCGAGGTCCAACGGCGGCTCCAGCGTGAGTTCGCTTCCCAGCGAGGCGACTTCGCTGCCGTGCACGTGGCACCGGAAACCGGGGCGGACGTGCCCGACACCATGGAGACCCGTCTGGTCGTCGTCCACCCGCGCCACACGTGGCGTAGGAACGATCGCGACAAGAGCAGCGCCCACACGTGGATCATGGGAGCACTAGCGGGACCGGGCGCGCAGCGTATCCACAAGAACACCCTGGTGTTCGCCACCGCCGACTACGACGCTATGGACCGACTGGAGGCCGCGACACGCCAGTACCTCGGCTGGCGTCGAGTCAGCGATTCCGCCGACTCCCTTGACCTGTCTGCCCAGCAGTCCAGGCAGGCGAAGGAGAAAGCCGATCAGGCGGACGCGCTGGTCGCGGCCCTGCTGCGGGAGTCCTACGTGTGGGCAGTCTTCCCCGTGCAGGACGACCCGCGTGAGCCCTTGGCGCTGTCGGCGTCAAAAATCACAGGTTCCGGGCCGATCGCCACAGCGATCACCGAGAAGCTGCGCAGGGAGGAGGCACTGATCCCGCTCCTCGACGCCTCCTACCTCGGCCACGTGCTGAGCCAAGAACTCAAGAGCGTGTGGGAGCAAGACGGCGAGGTGAGCGTCAAAACCCTCTGGGAGTGGTTCACGAAGTTCCCCTACATGCTGCGCTTGAAGAACCGCCAGGTCCTTGACGATGCCGTGGCCGGTGCACCACTCAGCGTGTCACCGACCTTCGCCGTGGCCAGGGGCAAGGGTCCCGACGGCTCCTACGTGGGGCTCATCATCCCGCCGGACAACAACGCACACTTCACCGTCACGGACAACACGCTGCTGGTCTCGCTGGAAAAGGCGCGGAACCAGGTGGAGGCTGAGGAAGCGGCACGCGGACGCGGTGCGGCGGAGCCCGGGGGAACGATCGCGAACGATTCCACGGGAGTCGGCGACTCAGGGAGTGGGCCTACCGGCCCGGTTGACAACACGAGGACGCACCCGGGTGACAATGCGGTCGCACTGTCGCCGCAGCCCGGACCCCGGCGTTACTGGGCTTCCATCGAGCTGGAGGCCTCCGGTTTTAGCAAACAGTTGATCTCCATCAACACGGAGGTCCTGGACCATCTGCGTACTGCCGGCGCTCGGCTGTCAGTACGTCTGGAGATTGAGGCCGAAGCAGATCAAGAATTTGATAGCTCCGTGCGGCGTACCGTGAGTGAAAACTCGGCAAACCTCCGATTCCGCAGCTACGGCTTCGATGAATGATCCCGAAGCAAACGATCATGCCTCAACCGCAGATCCACAGACATGAAAAGCCTCCCATTCCCTAGACTTCAATTTCGATGTCCAAGAAACGGGAGGCAGATCAGGTCCAAACCGGGACATAACTGCGCGTGATACCCAGTAGGCTTACTTGTCAGCGGCGCTGGGGTGCGTCATATCCGCGGGAACAACCCATGCATCAAACTCTTCGGGCGTGACGAAACCGAGCTCCAGAGCGGACTCGCGAAGTGAAATGCCCTTGTGGTGGGCATTCTTCGCGATCTTTGAGGCCTTGTCGTAACCGATGTGGCGGTTCAGGGCCGTCACCTGCATGAGGTTGATATCCAGGTGGTGCTGAATCTTTTCGCGGTTCGGCTCAATGCCGTATGCGCAGTGGATATCAAAGGAAACGCAGGCATCACCCAGGAGACGGATGGACTCCAGAACATTCCATGCCATGACGGGCTTGAAAACGTTGAGCTGGAAGTTGCCCTGTGAACCAGCGAAACCGACGGTTGCATCGTTGCCGAAGACCTGGGTTGCGACCATAGTCATGGCCTCACACTGGGTCGGGTTGACCTTGCCGGGCATAATCGACGATCCGGGTTCGTTCTCGGGGATGATGAGCTCGCCGATGCCGTCGCGCGGGCCGGAAGCGTACCAGCGCACATCGTTGGCGATCTTCATGAGTGCATCTGCCAGAACACGCAGTGCGCCGGAAACCAATACCAGCGCGTCGTGTGCGCCCAGGGCTGCGAAGAGGTTATCGGCCTGCTTGAACTCGATGCCGGTTTCATCAGAAATCTTCTGTGCAGCCAGCTGACCGAATGCAGGGTGAGCATTGAGGCCGGTTCCCACCGCGGTTCCGCCAATTGCGAGTTCACGTGCGCGAGAATCCGCGTAGTGAATGCCATCAAGTGCGAAATCGATCTGCGCGACCCAGCCGGAAATAACCTGGCCAAGCGTAATGGGCGTTGCATCCTGCAGGTGGGTGCGGCCAACCATGACGACGTCGGCGTATTCCTTCGACTTCTTGTCCAGGGTGTTGCGCAGTTGCTCAACGCGCGGGTACATCGCCTGAAGCTCCTGGACCACAGCAATGTGCATTGCGGTGGGGAAGGTGTCATTTGAGGACTGGCCGCGGTTCACGTGGTCGTTGGGGTGAACGGGAGTCTTGGAGCCCATGACGCCGCCCGCAAGTTCGATGGCGCGGTTCGAGATCACCTCGTTGGCATTCATGTTCGACTGGGTGCCCGAACCGGTCTGGAAGACAACCAGTGGGAAATGGTCGTCAAGCTTGCCCTCAATGACCTCATCGGCGGCGCGTGCAATCAGGTCTGCGATATCTTGGGGCAGCTCGCCGAGTTCGGCGTTTGCCAGCGCAGCAGCCTTCTTCAGGGTTCCCAGTGCGCGCACCATCGGGCGGCCCCAGACGAAAGTGTTACGGCCGATGTCGAAATTGTGCAGCGAACGCTC
>NZ_JRMV01000277.1 GCF_000758755.1 Actinomyces sp. S6-Spd3 | reverse complement strand
GGCGGCCCCAGACGAAAGTGTTACGGCCGATGTCGAAATTGTGCAGCGAACGCTCGGTCTGAGCGCCCCAGTAACGATCTGCGGCAACCTCAACGGCGCCCATCGAATCTGATTCGGTACGGGTGTTCTCAGCCATGAGTAGCTCCTTCACCTCTGTGATCAGGACTGTACCCCTTAAGCGTACCCGTAGAGTGCTAATTTTCAGGGGTCACTCGTCCTAGCCTTAGACAGAAAATAGAAGACGCAAGAGCGTGAGAGTGCAGTCGCGCGTAGGGTGGAAGAGTGAATCCAATCAAGAAGACAATCTTGCTGACGCAAGCCCTGTGGGCAAAGCACACCGTCCGCCTCGCCCCTGAACCGCCCGGACGTCGCAGCGGAGTAGTCCTTCCTTCTTCACCCATTGCCGAGGCCGCAGTCGAGCCCCTACGTCTGGTGGCCGTGGGTGATTCCTTAGTTGCCGGCAGTGGCGTTGACAATCAAAGTGATGCACTTACTCCGCGGATTGCGCAAAAAATCGCTGAAAAGACTGGCCGTTCAGTTTGCTGGGAAACGTATTCGAAACTTGGGTCGACAATGCGCAGAATTCGCTACCGTTTTCTTCCTGAAGTAGACGGGCATGTCGATATTCTCTTTGTCTGTGCGGGAACAAATGACATCATGGCCAGGCGTACGAGAAGTGAATGGATCGAAGAATTCACAGCGGTCATGACCCAGGCTCAGGCCCTGGCAGATCACGTGATCGTCTGTTCTGCCGGGCAACCGCACCATTCCTCAAAGCTTCCTAGAATGCTCAGGGCTGAACTTGGTAAACGTGTTGATGCCCAAACCTTGGATTCGCAAAAAATCTGTCGGGAGCTTGGAATTGACTATGCCGATGTGGCACACGCCGAACTTGTCCCAGATTTTTGGGCGAGTGATGGTTTCCATCCCGGTGCTCCCGGCTACGAGCAAGCTTCGGGATTGGTTGTTAACGCGATGAGTTTTCTCCCATCTTTGACTGCTACGATCCACTAGAACGCGACGCGCTATGTCGATCGTCAAGGAGTGTTAGGTGGAACAAGCAGTCGTGACCGCCGCTGAGCGTCGCAAGGCACGCGCTGCGATTTCAGCGCTTTTCTTCACTAATGGTGCGCTCTTGGGCAGTCTTGTTTTGCGCTTCCCTGAGATTAAGGATGCCTTCGGTCTTTCCTCCAGTGTCTATGGCGCAACCATCGCGCTGTCATCCCTGGGAGGAATTCTCGCCGGTCCCTTCGCTGCGCGAGCTGTTCGTCGCTTGACCTCGCGCGTGGTTGCCTCGGTCATGACCATTGGGATCGGTCTTGCGGTTCTCTTAATTGGCCTGACCTCAACGCTTCGCATCTATGCAGGGGTCTCTCCAACTGTTGCCACAATTCTCTACATCATTCTTGCCTCGAGTTTCCTCCTCAATGGATGCAGTGACTCAATCGTTGATGTTGCGCAGAATATGCAGGGATTTCGTCTCCAGCGCCTCTACGGTCGGCCAATCATCAGTGCTTTCCACGGGATGTGGTCTGTTGGTGCCGCGGTTGGTGGTCTCTTTGGTGTCTTGACCACTACTTTCCACATTTCTCTTCTGATCCACAGTCTCATCGCCTCATGCATCTGCATCGCACTTGGGTTCGCGGTGATGCCCTTCACTATCCGAGGCGCAGACCCCCAAGACAACAACGAAGACGAAGCCGGCGATTCCTCCCGAGTACGGACAGTTTCCTGGCATCCGGTCCTTGTTCTTACTCTGCTCGTCATCTTGTGTATTTCAGGAATGCTGATTGAAGACGCAGGCTCCTCGTGGGCGACGCTCTTCATGCGAGACTATGCCCATGCCGGTGCCGGACTCGCTGGTTCGGGGTATGTCGTTCTCTTAACGACGCATGCGTGTGGTCGTTTTATTGCCGATTCGCTCGTTCATCGTTATGGTCCCCGTGCCGTCGTCTGTGGGGGAGGAGCTCTTATTTTGATCGGAAAGGGAAGCGCTCTCGCCATCGGCACATTCCCCGCGCTTCTCGTTGGTTTCGCCGCCGCAGGACTTGGATGCGCGGCCTCGGTCCCCCTGGCCTACAACGCAGCCCACGATATCCGAGGGATGAACCCTGCCACGGGGCTGACGATCGTCATCCCACTCGCGGGCGCGGGGCTGGTCCTGACCTCAACTGTGCTTGCCCGCAGGGGCGCCAACGTGCAAGAGTGACGGCATGGAGTTTTTAGGAATCAGCGGACCCGAGGCGATCATCATCGCCGTGGTGGTTCTCGTGGTTCTGGGCCCCAAGGGAATGAGCGAGGCCGCGCGACGCATCCTTGAAGTGCGCAGACGCTGGTTGGAGGTGTCGGCCTCGTTCAGGAGCCAATCGGATCAGGCGATGGCACAGCTTCGCGCTTACGCTTCCGACGCCTCGCAAGAAGATCGCGAAGCCAGCACACCCCAAGCGCACCAAAATACAGGGCAAGAAGTGCACACATCTGAAGAATCATCGACCACAGGTCGGGGAGCGGATTCGTAATCGCCGCAAAAACCGTCGCACCCACGACCGCCCACCTCCAGCGGCGCAGAATCTGAGAAGTCGAGGCCAAGCCAAGGGCGTGAATCCCGATGATGATCATGGGGAATAGGAAAGATGCGCCGACGACCAAGGTAATGATGACGACAAAATTCAAGTAGGAGTCGAAGTCCAAAAGCGCCGAGGAGCCCGGGGGAAGTTCTGACAGGAGGAGTGCGACCGCGTGGGGGAGGAACCAGATTGCCGAGGCAACTCCGGCAAGGAAGAGGAGAGCGCTGGGGATTGCGATGAGTGCGGCCCGTCGCTTCTCGGTGCGAGTGAGCGCGGGCGCAACAAAAAGCCAGAGTTGAGCGAGCCACCAAGGAGTGGTGAGGATGAATCCTGCCCACAGTGCGAAGGTGATGTGGGTTGAAAAGGGACCGATGACGGTCCGGAAATTGATACCCGAGGCCCCGGCCGCGTTGAGCGGTTTCGTGAGCCAGGTGAGGGTTGGGGTGTAGAGGAACCACGCGCCGACGCTGCCGACGAGGACTCCCGCGATGCTCAAGAGGAGGCGCGTGCGCAGCTCAAGGAGATGCCGGGTGAGTGACATCTGTGCTTGGGCGTCGACCTGAGGCATGAGGAGGGAATGGACTACTTGGTGGTCGAGTTTTCGTCGGAGGAAGGCGTGTCCTCAGAGAGGTCGTTCATTTCCTTCTTGAGGATTTTGGCGCTCTGGCCGATTGACTTTGCAAGTTCTGGGAGTTTTTGGGCGCCGAAGAGTACAAGAACGACGACAAGAACGATGATCCAGTGGATGGGACGCATGTTTTCTCCTTCTTGGGCGGGATTCCTGGGATGAGCCTACACCGACTTTCGTGATCTCAGCGTGAGAAAGACAACGAAAGGGGACATGCTTTGGTAACACAGGTTATCCTAAGTTCAGTTAATTAGGTTATGAATGGTTATCGTAAATCATTCGGTTGGGAGATGAATGTTCCTCGCGAACTTCTTGATTGCCCTGAGAGAGGGAGTTGAAGCTGCCCTCATCGTTGGAGTCGTCGCAGCGTACTTGGTCAAGGTCGGAAGAAAAAACCTCCTTCCCAAGGTGTGGCTGGGAGTTGTCATCGCGGCAGCTATTCCCCTGAGCCTCGGCGCAATCATGACCTGGGGACCCTACACGCTGTCATTCCAAGCGCAGGAAATTCTTGGTGGAACGCTCTCGTTGGTCGCGGTTGCCATGGTGACGTGGATGATCCTGTGGATGAGTTCAAACTCCCGCCAATTTGCGCGCAAACTTCGCGAAGACACTGCCGCACAGCTGGCCTCGGGCTCTGATTGGGGAGTCGTCTGGATCGCCTTCATTGCAGTGGCGCGAGAAGGAATTGAAACCGCGCTCTTCGTGTGGGCAACAATCAAATCCTCGGCAGAAAACGCGATCGCAGCTCCCGCACTCGGAGTGGTCACCGGTTTGCTCGTCGCCGTTGTTATCGGCTGGTTGATCTACACCGGAGCCGCTCGCATCAACCTCTCTATTTTCTTCAATATCACCGGTCTGCTCCTGATCTTCGTTGCGGCAGGAATCGTTTCCTACGGTATTGGCGACCTTCAGGAAGCCTCGGTGATTCCGGGATGGGGAACCCACATCTATGACATCACTGCATACCTTGATGGCTCGCTCTACTCGTGGCTGACCACCTCCTCGTGGTGGTGGACCCTTCTGGAAGCAATGTTCAACGCCAATGCTTCACCGACACATCTCCAGCTCATCGGCTGGGTGCTCTACATCGTCATTATTCTGCCGCTCTTCCTGGTCCGTTCCGGGATGGTCGGCCCCAAATACCCCACCTCTAAAGGAGAACAATGAAAACCTCCCGCACGCGCCTCGTCATTGGAGTTGCGGCTGTTTCTGCACTGGGTTTGAGCGCATGCGTCGCCAATAACCCCTCGGGCGCTTCGGCCTCGGGAAGTGCAGGCGCAAGTGACGCACCCCTGACCGTCACCATCACCGATGACACGTGTAAGGTTTCCGCCGCGAGCGTTCCCTCAGGTGTCGTCACCTTCAAACTGACCAACAACGGAACCGTCCGCAACGAATTTGAAATTCTTGCCGAAGACAAGCTCCGCATTGTTGGAGAGCGCGAAAACCTGGGCCCCGGAACCTCGGTCGACTACACCGTCACCCTGCAGCCCGGCAAGTACTTCACCGCCTGCAAGAAGAACATGGTTGGCGCACTTGTCGGCGCAACTGAGTTCACCGTGACCGACTCTGGAAAGCCCGTCGAGGTTAGCTCGGACGAGCAGGCACAGATCGACGCCGCCGTCACCAACTACACCGCATACGTCCGTGATCAGTCCGGTCAGCTCCTGGAGCAAACCAAGTCCTTCGCTGAGCTGTACAAGAAGGGCGATTTTGAGGCAGCACGCAAGGCCTACGCCCCCACGCGCATGTACTACGAGCGCATCGAGCCCACTGCCGAGGCCTTCGGTGACATTGACCCCGCACTGGATCAGCGTGAAGCTGACTGGCAGGAAGAAGGCGCTGACGGTGAATGGGCCGGCTGGCACGCCATTGAAAAGGACCTGTGGCGTCCCGATGGCTACCAGGGCCTGAGCGAGGAACAGCGCACAGCAATGGCCGATAAGCTGGTCGAAGACACTCAGAAGCTCTACGATCTGGTCTACTCCAACGACTTCAAGATCTCTCTGTCGGATATCTCCAACGGCGCAATCTCGCTGCTCGAAGAGGTTGCAACCACGAAGATCACCGGTGAAGAAGAAGCCTTCTCTCACACTGATCTGTATGACTTCGTCGCAAACGTCGAGGGCGCGAAGGTTGCCTACGGCGACGTTGAAGATCTCGCGAAGGCGAAGGACCCCAAGCTGGCCGGAAAGATCACCGATGCCTTCACTGAGCTTCAGCATGAGCTCGATAAGCACAAGGACGGCGACGGTTACGTCTCCTACGACAGCATTGACGAAGCGGGCCGCAAGGCTCTTTCGGACAAGGTCAATGCGCTTCGCTTGCCCCTGGCACAGCTGACGGCAGCAATTGTCCAGTAAGTACTAGTTACAACTCGTTGGGCGTGGCGCACCTGAAGGCGCGCCATGCCCAACGGCATCACTTTCACCATCCGTCTGTCATTAAAGGACCCAGTCATGACTCAGCATCACGAAGCAGCTGAACACAATGGCAATGCCGATCACGAGGGCACCAAAGAAGGACTCTCGCGTCGCCAATTTTTAGGATTAGCCGGCCTCGGCGCACTTACCCTTGGGCTGGGCGGTGGCGGCGGATTTGCCCTCGGTCGCCACGCGGGTGATGGCATCGATTCCGATGTCATGAAGAAGACCTACGAGTTCCGCGGTGAACACCAGCAGGGAATCATTACCCCAGCTCAGCAGCAGATGCACACTGCCGCATTCGACTTAACGACTACGAACCGTGACACGCTCATTGAACTTCTCCAAGACTGGACCTTGGCCGCTGAACGCATGACCCATGGCGAACTCGTCAAGGACTACACAACTTCACTGACGAAGGCGCCGGCCGATACCGGTGAATCGATGGGGCTTGGCCCTGCAGGCCTCACCATCACCTTCGGGGTTGGCAAAACCTTGTTCGTCGATGACGAGGGCCGAGATCGCTTCGGTCTTGGCGATAAACTTCCCGTTGCCCTGCGTGACGGCATTCCGCCCATGGCAGCAGAAAAACTCGACCCCAAGCGCGGCGGCGGAGACCTCATCATCCAGGCCTGTTCCGAAGACCCCATGGTCAATCTCCACGCCCTTCACAACCTCACGCGCATCGCATTTGGTCGCGCGACCATGCGCTGGACGCAGCTGGGATACGGGCGAACCTCATCGACCTCAAAGTCCCAGGAAACGCCTCGTAATCTTTTTGGCTTCAAGGATGGAACATCCAACATCAAGGCCGAAGACTCTCAAGCCGAATTGGATAAGCACCTGTGGATCCAAGCCGGTGACGATCAAGGATCATGGGCAGCTGGCGGATCCTACATGTGCGTTCGCAAAATCAAGATGATGATGGAGGTCTGGGACGATCTGGTCTTGGCTGAACAAGAACAGATCATCGGACGCGACAAGATCCACGGAGCGCCTCTGTCGGGCGGCGAAGAATTCACCAATCCTGATTTCGCGAAGGAAGGACAAGAGGGTAACCCCACTGTCGGTTCCTCCGGCTTGGCTATTGCTCCAGACTCTCACGTCGCCATGATGAACCCAAATAACAACTCGGGGCGGCGCATGCTGCGACGCGGATACAACTACCTCGAGGGCGTGGACTACTTGGGGCGCTTGGATGCGGGCCTCTTCTTCGTTGCCTACGTGCGCAACCCTGCAGAGGGCTTTATCCCCGTTTTGGCGAAGATGAAGAGCGATCAGCTGACCGAGTACCTCCAGCACTTGGCCTCAGGCGTGTACCTCATGTTCCCGGGCGTCAAAGAAACTGACACCTACGTGGGCCAGAAGCTCTTCGAGTGAGAGGAAAAGCCATGACTGACGAAGCCCTTCCCATTTCACAACGCCCGGCCTCGAACGCTCCCGGGCACTGGGTGCTCGCTCGCGTCGGCAAGCGCGTTCTGCGTCCCGGAGGGCTGGAACTGACCCTCCAGATGCTGTCCAATGCGCGCCTGACCGGCGCACGCGTCGTCGAGTTCGCTCCTGGACTTGGACGTACCGCAACGGAAATCCTCGCCGCGCGCCCGGCCTCGTACACGGGGATTGAAAAAGACCCCGTTGCTGCAAAGCAGGTCGCCGAGTTGGTCGCTGCGCGCGGGACAGTTGTGAACGCGGACGCGGCGGAGACCGGCTTGGACGAGGGTAGTGCCGACGTAGTCGTGGGCGAAGCCATGCTCACCATGCAGGGAGAGAAAGCTAAACGCGCGATCATTTCCGAGGCCGTGCGGCTGCTGACACCGGGAGGACGCTACGCGATCCATGAGCTTGCCCTGCAGCCCGATGATATCGACGAAGAATTGCACACGCGGATTCGTCAAGACCTTGCACGAGCTATTCACGTGAACGCACGTCCCTTGACCTGCGAACAGTGGGCGGAACTACTGGAAGAATGCGGCCTCGTTGTTGAAACGATTCAAACTGCGCCGATGGCTCTACTCGATTTCTCGCGCAATGTCCGTGACGAAGGCTTTGTACAGACACTGCGAATCATTCGAAATGTTCTTTCGGATCGAGAGCTGCGCGCCCGTGTGTTAGGAATGAGAAAGACTTTCCGCACCTATCAAGATTCAATGTGCGGGGTGACAATCGTGGCCCACAAGCCGCTGGAAGGAGACACCGATGACGTTCAGTGACGACACCAATCTTGAGGTCCCCGTGCCGATCATGACCGATGTTCAAGACATTGCGTCCATGATTCAGGTCAATGAGGGGGCAACGGTTTCTCGCACGGTTATGCACTGTGAGGGAATGCGATTGGTTCTTTTCTCCTTCGATACCGACGAACTACTTAGTGAGCACACTGCGGCAATGCCCGTGATTCTTCAGACCCTCGAGGGTGCTCTGGAAATCAGCGCTGACGGTCGTACAGTGATTCTGCGCCCCGGTGATGTCATCCACTTCGGAACGCGTCTGCCTCACGCCGTGCGCGCGCTTGAGCCTTCCAAGATGGCGCTGTTCATGTTGGATTCACGTGAACGATCACCGAAGAAGTAATCGGACTCTGTTCTGTTGAGGGGTAAAGGCCTAGGCCTTCACCCCTCAACAGTTTCACCTTGTAGGTGCGCGGAAATGCGCGTTAATACCTAGAAGTAGCTTGCAAGGGGTCCAGCATCAGTTGCGATCACGTGAACCGGAGTATCGAAGACATCAGTGAGTACTTGGTCTGTCATGATCTCTTCGGGACTGCCCTGGTAAGCGATAATGCCGTCTTTGAGCGCAACGATGCGCGTGGCATAGCGGGCAGCAAAATTAATGTCGTGAAGAACAATGACGATGGTGCGCTTAAATTCTTCAGCTGCCCGCTTGAGTAGTTTCATCATCTCAACGCTGCGTGCGATATCCAGATTATTGAGGGGCTCGTCAAGAAGGATGTAGTCCGTTTCCTGGCATAAAACCATCGCGACGTAGGCGCGTTGACGTTGCCCACCGGATAGCTGGTCAAGATAACGCGTTTCGATCGAGTCGAGTCCCAAGAAATTGATGTAACGGGTGATGATTTCTTCATCCTGGGTATTCAGGTGCCCATGGCTGTGTGGAAAACGACCGAAGGCAACAAGCTGGCGGACAGTCAGGCGCGATACGAAATGATTCTCCTGGCGAAGAATAGACAAGATCTTCGCCAGTTCTTTCGATTTTGTTGTTGAGACATCCGCGCCGCCGACTGTAATTGTGCCCTCATCGATGCGGAGGAGACGTCCAATCATGGTCAGAAGCGTCGACTTTCCAGCGCCGTTCGGGCCGACGAGGGCGGTAATGCCGCCGCGCGGAAGCTCAAGGCTGACGGGACCGATGTGGACGGCCTCGGAATAATGCTTAGCGACTGCATTGAGCTGAATCATAGACGTCCCTTCTTCAGAATCGTCACGATAAAGGCCAGACCGCCGATGAATTCGATAATGATCGATACGACGCCCTGTGCATTAAAGATATGGTTCATCAAGAAATACGAGGCGGAAAGAATTGCCAGACCAAGGGCAACCGACATTGCGAATAAGTATTTGTGATCGCTGGTTGGTGAGAACTGGTAGGAAAGCGTTGCGACTAAGAACCCAAGGAAAGTCATCGGGCCGACGAGCGCAGTCGATGTGGCGATCAGTAGAGAAACCAGAACCAATACGATGATGCTGGTGTGTTTGTGGTTGAGACCGAGGTTAGTGGCGGTCTCGCGCCCCAAAGCGATGACATTGAGCCGGTTCGAGAGAAGAAAAAGGGAAAGCGCCGCGATAGCGACGATAGGGAGAGCAACGGGGTAGTAGGCGCGATCAGCGTTTGAGATTGAGCCGAATAGGCGGGCAGTCAGGACGTCGAATTCGCTGGGGGTCAATAACCTTTGCATGAAGGTGGCAACGGATCCAAGGCCCGCCCCCAACATCACTCCAATCAAGAGCATTGCGTGCATTGACGCATGTTGGCTGGTTAAAAGCCACGAATACAAAAGCAGAGTGAAGAGAACCATGATGGCCAGCTGGAAGATGAACATCGGTAGGTTCTGCGCAGCGTTAAACCCCGCAACACCGGCAAAGAAAATAACGGATGTATTGATCACGCGGTACAGGGATTCAAAACCGAGGATCGAGGGGGTAATAATCCGATTGCCTGCAACGGTTTGGAAGGCAACGGTTGCAAGGCCCTGACATATGGCGACAACCGCGATTGCAAGGATGGAAAACGCGCGCCTTCTGGCAATCGGCCAAAACTTTGGACTGGTGACAGGAACCGGATTCTTCCACAGCAATAGGCCAACACAACAAATGGCCGCAACGATCAGTGTCGCGGCAAAGAGCAGCCACCAGCGTCGCTGAGCAGAAGAATTTACAAAGGAAGATGATGAAGAGCGCTTCATTGCAATCCTCCTTTGCGGCTTTGACGCAGGATGAGTGCAATAAAGACGAAGGCCCCGACGATCCCCAAGATGACAGAGACGGGCATCTCGAAGGGGGAGATAATCGTCCGCGCTAGAAGATCAGCAATCGTAACAAGAGCGATGCCGGAGAGGCAGACCCAGGGAAGGTTTTGGCGAAGGTGGTCCCCCAAAGCCATGGAGATCAGGTTGGGAACGACAAGGCCAAGGAAAGGCAGGGAGCCAACGACAACGGTAACGACACCTGTGGCTAAGGCGATTAACCCCGTGGCAATGAGGATTACTCGGTGATAGTTCACGCCTAAGGTCGTTGCGATGTCTTCACCGAGGCCCACCGCTGTTAGGCGATCGGCGAGGACGACGACGCCAAGAACAGCAAGCGTGACGATCCAAAGAATTTCATACTGGCCGGTATAAACACTGGTGAAGGATCCTTGGAACCATACGCTGAGGTTTTGAAGAGTATTTGTTTCAAGCGCAAGGAAGGTCGAAACTGCCGAAACGACCGCTCCCAGCATCATTCCCATGATGGGAACCAACAGTGAAGAACGCAGAGATACCCTTCGGAGTAAGGCAAAAAACACCATGGTCCCCAAGAAAGCAAAGGCAACTGCGACCGTCATACGAAGAAGGACTGACGCGCTGGGATAAACGATCATAATCGCCAGCAATCCCAAGCCTGCCCATTCGGTGGTTCCCGTTGTCGTGGGTTCTGCGAAGCGGTTCTGAGTAATGATCTGCATGACCAGACCGCACATCGACATCGCAGCACCCGAAAGTATGAGTGCGACGGTCCGCGGGATACGAACGGTCATGAACATGTCCCATCCGTCATCGTGGGACAGAATTGAATATTCCCCGGTGCACAACGAAAGAATGAGAAGTCCAAGGACGGCAAACGCAGAGGCAAGCAGTGCGATGCGTCGTTTAAGGACTCGGGATGAGCGTTGGTTTGTCACGGAAGTTTGAACCATAAGTGTGTTGTGGGTGTGTTGGCCCTGGAAAGGACCAACACACCCCTGTGTTAAGAATGAGTTCTCAGGCGAAGGACTGGGAACTTACTTATTTGCCGCAGCCTTTTCAAAGGAATCTGCAATCGAGTTCAAGATCTTCGTGTATGTGATGATGGACTCGTTGGTGTAGGTGTCATTCGGTGCGTAAACCGTCTGCCCCTTCGTCAGGGCAGTGACATTCTTCAGCGCAGCATTTCCGTCGATAACTGACTGCGCGGGAGTGTAGCTACCTTCCTTGGAAATCGCGGCGTCGCGGTCAAGAACGAAGATCCAGTCGGGGTTTGCCTGGGCAATGGCCTCGACGGAAATATCGTCACCGGTGTGAGAGTCGGTGCTGCCCTGAACTTCAAGCGCGGGCTTGAGGCCCAGAAGATCGAAGATCGGTCCCCATGTGCGGCCCTTGGAAGGAGCAACGTAGCCGATGTTGCCACCGGAAACGTCCACGGCCATGACGGTGGACTTACCGTCGTATGCCTTCTTTGCGCGATCGAGCGCATTGTTGAAGTCATCGACCAGCTTCTTTGCGTCCTCTTGGTGTCCGAAAATCTCACCGAGGTCGGTGACCTGACGATTGAGTTCTTCGTTGAGAGGCTTGCCCTCACGCGGTTCAAGGTTGATCAGCGGAACACCGGGGTTCATTTCTGCAATCTGCGAATCAAATCGAGTGAAACGCTGACCTGAGATGATCAGATCGGGGTTTGATGCTGCAAGAGCTTCGAGGTTTGGGTCGCGGTGCATGCCGATATCGGCGACGGAGTCGGTGTTGTAGGCCTTGACGGTCGAAGGGATGAGCTTCTTCGGAGCAGCAACCAAGGGAACGTTCCACTGTGCCAAGACCTCGAATGTGCGGTTGTCGAGCGAAGCGACGCGCTGGACGGGCAGCTTGATCTCAACGTTTCCTTGGTCGGATTCGATAGTGACCGAGCTGGGTGCGGAGCTGCTTGAGCTTGCGGGCGCGCTTGTGGGGGATTGGCTTGACGAGGCCGTGCCCCCTGAGCAAGCGGTTAGAGCCATCAAAGATGCTGCACCAAGAGCGGTCAGAGACAGGAGCTTACGCGACATTTTTTCTCCAGCAGAATACGAAAATAGCGGGCGTGCAGGCCTCGTTAATTAAGAAAGGCTTACCTAACTAAAAGTAGGTGAGTAGGAATTCTGTGGCAACTATTGCGGATCATCTCACTGTTTTGACGGGCAGCCCGTCAGATCGCGGCCTACTCAAGCAGGCCTTTCACGGCAGTATCCAACTCACGCAGCCAGGCCTCGGCGGAAGCATCCGAAGGCATACGCCAGTCTCCGCGCGGGGAAAGCGACCCGCCCGCCATAACCTTAGGCCCATTGGGGAGTGCACTGCGCTTGAACTGCTGAGTGAAATAACGACGGATAAACAGACGCTCCCACTTCACGATCTCGTCCAAGGAATACGAAACCTTGTCCTCTTCGGGGTAGCCAGCTGGCCAATCCCCGCGAGATGCATCCGACCACGCGTGCTCCGCCAAGAATGCAATCTTTGAGGGCCGCGCCCCGCGTCGAAGCACGTAGTACAAGTTGAAGTCTTGCAGGTTGTAGGGGCCGATCTTGTCCTGAGTGGACTGCATCTTTTGTCCGGGCTTTGCGGGAACAAGCTCCGGAGAAATTTCGGTTCCCAGAATCGACAGCAAGATCTCGCCAACTTCGGGGGAGAACTGGCCAGAAGACACCACCCAACGAATCAAGTGCTGGATCATCGTCTTCGGGACGCCGGTATTGACGGCGTAGTGGCTCATCTGGTCGCCCACACCGTAAGTGCACCAACCCAGCGCAAGCTCTGACAGGTCGCCAGTACCCAAGACGATACCGCCCAGGTGATTTGCGAGGCGGAAAAGATAGTCCGTGCGCAGTCCTGCCTGAACATTCTCAAAGGTCACGTCATAGTCGTCGTGGCCATCGGCGTAGGGGTGATCGATATCGGCCAGCATCTGCCTGGCTGCGGGGGTGATATCGATTTCCTTGAAGGAGACTCCCAAGCTTTCGCACAGCGCAATCGCATTGGTCTTTGTGCGTGCAGAAGTCGCAAAGCCGGGAAGGGTGTAGCCCAAGATATCTGTACGCGGGCGGCCCAAGAGGTCCATCGCACGAGCCGCAACGATCAGCGCGTGCGTTGAATCCAAACCGCCAGAAACCCCAATGACAATCTTGGGCTGGCCAATAGCGCTCAAACGCTTCGCGAGCCCCGCAACCTGGATGTTGTAGGCCTCGTAGCAGTCCTGCTCCAGCTGGTTCGGATCATCGGGGACGAAGGGGAAGCGATCGACCTCGCGTTCCAAACCCAGATCCGTTCGCGGCGGGTTCATCTCAATGGCAATGCTGTAGGGGCGTGGAATTGAGAGGCCCTCAAGCATCTTTTGAGCGTTGTCGGTGAAAGAATTCTGACGCGTGCGCTCGGTGCGCAGGTGCTCGACATCGACGTCCGCAGTGGTGATCTGGGTTCCCGAGGCGAAGCGCTGCCCGGCGGCAAGAAGCTGGCCGGCCTCGTAGATCAGGGTCTGCCCATCCCACGCAAGGTCGGTCGTTGACTCACCCGGGCCGGCGGCAGTGTAGACGTACGCGCAGGCACAGCGCGCGGAGGTCGACTGTGCCAGGAGCTTGCGTTCGTCGCCTCGTCCGACGGTGATCGGGGAGGCGCTCAGGTTGAGCAGCACCGTTGCGCCTGCGAGCGCAAGGAGTGAAGCGGGGGTGACGGGAACCCACATGTCTTCGCAGACCTCAATACCCACACACAGCCCCGGGATATCAGTGACATCGATCGTCACGGAGCCAAAAGGCAGCAGGGGAGCGTCCCCCGTGTAGGGCTCTGTTGGGGCCCACGGAGCCTGAAGAAGATCGTTATCAAAGCTCGGCGGAGTCACGAAATGACGCTTTTCGTAGAACTCGCGGTAGTTCGGAAGATAGGACTTCGGGATGACTGCAAGTGCGCGGCCTCGGTGGATTGCAACCGCGCAATTGTACAGGGCTGCTCCCTTGCGTAGCGGCGCGCCCACAACGATTAAGGGGAGGAGATCTGCGCTGGCAGCAATGATGGTGGTGAGCGCGCGCTCGACCTCATCGAGGAGAACGTCTTGAAGGAGAAGATCGTCGATTGCATACCCCGAAACGCACAGCTCAGGGAAGAGCGCGATCGAGACGCCGCGTTCATCGCAGCTTCGCGCGGCTGCAATGATTTCTTCGGCATTGGCCAGTGGCTGTGCGGGATGAACGGGGAGCGTCACTGCCGCCACGCGCGCGAAGCCCTGGTCATAAAGGGAATGGAAGTTCATGGCTTTCCTCCTGAGTCGCTAGGGCTATTGTCGCCTACTTGGGCGGGTTGCGCCTTCCCGAGGCCGTGCCTGCGCAGGCGTGTTTAGTTCAGTTCCTTTATGACAGCCTCAAAAGACTGAGCAATGGGGTCGCGGATGATGAGGTCAGCGTCAGCATCGGCGTTCGTTGGCGTCGCGTTCATCAAGACCAGGTGTGAGCCTGAGAAATAGTTGAGCAGTCCGGCGGCGGGATAGACGACCAGAGATGTTCCAGCCACGATCAAGAGATCGGCGTGTGCAATTGCCTGAACGGCGCTAGTGATGACGTCCTCGTTCAGTGCCTCGCCATACATGACGATATCGGGACGGAGCTGTCCGTGGCAGCGCGGACAGGTCGGGACTAACTCTTCAAAGGCCTCGGGAATAGAGGAAAAGGGATAGCCTGCCCCGCAATTGGTGCACAGCAGGTGTTCCCAATTACCGTGGAGCTCCCAGACTGTGCGTGAACCCGCCCGCTGGTGAAGACCGTCGATATTTTGGGTGATGACACATTCGAGAAGCCCAGATGACTCCAGCGAAGCAAGCGCGCGGTGGGCGCCATTGGGCGCTACCGGCTTATGGACTTCGCGGAACCACTCCCAATAGGCCTCGGGATGAACCGAAAAGAAATCGATACTGAGGACCTGTTCCAAGGGGATTGTGCGCTCTTGGAAGTAGAAGCCGTTTGCGCCGCGGAAATCTGGAATACCTGACTCCGTGGAGACTCCCGCACCGCCGAAAAATACTGTTGAAGCAGAGGTGCGAATCCAATTCGCAAGGGTTGAAATATCAGTGGTCATCGTGGCTCCTTTGACGATGGAACCGTTTAAGAATACGCCGAGGCCGGGGCTGCTATGTGCACCCCGGCCTCGTATTACGTGGAAAAGACGCGTCAGATCAGCGTGAGAGCCTGACGTGCGATTGCCAGCTCCTCGTTGGTAGGAACAACCATGACGGTAACAGAGGAATCATCGGTCGAAATGGTCGTTGCGGCAGAGAAACGCTGGTTGTTCACCTCGTCATTGATGCGCACACCGAAGGGGAGGAGGCGCTCGCAGACCTCGCGACGCAGATCCGCATCGTTCTCGCCAATGCCGGCGGTGAAGGTAATGACATCCAGGCCGCCAAGTTCGGCAGTGTAGGAGCCGATGTACTTGATGATGCGGGTGACGTAGATATCCAGAGCGAGGCGTGCACGGCGTGCGACCTCGGGGTCCTCAGAATCGACCATGTGGCGAACGGCGCGCATATCGTTCTCTCCGGTCAAGCCCTTGAGGCCCGACTGCTTGTTGAAGAGGTCATCGACTTCGTCGGCGCTCCAGCCGGTCTGACGCTGCAGGTGGAAAACGACGGCGGGGTCGATATCGCCGGTGCGGGTTCCCATGACCAAGCCCTCGAGAGGGGTCAGGCCCATCGAGGTGTCGATCGGACGGCCAGCCTTGACCGCGGACACCGATGCGCCATTGCCCAGGTGGAGGACGATCTGGCGCAGAGCGTCGTTACCCATGAGGCGAGCAACCTGACCCGAGACGTACTGGTGAGAAGTGCCGTGAGCGCCGTAGCGGCGCACCGCGTACTTTTCGGCGACTTCCTGCTTGAGAGCATAAGTCGCAGTCTCCTCGGGAAGACGCTGGAAGAAAGCGGTATCGAAAACTGCCACGTGAGGGGTGTCGGGCATGAGCTCGCGGGCAACGTCGATGCCCTTGAGGTGCGCGGGGTTGTGCAGGGGAGCCAAGGCGCACAGCTCATCGATCAGGTCACGGACCTCGTCGGTGATCAGTGCCGGTCCATCGAAGTACTTACCACCCTGAACGATGCGGTGACCAACGGCAACAATGTTGGCCTCGGCAAGAGAAGGGCCAACTTCGTCAAAGAGGCGCAGAACCTCGCGCATGCCAACTTCATGGTCGGCAATGGGTTCGTTCACATCGACGACCTTCTCGCCGTACTTGTGCTGGATGTGGCCCTCAGATTCGCCGATGCGCTCAACGAGGCCCTTGGCGATTGCGTCACCATTATCGGGGTTGACAAGCTGGTATTTGATGGAGGAAGAACCAGAGTTAATAACGAGAACGGTGTCGGTCACGACATACCTTCCTTGGGAGTGCTGACGACCCGGGGCAACTCGACGAAGCCGGAGGTCGTCCGCCCGGATTGTTGTGGGCAGTTAACTGAATTTTACTCGCGTCTATTACGCGGACGTGATTCGAGGGTGTGGGATTGTCCCCACACCCTCGAGAGTCGTTAGCCCTGTGCCTGAACGGCTGTCAAGGCGACGGTATTGACAATGTCTTCAACCAACGCACCGCGTGAGAGATCGTTCACGGGCTTGTTGAGTCCCTGCAAAACCGGGCCAATCGCAACGGCGCCGGAAGAACGCTGAACGGCCTTGTAGCCAATATTTCCAGCGTTGAGCGAGGGGAAGATAAAGACGTTCGCGTGGCCCGCGACGGGGGAGTCGGGCAGCTTGACCGAGGCGACGGCCTCGTCAACGGAAGCGTCGAACTGGATCGGTCCCTCAAGCGCCAGCTCGGGAGCCTTCTCGCGGGCAAGGCGGGTGGCCTCGACAACCGCATCCACGTCCACGCCCGAACCAGAGGTGCCGGTCGAGTAGGAGAGCATGGCAACCTTCGGGTCGAGGCCGAACTGGCGCGCGGTCGCGGCCGAGGAGATGGCGATATCTGCCAGCTGCTCGGGGGTCGGGTTGGGGTTGACTGCGCAGTCGCCGAATGCCCACACGCGATCCTTCAGCAGCATGAGGAAAACCGAAGAAACGATCGAGACACCGGGGGCAGTCTTAATGATCTGGAAGGAAGGAACGATGGTGTGAGCGGTGGTGTGGATGGCGCCTGACACCATGCCGTCGGCGTCGCCCATGTGGACCATCATCGTGCCGAAGTAGGAAACGTCGCGAACCTTATCGCGAGCCTGCTCAATGGTCACGCCCTTCTTGGCGCGCAGGCGTGCGAATTCCTCCGCGTAGCGCTCTGCGTATGCGGGGTCATCAACGGAAACGACGGCAGCTGCCGAAACATCCAAGCCAAGCTCCGCTGCACGTGCGTTGATCGCCTGAGCATCGCCGAGCAATACGAGGTCGGCAATTCCGCGCTCAAGAACGATTGCGGCTGCGCGCAGGACGCGATCATCTTCGGGTTCGGGCAAGACGATGCGCTTGCGGTTGGAGCGGGCGCGCTCGATGAGGTCTGCCTGGAAAGACAAGGGAGTGACGACCTGCGGTGCCTCAAGCGCCGAGGCCGCTTCCAGAGTTTGTGCGCTGAAAGGCAGTTCCAGAACGGGCAGTTCCGTCTGAACGTGCGAGGCCATGGCTGCGGGGAGAGCAACTGCGGCCAGGCGGGTTGCGTGCTGGCGTGCGCGGCGCTCAAGAACTTCAATCTCGCGCTGAACGAGCTCGGGCGATGCGCCTTCGGTGTCAAGAGCGGCGATCACGCGCGCATTCGTTGAAGCAGCGACGTCGAGGTTCCAGCCCAAGGTGTCGAAAGTTGACACGGAGCCTTCGGGGAGTGCGTCAATGAGGACGGTGTCTTCTGTGTGAGAGCGGATATCTTCCACGACGCGGGGAAGGGCTTGCTCGGGGTTGGAGGTGATGGCCTCGATTGTTGAGGTGCCACCGGCGCTCACCCGTGCCAGCGTTGATGAGGGGACAAGCTTGGCGAAGTCGTCACTGACCTGTGAGGCGGCTTCTGCCTGTGCGGCAATGACGATAAAACGGGCGGTCACGTCTGCTCCTTGCGTGTTGGGTCTAGTTGTGCGGCTGTTTGGTCGGAAACCAAGGAAGCCAACGGGACTATGGTAGTCCTCCCGTATTGAGTGCGTCGCGCTCATCCCCGGTGACGCGATAGGCTGTGCGTTATGGAAGAGGAATCCTCAGGATCGACAGGTGGAATTGCGACGCTCGCGAGCGTTGCTTTTGTTGTCCTCTCCTGCACGACGATGGCTGTCCTTGCGGTGATGAATCATCCGCACAAAGCGGTTCTCGTACTAGTGGGAACCATGTTCATCATGGCGGCGATGCGCGCGGTGTGGCCTGGTCGCCCATGGTTTGCTTCACGTCGTCGGTGGGCCGATGTTGGGCTCTATGTCGTTCTTGGAGCGCTTATTTGGTACTTCTCTCCCTACACCGCAACCCTCGGCCTCGGTTAATGTGACCCAGTAAACATTTGTTTCATATTGTGGGCAGTGCTGACTTCTTGTTCTAAACCTGAGACTCTTGCCAAGTCCGTAATCAATCACAAGAGGTTTATGCAATGAGAAAGTTCCTCGAACAAAGCGGCATCCTTTTATGGGTGCTGGCGGCTATTGTTTTGGCTTTGGTCCTCGGCTCCGTCACCGTCGGTGGGTCCCACATTATGCCCTCCGCTCTGGGCAATGTGTTCGTCACTTTCTCTACAATTTTTGGCCAGTTCCTCTCCTTCTCAATTCCGCTGATCATCATCGGCCTGGTAACCCCTGCAATCGCAGACCTCGGTAAGGGAGCCGGCCACTGGCTGGGACTCACCGCCGCTCTTGCCTACGCCTCGACGATGTTCGCAGGCTTCTTGACCTACGGAGTGTGTGCCTACTTCTTCCCGAAGGTTCTTGTTGGGCAGCTGACTCAGGTCGAAACTCCGAAGGAAGTTCTCAAGACCTACTTCACCATCGAAATGCCTCCGGTCGTCGGCGTGATGACCGCGCTCTTGCTCTCCTTCGTTATTGGAATTGGCCTGTCCTTGGTGCCCCGGGGCGTTCTGCGTAAGGGCTTCATTGAGTTCCGCGCAATCATCACCCGCTTGATCGAGAACATCATCGTTCCGCTACTTCCCCTGCACATCTTCGGTATCTTCTTGAACCTCACCTACACCGGCGAAGCGGTTCACATTATGCGCACGCTCATCCGCGTCGTCGTGATCGTGCTCATCCTCGAAGTTGTCATTCTGCTCACGCAGTACTTTGTTGCCGGTGCGGTTGGCCGCGTCAACCCCTTCAAGGCCATCTTCACCATGCTCCCGGCGTACTTGACCGCTTTGGGAACCTCGTCCTCGGCAGCAACGATTCCTGTCACCTTGCGCCAGACCCGAAAGAATGGCGTGTCGGATGCTGTCTCTTCGTTCACGATTCCTCTTTGTGCAACGATCCACCTGGCAGGATCGACCTCGAAGATCTTCGCCTTTGCCTTCGCGATCGTCTACACCCAGGGCATGACCGTGACCACTACGCAGTGGGTCGGATTTATCTTCATGCTCGGTATCACCATGGTTGCTGCTCCGGGTGTCCCCGGCGGTGCAATTATGGCGGCAACCGGTATCTTGCAGTCGATGCTGGGCTTCGATGATTCTGCAGTTGCTCTGATGATTGCCACCTACATTGCGCTGGACTCCTTCGGAACTGCAACGAACGTGACCGGTGACGGTGCAATCGCGATCATCATGGATCGCGTCACCGGCGGCAAGTTGGGGCCCGAGGGCGATTCCGAGCACACTCGTGAGCTTGCCTTCGATGGAATGGCATACCTCCACAAGGTTTCTGTCGAGGGCGTTGTGAGCCCCGAAGAGCTGGCAGAGTCTGCTGCTCTGAACGGCACGACCATCACCGAGAGCGGTCGTTCCTGAACAATTTCTCACCGCGAATTTAAGGTGGATGCAACGGCGTGCATTAAGCAATAGACTTAATGCACGCCGTTCGCTGTTGATCACTGTGGGAATGGAGCATGACTCGTGGAGCAAGTCGCCATCGATAGCACGTCAGAACCGATAAAGATCGGTGTCCTCACCTCTGGCGGGGATGCGCAGGGAATGAATGCCGCGGTTCGCGCAGTCGTCCGCACCTCTCTTGCCCGAGGCGCTCGCCCCTTTGCGATCCTCGACGGTTGGTCGGGCGCAGTTAAAGGTGGCGATAGCATTCGCCCCATGACCTGGACCGATGCCTCAGGAATCCTTGCACAGGGCGGAACGGTCATCGGTACCGCTCGTTGTCCAGAATTTCGCGAGTACGAAGGCCGCCACGCAGCGGCACTGCACCTGATTGAGCAGGGGATCGACCGCCTCGTCGTCATTGGCGGCGATGGATCGCTGTCGGGAACCGAAGAATTCCGCACGGAATGGGCCCAGCACCTCAGTGAGCTGGTCAATGAAGGGCAGATCAGCGCCGAACAAGCGAAAGCGCATGAGCGCCTCTACATCGTCGGACTGGTTGGTTCCATCGACAACGATATGGTCGGCACCGACATGACGATCGGCGCGGACACCGCACTGCACCGAATCGTCGACGCAATCGACCAAATTTCTTCAACCGCGGCCTCGCACCAGCGCACTTTCATTGTCGAGGTCATGGGACGTCACTGCGGGTACCTTCCCTTGATGTCTGCGGTCGCAGGCGGCGCAGACTATGTCTTTACCCCTGAAGACCCGGCTCGCGACGGCTGGGAAGACGAGATGGTCAACCTGCTCAAGGAAGGGCGCGCTGCAGGGCGACGCGAATCGATCATCATCGTCGCCGAAGGAGCAATGGATCGCGCGGGAAATCCCATTACTTCCCAAGACATTGCCGATGCTTTCAAGGAACGTACCGGCGAAGACGCGCGAATCACCATCTTGGGCCACGTTCAACGAGGCGGTACCCCCTCTGCCTATGACCGCTGGATGTCGACCCTGCTTGGCTATGCCGCGGTTCAAGAAATCCTTAATCCCGCAGATCCCGATGTTGCTTCGATTCTGGGCGTGCGGCACAACCGAGTGACCCGCATTCCGCTCATGGAAGCGGTTCATGAAACTCGCGGCGTTAAAGACCTCATCAAGGCCGGGGATTTCCAGTCTGCTCAGGCTGCTCGCGGTCGTTCATTCACCGTGATGGTGGGGATCAACCAGCTTCTGGCGACGCCTCCTCATCTTGCGGACAATCCCCCGAAGGAAAGTGGCAAGCGTGTCGCCATTCTGCACGCCGGAGGCCTCGCGCCGGGCATGAACACCGCGGCACGTGCAGCGGTCAGGCTCGGCATCGCTAAGGGATGGACGATGCTCGGAATTGACGGCTCATGGGCCGGCTTGGCAGATAACCAAGTGCGTGAATTGACGTGGGAAGACGTTGAAGGATGGGCTTTCCAAGGCGGTGCTGAACTGGGCACTCGTCGCCCGATTCCCCCCGTCAATGAATACTACGCACTGGGCCGCGCGATCGAGCGCAATGAGATTGATGCGCTCTTGGTCGTCGGAGGCCTGAACGCTTACCTTGCCGTCAAGGAAATGACGAACGAATTGGATCGCTACCCGGCGTTCCGCATCCCGATCGTTCTGGTTCCGGCCTCGATCGATAACAACCTTCCCGGTGCGGAACTAGCAATCGGTACCGATACTGCGCTCAACAACGCGGTGTGGGCGCTTGATCGGATCAAGGAAAGTGCTGCGGCCTCGAAGCGTTGTTTCGTCGCGGAACTCATGGGGCGCCGCTGCGGATACCTAACCCTCATGGCGGGCATCGCCTCGGGCGCGGAATACGCCTACTTGAATGAAGAAAACACGACTCTGGCTGAAATTGACCAGGACGCGCATCGCATGCACCAGACCTTCGAAAACGGGCGTCGACTTTTCCTTGTCGTCGTCAACGAAGAGGCCGATGCGCACTACAACCGCGAATTCCTCGCTAACGTTTTCGAGGCTGAAAGTGGCGACCTCTACGATGTGCGTTCCTCCGCGCTGGGCCACCTCCAGCAGGGCGGAACTCCAACTCCCTATGATCGCCTTCTTGCGACTCGCCTGGTCAATGCTGCACTTAACGAATGCGCAGACCAGTTTGCCGACGGGCGAGCACAAGCCGTCTATGTAGGCGATATGGGGAATGCAATTCAGGTGCGTCCTGTTGAGCACATGTTCGATGACCTCGACTTTGCAAACCGGCGCCCCTTCAACCAATGGTGGCGTGATCTTCGCCCGATTCTGGCTGCAGTATCGGTGCAAGCGCCGCCGCGTGATCTGCAGCCAGTGACTATTATTCAGGCTGAGGGCTTTGGCCACTGAGCGGGAATACCGGAACTTTCGATAATCAGGAGAATGCACGATGAGCGCAATTGACCCGACGACGACCCCTGCCTGGGCACAACTGGACGAACACGCGGAGGTCTTTAACCCCGACCTGCGCGCATGGTTCCAAGATGATCCGCAGCGCGCCCAAAAGTGGACGCTGAATGTGGCAGACCTGCATGTTGATTTGTCCAAGAACCTGATCGATGATGCCACTTTGGAACAGCTTCTTGCACTGGCCGATCAAACCGAGGTTTTCGCTCTTCGTGACGCGATGCTGCGAGGCGATCGCATTAACGTGACTGAAAACCGTTCCGTCCTCCACACGGCACTGCGTCGCGCAGCGGGCGAGGAGCTCATCGTCGATGGACGCAACGTTGTCGCCGATGTTCGCGAGGTTTTGGAACGCGTCTATTCCTTCGCAAACCGCGTTCGCTCGGGTGAATGGGTTGGTGTCACTGGCAAGCCCGTGAAGACTGTGGTCAACGTGGGAATTGGTGGCTCTGATCTGGGTCCCGTCATGGCCTACGAAGCCCTGAAGCCCTACGTCCAAGAGGGCTTGGAGTGCCGTTTCATCTCCAATATCGATCCGACCGACGTGGGGGAGACCACTAAGGATCTGGACCCCGAAACCACCTTGGTCATCGTCGCTTCGAAGACCTTCACCACCCTGGAAACCATCACCAACGCACACGCGGTGCGCGACTGGTTCTTGAGCTCCCTGCGTGCCAAGGGGATCATTAACAATGATCCCGAGCAGGAGAAGGACGCCATCTCCAAGCACTTTGTCGCCGTTTCAACGGCTCTGGACAAGGTTGCGGAATTTGGTATCGACCCGGCGAATGCTTTCGGATTCTGGAGCTGGGTGGGCGGACGCTACTCGGTAGATTCCGCAATCGGCACCTCGCTTGCAATCGCCATCGGTCCCGAGCATTTCGAAGAATTCCTCGGCGGAATGCGCGCAATCGATCAGCACTTCGCCTCGGCAGCGCCGAAGGAAAATCTCCCGCTGATCATGGGCCTGCTCAACGTCTGGTACTCAAACTTCTTGGGTGCTGATACCCACGCAGTGCTCCCGTATTCGCAGTACCTGCACCGTTTCCCCGCCTACCTCCAGCAGCTCACCATGGAGTCCAACGGTAAGTCCGTGCGCCGCGATGGCTCTCCGGTCTTCTACGACACCGGTGAGGTTTTCTGGGGAGAACCTGGCACCAACGGTCAACATGCTTTCTACCAGCTGATTCACCAGGGAACCCGTATGGTTCCGGCAGACTTCATTGCCTTTGCCCGCCCGACCTGGCCCATCCGTGACGGCGAGGCCGATATGCACGAGCTGTTCTTGTCGAACTTCTTCGCACAGACCAAGGCGCTGGCCTTCGGCAAGACCGCGGATGAGGTCCGCGCGGAAGGAACCGCAGAAGAGCTGGTGTCGGCCCGAGTCTTTACCGGTAACCGTCCGACGACCTCGATCATGGCGCCCGCGCTGACTCCCGCTGTCCTTGGCCAGCTCATCGCCCTCTACGAGCACATCACTTTCGTTGAAGGCGCTGTGTGGGGTCTTGACTCCTTCGACCAGTGGGGCGTGGAACTTGGCAAGGTTCTCGCCAAGCAGATCCTCCCCGCAATCGAGGGTGACCAGAGCGTTTTGGCCCAGCAGGATTCCTCCACTCGCGAGCTCATCGAGTTCTACCGCGCGAACCGCACGAAGTAGTCTCTTTCTCTGAGTGAGGCACGTCGGGGGCCGCGCCGTCAGGCGTGACCCCCAGTATGTTATCGGGTTGTGCGCCGACGCCAGTAGTCGATGAGACCGATCCGTGAGGGCGGGAGCCCACAGGAGCAGCATCGGGGCGTTGGCCGCGACCAGGATGGCCACCTGCCAGCCGTTCATGCCGTCTGCGGGGGCCTGCCGTCGGCAAGGCCCAGCCAGACGGAGCCGAACCTGATGATCAGGGTGGCGCAGATGCGGTAGAGCAGGGCGTTTCCGATCCCTCCGAGAACGAGCGGCGGGAGGGACACGAGCGCTCACGCGGGAATGTCTCGCACGCGGTAGGCGATCAGGCCGCCAGCGCAGCACGCGATGCCAACCCCAAGCTGGACGGCCATGGGCAGCCAGTGGGTCGTCCCCCACGGATCGATCACGTGCCCGAGGACGGAGAGGTCTTGCGCCCACTTCGGCATGTCGATGAGGCCGCCGAAGAGGCGGGCGAAGGAACTCCACGCGATGATCGCCCACGCCAGGGACCGCCACCGCGGGGCTGCTCCCACCAGCATCGCGGCGATGCCCACCGCCGCCACGACCCCCGGCAGTTGGGTAAGCGTGAAGACGAACGCCCTGCCGGCAGCGTGGTCCTCACGAACCTGGGTCGCCATGGCGGCCGCCAGTACAGCGCCCGACACGACGAGTAGGACCACTCCTGCGCCGATGGCGTCGGCCAGGGCCGCTATGAGCGCTCGTGTGCGCGGGACCCCACAGGTCAGCGCCGCTTCGCTCAGCCCGCGTTCCTCCGACGCGGCCAGGTTGAGCACCCGCTGGACGACCGCAGTGGCTACGAGGGCCACTATCACAACCGTGAGCAACGTGGTGTACTGGACGACGGGCCGCATCTCGGGGGCGATCTTGTCGATGTAGGCGGTGCTCGACGGGTTGTTGGCGATCAGGTCGGACAAGCCGCCCGACATCGCGCCGAAGAGCGAACCTGTGAGCGCCAGTGCGAAGGCCCAGGCAGCCAGGCGCCGAACGCCCAGGCGCGCGGTCAGGCCCAGCGGGCCGCGCACGCGCCACCGCCTGGCGGACACGGAGCGGTCGGCCAGTACCGCCCCCAGCAGTTCCCGGTGGGAGTGGAGCAGCGCCGCCAGCGCCACCAGTGCGGCGGCGGCGAGCGCAAAAACGGCGAACGCCCACACGCGCTCCGCCCCGAAGGGCTCGGCCACGTCCCGCCAGGCCAGGGGGCTCAGCCAGCGCAGCCACGCGGCCCCCGTCTCGTCGGCCAGGACACGGATGGCGAAGGCCGCCCCGAAAACCGTAAAACACAATCCCCGCGCGGTTGTGGCGTCCCGCACCAACTGCGAGGCCACCAGCGCAACGCCCGCGAAAGCCCATCCCTGGGCGATGGTCACGCCGCCGAATATCAAGGCCCCCCGCAGGGACGTCTCGCCCACGACGGCGTTCACGCCGATCAGCGAGGCCGCCAGGCCCGCACCCGTGAGCGCCATGGCACCCAGCGCCCACGTGGTCGCCGATGCGAAGGGCGTCCAGCGGCCCGCGCCCGCCCCGAGGACGACCTCGACGTGGCCGTCCTGCTCGTCGCGCCGGGCAAGCGCGGTCGTGAGCATGATCGCCATGATCGCCACGAACCACAGCAGGTACCCGCCGTCCTCCCAACTGGCGAACTCGCCCACGGAGCCGGAGGCGGGGAGGGGGCCGAAGAGCAAGCGCACGCCGGGCACGCCGCGCATCTGGGACAGGAGCGCGGTGCGCTCCTCGAAAGAGGGGTACATGCGTTGCAGGGCGATCGGGTGGCCCAGTAGGAACAGCCAAAGCGGTACCATCCACGCGAGCACCTGCCACCTGTAGCGGCGCGTCGCCAGCCCCAAGCACGGGCGCAGTCCCGTGAACGCGCTCATGACGCCGCCCCCTGGTTCCCCGAGTAGTGGCTCATGAACAGGTCTTCCAGGCTTGCGGGTTCCACTTGGACGTCGTCAGCGCCCAGCTCCGCAACCACGCCAAGGACCGCGGGCACCAGGGAAGAGGGGACGTGGGTCTCCACGCGGGTGCCGGTGGGGCGGACGGGGGCGCCGAGCCCGGACAGGGCCTCGACGAGGCGGTGGCGCCGCGCGTCCGACTCCCCGACGCCGATGCGGATGGCGGTCTTGGCCAGGGAGCGCAGATACGACAGATCGCCGCTCTCCACGGTGCGCCCGTCCTTGACGATCGTCACGTGCGAGCACAGGTCCTGGACCTCCGCAAGGATATGGCTGGACAGCAGGACGGTGGCGCCCCCATCGGCGGCCTCGCGGACCGCGTCCGTGAAGACGCGCTCCATGAGAGGGTCAAGTCCCGATGTCGGCTCATCGAGGATGAGCAGGTCCACGGGCGCGGACAGGGCGGCCACGAGTGCCACCTTCTGCGCGTTGCCCTTGGAGTAGGTCCGCACTTTCTTGGTGAGGTCCAGGTTGAAGCGCTCGGTGAGCTCCTCCTCGCGGGCGCGGTCGCGCGAGCCGCGTAGGCCCGCCAGGGTGTCGAGCACCTGCCCGCCCGTGAGACTGGGCCACAGGCTCACCGATCCGGGCACGTAGGCGAGGCGACGGTTAATGTGGGAGGCAGCGCGGGTGGGGTCCATCCCCATGACCCGGGCACGGCCGCCGTCGGTGTGGTACATGCCCAGCAGCACGCGGATCGTCGTGGACTTCCCCGCGCCGTTGGGGCCCAGGAAGCCGTGGATCTGGCCCTTCCCGACCCCCAGGTCGAGGCCGTCCAGCGCCTTGACCTTCCCGAAGCTCTTGATGAGGCCCTCGGCCTCGATGAGATTAGACAAGGTCCCAGTCCTTTCCTGTTTTCTCTTCAAGTACCAGACCAAACTCTGTGTCGTCGCGAACGCGACGAAGCAAGAGCTTGATGACTTGTCTCTGGTTCGGCTCGGGATAGCCGATCTTGGACAGGCGGGCCACCTGCTTCCATAGGAGGTGCCCGGGTCCGCCGCTGGGCAGGTCTTGCAGCACTCTGAGGGCTGTCGACCTGTTGCGCTCGAGGACTGCCCACGCGGTTTCTTCAAGTTCCTTGATGACGCGCTTCCTCTCCTCGTCGTCATAAGCATCGGGGTAGCGGTTGCGGTCGAGCTTAGCGAATGTAGTGAGCATGCTGGCCACCGCTCGGTGGTCCTCGTCGCTGAGTCCATCAATGAGAGGACCCAGCGAGGATGGAATGAGTCCCGACAGCGCCAGGGTCAAGATGATGCGCCGGTCCGTGTGCACGATGGATAGCGTTGCTGGGTCCTCAATAAGGACCTCGATGCGATTGTAGAAATGTTCGAGGACGACCGGGAGCGGCGAAAGTACCTCGCCCGAGCGTACCCTGGCAACGAGTCGGTCTATCCGCTCGCACTGGTCACGCAGGACCGCCATGCGGGCTTCAATCTGGGCTCGAGTCGCCAGCAGATCGGCCTCGATGGCGTCTATCGGATGATCGGGTCGTTCGGGGAGTATCTGGGGGATCTTCCCCAGCGGGATGCCGGACTCAGCAAGCCAACGGATACGCAGCAGGCGTGCCAGGTGCTCGATTCCATAGTCGCGGTGCCCCGCGACGACCGGGGGCACAGGCAGAAGCCCCACGCGGTGGTAGTAGCGCACCGTCCGCGTCGTTGTACCCGCGAGGTCAGCCATCTCTTTGACTCTCATGGAACCCATCGAACACTGTGACCCTACGTCACTGTCAAGGGCACGCGAGAAACAGGATCGTGAACGTCTTCGTCGGAGCACGTGCACCCCAAGATTCGAGCTGATCAGCGCCGCAGTGTTGCTGGGTGACGCTAGCGTGGTGTCATGAGGATTTTGGTGGTTGATGCAGGGGTCTCGGGCCTTGCATGCGCGGACGTGCCCGCCGACGAAAGGTGTTCCGCTCGCTTTGGTGAAGCCTTCACGCACCCGGTCATCGTCTCCGCCCGCGTGTTCACCGGCAACCGTCCCACGACCTCGATTATGGCGCCCGCGCTGACCCCTTCAGTCTTGGGACAGCTCATTGCGCTCTATGAGCACATCACCTTCGTTGAGGGTGCCGTGTGTGGGTCTATCCCTGTGCAGCTTGGGAGAAGTGGAGGGCGCGGAGCCGAAAAAGGTTTTAGTGCTGAAGATGCTCGTGTTGTGCGTGCGAAATCGATTCAACTTGGAAGGTGGAATGAGCGATTTCGACGGGGAAATGGTGCATTGCGCACTCGTTCAGAGAGTGAATAATCTGGTCGCGCTGGCCGGCGGTAACCGCCTCGGAAACCTCAATATGTGCGGTAACGGTCACCAGGTTTGAAGCTACCGAGCTCACGTGAAGATCGTGAACATCCTCGACCAAGGGAATCGACAGCATGTGCTGACGGACCTGTTCAAGATTAATCTCTGCGGGTACTTCTTCCATCAAAATCCGCAGGGTTCGAAGCAATAACATGCATGCGCGCGGGGCCATTAAGAATGCGATGAAAACTGAGGCTAGGGCATCCGCGCGACTCCATCCGCCAATTAATTCAACAGTTGCAGCAATGATGACGGCAAAAGACCCCAAAGCATCGTTTGCTACTTCAAGAACGGCTGCGCGCATATTGAGCGATGCGTGGCGCCCGCCAATTAGCACCATGAGAGAGAGCGCATTTGCGACCAGTCCCAAAATTCCAACCCACAGCATGGGCGTTGCACGGACCTCAACGGGGGAGACTAGACGCTGGATGCCTTCGATCGCAACCAAAAGACTGATGATCACCAGCATGCCCGCTTGGAAAGCTGCAGCAAGAACTTCCGAACGCGCCCATCCCCACGTCCTGCGATTATCACGAGGGCGCATGGCTAGGCTCGCAGCGATGAATGCGATAATCAGTCCCGCAGAGTCAACCGCCATGTGTCCGGCGTCGGCTGCTAGAGACAAAGAAGATGTGAAGAAAGCAGCAACAAGTTCTGTGAGGAAAATCGTTGCTGTGATTGCTAGTGCGATCGCAAGCCTTTTCCGAGAAGCACTGTGGCCGTGCGAATGATCGTGACCGTGGGAATGCGTGTGTTCGTGGCTGCTCGCTGATACTTTTTCCGCAGTATCTTCGCAGGCATTTTCGCTCTGCCCAGCGCAGCACGTCGACTGTGAGTGTGATTCCTTGGGGCTTGGCGTTAGTGGGGATTCGGACATAGTGAATAGCATAGTACCCTGTCTTCGGCGAAGACAGGGCACTGAGAGCGAACAGTCCTGTTGATCAGAGCGTCAACATGACCTTCGTTGCGCGACGCTCATCCATGCAGCGTAGCCCTCGGCCGCCCGCTCAAGCGGCAGGACCAGATCGAAGACAGCGCCCGGGTTGATCTCGCCGCCAAAGATCAGATCAATCATTGCCGGCAGGTACTTACGCACGGCGGCGGGACCGCCGAACATGTGGACCTCGGCAAAGAACATGCGGTCCATGTCCAGTGAGACGCCGTGGGGAACGCCCACGAAGGACAGGTGACCACCGGGACGCACGCAGCCGAGCGCCTGATCGAAGGATGCCTCGTTGCCGACCGCCTCGACGACGCCGTCTGCGCCAAGGCCGTCGGTCAGTTCTTCGACGGTGACGTTGCCGGGTTCGTGCATGACAACAGCGCGCATGGCACTCCTTGGGTAGAAGTATTTATTCCCATAAAGCTAGCCCGAAATTAACCAGACCTCCACCGGGTAGAGCGGGGATTTCAATGAAGACAATGGTGACTCCATCCGCCTGAACACTCATCAGCAAGTACACTGAAGCCCATGGCTTTCACTGTTACCAGCGTTAATGTCAACGGAATCCGTGCCGCACACCGCAAGGGCATGATGGAGTGGCTCGACGCCAACCCCTGCGATGTTCTTCTTCTCCAAGAAGTCCGTGCGGATGAAGAAATCGCCACCGAACTACTGGGCGATTCATGGGAAAGCATCATTCTTCCCTGCCGAATTAAGGGACGTGCAGGTGTCGCAGTTGCGGTGCGCAAGGATAGCGCACACATCAGCGGTGAACCGCGCCTCTTTCTTGACGACCAGGAAAGCGACGTTGATTCCGGACGCTGGCTAGAAGCGGTGGTTGAAACCGAGGCTGGGCGCGTCCGCGTTGTTTCCGCCTACTTCCACTCTGGCGAAAAAGACACTCCCAAGCAGGACGCGAAAATGGCACACCTCCCGCGCATTGCTCAGCGCATGGGGGAGCTCCTTTCCGAGGCCGCGCAGCGGCAAACAAGCGTCCTCGGGACCGTTGTGGCCGGAGATTTCAACATCGTTCGCAGTCGGTCCGATATTAAGAATTGGACTTCGAACCACAACAAACGCGCGGGCGTACTCGATGAGGAAATCGCATTCCTCGATCAGTGGCTCGACGCGGGATGGCATGACGTTATGCGTGATCTTGCCGGCGATGTTCAGGGTCCCTACACCTGGTGGTCCCAGCGCGGCCAAGCTTTTACCAATGACACGGGTTGGCGCATCGATTACCAGTTTGCGACTCCCGTGCTTGCGGAGAAGGCAACCTCTTTCGCGATTGGTCGCGCGGCCTCGTACGAGGAACGTTGGAGCGACCACGCACCGCTGTCGGTGAGCTACGAACTCTAAGCGCTTTCGAAATCAAAAAGCGCCATGGATGAGTAGACGCCGTTCTCGTCCACGCGGTCTAAGCGGAATCCGGGAACCATCCACGAGGCCTCGTAAGAGCCGATGCTCATCGCGCGGTCCAGCGCCTCATCGGACACACCCTGCGCAAGGGTCACGTGTGCGTGATAGGGGAATCGAGCCTCGGCGTACAAGGGACCGGAGCGGATATCTTCCGCCAAGAAAGTGCACTCGCGCGCGCCCTCGGCAAGAGAAAGATAGACAACCGGTGAAACCGGGCGGAAAGTTCCCGTCTCACCCAAAGTCACGCGGAAAGGCGTGTAGCGCTGCGCAACCGTGCGCAGGTGTTCGATCACGTCTTCGCGGCGGTCCTTATCCACTGCTGTTGGTGGAAGAATCGTGATGTGGGCGGGCACTTTTGTTCCCTGCTCATCGCCCAAACCGACGCGAATTTCCGTCAGCGCGCTCACCCAGGGTTCAGGTATCGCAACGACAACGCCGAGCCATTCTTGGCCCGGTAAACGCTGAGGGAGATACATGAAACTACCTGAAATGGGGGAATACGAACTCGCCCATGGTACATGGGGAGGCCGGCGTCGAGCACATCGAGTCCACAAGCGTATCGGCGTAAGGAAGATGCTCAATGCGCTACGCTGAAGACACTGTATTGATCGATTCACCCAAGGAAGTGTGCACGTGGATCTGTCCTGGTCAGCCGCTCTGAGCGCCCAAGAAGGACGCAAACTCGCCGGCGAACTTTTTGAAGAAACTTTCGGCTACCAGCCGCTCGACGTATGGTCGGCACCCGGGCGCGTCAACGTTATAGGCGAGCACGTGGACTACAACGGGGGCCCCTGTCTTCCCATCGCACTCCCGCATCGAGCCTTCATCGCCTACGCCCCCCGCGAAGATCGACTTTTGCGCTTGGTTTCGCCTCAGACTCGCGAGACCGTCGATGAACTGGACCTCGACAAGGTCGCGCCGCGTGGCTGCGAGGGCGAAGTTATCGGCTGGGCCTCGTATCTTTCCGGCGTCGCGTGGGCGCTTGAGAAGGCCGGTTATGGGCCGATTCACGGCTTTGACGCTGCGCTCTACTCCTGCGTTCCCCGCGGTGGTGGGCTTTCTTCCTCTGCTGCCCTTGAATGCGCAATGGCCGTCGCCATTGACGAGGCCGAAGACCTGGGCTTGGCTGGCCCGCTGAGCGCGCCGAACGATAAGGGGCGAGCAATCCTCGTTGAGTGTGCGCGCCGCGCAGAAAACGAGATTGCGGGAGCAAACACCGGGGGACTGGACCAGACCGCGTCGCTGCGTTGCGAAGAAGGCCATGCCCTTGCATTGGACTGCCGCGATATGAGCGTCGAACACATCCCCTTCGATCTGGAATCTCAGGGGCTTGCGCTGCTCGTTATTGATACGCGGGCTGCGCACTCCTTGGCGGATGGACAGTACGGACAACGCCGTGCTGATTGCGAAGAGGCCGCCCGACTCCTGGGCGTGGAACAGCTCGTTGAGATCGAAGACCTGCAAGGTGCCAGCGAGGCTTTGGAAGATGAGAGGCTCCGTAAGCGTATGCGTCACGTTGTCTCTGAAATTGCGCGCACTCGAGCGTTGATTGAGCTCCTCAAGGAAGGACCCCTGGAAGGTTCGCGTGTCCAGGTCGTCGGCGCGCTCATGAATGATTCGCATGATTCTCTGCGCGATGATTACGAGGTCTCGTGCACGGAACTTGATGTCGCTGTGGACGCAGCACGCGGCGCGGGTGCCTATGGTGCGCGAATGACAGGTGGGGGATTCGGAGGCAGTGCCATCGCCCTCGTTGATCGCGAGCGTGTGGAGGAAACCGCGCAGGCTGTTGCGCGCGCATTCGCTGATCATGAGTTGGGGGAGCCGGCGTTCATTGTTGCCGTTCCTTCTGCTCCCGCCGGCAAACTCTGAAGTACTCTCAACGCCTAACTTCACAGGTGTGCCACCTTCTTCCTGGACGCAGATGCGGGGAGGGGGTGGCACAATCGTTCTATGACTTCAACGGATCCCTGGATGGTTGTGGGCCTGGGTAACCCGGGCGCACAGTACGCAAATACCCGTCACAATGTCGGGCACATGCTCGTGGACCTGCTCGCGTCGAATGCGGGAGTCCAGCTTTCGGCCCATCGTTCAGGGACTCACTGTGCAGACATTCGATTGGGAATGCTCCCCGGGGGCGTTCCTGGACCGCGAGTGATTCTGGCAATCAGCGATTCCTACATGAACACTTCTGGAGGTCCCATTGGACGCCTCGCGAAGTTCATGAATGTCGCGCCTTCGCGTCTCTTGGTCGTTCACGATGATCTTGACCTTCCTGAAGGTACTCTGCGCTTGAAGACCGGGGGTGGAGAAGGCGGTCACAACGGTCTCAAATCAATCTCCCAGGTCCTGGGCACACGTGACTACAACAGGCTACGGATCGGAATTGGTCGCCCACCGGGGCGAATGAATCCCGCTGATTACGTGCTTGCGCGAATGAATCAAAACCAACTGACCGAGCTCGCAGTGACCATCGCCCAAGCCGGAGACGTTGTCGAAGATATCGTCACCACAAGTTTCAGTGAGGCGCAGCAGCGCTTGCACACGCAACAGGGAGCCTAAGTGCCGCAGTTTTCCTCTCTTCTCCCATCATTCGAAGGCGACGCAGCACTATCGCAGGTGCTCGAATCCGTTGACCAGGGGATCTCTGGTTGTGCAGTTGCTCCCGCTGGTGCGCGTATTCCCCTCATTGCATCGATGGCTGCTCGCCGAGGCGGAACAACCTATGTCGTGACCCCAACCGGGCGCGAGGCCGAAGAAACGGCGCTCGCCCTGCGCGCGTGGATCGACGAAGTCGAGGTCTTTCCTTCGTGGGAGACACTGCCGCATGAACGCCTCTCGCCTCAAGCGGACACCATGGCGCAACGCATCGCGGTCTTGCGGCGCCTTGTTCACCCGCAATCTGGCGATGAACACGCGGGAGGTCTCAATGTTGTTGTGATTCCCGTTCGAGCGCTCATGCAGCCCATCATTCATGGGATTGCTGATCGTGCCCCCGTGCGCGTGAAGTCCGGGGATATCGTTGACCTCCCGCACTTGGCTCAAGACCTTGAAAACCTGGGCTACGAGCGTGTCGATATGGTCGAGCGACGCGGACAATTCTCGGTTCGTGGTGGCATTCTTGATCTATTTCCCCCTCAAGAAGCGCACCCTTTGCGCATCGAATTATGGGGAGACGAAGTCGATGAAATCCGAGCCTTCTCCGTATCTGATCAGCGAACTTTGGGGGTTGTCGAGTCCGGTGTATGGGCGGTTGCCTGCCGGGAGCTGCTGCTGACCCCGCAGGTTCGCGCCAAGGCTCGCAATGAAATCGACCAGCTTCCTGGCGCAGCCGAAATCTTGGAATTGGCATCGCAGGGAATCGCGGCTCCTGGCCTTGAATCTCTCGCTCCAATCTTGGTCGGGGGAATGGATTCTTTCCTTGACCTGATTCCTGCTGGTGGACTCTTTGTTGCCGTTGACCCCGAGCGTATTCGCGCTCGCGGGGCGGACCTGGTTGCAACCACAGAGGAATTTCTCGCCGCGGCCTGGTCTCAGGCTGCCGGTGGGGGAGCAGTGCCCCTTGAAGCAGGCCAGGCCTCGTTCATCCCATTGGAAGAAATCTGGGGAGCGCAGGGGCGTCCTTGGTGGGACCTGACGGCTCTTCCTCCCGCGCAACTTGCTCAGGCAATCGCTGAACAAGGCGGAAGCCCCGCGAACAATGAAGATGAAGAAGCACAAACTTCGGGAGCGCTCCTGAAGAAAGAAGCGCGCTCCGTCGTTGTTTCAGACGAACTGGTTGCTCTGGGTGCGCGGGACGTGCGCCCCTATCGAGGCGATTATGCGCGTGCTCTCGACGATATCCGGACTTTGCTCCGGGCAGGATGGACGCTCATTCTTGCGGCTGAAGGAGAAGGCCCTGCCCGTCGTTTGAACTCCATTGCGACGGATGCGGGAATCGGAAGTCGCATCGTTGAAGAGTGCGATCCTTCGCAGGACCCTTCGGTGCTCTACGTTGTCTCAGCTCCGCGAACTCGCGGTTTTGTTGCGCCCGAACTCAAACTTGCGATCATCTCCGAATCGGATCTATCCGGGCGCGTGGGTGCGACAACCCGAGATATGCGGAAAATGCCTTCGCGCAGGCGAAAGGGAGTCGATCCCCTCACGCTTCATCCGGGGGATTACATCGTTCATGATCAGCACGGAATTGGGCGATTCATTGAGCTTGTCTCCCGCACTGTTGGACGCGGGGAAGGACAGGTTACTCGCGACTATTTGGTCTTGGAATACGCGCCCTCAAAGCGTGGCCAGCCCGGTGATCGACTTTTCATCCCAACCGACAGCTTGGATCAGATCTCGAAGTACACGGGCTCGGATCAGCCCGCACTGACCAAGATGGGCGGCGCTGACTGGGAGAAAACCAAGGCAAAAGCTCGCAAAGCCGTCAAAGAAATCGCGCAGGAACTCATTCGCCTCTACGCGGTGCGTCAAGCAACGAAGGGGCACGCTTTCGGTCCGGACACCCCGTGGCAACGCGAGTTGGAAGATTCCTTCCCCTACGTGGAAACACCCGACCAACTCGTCACTATCGACGAAGTGAAAGCCGACATGGAAAAGCCCATGCCCATGGACCGCCTTCTCACGGGCGACGTGGGCTATGGAAAAACCGAGATCGCAGTCCGCGCGGCCTTCAAAGCAATCCAGGATGGCAAACAGGTCGCCGTCTTGGTTCCAACGACGCTTCTCGTCCAGCAGCATGCCGAAACTTTCGCGGAACGTTACGCGGGATTCCCCGTCACCATCGGCACGCTCTCGCGCTTCTCGACGCCCAAGGAAGCGGAAAAGGTCAAGGAAGGCTTGGCCTCGGGAGGAGTGGACCTGGTCATTGGTACCCACTCGCTGCTCTCCGGTGCCATTACCTTCAAGGATCTGGGCCTGGTCATCATCGACGAGGAACAGCGTTTCGGCGTCGAGCACAAGGAAACACTCAAAGCCCTACGAGCCGATGTGGACGTCCTTTCAATGTCCGCAACGCCCATCCCCAGGACCTTGGAAATGGCAGTTTCGGGTATTCGCGAGATGTCGATTCTTCAGACCCCGCCCGAAGAACGCCAGCCCGTCCTCACTTTCGTCGGAGCACACACCGACGCGCAGGTCAGCGCAGCCATTCGACGCGAGCTTTTGCGCGACGGTCAGGTCTTCTACGTGCACAACCGCGTGGACTCCATCGCCTCGGTCGCCGCGCATATCCAAGAACTTGTTCCCGAGGCGCGGATCAGAGTTGCCCACGGGAAGCTCAACGAGCACCAATTGGAAAGCGTCATCGTTGATTTCTGGAACCATGATTTCGACGTTCTGGTGTGTACCACCATCGTGGAAACCGGCCTCGATATCTCCAACGCGAATACTCTGATTGTTGACCGTGCGGATACTTTCGGTCTATCCCAATTGCACCAGTTGCGTGGTCGCGTCGGCCGAGGCCGTGAGCGCGCGTATGCGTACTTCTTCTACCCCTCTGACCGCCCCCTTTCAGAGATGGCACACGAGCGCTTGCAGACGATTGCCCAGAACGCTGATCTGGGTGCGGGGCTTGCGGTTGCTCAGCGAGATTTGGAAATCCGAGGCGCTGGTAACCTCTTGGGCGGCGCGCAGTCGGGACACATCGAGGGCGTGGGCTTCGACCTCTACGTCCGAATGGTCGCAGATGCGGTCGCTGCCTTTAAGGGGCAGCGTAAGGAAGAAAAGAAGGATCTGCGTCTGGATATTACAGTTGACGCACACATCCCAGAGGACTACATCTCCGCTGAACGCCTACGCCTTGAGGTCTACGGCAAGATCGCGGCGGTTGAAACCAGCGAGCAGGAAAAAGATCTGCGCGAGGAGCTGGCCGACCGCTACGGTCCTATTCCCCAGCAGGTTGACTTGCTCTTTGAGATTGCTCGTCTTCGCTCACTCCTGCGTCGCATGGGTATTGATGAGCTTGCAACGCAGGGAAAGTACTTGCGGATTCACCCCATCGAATTGAAAGAATCTCAGGCGATGAGGCTCAAGCGCCTGTACCCGGGATGCGTCGTGAAAGCTGCCGTTCGTCAGTTGCTCGTCCCTCTGCCGATGACGGCGCGTATCGGTGGTGTGCCGTTGACAGATCACGCCCTCATCGACTGGATCGAAAATCTGATGACGAAGGTACTCAACCCACCGCAGGCGTCTCAGGCCTAATCAGAGCGCTACACTGACACCTATACAGAGTGATTTTCCGGAGGATATAGTCATGGTTTCTCTTTCACGCGCATCGAAGGTGGCGGCAATCTTGGCCGTGTCTGGATTGGGCCTCGGTGCCTGCTCCGCGCACCCGGGAACTGCAGCGATCATTGGTGATTGGAGCGTGAGCGAGGCAGAACTGGACCTGTCTAGTCAGCAGCTCAGCGCATTGATGGGACAGCAGGTCGATGCAGCGCAATTCCTTCCGGATATGAGTTCTTCACGTGCAGTGGGCCAAGTTGCTGAAGAAAACGGCGTGACGGTGAGTGACGAAGAGGTCATGCAACAGTTCCAGCAAATGGGGGAGCGCGTTGTTGCTCGTGGAGGACAGAGTACTCCTGTCAAAGAACCGACTCCCTTCTTGAAGACGATCGTCAAGGATACTTTGGCTCTGCAAAAGCTGCGTTCAATGGGATTTTCCTCCGAAAAATCGCAGGAGCTGAGCAATCAGATTTCGCAGATTATGCAGTCAACGAAGGTTGAGATCAATCCGCGCTACGGTACCTACAATGCGCAAAGCAATGAGCTGACTCAGACAGTTTTCGGCGACGTCGTCCGCTCGAGCTCTGCCGCGCGGCAGGCAGGCCAGAACTAGTTGCCGGCTGCGCGTGGGCGTATGGGTATACCCCCACGTGTCTGAAATGTGATGTATCGCCCACCCGTGAGGGTGGGCGATACGGCATTTATGGGGACCTATGTCTAATTTGCGCCAATGTGTCCTTGATCGTGACGAGGAAAACGCGTGTGAGTGCTCGCGTAGTACTGATGGAGTGGCCCCGAATGTACTAGCGTTAGATACGACAGTAGTCACGTAGTTAATCGATTGGAGAATTAACGTGGCAAGCATTGAAGCAATCGGAGCTCGCGAGATCCTCGACTCCCGCGGTAACCCCACCGTTGAGGTTGAGGTCATTCTTGAAGATGGCACTTTCGAGCGCGCAGCAGTTCCTTCTGGCGCCTCCACCGGTGCATTCGAGGCCGTTGAGCGTCGCGATGGCGACAAGGGTCGTTACCAGGGCAAGGGCGTTCAGGACGCCGTTGACGCAGTGAACGACATCATCGCCCCCGAACTGATTGACGAAGACGCTTCCGACCAGCGTCGCATCGACGAAATCATGATCGAGCTGGACGGCACCCCCAACAAGGGCAAGCTCGGCGCCAACGCAATTCTCGGTGTCTCCCTTGCTGTTGCAAAGGCCGCTGCCGAGTCCGCAGGTCTGCCCCTCTACCGTTACCTGGGCGGCCCCAACGCTCACATCCTGCCCGTTCCCATGATGAACATTCTCAACGGTGGCTCTCACGCAGACACCAACGTTGACATCCAGGAGTTCATGATTGCTCCTCTGGGTGCACCGACCTTCCGCGATGCCCTCCGCTGGGGCGCCGAGGTCTACCACACCCTCAAGGCCGTCATCAAGGAACGTGGCCTGTCCACCGGCTTGGGCGACGAGGGCGGTTTCGCACCGAACCTCTCCTCCAACGCCGCTGCACTCGACCTGATCATCGAGGCCATCGAAAAGGCCGGCTTCAAGCCCGGCACCGATGTCGCACTCGCCCTGGACGTCGCCTCCTCCGAGTTCTTCAAGGATGGCCTGTACCAGTTCGAAGGCGAAGGCCGCTCGACCGACTACATGGTCACCTACTACGAGAAGCTCATCCGCGATTACCCGCTGGTCTCCATCGAAGACCCGTTGTCGGAAGACGAATGGGACGCATGGACCGCTCTGACCGCCGAAATCGGCGATCGTGTCCAGCTCGTTGGCGACGACCTCTTCGTCACCAACCCCGAGCGTCTGCGCAAGGGCATCGAGCTGCACGCTGCTAACGCTCTGCTCGTCAAGGTGAACCAGATCGGCTCGTTGACCGAGACCCTGGATGCCGTGGAAGAAGCACACCGCAACGGCTACCGTTCAATGACCTCTCACCGTTCCGGTGAAACCGAGGACACCACCATTGCGGACCTCGCGGTTGCCACCAACTCCGGCCAGATCAAGACCGGTGCTCCCGCTCGCTCCGAGCGCGTGGCAAAGTACAACCAGCTCCTGCGCATCGAAGAGGATCTCGACGTTGCAGCAGTGTACGCGGGTCGTTCTTCCTTCCCCCGCGCTTCCTTCTGAGAAGCACATACTGACACGCTCCTAGAAGCGTGACCTAGGGGTGGGTGATGAGAAATCATCACCCACCCCTTCGTTATGCGATTCAGCCCTCAATTGGGAACACATGAGTTTTATGTTCTGCCCGTCTTGCCGGCTTGAGGCACCATAGGGATATGGCTCAGAAACCCAGAAAAGGACGCCCAGTCGTCCCCAACGCCCGCAGACGTCAAGCTGCGGCTGAGCCTGATACCCAGCGGCGGCCTCGTCAGGTGGGAAAAACCCCGCGAGCACGCGCTCAAGGGACTCAAAGCACACCAATCGCGCGCACAACACCGCGAGTGCGTCCGGAACGCGAAGCTTCCAGACCCCGCGCCCAAGCCGCGGAAAACGCGGCGAAGCGCCCCAGCTCGGTCTCTTTCGGCGGTATCGAAATCTCAATGCGTATTTTGGGATTGCTCCTTCTTGGGGCACTTCTCGCGCTGCTCCTCGTTCCCTCCTTCATGCAGCTGTGGAGCCAAGAACGTGAACTTGCAGCGATCAAGGCAAAAGTCCAACAAACCCAGGCGGACAACGACGCGAAGCGCCAACAACTCGAACTGTGGTCGAACCCGCAGTACATCGCCTCACAGGCGCGCGAACGCCTCGGATACGTCAAGCCCGGAGAAACTCAGTACTCCGTCTTGGACCCCGGTAAGGACTACCAAGACCAAGCCCAGGTCGCGGCAGCACGCGAGGCGGGCCCCGCTCGCCCATGGATGCAGGTCCTCTCGATGACGGTCGAAGAGGCTGACCATCCGACGGGAAATATCCAGACCGCACAAACGGGCGGGAATGCGCCATCTCCCTCGCAGTCTGCGACTCCTGAAAGTAGCGCAAGCACACAAGGAACTGGCAACTGATCACCGCGCGCCACACGCGCCAGATCCATTGCGTGGAAACACTCCCTCCCGCAAGCCTTTTCGCGTAAAATAATCCGGGTTTGTCTGAATGTGGAGGAATGATGAACGCAATTACGCCGGCTAGCGCCGAGGATCTTCAGGTTCTCGAAGAACAATTGGGACGTGTTCCCCGAGGGGTCGTCGGGATTGCCGCGCGTTGCGTTTGCGGGAAGCCGACCGTTGTTGCGACGGCGCCTAGGCTTGAAGACGGAACTCCTTTCCCCACAACTTTCTACCTGACCAGTCCCGGAGCGGTCCGCGCCTGCTCGACGCTTGAAGCAACCAAGGTCATGGAAGACTTCAATGAGCGCCTGGCCGATGACGAGGACCTGCGCGCCGCCTACCAGCATGCTCACGAGGCCTACATTGCTTCCCGCGAGGAGCTTGGCAGGAAGCTGGAGCTCGACGTTCCTGAAATCCACGGAGTATCCGCCGGTGGAATGCCTACGCGCGTCAAGTGTCTGCACGCGCTGGTCGGTCACGCCTTGGCCGCGGGGGAGGGCGTGAACCCGATCGGTGACCTCGCGCTGGAGATGATGCGCGAACGAGGCCTGTGGGATCGCCAATCCTGCACCTGCTGATGCGCACGGTGCGTGTCAATTTCTAGAAATAGCGAACTCCCCAGAAAGAACGGAACCATGACGCGGGTAGCGGCAATTGATTGTGGAACGAACTCAATTCGACTTCTTGTTGCAGACGGCGAAACCCAGGGTGAGCGCGTGATTTTGAACGATCTCACCCGACAAATGCGGATCGTGCGCTTGGGACAGGGCGTTGACCGCACGGGGCGCCTCGCTCCCGAGGCAATTGAACGCACCCTCGCAGCGGTGCGCGAATACAAGCGGATGATTGACAATCTGGGGGCAACGGACATTCGTTTCGTGTCGACATCGGCAATGCGTGACGCTGAAAACCGCCAGGATTTCATTGAGCCCGTGAATGAACTCCTAGGTGTCTACCCGGAAGTTGTTCCCGGCACTGAAGAAGCCGCCTTGTCTTTCGCCGGTGCTGCAAGCAGCGTGCACGCCTACGATCGAGGGAAGGTGCTGGTCGTCGATATCGGTGGCGGTTCAACGGAAATGGTCGTAGGTACGCTAGGTAAGGGCGTTGATGCGGCATATTCGGCCGATATGGGCTCCGTCCGCGTGACCGAGAAATTCTTTGCCGGATGCGCAAGCGATCAACCGATTCCCGACGGGGTCCAGGCCCAGGCCAGTGAGTGGATCGATGCGCGCCTTGACGAGGCCGAAGAGGCTGTTGATTTCTCTAGCGTCCGAGGCGTGGTGGGCGTAGCGGGCACCATCACAACGATCGCTGCACACGCGCTGGGCTTGGCCTCGTACCAGCCGGAAAAGATCGATGGCGCATTTCTGAGCCACGCGGATACCGATGCCTCGGTCCGTTTCATGCTCGAGCAGCCACTGGCGGTCAAGGCAGCCCTCGGGTTCATGCCTGAGGGGCGCGCGGACGTCATCGCAGGTGGCGCCCTGATCTGGAAGCGTGTCATGGACCGCGTTACTCTACGCTGCGAGAATACAAACCACCCGATAGCGGGCGCCCACGTCTCCGAACACGATATCCTTGACGGTATCGCGCTTTCGATGCTGGCTCGTCGCTAGCGGCGATGCCCCCATAGCCCAATTGGCAGAGGCAACCGACTTAAAATCGGTGTGTTGTCGGTTCGAGTCCGACTGGGGGTACTCAATAGATACTGAACCGAGGGAAAGGAAATCTCATGACAAACCCCGTGTTCTCAAAGATGGAGCGAGACTGGTCTCGCGCCGATTCGACTCCTGCGGGCTACCCGGCGATGCCCGGCTACCAGCCCACGAATGCTCAAGCTTCCGGGACAACCGTTGTTGATCCCGCGCGCTACCCCTACGCTCAGCCCCAGGCCTCAACCTATGGGACCCAGACTCAAGGCGGCTACGCTGGCGCACCCAGCGTTGACCCCTCCGTGTATGCCGATCTCCAGCAGGCCTACCAGGCGCCTTCCGCGGACGCGGTCGATCGCGGTCGCATGACCTATGACGACGCCTTGATGAAGACCGGAATCTCTTTCCTCATCCTGCTTCTTGGCGCCGCCCCTGCGTGGTTCCTCGCTGCAACGAACCCCACGCTGGGCATTTTTGCAATGGGGCTGGGCGCGTTGGTCGCTTTCATTTTGGCAATGGTGAATTCCTTCTCGAAGACCATTCGCCCGGGCCTCATCATGGCCTACGCCTTCGCAGAGGGTGTCTCGCTGGGTGCCCTGTCCTCCTTCATGGAAATGATGTACCCGGGCATCGTCGCTCAGGCATTCATCGCAACCCTTGCCGTTACGGGAATTACGCTTGTCCTCTTCACTTCGGGCAAGGTGCGCAATTCGCCCAAGCTTGCAAAGTTCACCTTGATTGGCATTTTGGCTCTTCTCCTTACTCGCATCGCGAACGCGGTTTTGGTGGCCTTCGGAGCGATGTCGCCCATCGACACGATCTACGTCAAGGGCATTCCGCTGGGCGTGGTTGTCTCCCTCATCGCCGTTGTCCTTGCAACCCTGTCCTTGATCGGTGATTTCGATACCGTCAAACAGGGCGTTGAACGAGGTGCTCCCGTGCAATTCGCGTGGTACTGCGCTTTCGGCATCATGGTCACGGTCGTGTGGATGTACGTCGAAATCCTCCGAGTTCTTTCGATCTTGGCGTCTCGTCGCTAACAAGTTGGGGTCGCGTTCGCTTGAGCGTGGCCCCTTCTGCATCTTTCGGGATGCCTCATTGAATACTCAGTCCTCTACCGCAGTACTTCCCTAAGGAGAAACCATGGAAAACCTTATAGTGACAGGCGAATTTGGCCGTAAGCCCACCCTGGAATTTACTGATCCCACCCCCAGCGATGAGCTGCTCGTCGAGGTCCTCCATGAGGGCGACGGCCAGGTCGTCGAAGCTGGAGACACCATCCACTGCCACTACCTGGGGCAAGTCTGGGATGGAAACGTCTTCGATAATTCCTACGACCGCGGCGCTGCGCTGAGCTTCCAAATCGGCGTGGGAATGGTCATCCGCGGCTGGGATGAGGGACTCATTGGTCAGCGCGTCGGCTCGCGCGTCCTGCTGTCGATTCCTTCCGAATACGGTTATGGTCAGCGCGGTGTTCCCCAGGCTGGGATCCGCGGCGGCGATACCCTTGTTTTCGTCACCGATATTCTCGGTGTCGCCTGAGCCAACAAACTGAAAAGACGAGGCCAAGCATGAGCGAAAAGGATGCGCAGCAACAAGCATCAACCCCCGATCAACGCCCCAGCCGTACAGATAAGGGAGGAGGGGGAGCCGGCTCAAGCTTGGCCTCGTCGCTTCTGAAACCTCTCGAACAGATCAGGCGCCGCGTTCAAGAGCAGCGCTCTCATCTCCAGGGGGACAGGCCACAGCGCGTTCGCGTCGTCGTTGAGGATGAACCCACCAGCCGGGATGCTTCCGAGGCCGTGCCGTGGTCCCTGCGCGTGGGCGCGGCAGTTGCGTGGCGTGCGATCGTCGTTATCGCGGCGGTAGCTCTGCTGATTTTCGGAATGACTTTCGTTTACGGGATTATCGTTCCGATCGCAGTTGCACTTCTTCTTGCGGTCTTCCTTAACCCGATGGTGTCGTGGCTTCACCGCAAGGCTCACTTCCCGCGAGCGCTTGCTGCCCTTAGTGGTTTGCTTGCCACTGTGGTTGTTGTAGGTGCAGCGCTGTCGACCGCTGGGGCTCAGATCCTCTCACAGGTTCCCTCACTGCTGACCCGCGCAAACGAAGGTCTCACCACGCTCCTCGAGTGGTTGCGTACCAGCCCATTGGGGATCGACACCTCAGGTATCGATTCGCATCTGGAAAACTTACAGTCCGAGATTGTCGCCTGGGTTCAATCCCACGCGCAGTCACTGATCTTCGGTGCGGTGAATGCGACTTCTTCAGCGATTTCTATCGCCACCGGTTCGGTGATCGCTCTCTTCTGCCTCTTCTTCTTCCTCAAAGATGGCCGCGACATCTGGGTCTGGTTCGTGCGCTTGCTTCCTAAGGGCGCTCGCGAACCCGTTCACGAGGCCGCAATTCGCGGGTGGGCAAGCATGGGTGGCTATGTGGTCGGCCAGATGCAAGTTGCCTTCATCGATGCGCTGAGCATCGGCATCGGTGCCTACTTCTTGGGTGTCCCACTGGTCATCCCGATCATCGTTTTGGTGTTTTTCGGCTCTTTCATTCCGATTATCGGTTCCCTGATTTCGGGAATTATTGCAGTCTTGGTGGCCGTCGTGGATCAGGGCTTCACCGTCGGTTTGATCATGCTGGTCATTATCTTGCTGGTCCAGCAAGTCGAGGGTAACCTCCTTCAACCACTTCTGATGTCCAACGCCGTATCTTTGCACCCGCTGGTTGTTTTGCTCGGTGTAACGGCAGGTTCGATGGTTGCCGGAATCGCGGGGGCGATTTTCTCCATCCCGATCGCAGCCTTCATTAACTCCACTGTGCTCTACCTGCACGGACACGATCCTGAGCCTGCGCTAGCGACAAAGCTTGATCGTCCAGGCGGGGCTCCGGGTACGCTCGATGCTTTGATTGCTCATTCCTACGGCGAAGATCTTCCCCTCCTTGCAGGGGAGGCAGTTGATGCACACACCTACGCTGTCAACGAGGAACTGAGCGAACGCATGGTGACTGCTGGCACTGCAGAGCCGGGCGATAGCGTGGGGACGCGTGTCGCTGATGAAATTGAGCAGAGCGCTGAAACGGATGAAGAAGACAGCGGCGCATGATGCTGAGTGAAGCTGAAAGCGCCTTGTTCTGACTGAACGCGTAAAACTGTGGGGGCTCCAGAGTTCAACTCTGGAGCCCCCACAGTTCGTTTGGGTTTACTCAGCCAACGAAAGGCGTTGCATCCAAGATCTCAACGGTGATCTCGCGGCCATTGGGGGCCTCGTAGGTGAGGGTATCGCCCTTGCGGTGTCCCATCACTGCTGCGCCCAGAGGAGCCTGGGAAGAGAAAACCTGCACTCCGAGGTCGCCGCCGGCATCGCGGGAACCCAGGAGGAACTTCTGCTCGCGGCCTGCAACAAGAGCGGTGACAACCATTCCGGGTTCGACGATTCCATCATCAGCGGGGGTTTCGCCAACCTCGGCGTTGCGCAGCATTTCTTCGAGTGCCTGGATACGGGTCTCGTTGAGGGACTGCTCGTTACGAGCAGCGTGGTAGCCGCCGTTCTCTCGCAAATCGCCTTCCTGGCGAGCTGCGTCAATCAGACGAGCGATCTCAGGACGACGCACCTCGACGCGATCCGTGAGCTCCGCCTGGAGCTTGTCATACTGAGCTTGAGTCAGCCATTGGGTATCAGCCATTACTTATGCCTCCGACATGTGCCGACGGGCGTCGGCCTTCACATTGATTCTATAGATTTGCCAGCCTAGCAGCCTTCAGCCTGGAAATGTGGATTTTGCGCTATCTGTGGAAAATTTACAGAACTGTCAAATACACGGCGGTGCAATGGCACGCCCACGCAAGAACCGTGAAGGTATGGAAGATCTCGTGGAACCCGAACCATCGAGGCGATAAATCGGGTTTCTTTGTTGCGTAGACGATCGCGCCGATCGTGTACAAGATTCCGCCAGCTAAAAGAAGCCAGACCACGGCCGGTCCCGCAAGCGCCCAGAATTGCGGGAGGTACCACAGAGCAACCCACCCCAAAGCAACGTAAATGAGCGTTGCGAGCCACCTGGGAGCGGTTGGCCAGAAGAGATTGAGCAGGATCCCGGCAAGCGCGCCTCCCCAGACGATTGACAAGATCGTGACCGCTTGGTCGTGAGGGAGTACCGCGACCGAGAGGGGAGTGTAGGTGCCGGCGATGAGTAGGAAAATATTGGAATGATCGAGGCGATTCCACACGATTTCCCATCGCGGCGACCAATAAAAGCGGTGGTAGAGCGCTGAAATTCCAAAGAGAATCAGTGAAGCCGCGAGGTAGATTGCCGAACCCCACTTGGTTACCCCGCTGGGAGCGAGGCAGGTGAGGACGATAGATGCCGCCAAAGAAAGAGGTGCGGCGACTAGGTGGATCCATCCTCTCAAGTGAGGCTTGACCGAGACCTTCTGTCCGGGGAACCACTCAGTGGGTTTGAGGGAAGCGATTTTCATTGCTGCCTCCTCTAAAAACTCTACCTACGTTTGCGTAACTTACTACACCGTAGGGTACGCCAATCTCGCGGAAAAATCATCGCTTGTGGCGGTATATGTGAGGTAGCTCAGGGATGCGGACGAATATGCAAGTGGCGTGAGAATCGCGATACCCTTAAACGGTATTGACACTCTTTCGCGCGGAAGGGACTGAAAGTGTCGCAGTGGAACATGCTCTATGACGTGTATGAGAAGCGCTTACGAGCATCTTTATCGGGGCGCCCAATCCCTCGCCACGTCGGAGTAATTCTTGACGGAAACCGGCGTTGGGCGAAGTCGATTGGCTTCACCGCTTCCCAAGGACACCGAGTCGGCGCGGGGAAAATCGCTGAGTTCCTTGGGTGGGCCGAAGAAGTTGGCGTCGAAATCGTCACTTTGTGGATGCTCTCGACCGATAACCTCTCGCGACAAAGCGATGAACTTGCTGAGCTCCTGACGATTATCGCGCAAACCGTGAGTGCCCTCAGTCAAACCGGAAAATGGCGCTTGCGTATCGTTGGGGATCTGCGCCTGCTCCCGGATGACATTGCCGATTCCCTCCGCGAAGCCGCAAAGGAAAGTCCTGCCACCAGCGCGCTCAGCGTCAACATTGCCGTCGGTTACGGCGGGCGCCATGAGATTGTCGAGGCCGTGCGCGAGGTGATCCGCGATGCGGGCCAGCGTGGGGAGAGTCTTGAAGAATTGGCTTCGCGATTGAAAGACTCTGATATTGCCGAGCATTTGTACACGGGAGATCAACCCGACCCTGATTTGGTGATCCGCACATCGGGAGAACAACGGCTGTCGGGTTTCATGATCTGGCAGTCTGCGCACTCAGAGTTTTACTTCTGTGAAACCTACTGGCCAGATTTTCGTAAGATCGACTTCCTGCGCGCCTTGCGAGCCTATGCGCAGCGCGAAAGGCGAATGGGGAAGTAAGGTCAGCGAGGTTCCTATGGGGCGAGGGCATAGGCTCGGTCGCCACTGAAGAAAAGCGTTGCACGATGAAACTTAGATAACCTTGGGGGGCTTGAATCCTGTGGATTCAAGCCCCCCAATGAGTCTTTTAGCGCTGAGAGATTGCCCTTCTTAGGCGAGGAACTCGGCGAGTTCCGACAACCAAGGCGGGTTCGCGCCAGCGCGGGAGACAGTAATGTCACCGATGGTTGCAGCGCGCTGCAAGATGAAGTCGACCTTTGAAGCATCCAAATCGCGCAGAGCAGGACGCGACATGGCACCGACCAGGCCGAGCGACCACAGTGCGTCGATCAGGCCGCCCATGAAGGAGTCACCGGCACCGACGGTGTCTTCGACCTTGACGTCTCCGGCGGGGATTGAACGGCGAACACCATTCGAAGTGAAGGCCGCTGCGCCATCCTTACCCTTCGTGACAACGATCAGCGAGGGGCCGGCTGTGAGCCAATCTCGCACGACTTCGTCGATTTCGCGTCCGTTGGTCAGCCACGCGATGTCTTCGTCGGAAACCTTGACGACATCGGAGATACCGATGAACTTGTTGACGATAGCGAGCGCCTGCTCGGGGGTGCCCATGAGTGCAGGGCGCGCATTGGGATCGTAGGTGATGATCGCGTGCTGACGCGCGGTGACCATGGCATCCAAAACGGCATGTGCACCCGGCTCGATGACTGCAGCAATGGAACCGGAGTGAACGATTCGGGCCTGAGTCGAAACCCAGATCGGGCTTGGGGGACACCAATCCAGATCAAAGGTGTAGCTTGCTGCGCCCTTTTCATTGAGCTTTGCTAGGGCAGTTGGGGTGTGGTCCGCGCCGAAGGATTCCTCGGTAATAAGCACATGCGAGGCTGTGAAGTGATCTTCAATAATCTCGCCACGTTCGTCGTGTGCAAGCCAAGTCTGCAGGCCGACGTTACGGCCCAGGCGCCCAAGAGTCATTGCGACGTTAGCGGGCGAACCACCCGGGATTTCGGCAGTTGGAACGGGGCTGTCCGCTGGGACAACGATATCCATCAGTGCCTCTCCGATGGAGAGGATGTGGGGGTCGGTTGCGAGGTCCATATTTCCTCCTGTTTCCAGACCACTTTGGCTGGTTCCACTAACAGATGACGCTTTAAGTCTAACCATTCCCAGCTGATTGCGGGACCCGGAGTCTACTGGTCGGACTGGGGTGATTCTGCTCCTGCTTGCATGCGCTGAGTTGCCGCGTCGAGGATGGAACGGCAACGCGTTGCAAGGGCCTCGCCGCGCTCCCACATGGCAAGAGTGTCTTCAAGGGGAGCCTGTCCGCTTTCAAGCGTCTTGACGATCGCAACGAGTTCATCGCGCGCTGCTTCGTAGGACAGTGTTTCGGGTGCGGGAAGGGATGTTTCTGCCATGGGAACCTCCGGTAGTGACAAGTATGGGCGGTAGTTGAGTGTGAAGGGGACGTTTACTGTGGGGATTCGGGTGCACGCGTAGCGGGCGTTGAACCGACAACTTGAGCAACCAAGCGACCCTGCGCCAAGATTCCCTCCACTAGAGTTCCCTTAGGAACTTGCGAAGCGTCGCGGACAAGCTCCCCTGAGGGAAGACGCAACATTGAGTAACCGCGTTCCAAAGTCGCCTGGGGGGAGAGGGCCTGAAGGGCTGCCGAGGCCTGAAGGATGCTCTGACGTTCAGAGCTCAAGCGACGCTCAACCTGAGTGCGCAGTGAGGTGAGAACGGAGTCAATGAAAGTCCGATGCGGCTCCAAAGTTGCAGCGGGAGCTAAGAAAATTGGACGAGACACCAGCAAATCGAGGTTGTAGCGCTCCTGATCAAGCCGACGCTGGATTGCACTACGCATTCCTTCGCGTGCTCGAGCAAGGCCATCAAGTTCCTGAACGAGATCGGGGACAATCCGGCGGGCGGCGTCGGTCGGCGTCGAGGCGCGGTAATCCGCAACGTAGTCCAAAAGGGGAGCGTCCCCTTCGTGGCCGATAGCTGACACCAGGGGAGTGGAGGCCTGCGCGGCGGCGCGTACCAAGGTCTCGTCAGAGAAGGGAAGAAGATCCTCAACGGAACCGCCACCGCGGGCAACGACAATGACGTCCACCTGGGGGAGGGAGTCCAGCTCCGCGATTGCTTGGGAGACCTCGCGGACGGCGTATTGCCCCTGGACTGCGACCTCACGGACCTCGAAGCGCGCACCGGGCCAACGCGCGCTCGCATTGACGATGACATCGTCTTTAGCTTTTGCATTTCGGCCACACACCAGGCCGATCACTCGCGGGAGGAAGGGAAGAGGCTTCTTGCGATCTGCATCAAAGAGGCCTTCGGCGGCCAGACGCTGGCGTAAGCGCTCTATTTGAGCCAGCAGGTCGCCCAAACCCTGAAGATGAACTTCGGCTGCCTGGAGGTTGAGGCTTCCGCTGCGCTCCCAAAAAACGGGCTTGACGCGGGCGACGACTTTCACGCCTTCCTCAAAACCGGCACCAATCGCAGTGATGACATTTGGGAAGGCCGTCACGGTCATGGACGTGTCAGATTCCGTGTCGCGCAGTGTAAAGAAAGCCATGCGCGAACCCGGGCGCGGGTTGTATTGAACGACTTGGCCTTCAACCCAGAGCGGCGACATGCGATCCACGTAGATCTTGATGTTCTGGGTAAGCCTGCTGAGCGGCCACGGGTTGTCACGCGTGGTGTCGGCGGCTTTTGCAGCAGGAGGCATCTTTTCTGGCACGAAACAAGCATGACACAGGCACCTAGCATTTGCGTCCAGTGTGAGGAGCATCAGTGGTTTCGGCTGCGCGGATATTAGTGCCTACCTGTACCGTTGAATCATGACTGTTGACGACCAGACGCTGGGCAGCCTTGAACAAAAAAATGCCGGTGGGAAGATCTTGCTGGCAGCGCCACGCGGATATTGCGCGGGCGTTGACCGTGCAGTTGATGTCGTAGAAAAAGCGCTGGATCTGTATGGCGCTCCCGTGTACGTGCGCAAAGAAATCGTTCACAACAAATTCGTGGTGGAATCCTTAAGCAAGCGCGGGGCAATCTTTGTTCAAGAGACCGACCAGGTCCCCGAGGGCGCGCGCGTCGTCTTTTCCGCACACGGAGTTTCCCCTCAGGTCCATGAGGTCGCAGCGCAGCGACACCTGGCAACCATTGATGCGACATGCCCGCTGGTGACCAAGGTACATCGCGAGGCCGTGCGCTACGCGAAGGACGATTACGACATTATTTTGGTGGGCCACGAAGGCCACGAAGAAGTTGAAGGGACCTTTGGCGAGGCCCCTGAACACATTCAAGTCGTTGGAAGTCCTGAAGAAGTCGACAACTTGGTGGTGCGTGACCCCGAGCGGGTCGTGTGGATTTCGCAGACCACCTTGTCGGTTGATGAGACTCGCCAGACTGTTGATCGCCTGCGCGAGCGTTTCCCGGCTCTTCTTGATCCGCCCTCGGATGATATTTGCTACGCGACACAGAACCGCCAGGGGGCCGTGAAGGTCATTGCACCGCTGGTGGATGTCATGGTTGTCGTGGGCTCGGCGAATTCTTCGAACTCGGTGCGTTTGGTTGATGTTGCGCTCGAATCGGGTGTTCCCGCTGCTTATCGCATCGATAAAGCGGAGGAACTGCAAGAAGAGTGGTTTGCGGGAGCCTCGACGGTCGGTCTGACTTCTGGTGCGTCGGTGCCCGAGATCCTTGTACGCGATGTTGTGGCTTGGCTGCAAGAACGCGGTTTCCCAACAGTTGAAGAGGTGCGAACAGAGACGGAGACGACGACTTTCGCGCTTCCTCGCGATCTGCGTTCAGACCTGAAGAATGCTGGACAGATTGATGTGCGCCCTCACGCTCGCCGCACTGCGGGCCCTGATCACACCAGCTGAGCGCAAGTTCACCCGCTTTTTCACGCACTTTCTATGCGTGCGGGCAAACGGGAGTGCGGCCTCGTCGGATAGGATAGGGGCGTGTCTTTAACTATTGGTATCGCTGGCCTGCCCAACGTTGGCAAGTCCACCCTGTTTAATGCTCTGACCCGCGCGACCGTTCTGGCTGCGAACTACCCCTTCGCGACCATTGAACCGAACGTCGGTGTGGTCCCTCTTCCTGACCCGCGCTTGAACAAGCTCGCCGAGATCTTCGGCTCCCAGCGCATCATCCCCGCAACCGTGTCTTTCGTTGATATTGCGGGTATTGTGCGTGGTGCGTCTGAGGGTGAGGGCTTGGGTAACCAGTTCCTTGCGAACATTCGCGAGGCCGACGCCATTTGCCAGGTGACGCGTGCCTTCTCCGACCCCGACGTTGTGCACGTTGACGGCAAGGTTGATCCGGCCTCGGATATTGAAACCATTAAGACCGAGCTGATCCTGGCTGACATGCAGACGCTCGAAAAGCAGATCCCCAGGCTGGAAAAGGAAGTCCGCGGCAAGAAGACCGAGGCAATTGTCCTGGAAACCGCGCGCGAGGCCCTGGAACTGCTCGAACGCGGCGAGCTGCTCAGCGGCCCCGCGGGGGCAAAGCTCGACCAGGATGCATTGAAGTCTTTCCAGCTGATGACCTCCAAGCCCTTCATCTTCGTGTTCAACATGGACGCCGCCGAGATGGACAACCAGGAGATGCAAGACGAATTGCGCGCTCTGGTTGCGCCTGCTGAAGCGATTTTCTTGGACGCGCAGTTTGAGTCCGAGCTTGTTGAACTGGATGAGGACGACGCGCGAGAAATGCTGGCTGAGTCCGGTCAGAGCGAATCCGGCTTGGATAAGCTCGCACGCGTTGGCTTTGACACCCTTGGCCTGCAGACCTATCTGACCGCTGGCGAGAAGGAAGCGCGCGCCTGGACGATTCACAAGGGCGACACCGCTCCCAAGGCTGCAGGCGTCATCCACACGGACTTTGAAAAGGGCTTCATTAAGGCTGAAATCGTCTCCTACGACGATCTGATCGAGGCCGGTTCCATGGCCGCCGCGAAGGCTGCAGGTAAGGTCCGCATGGAAGGCAAGGACTACGTCATGGAAGACGGCGACATCGTCGAATTCAGGTTTAATGTTTAATTGCTCCTGAATCAGGCAGTGGCCGGGTCGCGCGAGGGCGTGGCCCGGTTTTACTGTTGTAAGTTCTTGAATTAAGGGTGAATGCGGGATGGCGTGTTAAAAAATAACGTCTTGCGTTAATAACGTTTTACGTTATATTGTTGTGTCATGATCCAGTCGTTCGGTGATCGTCAGACTGAGCGGTTGTTTGCGAGAGAACCTGTTCCTTCATTGGACTCGCGCATCGCACGTGTCGCGTTGCGCAAGTTGCGTCAGGTCGACGCTGCGTGTCGTTTGGAGGACCTCCGGATCCCTCCGGGCAATCGTCTCGAGCTTCTGCGCGGTAATCGGGCGGGGCAGTACAGTATCCGAATCAATGATCAGTGGCGTATCTGCTTCAGGTGGAGCGATGCTGGTCCAGAAGGGGTTGAGATCGTTGACTACCACTAAAATTGCTCCGATTCACCCGGGCGAAGTCCTCATGGAGGACTTCATCGAGGGGTTCGGAATTACGCAGCACAAGCTTGCTGTTGCTATTGGGGTTCCGCCTCGTCGTATCAATGAAATCGTCCATGGGAAGCGTGGGATCACAGCGGATACCGCGATGCGGCTGTCCCGCTACTTCGGTACAACCCCGGGGTTTTGGATGAACCTTCAGATGCGCTACGAACTCGACTGTGCCGAAGATGCGCTGGGGGATGCATTGAGCGGAATCGTCCCCCTCATGACCGTGGGAGTCGCTTAAGTCGACGGAGGCTGATAAGGCAGTGGCCGGGGCGCGTGCGCCCCGGCCACGATCTTAAGACGCCTTAACAAACCCCGCTTTCTCGGGCGTCGTCCCAAGGCGCGTAGCGATCAGTTCTTTGTCCTCATCCGAGGCCAGGTCCCGCACCCACTCCACGTAAGTCGGCTCATCTGCGTGAACCTCCTGCGTGAAGGGATTGCGTTTCTTTGAGACGATTACATACACGTGGCGGCCGAAAACCCACACATTTGCAAGCAGCGCGGCTGCCGAGATGATGAACATCGCGCTTGGGTTGTGCGCGCTGCGGTGCGCAAACATCGAGTCCTGCATGAAATGCGGGAAAGTGAGCACCACCGCCGACCAGAAAGTCAGCGTGTAGGCCCGATATTGGATCCACGCGCCTCGTCCAAACTTCATGAGAGCCGGAATCGTACACGCCGCCAACAGTGCCACGCCCGAATACCATGCGCGGTCCGCTAGACAGTTGTAGACGTAGGCGAAATTCCACAGGTCGTAGGCGATAATCCACCCGATCGTCAGGTCACCCCAGACGAGCGCGCGCTCCTTGCCTTTCGACACGAAGATCCCAATCCACCCCGAGATTGCGAGCAGATTCAAAATGCCCGCGATCCCGTTCATGATGTTCCACGGACCTCCCCACGTCACCATGCCCTGGGAAGGATCCACCCCGTGAATGCCGAAGCACTGGAAATCGCGCACCACGGCCTCGGCAATGTTGACGGAAAGGATCACCGGCGGAATTAGCAGGTACCAGCGGTTGTGCCGCAGCCTCGGGAATACTTGAAGCGCGACCAAGCACAGGGATCCCGCCAGCGCCGAGTATTGCTTGACGATTGGGAACCAACCTGCCGAGGCCGTGCCTTGCGTCGAGTGCGGCCACCAAAAGATCGTGAGCGCAAGCGGGATGACGATGAAAACAGCGAGGACCACCCACATATTGCGTTGGGCAAGCCACGCGGTAAAGGCGAGGGCAGCGATGACCACGAGGAGCATCGCATAATCCCACCACTCGCCGGCCTCGAAAAAGAAGAGGGTCGGATAATCCGGGGGAGTGATCGAGCCCATCAGTGTTGCTCCTTGCCCCAATCAGCTAGGTAGGTGCGCTCCATCTTCTGGCGGATCTGCTCATCCCACGAGAATGCGGGCTCGCTCCATCCTTCGAAGTACGAGGCGTCAACTTCGCTTTCCCACGGCGTGCCCGGGCCCGTCGGTGGCCACGAAGGATCATCGGTGACGGGCGGACGGATTTCGGCAACGGCCGGGGCGCTGCGCCCGAAACGGAACCACTGCGTGTAGGTGTCCTCGAAGAGGGGAGTGCCATCGTAGCGGCCAGCCGGGGTCTCGCTGTTAAAGAAACGGCCGCCGAGCATGCCTCGCATGAAACGACCCGTCAGGTGCTGCTTCTTGCGGAACTCAAGCACGCGCTTGACGTAGAGGATTTGCAGGTGCGTCATGCAGCCGCCGATGAACTCGATGTTCACCCAGTTGAGCGCGGTCATTGCGGGCGAGGGGGGTTCGTAGCCGATGCGCCAATGGTTGATCAGGCGCGTGCGTCCACCCTCCAAGGGGACCATGTAGAAGCACCATGCTGCCGCAAAGTGCTTCATTCCGGGGAAGCGGAATGCATAGGAACCGGGTGCCTTGGGCGGGTTCTTCGTGTCGACCCACTGGACCATGTACTTGCCGGGCACGACGTCTGCCCATTCCATGGACATTCCGTGGAAATCGAAGGCCGCAATGTCTCCGGGCACCATGGAATCGGGCTGCTGGAACTCCTCTTGGATCTCGTAGGAGTTGAAGAAGGGGAGTCGCGCGAAGACGCGCTCGAGGAATTCGGAGGAGAATGACCCGGACTTTTCCGCACCGATTTGCTTGAAGAGGCGCCACACTGCGTAGGCGGGGGCGTCGATGGTGATCGCGTAGGTGGAGGAATACCCGTTGTCGTAGTTGGCGTCGATGAGATCGTCGCCCGGGTAGCGCCAGGCCTGTTCTTCGGGGGTGGCTTTGCCGCTGAGCTGGCTGAAGGCGTACATTCCGCCCAGGAGTGCGCCTCCTCCGACGAGGCCGAGGCGGCAGAGTCTGCCAAAGCGTGACGAGTGTCGTTTCATGATCCTCCTCCTTGAGGGTCAGTGTGTGGGTTGCGTGTGGGGGTGCGACGGTGTCGCTTCCCTTCGACGCAGAATATGTAGCAAAGCTCACATATTAGTGTGATTTAGGCACTATGATAGACGAAAATATTCAGCTTAGTTACAGGTTCGAAGGAGAATGCTGTGGACTCGCTCTTCCTCTGGGAGCTCGGAACCCCAAAGGTCTATCTCATCTGGCTGCTCGTCTTGCTCGCGCAAATCCTTGTCGCCGAGATCAATCGCCGATGGAACTGGACGATCTTTGCTGTGTGGACGGTTGGAGGCATTTTGCTTATGCCCTATGCATGGATCCACGGGACTCCCATGGTTGGCTGGTTCCCCTTCGGTAAGTACGCGATCATGATCCTGACCGCCACCATGACCGGAACTGTCTTGGTTTACGCCAAACGCAACCCGGTCAAGGCGCATAAATACGCGATTTGGTTGGGCGTGGCACTGTGGATCGGCTTGGCCGTCAACATCATGGAGGCGAACATCCGCGACCTCACGATCTACTTCAACGCTGATACTTACTATTCGTGCGGCGCCGACTGGCAGTGCCTGAAGTCCGTCAATGACGCCCACACGATCGATATGGTCGCGGGCTTGCCCGAGGCTCGAGGCGTCAGTGCGGAGCTCCACTCAATGCAGTGGTATCAGGAAGTCGCAGCGAACCTGTCTTCTCGCCACGTTGGTATTGATCCTGAAACTGGATTCCGTACGATCGGCGGATATTGGAACCTGCTCTCCGCGCTGGCTGGCCTGCTCAATATCATCACGATCACCGGCCTCGGAAAAATTATCGCGACCTCCCCGGGAAAGCAGAAGGTCCGCGGGCTGATCTGGGTGGATATGGTGTGGCCGTGGGTTATCGCTTACGATCTGTGGAACCACGCGTTCCTCTACAATTCGCTGGCTGACTACACGTGGTACTGCACGCTTGCGCTACTGCTGGCCTGCACGATCCCCGCGTTTACGTGGGCGAAGGGACAGTGGATCTGGTTCCGCTGCTTCACGCTGGTTTTTTGGATTTCCATGAATACTTTGCTTCCCGAGGTCTTGGTGCCTCCCTCGGATATCTTTAATTTTGCGACCATGGATCCGCGAGCGAACATCGTGTGTGCGGTGGTTGCCTTGGTGGCAAACGTGATGCTCTTTGCCTACTGGCTCTACAAGATCGTGGTGTTTAAGCGCAATCCGATCACCGGAGTTTTGTACTGCGAGCTGGGAGAGTTCCGCACGATTGTTCGCGAGCACTGCGACGATAAGGACAAGTACTTCCTCGTCGACGGAATTCCGCAGACTCCTGAAGAACTTGGTTATGAGCCCTCGTCCAATACTGCGCCTGCCGATGGATATGCCTCGTGGATGCCGTGGTGGAAGGGTGAGGACCGGCGGTATCCCACGAAGCGTGGGTAGTACCTGCTTCCAGTAGAATCGAACTACCTTTTCCGGTGTCACTGAATGAAAAGAGACAAGCATGATTCAGGGTGATGATGAACGCGAAGACGAACTCATTGTCGAGCCGATCATCGAAGGCGAAATTATCGAGGAAGACGCTGCGGTTTCCCTGGTTTCTGAGGCATCTTCAGACCAGGACCAGCAGGCCTCGGTCTACGCAGTTTTCTTCTTGAAAAAGCTCGTTCGCCTGCGGGGAGTACGGATCTCGCGCGAGGACTTCCTGCGCCAGGAACTGCGAAAACTCCACCTGAGTGATGCTGAGATTGAGCGTGCTATTGCAAGTGATCCTGTCTCTGCAGGGATTTCGCGCAAGTCTTTGGACAAGCTGGCCAATGATGCGATTTCTTTCGAAACGAAGAAATCTACCGCGCTCTCGTTTGCTGCAGGGATTCCAGGTGGCTTTGCGATGCTCGGAACCATTCCCGCCGACCTCACTCAGTACTACGTTCACTCGCTGCGCATCATGCAAAAGCTTGCGTACCTGTATGGGTGGAAAGAATTCTTAACGGATTTGGACGATGTCGATGATGAGACGATCGCCCAGATGGGCCTCTTCTTCGGCGTCATGCTGAAAGTTGCAGGAGCTGCAGAGTCACTACGCGACTTTGCACGAGTGATCGTTGCGCCGGCAATCGAAAAGAGGATCGCACGCAAAGCCCTGATGAAGACGACGTGGTACCCGGTCGTGAAGAAGTCTCTGAGAGTGATTGGCGTTTCGGTCACGAAACAGAGCATGGCGAAAACAATGTCAAAGATCGTTCCCCTGATCGGGGGAGTGATTTCGGGCGGAATGACCTTCGTTGCTCTACAAACTCAAGCGACAAGGCTCAAACAGCACCTGCGTCAGCTCCCGCCTCCGGGCCTCGATGCCGCGGAGTGGAAGCAAGTGAGTAACTGAGGCCCCTACTTTCCTCGAAACACCCTCCACGCCCCGCGAATCAGAGGAATCTGAAGCGGCAGTCGAGCATACGCAAGCGCCTGTGCGCCCGCAGGCTTGCCTTCCTTGCGATAATCCACGGCCATCTTGATATTCGCGGGGAAGACTGCGAGATACAGTGCGCTCGCGGCTAAGCCGGCCAGTCGCCTCGTCAAAGGAAGCGCAAGGCCAGCGGCAATTGCCAACTCGGCCGCGCCGCTCACCAAGGTGTAGGTTCGCGCATTCCCGGGAAGGCTACGTGGCACAATCGCGTCATAAACCTGCGGTGCCTTGAAATGCATAACCCCAGCTCCTGCAAGCAAAAGTGCGTGCCAGTGTGCTGTCTTCATTAGGACTCCTGAACTTCGGCCTCGCGCCGCATGATGAACTCGCGGTCAGCGTGGTCGCCAACCATGAACTTGTACTCGCCGACCAGCTTAAACCCGTGGCGCCCGTAGAGTCGCTGTGCCCCGAAGTTCTCACTGAAGCATCCAATCCACAGGGGGCGCGGCCCATCGGCGAGGAGGTAATCGATCGCGTGCCGGAGCATCATTGATCCGCGCCCGCCACCTTGGTATTCCCGCAGCAGATAGAGGCGTTGAACTTCTCCGTCGGTGGGCTTGACGTCGGGGTGGGGCAGGTGCGCGGGGCAAACAGTCACGTAGCCGATCAATGTGCCTTCCGAGGCCGTGCGCGCATCAGTGCACTCTGGTGCAGTCGCGTCGGCCTCGCTTTCTTCAAGGAAAAGCAGCCAGGTTGGGCGCTGGGGGTCCGCGAGCTCGCCACGAAGGACTTCGGGGGAGTAGGCCTCGTGAATGAAACGATCAAGGTCTTCGGAAGAGTAAAGCTGCCCAAAAGTCTGGATGTAGCACGTGGACGCAAGCACGGATAGTGCCTCTGCATCTTCGGGTGTTGCGCGACGCAGCATAATTCTCCCCTCCTTGGGCTAGCCGATGATCATAAGAACAGTCCCGGCACACATACCAGCGATTCCCAATAAATACCGTCCCGAGACGCGCTCGCGCAACATGAGCGCTGAAAACGCAACTGTCACCAGTATTGAGAGCTTGTTGATGGGGACAACGGGGACGGAATCCGCATGTTTTCATGGGCAGCACAAGTCGATGTTTGTGAGTGAACGTCTCTACAGGTGCTTGAAAGTTACGTTTTTAGATTATTGGTAGCCAGACCGCTGGAAGCGCCTGAAATTTCCTCAAAAAATTCCCGATACATTTATGAATGCAAACTGTTGCGAGTGTTTTGCCCTGCCCTCATACTGTCTGTAGACAGTACAGGTGCAGGTTGACGCCCTAGCCTAAAACCTCAATATCCGCCCATACCTCACCACGAGGTGCCGACGAACAGGGAAGGCCATGCACGTTTACTCTGCACGCCCAGAGCACATCGATAAGCTCGCTGAAATCGCGGGTGCTGCCTTCGAGAATTACCCCCTTCACACAGCAGTGAAGGGACTACTGGCCGATCCGGAGGAATTCCCCAACTGGATTCGCGATGTCCACGCCGTCATGATTCGTGTATTCGCGCGTTATCACACAGTTCTGGTCCTTGAAGACCAGGGTGAAATCCTTGGAGTTGCCCTCCTGAATCATCGCCCGCCCGGGATGCTCGAATACCTGCGCTACTGCAGGCCGCTCCTGGGCTATATGCGCTTTGATCGCCTCGTGCGTTTCTTTGCCTTTACCGAGGCCGCAGATAGCGTAGTGCGTCGCGAATCCGATTTCGATTGGTTCCTGACCGTTATCGCTGTCGATCCTTCACGCCAACATCAGGGCATTGGTCGGCGCTTCCTTGAGAAGGGAATCGAAGGATACGTACGCTCCCACGGAAGTGGACGCCTCGCATTCATTACCTGTACTCCCACGAATGCGCGCTTCTATTCCTCGGCTGGATACCGAATCGTGGGGGAGCACTCGGTTTCTTTAGATGGGAACGATGTTCCCGTGTGGTCTTTTGAGAAGGTCATCGAGTAGATACCTGCTGGCGCGTTCGAACTGGAGGGAAGAATGCATACGGGGCTTCTACGATGAGTTTGAGGGCGTGGTATCAGGTGATACCACGCCCCCAAACTATCTATCGAGATCTAGCTCGTTATTGCTGAACAGGTCCCTGCTGTCCCCAGGGATTAGGCTGCTGGCCCTGCTGATTGGGCTGTCCGCCTTGCTGCGGAGGCTGCCACTGCTGGCCACCTTGCTGGCCCTGCTGGGGTGCGGCACCATTGGGCTGTTGACCCCACTGTTGTGCGGGCTGGCCTTGCTGCGGTTGCCGGCCCCACTGTTGTGCGGGCTGGCCTTGCTGCGGTTGCTGGCCCCATTGCTGTGCGGGCTGACCGGACTGGCCGGCGTACTGCCTCCACTGGTCGCCTTGCATACCCTGCTGCTGACCCCACTGCTGTTGGCCTTGTTGGGGAGCAGCGCCGTACTGCTGCTGTCCCCATTGCTGGCCACCTTGCTGGCCCTGCGGGGGTACGGCACCATTGGGCTGACCCCACTGCTGTGCAGGCTGGCCTTGCTGCGGCCGCTGACCCCACTGAGGCGCAGGGGCAGGTTGCTGAGCAGGTGCCGGGGGAACGTACGAGGGACCCCACTGTCGGGGAGCAGGAGCATATCCCTGCTGGCCATAGCCGACTCCCTGCTGCGGGGGCAGAGGCTGTCCCCACTGTTGCGGTGCAGCCGTTGGCTGCTGGCCAGGAAGTGGCACGTAGCTCTGTCGCTGGCTTTGCCTGGTCTGCTGTGGGGGCAGAGGCTGTCCCCATTGCTGTTGCTGCGGTTGCTGCTGCATGGGGGCTGCGCCGTACTGCGGTTGCTGACCCCACTGCTGGGGAGCTTGCGCGGGCTGCTGCGAGGCCATCGGCGTGTAACCGGGCTGAGGCTGCTGTACGTACGGCGCTGGTGCCGGAGCAGGTGCAGGCGTGGGAGCCTGTGGCTGGACCTGCGGCGTTGGCGCAGGCTGGTACTGCGGAAGCGGTGTAGGCGCCGGAGCGTGCTGAGGCTGAGCCTGAGGCTGTGCCGCGGGCGCTTGCGCGCCTTGCTGAGAGTAACTCTGCGGTTCTTGTGTCGCTACCGGGCTGGAAACGGGCACCGAATCGGCCTGATCCTGAGGTTCGGGCTGTGCTTGTTCGGCCTCATCGTGCTCAGCCGCGGGAACAGTCTCTTCGACCGGTGCAGTTTCTTCGGCCGGTGCAGTTTCTTCCGTCTGCGCGGCCGCGAAGGCCTCGGTCTTCGGTTCCTGAGCAGCCTCTTCCGGCTCGCTCATCTCAGGCAGTGCGGATTCTACAACTGGTGCCGGCTCATCGTTTGGCACGGTAGCCGGGGCTACAGCTGCAACCGGCTGCTCGGGCTCTGTGGACGCATGACGCGCCTCTGCCTGCGCGGGGATTTGAGCCGCAGCGAATGACGGGACGCCAGCCTCTGTTTGAGAGGGTTCCGGAGTGTGTTCCTGCGACGAGGCCGGAGCATGAGCTGGCTTGTACGCCTGCTGGGCCGGCTGAAGCGGAGTGTGCGGAGCGGACGCCTGAGCGCGTTGAGCCTGAGGAACCTGCGGTTGGACAGGTGTCGATGCTGCGGAATTAGGCGTTGAAGATGCACCAGAGGGAGCACGAACTCCTCTGACGGGAGTCGCAATAGGCATTGAAGCTGCAGTGCCAGGCGTTGCCCCGGGAGCCGTAGGTGCTGGTGCTGCCTGGGTAGAACCACCGAGAGGAAGAGCTCCCTGCGACATAGGTGCGGATGCAGTAGCCCCAGCCTTCGCGCGCTTGCGATCCTCGCGAGCTTGACGTTTCGCTGCGCGGGCCTCTTCACGCGCCTGCTGACGCTGAGACTTTGCAGTCGAATCTGCCTTTCGCGAACGACCGCGGAGAACAAAGATGACAATTCCTGCAAGAACAACAAGGCCGCCAGCAACTGCTGCAACGATGATCCATGTGGTTGAAGAAATTGAACCGATGAGAGAGCCTGACTTTGCTGCAGCAGCAGTGCGGTTACGGTCGGGTGCAGCAGGATCCGTCGGCGCCGGTGTCAGAGGCTCAAAAGAGGGAACCGGCGTACCGTACTGTGCGGCGACGGTCGCATTGCCCTGGTAAGCACCAGTCTTCTTCCCGTGGACGGCGACCTTTCCATCAGGCTTATTCCACAGAACAATCTGTCCGGTGGGGGAGTATTTTGAATCGCCTCGCTGATCAGCCCAGAAGTCGGTGAACTTTGCCCCTGCAGATGCGGAATCAAGGTCAAAAACCAGAGGGCGGATGCTGATATAGCCAATGTCGCGCGGGCGGCCGAGGAATTCTGTTTCCTGCATCAACTGTTCACTTGAATAGACAAAAATAAACTCACCTTTGTCATCAAGCGAATAGTACTTTCCTGCATTTTCGGGGCCTTCGAAAGGCGGGAAGATTGAGCAACGAGTGAAGTTATCACCCTGGGCGAACTCGATGCGGTAGTCATTATTCCCATTTGAAAATGACTTGCACTTACCTTCGTCGATCTGCTTCGTGCGGTCATACACTTCAAGCGCGTGTCCGACGCTTCCCTTGTTGTAGACGCTCAATGTCACCGAGACAGTCAAGTCTGAATCTGCGGCCTGCGCAGTTGTTGCAGTAGGGAGCACCAATGCTCCTGCAAGCACGAGTGTGGCCGCTGTCGAATACAAACGCTTCATTGAGGCATCCTTTGAAAGTGAATCACGCTATTTCAAGCATATCGAATTGTGAGGGGTGCGCAAAAACAATTATTCCGAGGGTGGGGCAAAGGGATTTTTCCCCTGCTCTACCTGTGAATCTTCAGGGAAAAGCTCGCTTTGTGCCGATGAAGACGAGGGCGGCGCGGGTGGTGAATAATCCTGAATGGAGGGCACAACAGGCGCATCTTCCACATGAAGATCATCTGAAAGTTTGAAGGGATTTTGCCCAGTGTCCCCGGGAGTTAGCGAGCCGGAAAAACCTGTCCCACTTTGGTAACTCAGCGGAACTGCGAAACCTCGCTGTTCGCGTTCCTTTCTCCTGCTGTTTGCGCGCATGATCATGGGAACGCCGATGATTAAGAAGAGACAGACAACCGGAACCAGAATGATCTTGATAATCGTCCCGATCCCGCGTGCAGGTCGGTAAGCAGTGGGGCTGGGGGATGGGGTGTAGGGCGTGATGGAACGGGTGTGTACTACCGCCTCGAGGTCAGAAGGAAGATCGGCGGGAACGACACTGTTCATTGCTTTGCGCTCGATTGCGTGGAAGTCGCTGAACATCTGCACGCTTCCCTTCGCGCCGATCAGTGTTTCCGATGTGCTCATCCACTTCGCTTCATCAGCAGAGCTATCGTCTTCGTCCAGTACTGCTCCCGGGCTGAGTTCTGAAATGGTCAGGTAGCTCCCCTGCAGGTATGCGTCATGGCGCGTCAGTTTGACGTCGCTGGGAAGCCCTAGATTGAGCTCCTCAAGTTTCAGGAGTTTTGCGGCGAAAGTAAGGTTTCCTTGGCCATCGATCTCGATATAAGGATTAACAAAACGATTGAACTTTGTTGTAATTCTGCAATCATTCGAGTAAGTTCCCGCCTCAAAGTGCACTTCGGACCATTCCGTTACCTGGGGAACTACTTCGCAGGCTTTCTGATCGAGAGTCTTGGAATAATCGCTGATATAGATTGAGTAGCTCACACTCGATGTGCCAACAAAGAAGTACTCGGAAAGATCGACCTCGTTTCGCGCGGCGTGTGCCGGGGAGGCGCCAAGTATCCCGCCGACAATGCTCAGCATGCACATACATGCAAGGAAAAGTGTTTTCGTTCGTCGTCGTAAGACCTGCAATGCTGATTCCTTGTCCGATAGTGCCAGATTACCGAGGCGCCCCAGCGGCGTGCATTTAGTTCGACGGGGGTGCGTAGGGGTTTGTTGGCCCCTGAGTTGAAGAAGAGGGGTCAACGGTTGAAGGAGTTGAGTGCTCGGCAGAAGGCGCAAAAACCTCGTCTGCTGAAAGAGCGAAGGGATTCTTCGTCTGCGAAGCGGAAGTAGGTGTACTCGGCTGATATGCGGTGGGGATGACGAAGCCACTGGTCTCTTGTTTGCGGCGTTTCTTATTAGCTCTCCTCACTAGGGCAATCGCCCCGAACACGATGGCAACGAAGCCGAACATGAAGTACTTACCAATAGAACTTGTGAGGAGGGATGGGGTAGGAAGGGCGCCGGTGGCACGCCACGTAGGACGTGGGGAAGAAGAGGTCTGAAGCGCTTGAAGATCGGTTGGCATGTCGGCAGCAGCTATGCCCTTGTACTCTTTGCGTTCTTGGGTGCGGAAATAATCATTCTGCTCGAGGGTTCCCTCTGCGCCAAGAACTAGTGCTGGTGCATTTTCCCAGGTGACGGTGTCGGAGTATTCGCTTCGATCAAGAGCCGCACCCGGGGTTGCTTTTGTTCCTCGGAAATAAGTACCGCTCAGAGAAAAACGGCGGGAAGCAACCGAGGCGTCATTTGGAAATGTGAGCCCCAGATCGTCAAGAGTGACTTGCTTTGCAGCAAAAGTAACGTTTCCGTTGCTATCGACGCCGATATAAGGATTGACGTGACGATTGAAGTCCGTCGTGATCTCACAACGGCTGTAGTACTTACTTGTCGAAAAATCGACGATTGACCACTCCTGGACAAATGGCAGAGCAGTGCAGGTGTCCTCAGTGATGGTCTGAGATTCGTCGGTCACAGTGAGCCTGTATTGAGTGCGACCATCGCGCTCAATACGAACGTCCTCGTTGATTCTGATGTCTTTGTCCAAGGCATGTGCAGGATGAGCCCCAGCGATGGGGAGAAAAAGAGTCAGCGCGCAGGCGCATGCAAGGACAAGGGCGCGTGTGTGTCGATGAAGTGGCAGGTGCATGCATGACTCCTTTGAGTGAGGTGGCCGTGAAGCGGCTGCGTCTCAGTGTGAACAATACTAGTTTGTCGGCGGTGCAAAGCGGCTTCGCGGGGAAGACGAGGGATCGTCTGGCGTAACACCGCTTTGCGCGGAAGACTCCGGCGAAGTGGGGATTCTCTCTTCGGGAGGAAGAACGAAGGGGGAACGAGGCGAGGAGCTTCCCTCCGCGTGATCATCGCTGAGTTGCTCATCGACTTTCGCTTCGGCCTGACGGGAATTTTGAGCGTCCTGCTGCTGTTTCGCGTTCCATATGGAGTACACGCCGAAGGCTGCGAAGACGAATACGCTGAGCCCCATGATCTTTTTGATGAGAGCATCACCGTCGATGTCCACCAGTGGTGTATGCGTTGGCGGAACCGAAGAAGAACGCTGTGTTCTTGTGGCGCGTGGTGTCGCTTGCATAGATGGCGTTGGAGCTGCGACTACTTCAAGGTCTGTCGGAAGCTCGTCAGGCGCGACTTCCGGCTTTGAAACCCGCCTCGTCGATTGAAAATCGCCTGCAGGCGAAAAAGTGCCAACAGCCGCAAGGGAAGAGCCAAGATCGCCACTCCACCGGACATTGACGCTGTTTCGTGGCCCGTCACTTACAGTGCCACCAGGGCTCATTTTTGAGATCTTCATGCTGATCCCCCCGAAGCTGAGATCTCGAGTCAGATAGGACGTGCCCTCTGGGAAGGAAACCTTGAAGTCCTCAAAGCGAACGGGACGCGTGACAAAAGTGAAGGATCCATCCTCGTTGGCCTCCACATAAGGGTTGTTTAATCTGAAGAATGTTGCCCTGATCGAGCACGTCTTGCGCTGTGGATCAGTGGAATAGCTGGTCTGGGCATTATTTCGCGCTTGAGGAAGGGCCTTGCAGCTTTCCTCTGTGATCGTCCCCGAGGAGTCAAAAACCCACAGTTCGTATGACAAAAATCCCTGATTGGAGAAAACGAACGACTCGTGAATCGTCACGCGATTATTCACGGCATGCGCAGGAGTCCCCTGGAAAAGAAGAAGAAAAGCTCCCGCGCACACGCAACTCAGGACACAAGCAAGCAATCGCCTCGGCAATGAAAAATCCACGCGCGCTCCCAATGCCTACTGGCCCAAGCCAGGGGAGGGGAGGGGAGGCGGAGAAGAAGGACGCGAGCGCTTACGAGCCGAGCGCGCGAGTATCGCGATGCTGATAATCAAGATCACCATCGATGGGATGAGTAACTTCGAGCTCGGGCATGAACATGTCTCACGATCTCCGCGATAAGGCAGCGCTCCCGTCGCCGGAGTCACAGGCGTGCTCGTTGTCGAGGGCCTCGCCGGAATATCCTCGAGGCCAGTGGGAAGCTCGACGGGGGCGATTCCTTGATACTCAACGCGATTAGTCGTGCGGAAATCTTCCGCTGTCTCGATGGTCCCCGCCACGCCGACGATCTGAGGAACATCGTCCTTCCACGTAATAAAGCCCTTGACGCTATCGCTGACTCTTCCTCCGGGACTCATCTGTGAAAGCTGACCAGTATCAGCGCTGAAGTGGAACTCGTGCTCTGTTAGGGAAGTTCCCGCGGGAAAAGTGATGTTGAGGTCCGACAATTGGATGCTCTTCGCTGCGAAGACAAAGTTCCCTTTTTCGTCAGTGCCAACATAGGGATTCTTATCACGCGTGTATTCCGTAGCGATCTGGCAGTTGCTTGCTGCTGGCGCAGCATTAAAGTGCACTTCAGACCACTCGATGACCTGGGAGAGGGAATTGCACGTGTCCAGAGTGATGGTCTTCGTTAAGTCGACAATCTTCAAGCGGTACGTGATTGAGCCTGAGGCTGAGAGTGAATACTGCTCCTCGATCTGAACGCCCTGATCTTGAGCGTGGGCGGGCGTTGCGCTCAGTGCGGCGCTAAGAACGAGCGCGCAAGCGAGGGAGGCGGCGCGCTTCAGTAGAGAGAGCGTCATCAGGATTCCTTCCGTTCAGCGGTTGATTTCCGAGGCCGGAGCGGGCTTGGTGCGTCTGTGAAGTGGGGGAGCGGTGGAGAAGACAGTGGGGCGAACGCTTTGACCGCGCTCGCCCCACCGGCTGTTCAGGTTTGAGAGTTACTCAGGCCTGAGGGTACTGTCCGGGCTGCTGTCCCTGATCGGGGTACTGACCCGGCTGCTGGGGGTATTGACCCTGCTGCGGGTACTGCTCAGCCTGCGGATACTGCGCGGGCTGCTGCGGGTACTGCCCCTGCTGCGGGTACTGCGTCGGATCCGTGGGAGCCTGGCCGGTCGGAGCGGGGTACTGTCCGGGCTGAGGCATCGCGCCGGGGTAGGCGCCCGGGTATGCGCCGGGGGCGCCCATGGGCTGTGCCTGAGTCTTCTTGCGGTTGCTCATGACGACGAAGACAACGATGCCGCCGATAACGACAACGGCCAAAATGCCGAGAAGAACCCACTTCATGCTTGAAGATGACGAAGAAGAAGTGCTGCCCTTAACGGAGACGTTATCGCTCACGTCGGTCCACGTGACGGTTCCAGCTGCCTTGTCGATGGATCCGCCATTGTCTGCAGTTGTGGGGACCATACCGCCAGAGAACTTTGCGGTGACCTTCTGCATTGTGATGCCGGGCATCACTGATGAGAGACGCGAGACAGCAGTCTCTGTCTGGGAGGTGAAAGTGAAGTCCTTGCCGTTGACCTTAAGGACCTCATCAATTTCACTGCTCTTAAAGGACTGGCTGACATCGCAGATGTGGGAAGAGCCGCTGGTGCGGAAAGCCGTGGTTGCTCCGGCAGACTGCACACTCTTGCAGATAGACTCTGAGATCAGAGTACCGCTGGTGTCGATCATGCTCAGGGTATAGCTTCCCGACGTGGTCGAGGTGAATTCGTAGGTTTCTTCGAGGTCAATGCTCGGAGCTGCAATAGCTGAACCGGTCGCCATAACAAAGGTGCCGGTAAGCGCCAGAGTTCCGATGACTCCAAGAGAGCGTCGCTTCATGAGTGTTCCTTCTCGGTATATGAGGACAGACAGATAAAAGAATAGGCACAATCGACTCTGCTGACGAATTGTGTATCGTTTAAATTACAGAATGCTGAGTGGTTGCTGAATGCGCGGCTTGGGGGTTAGCCCTGTGGATACTGCCCCGGTTGCTGCGGATATTGTCCGGGTTGGTGTGGATACTGTTCAGCTTGTTGCCCCTGCTCGGGTGGCTGCCACTGTTGTTGCTGTGGATTGAACTGTTCTGGCTGTGGTGGAGGCGCTGCCTGCCACTGTTGCGCGGAAACCTGGCCCTCTGCGGGGAAGAACTGGGTGACCTGGGGATATTGCCCCGGTTGTGGGTATTGGCCGCCTTGGGGCTGGGCCTTCTTGCGGTTGTTCATGACAACGAATGCACCGATGCCACCGATGACGATGACTGCCAAGACCAGCAAGAGGATCCACTTCGAGCCGGACGAGGAGGAAGACGAGGTGGAATCAGGCGTTGAGGATGCTGCGCTGGTGGAGTCGGAATCTGCTGAGGCACTGCTTGTCGAACTGCTCTTCGCTGTGGAAGAAGCAGCTGCCTTACCGTCCGTACTGCCCTTTACTTTGACAGCAGTCTTGACATTGGACCAAGTGACTGTGCCCGTTGATTTGTCGATCGTGCCGCCATTATCGGCAGAACTGGGAACCAAGCCACCAGCGAACTTCGCAGTCACCTTCCCAATGCTGTCAATTTTGTCGTCGGGGAACTGCTTATGCATGACCTTCAAGAAGCCATCAGACTCGGAAGTGAAGGTGAAGCTGCTTCCCGAGACCTTCAAGAACTCATCGATATCAGTTTCGTTGACCTCGGTGATTACATCACAGACGTTCACTGAGCCTTCTGTGTGGAACTTGGTGCTGAGCTCTGGGTTCTTGCTTGAAATGTAGCTGCATGTATACTCTGTCATCAAAGTCTTCGAGCTGTCCCTGTAATGCTGGGTGTAGCTCAGGTGAGTTGCAGAGGTGAAATCGTAGGTCTCTTCCACGCCGAGAATCGGCTCGTCAGCAAAAGCTGGTCCTGTCGCCAACACGAGGCTGGCTGTGAGTGCCAGGGCGCCTGCTGCCCCGATCGCGCGTCGCTTCATGAGTGTTCCTTCTCGATATATGAGGACAGACAAACAAAAGAGTAGGCACAATCGTCGCGGCTGACGAATTGTGTATCGTTTAAATTACAGAATGCTGAGTGGTTGCTGAATGCG
>NZ_JRMV01000276.1 GCF_000758755.1 Actinomyces sp. S6-Spd3 | reverse complement strand
GCCACAACACACTTACGGTGGGGTCTTGGAACACAGTGTTCCAAGACCCCACCGCTTTCTCACACCCACAACACACACCACCCCAGCTACCACTAGCCTGACTTGCTCTCTCAGCAGCCTTCCTGCTCCAGCTACCGCTTGCCACCGCGGCCCATTCAACTGAATGCATCCGCTTAGACGGGGACGAGTGGGCAACGTTGCCGCGAGAAAGAGGCAAGTTCAGCGCCGCCCCAGGCAACATTATTTACACTTGAGAACCCCAAGGTTGACTCTTTGCCGCGCGCTTTCAGAAGTGATGTACCCATGAGCGCAGACATAGGTTTCGTATCTACAAAGACGTAGGCACTGTAAGCGGCACTGAGTCGCTGAGCTAGGTTGTTGCCAACGGGGCGAGCAGACGAGGCGTGTTGGCTAAACGAGTGTCGTCGTGCGCTTTCAGCGGTGGGATTAGAAGTGCCCGCGAACGGAAGTTCGCGGGCACAACGCCATCTACCAACGGCGACAGATCACTTTAGATCCACGTCGGGAACCACATGTGGAAGTGCCAGAAGTTATAGGAGATCAGATCTCCTCGCCATAGGGGCATGAAGAACACCGCGGAAGCGGTAATGAGTGCGGTAATCACGAGAGCTCCTAGCGCCCAGCCCTGGCGGACACGGACATCGGCGCCCATCCAGCGGTAATCACCGGGTTCAAGCGGCTGAGAGTCATACATGCGGTCTGGATCAACCCACGTGCGGGCCTGATCCAACATATAGCCAAGGAGCCAGGCGACGCTTAAACACACAAAGGGAACGAATGCGATCGTGTAGAAGTTAAAGATCGTTCGGTTCGCATTGAGATACCACGGGAAGTAGAGCGCGAGGTATCCACAGACAACGAATCCAGTGCGCCAGTTACGATCTCGCAGCGTCACAAAGAGAAGGATAAAGAAGGCGACGGCCCCGACCCACCACAGAAGCGGATTACCCAAAGCTAAAACCGCGTGGACGCAGTCGGACTTATCGCAGGCGCCAGACGCGACCTTGTCCCACGCAAAAGACGTCGGACGCGCCTGAACAAACCACTGCGCCGGGTGCGCCTGATAGGTGTGAGGTGTCGTCAGCCCAGTGTGGAACTTGAACATTCCCACGTGGTAATCCCACAAATCCTGGAAGGCGCCAGCAATGCCGTGATTGCGGTGACCATACGCATTCCAATGAGCAAACCAGCCGAACCACGAGGCGATATAAGTAATGATCGCCGGAGGAACCATCGCCAAGAAAGCGACTGAAGTGTCATTGATGAGCGTTGCAGAAAAAGCCCGCGGATGACCCATTCGCCTGCGAGTCATCCAGTCGCGGACGGCAACAAACAAACCGAGAACAGCCAGGACATACAGGCCCGACCACTTCACCGACATCGCCAAGCCACTCAAAATACCAGCCGCGAGGAGCCACCAACGTGAACCTGCGTGAGGTCCAATTCTTTTGGGATCATCGGGATCAGGCGTCCATTCAGAGAGCCGTGAGACCAATCGCGGATGAGTAATCTCTTGATCTTTCAGCACCGCCAAGAAAGCCGCTGCGGCGAACATTGCTAAAAAGACGTCCAATAGGCCCGTTCGCGACAAAACAATCGCGATGCCATCGGTTGCCATGAAGAACCCAGCAAGCGCAGTAATCGCGGGGGAACGGAACAGGTGCTGTGCAATGCGAGCAGTCAAGAAGACCAAAATGATTCCCGCGATCGCCGCGCTGATGCGCCATCCGACAGGATTCGTCGGACCAAATGCCCGCATTCCCAGACCAATCAGCCACTTACCAACCGACGGGTGAACGACGTAACCACCCTCGGCAGAAAGTCCTGAAAAATCGCCTGAAATAAACGCGGGATCGGTATCTTTCGCCCAACTTCCCTCATATCCCAAAGCGATTTGAGAGTAGGCATCCTTGACGTAGTAGGTCTCGTCGAAAATGAGCGTTCGGATAGTTCCAAGTCCCGGAAGACGAATAAAAGCGGCAAGAATCGTCATGACCCACGTAGCGATCCAACCCGCACGCGCAGACATGGGCAGCTGCGCCCAGCGGGGGATAGCGACGGGCTTCCACTTGCGCGCCTCGGCCTCGCTCACTTCTTCGGAAGACTCAATATCTGCAGGCTCTTCCCCGCTCTCCGAGGCAGGCTCCTCGTTCTCTCCATCAACCGTCGTCCCGGCATCTGCAGCGTTCGGATCAGCGTCGGACTCAGGCTCTTCCTGAGCCACGGCCTCGGGAGGAGCGCAGACGCCATCTTCACGCTGTGCGAGCTCTTCTGTGTGCGCGTCGCCAGCTGTCGCCTCGGCCCCAGGGTTATCTGAATTGGAAAGAGTTTCGTCGTTCACCAGATCAGTCTACCGATGCCCACCCTCAACTGGAGTACTACACCCAAAGGTGGGACGATTGGTCCGTGAGTGAAGACCAGGATTTTATTCAGGCCCCCGCCTCGATTCTTCTAGCAGCAACCCCAATCGGTGACGTACGCGATGCCTCTTCGCGTCTGGCCCCAGCCCTCGAGCAAGCCGACATCATCGCCGCAGAAGATACACGCCGCCTTCTTGCCCTGGCCTCGAGAATGGGAATCCACCTCAGCGCGAAACTCATCAGCCTCCACGACCACAATGAATCCGCCAAGGCCTCGGCAGTCGTCGAACAAGCGCGGGCGGGAGCACGCGTCGTCATGGTCTCCGACGCGGGAATGCCCACCGTCTCAGACCCCGGGTTCCGCCTCGTTCACGAGGCCACTGCCGCTGGAGTTCACGTCAGTGCCCTCCCCGGTCCCTCCGCGCCGGTCACTGCGCTCGCGGTTTCAGGACTGCCCTCCGACCGCTTTGCTTTTGAGGGCTTCCTCCCGCGCAAGACGGGGGAAGCGACGCGCTACCTGAAGGCTCTCGCCGCCGACCCACACACCCTGATCTTTTTTGAATCCCCCAAGCGGGTTCACGAAACCCTGACCCTTATGGCTGAAGTTTTCGGCGCAGACCGCGAGGGAGCGCTATGCCGGGAGCTCACGAAGACCTATGAAGAGGTGATTCGCGGAAGTCTCGCGGAACTGGTTGACGCCACCGAAGGAGAGGTCCTTGGGGAAATCACCTTGGTTATTGCTCCCGGGCACGCGCAGGGCAATGCCGATGACCACGTCGAGGCCGTGCTGGCCTTGGCGGCAGAAGGCATGCGTTTGAAGGACGCTGCGGCGGAAGTCGCAGAAGCAACCGGATTACGCAAGAACGAGCTGTACCGGGCAGCGCTCGCACGCACGAGCTAGGGGAGTGCGGTAGGCGAATCAGGCCTGAGAGGGGACCAGCTCAACTCCGGCCTCGGCCATACGTGCGGCGGCAAGCTCGCCCAGCTCGGGGCTGACGGGTTCGGTCAGGTCGGTGAAGACTCGCACCTTAAAGCCATCCTTCACCCCGTCCAACGCGGTTTCACACACGCAGTGGGATTGAGCAAGGCCCACGACGTCCAAAGAATCGATGCCCTTGTCTCGAAGAAGTTCAAGCAAGGGACGCTTCGTTGCCACGTCCTCGCCATCGAAAGCAGAGTAGGCGGCCTCGTACATGCCCTTGTGGATCGTCACATCGGCATGGAGGTCGGCAAGAGCGGGGTGGAGCTCGGCCTCGGCGGTGCCCGCGACGCCGTGCGGGGGCCACGTGTCAACGAAATCGGGATTGTCAGAGAAATGCGAACCCGGATCGATGTGCCAATCCTGCGAGGTCACGATGCAGTCGTAATCCGAGGCGTGAGCGGCAATAAAATCAGCTACGCGCTGAGCACAGGCGTTTCCGCCCTCAACGGGAAGAGCTCCTCCCTCGCAAAAAGTAGGTTGAACATCGACAATGACAAGCGCGCGGGGCATTGGACCCTCCCGAAAAATAAGCGGTAGATACCTTGAGAATAGGGCAGAGACGACTCGAGCGCCAATAGGCATTAAACTAGGGGACCATGAGTCGAATTTTGTCTGCCGTTGCTTGGCCTTATGCCAACGGTCCCCGCCATATTGGTCACGTCGCCGGTTTCGGAGTCCCCTCCGATGTCTTCTCTCGCTACATGCGAATGGCCGGGCACGACGTACTGATGGTGTCCGGAACTGACGAGCACGGAACCCCCATTCTGGTTGCCGCCGATGGCGCGGGAATCAGCGCGCGCGAGCTGGCCGACCAGAACAATCGACTCATCGTCGAAGACTTGGTCCAGCTGGGCCTGTCCTATGACCTCTTTACGCGTACCACTGCGGGAAACCACTACCGCGTCGTCCAGGACATGTTCCGAACTGTTCGCGATAACGGTTACATGATCGAGCAAGTCACTCGCGCGGCGATCTCGCCCTCGAGCGGACGTACTCTGCCCGACCGCTACATCGAAGGCACATGCCCGATTTGCGGTGCGGAAGGCGCTCGCGGCGACCAGTGTGATAACTGCGGTAACCAGCTCGATCCCACCGATCTGATCAACCCTCACTCGCGAATCAACGGTGAAACCCCCGAATTCGTCGAGTCCACACACTACTTCTTGGACCTGCCTGCACTGGCCGATGCCCTCTCGGCATGGCTGGACGAGCGTGACCGCTCGGGCACGTGGCGTCCCAACGTCATCAAGTTCTCGAAGAACTTCCTGGAGGAAATCCGTCCTCGCGCCATGACACGCGACATTGACTGGGGTATCCCGGTTCCCGGATGGGAAGACCAGCCCGGAAAGCGCCTCTACGTATGGTTTGACGCGGTCATCGGCTACCTGAGCGCCTCGATCGAGTGGGCACGCCGCACGGGGGATCCCGAAGCATGGCGCAAGTGGTGGAACGATCCCGAAGCCCTGACCTACTACTTCATGGGCAAGGACAACATCGTCTTCCACTCGCAGATCTGGCCGGCCGAAATGCTGGGCTACAACGGTCAGGGAGCAAAGGGCGGCCAGCCCGGTGATCTGGGCGTGCTCAACCTGCCCACTGAGGTCGTCTCTTCTGAATTCCTCACCATGGAAGGCAAGAAGTTCTCTTCTTCTCACGGCATCGTCATCTACGTGCGTGACATGCTCAGTCGCTACCAGGCTGACGCGCTGCGTTACTTCATTTCTGCTGCGGGTCCTGAGTCCTCTGATGCTGACTTCACCTGGGCGGAATTCGTGCGCCGCACGAACGGCGAGTTGGTGGCAGGCTGGGGCAACCTGGTGAACCGCACTGCGTCGATGATCCACAAGAAGTTCGGCGAAATCCCCGCACCGGGCGAACTCCAAGAGATCGACCGCGCGCTGCTGGATGCTATTGCCGCAGGCTTTGACGAGGTCGGGGACCTGATCCGTCATCATCGTCAGAAGGCTGCTCTTGCCGCTGCGATGCGTCTGGTTGGCGAAGCCAATAAGTACGTTGCCGATACCGAGCCCTTCAAGCTCAAGGCACCCGAAGAGCGCGAGCGTTTGGCGACCGTGCTGTGGACGCTGGCGCAGGCTGTGGCTGACCTCAACCTCATGCTTTCACCCTTCCTGCCCCACGCGGCAAATGACGTTGACCGCGTCATGGGTGGCGCGGGTGAGATCGCTCCCATGCCTTACATCAAGGAAGTTGAGGAGTTGGACCCCGAGGTTCTTCCCGCCGATTTTGCTGGTCGTACAGGCTACCCGGTCATTACCGGCGACTACACGAATGTTCCCACGTGGGAGCGTCACGACATTGTCGTTGGTACCCCGATCGAGAAGCCGACCCCGGTCTTCCAAAAGCTTGACGAGGCCATCGTGGAAGAAGAACTCGCGCGCTACGCGGAGTCTCGTCCCGATGACGTGACCGGAGCGTGACTTAAGGCTTCGTTGAGCCACTGATCTGGCTAAGAGTTGGCGCCAAGCAGACGGTGTATTCCGCCGCTTGGCGCCAACTCTTTGCGTCGAGAAGTCCTTTTCAGGCATTCGTCCTTACTTGCTTGACCCCTTCTTTCGCGATGTAAACGAACTAATTCCCGCAATTGTCATGAGTAGAACGCCCAAGACAGCCAGGGTGGAGATCGCAATCAGAGCGAAGTCCATCATTCGCGCAAAGGCCAGCGCGATGAGGACAACGCCTGTGAAAATGACGATGCATGCCCACACCAGCTGCCCGATGCGTACTCCGCGATAGGGCGCTTCTTTGAGTTCCTCCGCAGACCAGACTCGGGTGGGAGGAATAACACCTGAGTGAGGCGTTGAGTGTGGTGTCTGTGTTTGGTCCGTGCTTGTTGCCCATGCCGCAGCCCCGCTCGCAGCACTCGTCCAAGCGGTCGGCGCATCGCCAGAAGACGCGTGAGGCGCGCTCTTGCTGGGAGGAACAGCAGAATCTGCGGAAACCTTTGCGTCGGCCTCGGATTGTTCAGCGGAAGAGGGGGCCGCGTCCTCGGTCACTGGAAGTTCCCGTGTTTCGGGGACAAGGCCGGAGGGAAGCGTTGCGGTCTCATCCGAGGCGCTGGCGGGCTGGGGGACCTCGGGAGCATCATTTCCCACGGGAAGCGGGGTCGTTTCTTCCCCGTTCGTGGGCAGGGGAACGGTCTGATCAAAGTCGTTGACACTCATGTCGGATCCTTTCAGTGCGCGCCTGCGGCGGACTCAGAGGCGTTAGGGGAAGCGGAGGGCGTTGGGCTTGCCTCTTGCCCAGCTGATGCGCTTGGTGAAGGCGTCGCTGGTGAAGGTGAAGGCGTTCCCGATGGCCAGGGATCACGATTGACGGAGCTCCCGCTTTCCTCGACGTTCACGTTGAGGATCTGTGGGGCATCGAGGTAAACCGTGATTCCTTCGCCTTCTTTCCAGGTCGGGGACTTGAGGATTGTTGGCGTGGAATCATTGAATCCTTGCCAATCCGCATCTCCATTCATGTCCAGAGTGACGCTCAGGGGACGATTCTGTGCGACCACCCGTACCGGCTGGCCTTGACGCGCTTGGATATTCGCAGAGGGGATGAGATTTCCGCGGACGTGGATGTCCTTCGTCAGTCCATCAGGCGCATGGGTGAGATCCAAGTCAAGAACGACGACCTGAGAACCGTTTTGGCCAGCGATCTCGTCAGACTTCCACGTTGCATCGTAACTGGAGGTTGAGACATTTCCCCAGTGCCAGCCGTCTGTAGTGGTGACGGCCGCGTAGCCAATTCCACCCAGACCTGCGGGGATAGCTAAGAAGATACCGATGGTTGATAGAGCGCTGAGTGCTGCGGAGGAGCGGTCGCGAATTGCTGCAACCAGGTGAGCAAAACCGACGATGAGAAGGCAGATGCCACCGCCAATTAATCCGATTTGCACCCAACTGTCAGCCGCAGTTGTTGTCTTTAGGCCATTGCGGTACATGAGCCAGAAGGTTCCAGCGAGCACCAGCATGACCAGCCCGTAGATGCTCAAGACCGCTGCGCGTGAAAGACGGCGAGGAAGGAGTGGGGCTTGGGTGGGGAAGGGAGTAAAACGCGTTCCAGCACTTTGCGGAACTGTGTGTCCCGAGGTCGCGTACGAGGCATTCCATTGTTGCCTCCATTGATCCCCCTGCATCTGGGGGCCAGGAGCATCTGAGGTAGGAGGGGGATAGGCGCCTGCGGATGAGGCGCTAAAAGGGGAAGACGTGGTGGAGGCTGCCTCTGGCGAAGGCTGGGATCCCGGGAATTGCTCAGGGCCCCCTTGAGTTCGCCAGTCGGGAGTTGATTGAGGCATGGTGTTTCCTTGGAAAGTCCAATTTGATTTCGATAGCAAGATGGCGATGATGACGATGGCCGCGGGGAGCATGAGGAAGAAAGGCACCCTGAAGAAGACCGTCGTGATACCCAAAGCACCGCCGCCGAAGATCGCCATGAAGGCAGCGCCGAAGATCGCCATATCGAAACGCCCCTTGAGCATTTCATCGACATGGATTCGACCATCGCGAGCCTCAGGCAAGAAGACCCATGCGAATGCATAGAAAATGCACACGACAGGGAAAAGGAAGGCGAGGACAACGATGAGGATCCGCACCGAGTTCACGTCCCATCCGTAGCGTTGTGCCAGACCTTGACACACGCCGCCAATGACGCGAGGCTCACCACGGAAGAAACCGGAGTATCGCAATGTGTTCATGAATCCTTTATCCATGCTTCAACTCTGCCCAAAGATGCACGAAGAAGATATAGGGGGATGCCCTGATCTATCCCCGATTTGTCGCTTTCTCTTCCCCCGAATGGCAGAAAACGTGTGAAGATAAACGGGTGAGTCACGTGCAGGACAATACCGATACGCCTCAAGGCAGGCAGACGGGGTACGAGTGGACCCCGCCTCAAATCGTGCCGCCTCAGCGCGCACTGCGACGCTCCTGCGCACACTCGACGGATATGCCTCTTCCCTGGATCGGGGGCGTGTGCGCGGGAATCTCCTCGATGCTCGGTATCTCAGTGCGCGTCGTACGTTTCGCCTTCCTCATCGCACTCCCCGCCTACGGGCTCTCTCTCATCGTCTACCTCTGGCTCTGGCTCACTGTTCCCGAGGACTCAGGTGGCGAACAAAGCGGGACTGGTCGCCTGCACTCGCCCCTGGCCTCGGCAGACGAAATCGCCAGACGTGAAAGCCAACAGCGCAATCTGCGCATGCTCTTGGTGGGCCTCGGTTCACTCGGCCTCGCTCTAGCGATCGCCTACCTGCTCTTTGCGGGGATTGCGGGCCTGCGCGACATCGCCTCCGCGATTTTGGTCATCGGCGGAATCTCCGCGGTGTGGACCCAAAGCACGCGCGCACACAGCTGGAAGAGTCCTCTGTTTATCCTCATCACTTTCGCGGGGATGCTCTTGGTCGCCGCGGGCTTGGCCTTGGCCTTCTTCCGCGGGCAATCGCCCTGGGATCTTGCCCGAGGTGCGATCTTGGGTGCCTCCCTGATCCTTGCCTTGGGAGTGGCCATTATCCCCTTGTGGGTGCGCACCTCCCAAGACAGTGCGCGCAGCAAGGAACGTGAAAAGCGCGAGGCCGAGCGTGCGGATATGGCCGCGCACCTGCACGATTCCGTTCTTCAGACCCTCACATTGATCCGCAACAACGCTGACAATCCAACGTCAGTGCGCGCTCTGGCGCTTGGGCAAGAGCGCGAGTTGCGCTCGTGGCTGTACACCGGACGCGAAGAAGCCGCGGACTCTCTTGCCGAGGCCCTGCGCGAAGCCGTCTCAGCCTTGGAAACCACCTTTGGTGTGGAAGTGGGCGTCGTGACCGTTTCTGATACGCGTCCAGGTCCCGGCGAACTCGCGATGGTCGCTGCCGCATCGGAAGCAGTATCAAACGCGATTCGCCACGCGAAGCCGCCCCTGAGTGTCTACCTGGAAGTCGGGCCGGGCGGGTCCGATATCTACGTCAAAGACTGTGGCGACGGCTTTGATCTCTCGCAAATTCCCGAAGATCGGCACGGGGTTCGTAACTCGATCATTGGCCGCATGGAACGCGCAGGTGGGAAAGCCTCGATCCGCCATCTTCCCAGTGGAACAGAAGTTCACCTCTCCATGCCCGCAGCTACACTGGAATAAGCGCACTTCACGAAGGAGAACACCGTCATGACGATCCGGATTCTGGTCATTGATGATCACGCACTCGTGCGCGCAGGAGTGCGTAGTGAATTGGAATCCAGCGGCGCCGACCTCGAAATCGTTGGCGAGGCCAGTGACGTCGAAGGCGCAATCGCGGCCTGCCACGCGCTCCACCCCGATGTTGCACTCCTCGACGTTCACCTCCCGGGAGGAATGGGTGGAGGCGGCGCTGAAGTTGCGGCCTCGTGCGCGGATGTTGAAGGACTCCGTTTCCTTGCGCTCTCCGTTTCGGATTCCCCCGAGGACGTCGTCTCGGTCATCCGCGCGGGTGCTCGCGGCTACGTCACCAAGTCAATTTCGACCCCCGAATTGGTCGAGGCCATCCAGCGCGTTGCAGCGGGGGATGCGGCTTTCTCGCCGCGCCTCGCGGGTTTCGTGCTCGATGCTTTCGGCGGCGGAAATGCACCGATTGCTGCCCACGACGATGAACTAGACCTTTTGTCCGCGCGCGAGCAAGAAGTGATGCGTTTGATCGCTCGCGGCTATCCCTACAAAGAGGTCGCATCCGAGCTCTTTATTTCGATTAAAACCGTTGAAACGCACGTATCTGCGGTGCTTCGCAAGCTCCAGCTTTCCAATCGAAACGAACTTACGCACTGGGCCATGCAGAGGCACATTATCTAGGGTTGCGGTGCAATTCACCTCGGCTCTGGCGCGCTCCAGTGGGAGTTGAGTGTCAACGGCGATACCATGAGAAGTCCCCAGAACTCGATGCCCAGGGAGTGGCGTTCATGCACAAGATTGGTTTCAATCGCGATCAGTATCTGGCCCTTCAATCCGAGCACATTGCACAGCGGCGTCAGCAGTTCGGAGGAACCCTTTACCTAGAGTTCGGCGGGAAACTCGTCGACGATATGCACGCTTCCCGCGTGCTCCCCGGATTCACCCCCGACAACAAGATCGTCATGCTGGCCGAGCTTGCTGAAGAGGCCGAAATTGTCGTCGCCGTTAACGCACTGGACTTCCAGCGCCGCAAGATGCGTGAAGACCTGGGAATCACCTACGAAGATGACGTCTTCCGCCACATCGATATGTTCCGCGAATACGGACTCTACGTTGGCAACGTTGTGATCACCCGTTGGAGCGACTCCAATGAGCAGGCACACGCCTTCAAACGCAAGCTTGAAGCCCGTGGAATCAACGTCGCACGCCACTATCCCATCGAAGGCTACCCGAACAATATCGACCTCATTGTCTCCGATCAGGGGCTGGGACGTAACGAATACGTTCATACGACTCGCCCGCTGGTGATTGTTACCGCTCCCGGACCCGGCTCCGGCAAGCTCGCAACCTGCCTCTCTCAGCTCTACCACGATCACAAGCGCGGACTGACCTCGGGATACGCGAAGTTTGAAACCTTCCCGATCTGGAACCTCCCCCTGGATCACCCGGTGAACGTTGCATACGAGGCGGCAACCGTGGACCTGGACGACGTCAATATGATCGACCACTTCCACTTGAAGGCTCACGGCGAAACCACGGTCAACTACAACCGCGATATCGAGGCCTTCCCGGTCCTTCGTCGCCTCCTCGAGAAGATCATGGGGACTTCCCCCTACCAGTCGCCCACCGACATGGGCGTCAATATGGCCGGTTTTTGCATTAGCGATGACGAGGCCTGCCGCGAAGCCTCCAAGCAGGAGATCATTCGCCGCTGGTACAAGGCTTTGGCCCTGGAAGCTCGAGAAGATCTGCCTCCCGTCCAGTCCGAGCGCGCAGCTCGCCTGATGACGGCAATGAACCTGACCAGCGAGGACCGCCCCGTCGTCGCGCCCGCCCTGAAGCGCGCGCAAGAGACCGGCTACCCAGCGGCCGCAATGGAACTGGCCGACGGGCGAATTGTCACTGGAAAGACCTCGGACCTGCTGGGTCCTTGCTCTGCGATGCTCTTGAACGCGATGAAGCTCCTTGCAGGCATTGACGATGATGAGAAGTTGCTCGCCCCCGAACAGATTGAGCCCATCCAAAAGCTCAAGACCGAGCACCTGGGCAGCCGCAATCCTCGTCTCCACACTGACGAGGTCCTGATCGCTCTTGCCGGTTCCGCGCGCTCCAATGAACGCGCCGCTCTGGCTCTTAAGCAATTGTCGAAGCTGGCTGGCTGCGATGTTCACTCTTCGGTTCTGCTGGGCAGCGTTGATGAGGGGATTTTGCGCCAACTCGGCATGAATGTCACTGCTGAACCCGTTCACGCGACCAAGGGCGTCTACCACAAGCACTGAAAATGGATCAGGAACACTCACTTCCCAATCTCGGTTCTTTCCTCGATTTCGGTAGCGATTCCCAGGAAGACCTGCCCCTTTACGATCCAACCTCGCATGCGGCGGGAAACTGGGGTTCAGTCGCCGATAGCCGAGGCCTCGGGAGCGATAGCGATCCCCTGAGCACTGGAGCGCCGTGGGCGCAGGCCTCGTCGCCGCAGAAAGACCCCGAAAGCTTGCTTGCGGGACTCAACGATCAACAGCGTGCGGCGGTCGAGCACCGCGGAGTACCGCTGCTGATCATGGCCGGTGCGGGCTCGGGGAAGACTCGCGTCCTCACGCATCGAATCGCTTACCTTTTGGCGACCGGCCAGGCCCGTGCGGGTGAAATTTTGGCGATTACCTTCACCAATAAGGCTGCCGCCGAAATGCGTGAGCGCGTCGAGGCTCTGGTGGGCGGGGGAGCGGCGCGCAGAATGTGGGTGTCGACTTTCCACTCGGCGTGTGTGCGAGTGCTGCGTGCGGAATATCGCGCAGCAGGTTTGCGATCGACCTTCAGTATTTATGATTCGCAGGATTCTCAGCGCCTCATTCAGATGGTATTGAAAGCGGCGGACGTGGATATTAAACGATTCACTCCGAAGCTTGTGGCCGCGCGTATTTCGGACCTCAAGAACGAGCTCGTCACCTGGCAGGAATACCGAGATACTGCGCCGAATGACCCGATTTCGCGGGTCGTCGCCTCGGCCTATGAGGAATACGAAAAGCGCCTTGCGCAGGCCAACGCCCTGGACTTCGACGACCTCATTGCTCGCACGGTTCGACTGCTCAAAGACAATCCGGCGATCGCCGAGCACTACCACCGGCGCTTCCGCCACATCCTGGTCGATGAGTATCAAGACACGAACCATGCACAGTACGTGTTGGTCCGCGAACTGGTAGGCACTGGGGACGATGGAGTAGAGCCCGGTCAACTCACGGTTGTGGGCGATTCGGATCAGTCGATTTACGCCTTCCGCGGCGCGACGATTCGCAATATTGAAGAATTTGAGCGAGATTTTCCGGGTGCACGGACCATTTTGCTGGAACAGAACTACCGCTCCACCCAAAATATTTTGTCCGCCGCCAACGCTGTCATTGCTCGAAATGAAGGCCGCCGCGCAAAGAACCTGTGGACGGCATCGGGAGACGGCGCACTCATCACTGTCGATGCAGCGGATTCGGATCGTGACGAGGCGCGCTTCATCGTCTCCGAAATGGAGAAACTCTCTGCGGCGGGGACTCGGTGGGCTGATATCGCGGTCTTCTACCGGACGAACTCGCAATCGCGAGCAATTGAAGAACTCTTGGTCCGCCAGGGTATTCCCTATCGAGTTGTTGGAGGCACTCGCTTCTACGAGCGCGCGGAAATCAAAGACGCCTTGGCTTACCTTCAAGTGATCTCGAACCCTGATGACACCGTTGCGCTGCGTCGCGTCCTGAACACTCCCCGACGCGGAATCGGCCCGAAAGCTGAAGCCGACCTCATTGCGCACAGTGATCGCTATGGGATTTCTATGGGCGCGGCCGCCAGGGATTGCTGGATTTCTCAGGGCCGAGGCCTCGGGGAAGCAGAAGGAACCGGCCTGACTTTGGCGGAACTTCCCACGGAAGAAACTGAGGACACGCGTGGGGGCGTGGCTGGACTCAGCCCGCGCGCGGCCTCGGCAATCGCAGATTTTTGGGGACTGATCGAGGCCATGCGCCGCGCGGAACAAGCAGGTGCGAATGCTGCGGAGATCCTCGAAGAAGTTCTTGACCGCACGGGGTACTTGGCGACTCTGCGACGCTCCCAAGACCCGCAGGATGCCTCGAGAGTGGAAAACCTTGCCGAATTGCATGCGGTCGCACTTGACTTCGCAACGACCAGCGGGGAGGTTGGGCTCGCGGGATTCCTCGAGCGCGTTGCCTTGGTCGCGGACTCCGACCAGCTTCCTGAAGAAGAAAGTGGGAGCGGACAGGTCACCCTCATGACGGTTCACACCGCGAAGGGCCTGGAATTCCCCGTCGTCTTTGTCAGCGGCATGGAAGATGGAACCTTCCCGCACCAGCGCTCGCTGGGTGAGCCTGAGGAACTCGCGGAAGAACGACGCCTTGCCTACGTCGCCATCACGCGTGCTCGCAAGCAGCTGTACTTGACGCGCGCCGCTGTTCGAAGCGCGTGGGGAGCGCCCCAGGAAATGCCTCCCTCACGATTTTTGGATGATATTCCCGCGGAATTGCTTGACGTGCGTCGCTCGAGTACTTCGATGGAACGCCTGCGCGGCGGCTATGGCGCGGGATCGGGATACGGCTCGGGTTACGGCGGATATTCGGGAGGTTCCGGGTACGGAAGCGACTACGGATACTCGCGACGGCGAGACGATGACGGTGGTTACGTTTTCGGCGGTAGTTCCAGCGGTTCCGGCGCGGGTAGCGACGGCGGTCCGCTTGCGGGCCGAGGCCTCGGCGGATCGCGCGGCACACCAGCCCCGCGCACGACAGTTTCGCGTCCGATGGGTGCAAGTGCCCCCAAGCAGACCCTCAAGCCTGAGGAAACTCGGGTTGGGGATCGCGTGCGTCACGCAACCCTTGGGGAAGGCGTGATTATCGGCTTGGAAGGAGCCGGTGAGCGAACCATCGCGGAAGTTGCCTTCGCGTCAGCTAAAAAACGCCTGTTGTTGCGGATGGCCCCCATGGAAAAGATCTAAGGCACTGTAGGCTTAAGACAGTAGCGCGCGAACGTGTTGCCGCGCGTACAAACGCCCCTCGGGCACAAAGTGAAGGGACACAATGGATCTCTACGAATACCAAGCACGGGAGTTGTTCGCTGCTCACGGCGTCCCCGTGCTCGCGGGAATCGTTGCAAGCACGCCAGACGAGGCTTTCGAAGCTGCACAGAAGCTGCTTGGTGAAAATGACCTCCTTGTCGTCAAGGCGCAGGTCAAGATCGGCGGACGCGGGAAGGCCGGCGGAGTGAAGCTCGCTCGCACCGCTGAAGAAGCGCGCGAGAAGGCCCAGGAAATCCTTGGAATGGACATCAAGGGACACACAGTCCACAAGGTTCTCATCGCTGCGGGCGCCGATATCGCCGAAGAGTATTACTTCTCAATCCTCTTGGACCGCTCGGGACGCCGTGAGCTGGCAATGTGCTCTGCTCAGGGCGGTATGGACATTGAAACCCTTGCCCGCGAACACCCCGAGGCACTTGCCCGCGTGGGTTTGGACCCGAAGGTCGGAATCGACGAGGACGTTGCAGCACAGATCCTGGGGCAGGCTGGTTTCTCGCGCTCCATGATTGACAAGATTTCCCCGGTGCTCATCGGGCTTTGGGATACCTACCGAGGCGAAGACGCCACCCTGGTTGAGGTGAACCCCTTGGTCCTCACCGAGCAAGGTGATGTTTTGGCGCTGGATGGCAAGGTCTCGTTGGATAACAACGCCGCTTTCCGTCACCCCGAACACGCCGCTTTTGCCGATAAATCCGCGCAGGATCCGCGCGAGGCCATGGCAAAGGAAGCCGGACTGAACTACGTGCGCTTGGAGGGCCAAGTGGGCGTCATCGGTAACGGCGCCGGCTTGGTCATGTCGACCCTGGACGTTGTGGCCCTGGCCGGTGAAGAGTGGGGCGTCAAGCCCGCGAACTTCCTCGATATCGGTGGTGGTGCCTCGGCAGAGGTTATGGCCAAGGGCTTGGACGTCATTTTGGGAGACGAGCAGGTTCGCTCCGTGTTCGTCAACGTTTTCGGCGGAATCACCGCATGCGACCAGGTCGCTCGCGGCATCGTCGGCGCACTGGAAACCCTGGGAGATGCAGCCTCTAAGCCGCTGGTCGTGCGCTTGGATGGCAACAAGGTTGAAGAAGGCCGTGCAATCTTGCGCGAGGCCGCACACCCCCTGGTGCACATGGAAGAAACAATGGACGGCGCTGCTCGCCGCGCAGCCGAGCTGGCCGCGAACTCCTGAGACGGGACGGGACTCATCATGACAATTTTTATTGATTCCACTTCGCGCGTCATCGTTCAGGGAATGACCGGTTCCGAGGGGCAGAAGCACACTGCTCGCATGCTCGCTGCCGGCACGAAGATCGTTGGCGGCGTGAACCCACGCAAGGCTGGAACCACCGTGACCTTCAACGTCGAACCCTATGGGCCTGGCGCTGAGGACCGCGCTGCCGGTGAGGTTGAGGTCCCCGTTTTCGGTTCGGTTGCACACGCTCGCGAAGAAACCGGCGCGAATGTCTCGGTCATCTTCGTGCCCCCGGCATACGCCAAGGATGCGGCAATTGAAGCAATAGACGCGGGGATTGAAACCCTGGTCGTCATCACCGAAGGCATTCCCGTTCAGGATTCAACCGCTTTCGTTGATTACGCGCTTGAGCGCGGCGTGCGCCTGATTGGCCCGAATTGCCCCGGAATTATCAGCCCCGGACAGTGCAATGTCGGCATTACTCCTGCCGATATCACTGGTCCTGGCCGCCTGGGCTTAGTGTCTAAGTCGGGCACCCTGACCTACCAGCTCATGTACGAGCTGCGCGACCTGGGTTTCACGACCTGCATCGGTATCGGCGGTGACCCGGTTGTGGGAACCACTCACATCGACGCGTTGGAAGCTTTTGAAAACGACCCCGATACCGACCTGGTTGTGATGATCGGTGAGATCGGCGGCGACGCCGAAGAACGCGCCGCAGCCTGGATCTCCGAGCACATGACGAAGCCCGTTGTCGCCTACATTGCGGGCTTCACCGCCCCCGAAGGCAAGACCATGGGTCACGCGGGTGCGATCGTGTCGGGTAGCTCCGGCACGGCCTCGGCGAAGGCAAAGGCACTGGAAGCGGTCGGCGTGAAGGTCGGTCGCACTCCCTCGCAGACTGCGCTTCTTGCGCGTGAGGCACTGGCTGCTCGATGAGCGAAGACCCCACCGCAGCAGAACGGACCACGGTCACAACGATCTCGGCTCGCCCGACGATCCGCGTTGCCCTCCCGCAGGGGTGGGCGCGGGCAGTGCTCTCGGGAATCGAGGCCGCACTGCTCGGGTGGGCACTGGTCGTTGTCCCCACCTTGATCGCATATGCTGCGGTGGCGTCGAACCAATGGCTGGTGTCGACAACCTGGGAAGACGCCTTCCATTTCGCCTCGGATTTGTGGGGCGCTGCCCTTGGGGCGCAGGTGGTTTCCGGCGAGGTTTCCTACCGCGCAGTGCCTCTGCTGTTTGTTCTTGTCCTGATTGGTCTGACCAAGCTGCTTTTGCTGCAGGGGCGGCGTTTCCCCGCAGCAGCGCAGTGGATGGCGGTCCCCGGTTTTGCCGTGACCGCGCTGCTTTTGGCGGGCGGCATTGGCACGCACGTGCGCGTCTTGGGTGCATTCCCGCTGGCTATCGCGATCCCGCTCATTGCGGCCGCATGGGAAGTTGCCCTGGCTCCTCACAGCCTGGAATTGCGGCTTGAAATGCCACGGTGGTTGAGTTCGGGCGTGCGCATAGGCTGGCGCGCCTCGTGGGTTTTGGCTGCTTACGGCGGACTTTTCCTGTTGATTTCGGTGATCGTGTCCTGGTCGCGGATTCGTGGGATTCACGAGCTTTTGCTGCCGACCTCCACGATTGATTCGACAATGATCACGCTCGCGCAGGTGCTCTTTATTCCCAACGCGATTGTGTGGGCGCTGTCCTGGCTAGCCGGGCCTGGTTTCTTCATGGGAAGCGATGCTCTGCATTCGCCGGCCTCCGCACCGACCATGCCGATCCCCGCGATCCCACTTTTTGGTGCGACTCCCGTGAGCGCTCCCGGAACCTGGGTCATTCTTGCGCTTGTTCTTTTCGGCGTGGGAGTGGGCGTTTTTGTGCGCTTGCGCCGAGGCAGTGAATCACTTCTTGATGACCTCTACCAAGGCGGTATCGCTGCTGTGGTGGTTGCAGCCGTTTACTTGGTGACTTCCTTGGGTTCGGCCGTGGTTTTGGGAAATGGACGCTTGGCCTTCCTTGGGCCCCGAATGTCGCTTTCTGCGCTGTGTCTTTTTGCGGAGGTGACGCTGGGGATCGTGCTGACCGTGGCGCTTTCGCACCCGGTGAGCGTGGCGTGGGCGCGTGAGCTTGTGGGCGCTGGGAAAGCGCGTGTCCATGAGCATCGCCATCACGAGGCCGCAGCTGGGGAAGTAGCGCCCGTGGAACTTGTGCCTGAGGTTCCTAGTGAAGACGTGGCCGATGAGGAAACTGCTGGCGATTCGCTCGAAGTTACCGACGAAACTCAGGTCGCGGAGAACCTAGGAGATGACGCTGAGGCGGCTCAGGCCTCGGAAGAAGAGGACGCAACCAGCAACTAAACCAACCCAGGTGTGGGGGAGCGCTCGCGACTTGGCCTCGTCGAAGAGGCTAGGAAGCAGGTAGCATGGTGGGGTGACTTCAGCTGATCTTCATCCCGTCCTTGTTGTCGATTTTGGCGCGCAGTACGCTCAGCTCATTGCTCGTCGCGTGCGCGAAGCCAGCGTCTATTCGGAAATCGTCCCGCACACCATGCCGGTCGCCGAAATGCTCGCGAAGGAACCCGCAGCAATTATTCTTTCCGGCGGCCCCTCATCTGTGTATGAAGAGGGTGCTCCTTCCATTGATCCCGCGATTTTCGCCGCGGGCGTGCCGGTTCTGGGAATCTGCTACGGCTTCCAGACCATGGCCCACGCGCTGGGCGGAACCGTGGGACGCACGGGAACCCGCGAATACGGACACACCGACGCCTCTGTTTCTGAGCAATCCTGCCTGTTTGACGGGACTCCCGAAGGCCAGGTCGTGTGGATGAGCCACGGCGACGCCGTTCAGGGCGCGCCCGAAGGCTTCACCGTCACCGCATCGACTGCAGAAACCCCGGTCGCAGCTTTCGAATGCAGCGAGCGTCGCCTCTACGGCCTGCAGTGGCACCCCGAGGTTGGGCACTCACAGTTCGGCCAGGATGCTCTGAAGAACTTCCTCTACAAGGGCGCGGGAATTGAGCCCACGTGGACGCCGGGCTCGATTGTTGACGAGCAGGTCGCAAAGATCCGCGAGCAGATCGGTGACGCGCAGGTGATTTGTGCGCTCTCCGGTGGCGTGGATTCCTCCGTGGCCGCGGCGCTTGTTCACAAGGCTGTTGGCGATCAGCTCACCTGCTTCTTCATCGACCATGGCCTGCTGCGTGCGGGCGAGCGCGAGCAGGTCGAAAACGACTATGCACGTGGCATGGGCATCCGCGTCATCACCTGCGATGAGTCCGAGCGATTCTTGTCTGCTTTGGCGGGCGTTACCGATCCTGAAACCAAGCGCAAGATCATTGGTCGCGAATTCATTCGCTCTTTCGAGGCCGCCCAGAAGCAGGTCATTGAAGAGGTTGGCGCCGCCGGCGGCGAAGTGAAGTTCTTGGTCCAGGGCACCTTGTACCCCGACGTCGTTGAGTCCGGCGGCGGCGAGGGCGCTGCGAACATCAAGAGCCACCACAATGTGGGCGGCCTGCCCGAGGACATGACTTTCGAGCTGGTTGAGCCTCTGCGCACCCTGTTCAAGGATGAGGTGCGTGCGGTTGGTCGCGAGCTGGGCTTGCCCGATTACCTGGTGAACCGCCAGCCCTTCCCGGGTCCTGGCCTGGGTATCCGTATCATCGGCGAGGTGACGCGTGAGCGCCTGGATATCCTGCGCGCCGCGGACCTGATTGCTCGCGAGGAATTGACCGCTGCTGGCTTGGATCAAGAGATCTGGCAGTGCCCGGTTGTCCTGCTTGCCGACGTTCGCTCCGTGGGCGTTCAGGGCGATGGCCGCACCTATGGCCACCCGATCGTGCTGCGTCCTGTGTCTTCTGAGGACGCGATGACGGCCGATTGGACGCGCCTGCCGTACGATGTTCTGGCTCGAATCTCTACGCGCATTACGAACTCTGTTGCCGAGGTCAACCGCGTGGTTTTGGATGTGACGTCCAAGCCGCCGGCAACCATTGAGTGGGAGTAGGCTGATAGGGTTCTGACCTGCACTTTTGAGTGCCGCACTGTGCCGCTGAGTTTCGTTTCGTACGAGAGTCATGACAAAGCCACCAGCGACGGAGATGAGTAAAAGCGATTAAAGAGCCTCCGTTCCCTGCGTTGGGACGGAGGCTCTTTCTTTGCCGTTTTACTCCCTTGTCTCCGTTCGGGGATTATTTCTTGCTCATTTAGGGCTATTCGCGCTGAAAGATTTTGACTAGCTTGGTGTCCTTTATTTCGTAGACAATGTCTGCGACGTTCTCGACCAGCCTCTTATCGTGGGAGACGAACACTATCGTTCCGGCATAGGCGCTCATCATCTGCTCGAGGGCTTCGGCGCTCTTGATGTCCAGGTAATTTCCAGGCTCGTCCATGAGCAAGATGTTGTATCTGCCCAGCAGCATCTTCGCGAGTAGCAGCTTGATGACTTCGCCTCCCGAGAGAACGCCAACGTCCTTTGTCAGGTCGCGCGGTCCGATTCCCATAGAGGCGAGGATGCCTCGAATTTCGGTCATGCTGTACTCGCAACCATCCTGCATGAACGAGATCGCAGACTGACGGGCGTCGAACTTGTAGCCTGTTTGCTCGAAGTAACCGATCTCTGCCTTGGGAGAGATGTTGATACCGTCGGCGCGTCGAGCGATTGCCTTCAGCAGGCTGGTCTTTCCTGTACCGTTGCCACCGGTGATGGCCACTTTGGCACCGAGCGGTATCTCGAATTCCGCGTGGTCATAGAGCATGCAGTTGCCGAAGCTCAAGCTGAAATCGTCTGCCGAGATGGGAAATTTACTATGCAGTTCCAGGGCCTTGCTCTGGCGGAACCGCACGGCGCGAATGCTATCTGGGGCCTCAATCCCTTCGAGCGCTTCGAGGCGCCTCTCCATGTCCTTAGCCGCCTGGTACATCCTCTTCTGTTTGGTGCCGGTTGCTTTCTGATGCCCCAATCGACCTGCATACTCGTGGCTTTTTTTCGCAGCCTTCCGCTTGGCGTCGACCTGCCGTGCTTTTTTCCGTTGTTTTTCGATGGCGGCTTCGAGGCGATCGCGCTCGCGCATCGCCTCTTCGTATCGAGTCGCCTGAGCTTTGCGCTCTTCTTCTTTCTGTCGCAGATAGTCGGAGTAGTCACCCCAGAATTCGGAAATACCGCCGTCTTTGAGCTCCCAGATCTTGTCTACCACCTGGTCGAGAAAATGACGGTCATGGCTCACGATGAGCAGAGCCCCATCAAATGCCTTGAGTTGTCCGACGAGAAGGCGGATGCCGTCTTGGTCGAGGTGGCTCGTAGGCTCGTCGGCGAAGATCGCGCTTGCATGCTGGGAGAGTGCAGAGGCAATCTTGGCGCGTGTTTCCTCCCCGCCGCTCATCGTCTCCTGCGCCACTCCGGCGACGTTGAGACGGGAGAGCATCTCACCACTGTCCTGAGCCGCATCAAGGTCGAGTTCATCGAGTTGGCCGATGAGGGCAATGCTGCCGAAGCGCCTGACGTCGGCGTCCGCAATGGTAAGATTGCCGCTCAGAATTTTAAGCAGGCTGGTTTTGCCTGCGCCATTGTCTCCCACCAAGCCGATGCGATCGTAGGAGTAGATTTCCAACTCTTCGATATCCAGGATATCGCGGCCGGCATATTCCAAAAAGATGTCTTTAGCTTTGACTATGAGTTCCATAGGTTGAACCGCCTTTTGTGTATTAGCCTTTTACTGGAAGCGCAGCCATGCCAAAAAAGATTGCTCACGTCGATTTTTCGCCTTTGCCCAATTGCCGGCGCGAGCGTTTTGACCTTGCGCAAGCCGGCAAATCCGAAAATGATAGTTGGCGACGAATAAGGAGCGCGATGTGGGATGTCGGCGCAATACCTCGTCGTCGCAAGGGCTTGAAGGCTGACGCGTGAACCGATGGCTGCCGCCTCTTTTTTTCGAATACTTGGGCTATTGAATCCGCCCGGTATCTCTTTTCCCCACGTTTCGGACGCTCGGAGCAAGCAGCATAGCCATCGCAAGCAGTACCATGGTCGCTCCAGAGCCGACGAACCATAACGGAGCTCCAAGCAGATCCGCAAAAACGGAGGGGGCCGCGAGGCCCATGGGCATGGCCCACGCCATGATGGTTCCGTAGAGGCCGAAAACGCGGCCTAGGTACTCAGGAGGTATCTGCTCCTGCATAAGGGCAGTCTGGGTTCCCGCGTACAACGGGGAGCATGCGCCCATAAGAAAGCTCGCCGGTAGGAAAACGGCGAACAGCGACGGGCCGATCAATCCGGATGCGATTGCGACGACGCCGAAGCCGGCGATCGCGGCGACCATGGTGAGCGACCTATTGCGGAACCCTCCCGTGGCCGCCAAAATGCCGGACCCAGCCAGCATGCCTGCGGAGAAAAGGACCTCCACCAAAGCAGCATCCCCCGTGCTACCGCCAAAATGTCCCAAGGTCATTATTGGGAACAATGCCGCGAGTGGGGAGAACGCGAAAGCGAAGACGAACCCGCACCAAAGAAGGGCGAACAGCCCCCTGTATCCCCTGATCAGCTTGTAGCCGTCCGAAATCTCAGAGAAAAGTTCTCGAACTTTATTGGAAAAGGACGAGCTGCGGTCGGCTTCGTCGAGTCCTCCTGCGTCTATCTGAGCGGCGAGGACAGCTAGAGAAGCGAAAAGCGCCCCCAGCACGTCGAGGGCAATCATGGCGGTAATGCCCGCCACAGGATAAATCACTGCCGCGAGCGCGGCGCCAAGAATGTATCCGGCGGACTGAATCGCCTGCATCACTCCCGATAGGCGAACGAGATGCTCTGGCGGGGCGAGATGGGGCGTGAGGGATTGGGAGGCCGGCGTGTAGAACGAAGTGCCAGCTGCGCGGAGAAACAGGGCGATGAGTATTGACCACGCAGGTAAGCTGCCGGCCAACGAGGCAATCGCCAAGGCGGCGCCCACCGCGGCAACGAAGAGGTCGGCGCCGATGAGAACACGTTTCAAAGGCAGCCTGTCGACAACGGCGCCCGCAAGGACTCCGAACAAAGCAATCGGCAGAAAGCCTGCTAACGATGCCAGGGAGAGGAGGGAAGATGATTCTGTCGTGAGGGCGATATGCCAAATGAGACCCATTTGGAGAATCAAGCTCGTCAATGTCGACACGAGCTCCCCGCCCCATACGAAACAAATCTTAAATTGCCATGAATGGCACAGCGAAACAGACCTGCGCCGAGAGGTTTCAAATATCATGGTTATGTCCAATCGTGAAATGGCGTGCAGAAAAACAACGCGACGCCACAACAGCGCCGCTTTCTAGGCGCTCATCCACGTGCGGAAAAGACCAACCACGACACCCCTCCTTTGTTAATTCGGTCTGGCAAACCATGTAATATTAACGAGGCTTGAGTTTGCCTGTCAAGAATCGACCATCGGAAAGGGCAATCCTCTCTGGCCATTCGATTCCTTTTGTATCTTTGGTTGCATAGGTGACCCGCCAGGGCTATTACGCGTGGAAGAGGCGCCTGCCGAGCTGGCCGATGAGGCGCTGAAGATGGCCCTGGTCAGGCGAAACGATCCCAAGGGATGCGTACATCATTCGGATAGTAAGAATGTTGCCAGCAGGTTTTGCGGCAACCGCAAAGGAGCCGTATCCTGCAGCTGGAATCACGTTGCAGCATCCTGACCCGCATTCCGATTGGCGGACGGCCCGCTTCGGCATCCTGACCAGCACAGCGATCGAGCCTTGTCATTCCTTGGATATGCCGGTTGCTCGGGGCGGTCCCGACGGAGGCCCTCGCCTCCCCGGTCCGTGACCCAAGAAGGGCAAGCATGCTGATCTGCATGGCTGGTTCCTCCTTTATGTAGACGACCATGCAAAGAAGGGACAACCGAGGAGGCAGGTTACTGATGCGGGCTCCCGCACGCCCATGACTACCCGACGGGCTGTTTTTCATCTCCGATGCCCGCATTGCAGCATGAACGAATGTGCCTCGACATCTCTGCTGGCATGGTACGACTGGGATCGCACCTCGACGCATCCTTGCGCATACTGCCTTCCAAGTTTCGAAACCGGGAAGGAAAGTGTATGTGAGCGACGATATCGGCGCCGATTCGACGCTCGAGAGGGAGATTGCGCCGATTCTATCCATCGGGGATGCATTCCCGAAGATTCTCATCACTCGCACGAGGCATGAGCCCCATACCCGGGAGGGCGTGCTCGTGCTGAATTTCGCGAGGTGGCTGCTTGGCGGGTAGGGTTCTGAACGTCGCATTGGGATATCGCGCGACAGGGCACGCAGGGCTGTTTGTGCCCGCACGGGAAACGCCGTCGCCATGCGGGCGGCCTGTCGTGTCCGATTAGCCTTTTGCTAAACAGGCTTACGCCAACTCATGGGCAAGCCACCTGAGACTATTCACTTTGCTTATCGTTGACAAAGACCTGTGGCCTGCGGTTTTGTGAACGGCTCGTAAGCCACCCGCGTCGACTCACTTACTGTTGAAGCTGGTGGTTTGCAGGCTCAAAGGCGGTTGAGTTTCAAAACGGGCGTTTTTCGGCGATATCGAGCCTCCAAAGGCGGCTCTCCGTGCCCCTTGGGACAAAAATAAAAACTCAATACTCTGAGTTTGAAAATGGTTTTTGAAGTTGTCCCAGCTTTTGTCCCCGAAGCCGATGAAACGCGACGTCGCGTCATTCAGCGGCACTCACTTCGAGATGCCGCCGAAAACTGGGTGCAACTGGAGTGACGAGACGGCAAAACTATAACCACCGAGTGGGAGTAATTAATCTTCGACGTTGGCTTAAACGCGTGGGCCCGGGAGCACTCTGGTGAGTACTCCCGGGCCCAATTCTCTTCTTCAAGCTCTTTTGTGCAAGTTTATTGCTCAATCATCGAAAAGTGTACATCTATGCTTAATATGCAGTAATATTCAGCACAGATGTACGAGCAAAGAAGAGGCGATTATGACCTTAATTGAGATTGCGAAAGTGCAGAACGGCTACGTGTCCGCATCGCAGGCAACTGCAGCTGGCATTCCCAGAAGGAAGCTCACCGAGGCAGTTGATAAGGGAGAGCTTGTTCAAGCTGGACGCGGCCTCTACGCTCTTCCGGAGACATGGGAGGACCCATACTTTGTTGCCCAGCACCGATTCTCGCGCGGTGTATTTTCCGATGAAACGGCGCTCTTCCTGCATGGTATGACCGATCGTGCCCCCTTTTCTCTCACCATGACCTTTCCTAGAACCTACAATGCCACACCCGCCAGAGAGTCGGGGATAGTCTGCCGTTCCTGTGCCGATGAGGTACTCGAGCTTGGGTTGGCAGAAGTGACTACCCAGCACGGCAACGTAGTCAGAGCGTATGACCTAGAGAGAACACTTTGTGACCTGGTTAGGGGACAGCGTATGGTCGACGCGCAGATAGTTACCCCGGCGATGCAGACTTATGTCAGAAGCTCAAAGAGAGATTTTGTGAAGCTCATCGAGTATGCACGCAAGCTCGGCGTCGAGAGGAAGATCCGGAACTACTTGGAGGTGCTGCTGTGAAGACAAAGAATACAACGCAGCTTAAGGCGCGCGTGAATAGCATGGCCAAGGAGGCGGGTATCCCTGCGCAAGCGCTCATGCAGAGCTACCTCCTCGAGAGGTTGCTCGAGCGCCTCTCGAGATCGAAGTGGAGGAATAACGTCATCATCAAGGGAGGCGTGCTCATCTCCTCCCTTGTCGGCGTCAGGTCAAGGACCACAATGGACCTGGATACGACGGTCAGAGGGTTCGCCCTTACTCACGAATCCGCAGAAAGAGCATTCCGTGACATTGTGACGGTGCAAGCAGACGATGACTGGAAGTTCGAGTTTGACAGGACAGAGGACATTCGAGAGAGCGATGAGTACACGGGTATTCGTGTGCACCTGAAGGGGATCTACGCGCCCATGGTGGTCCCACTGACAGTGGACGTTACCACTGGTGACCGGATTACACCGGACGCGGTGGAATATAGCTACCCGCTCCTCTTTGATGAGGGTGATATCAGCCTCATGGCCTACCCGATTGAGACGGTGCTTGCTGAGAAACTTGAGACCGTGGTATCCCGTGGCGTTGCCAACACCCGTCCGCGAGACTTCTATGACATCCATGTCCTGCTGGGAGTCAAAAGAAGTGATATCGATATGGGAATGTTGAGAAACGCCTTGGCGTCGACGTGCGAGAAAAGGAATAGTCAAGCCGCCATTGAACGCTGGGCAGAGGTGCTTGACGATGTTGCCGGCGACGCAGTCATGCAAGCGCAGTGGGTGAAGTATGTGAGGAAGAATCCGTTCGCAAAAGGAATTTCGCTTCAAGAGTGCTGCAAGACAGCAAAGGCCGTTCTCGAAGAGTTGACCAATATTGGCAGTTAAGCTCTACGGGCAAATAGTAGAAGAACTGAAATGGCAAGGTGTTTGACTTAGCGTTCGTCTGGGTTATGCTGCGGCGCGTTGTGTTCCAAGGGGCAAATGTGAATGGCAATGAAATTAAGAATGAGGCGTCGGCCGGAATGAAACAGCTGGCTGAAGAAATTAACGAGTGCATCGAATCTATTCGAAGATACATTCAAATTGATCGACAAGAGATATTGCTAATGGCCGTTAGCGATATCGCGACTTTCAGCAATCCTATCCCTGAAGGTGATGTCCTCTTCTACAGGCAAGATGATGTGCCATCCCGCCCCGTCGAATACCTGCAAAGTCTCATCGCTGCAACGGATAACACAATCTGCACCCATGTCTCTGATGAAGATATTGGCCGACTAGCGCATAGGTATGTTTATGACCAAAAGATACTGTTTTTGAAGTCGCTAAAATACTTGTTTTACCGATACCGGGAGCTCGGAGATGACAGTGAAACAAGTCAGCTGGCCTTCGAAGCTCAATTAATGCATATGGTTAGAGGGAATAGATATCGCTTCCTTCAGATCGATTATCTTCGGCCACTTGTGCTCGCTCACGATGATGAATTTCAAAAATTGTTCGATGTGACGGCAAATGAAGTGGTCGCTGGATATGAAAAAATTGAAATAGCGTTGTTAAACGGCCGACTTGAAGGCTTGGATGCTTTGAGGAAGCTTTGTGACAAGGCAAGATTGGCTGACGACTTCGATATTTCGAGTATTCCTGACGAGGATGTGAAAGCAGTTGAAGACGCGTTCTCCGTGAGCCTTTTCAATGTCACTAGGATTACTGGTTGGCCCGAGGCTTTTGTCGATGCCCTGTCGTTTGCTCCGGGTGAGGCTTGTTTCTTCGAAGAAGGAGAAATGCAGTATTGGCCGATAGTTACGCTTCCGATCGTAGAACGGCCATTCATCAAGATAGGCGGAGACAGCTACTGCTTCGACTACTACGCGCTTACCGATAATTTCTATAGGGCAATCCAGAAATTAATTCTGCGTACCGATTTCGACTATTCGGAGCGATGGCAGCAAAGGCAAAAAGAGGCTAGTGAAAGAATGGTCGAATCGGTTTTCAAGGAGATGCTTCCAGGGTGCTCCACACATAGGGATAACTATTACGGAAGTAAGAAGCATCGAAGTGAAAACGACCTTCTGATTAGGTATAGAGATGCGTTGTTGGTGATCGAAGTTAAAGCTGGCAGCTTTACTGATGCTCCGCCGGTGTCAGGTTATGCTTCGCACGTCAATCGCTATAAAGAGCTGATAGGAAAAGCGAATAGTCAATGTGCTCAGATGAGAGACTATATTCGCCGCTCCAACACTAACTTGGTCCTCTACGACGAGCACATGCAGCCGAAGGAAGTACTTGATATCTCGGATATCAAGAGCATCTTCTGCCTCTCGGTAACGGTAGACAACATTAACACTTATGCGGCTTGTGCCGAGAAACTTGGTTTTTTAGACCTTGAAGAAGGCGTGTCTTGTCTCGCAATTGATGACCTCATGACTTACAGGGAATACTTCGATAATCCGCTAGAATTCCTCCACTTCCTCAAACAAAGAGAAATTGCGGCCCTCAATGAGAGGCTCATCCTCAAAGACGAACTCGACCACCTTGGCATGTACATTGCGCATAATTGCTATTCCCTAGAAGTCGACAGCATCGCGAAAGATAAGACCATTTATGTGTCAGGTTACAGAGAGGAATTGGACGAATATTTCGAGCGGCTTGGCACTCCTTCACCCCAGCTTCAGAAGCCTCGGCAAAGTATGCCTAAGCGCTTTCGTGAAATAATTGACGTGTTGCTCAGCTCTGGCAATCCTCAAGCTGTTCACGTTTCCTCATACCTGCTTGATTTCTCCAGCGAAGCACGTGAGCAACTATCTGACGGCATTGAAATGTCTCTGGAGAGACAAGCCGCAACTGGCAGACAGGTCGTTCTTTCGTTCTCAGGCACCGGGAATTCACTTCGTCTGACGTGTTTCGTGTTTCAAGATGAATTGTCTGACGTCATGTCTGATCAAGAAATGTTCGACTATGTTGCAACCATCCTTCTTGCGAACAAAGAAGACGAACGCATGTTGTTGTCGTTTAGATTCGATACGAGCCGAGCCCTCCAAACGGTTGATATGCGAACAATCACCCTTTCTCAGATCCCTTCATCTCGGTTTGATGAACTGAGAAAACGCGGCGAGCGAATGGGTGATTTTCGAGTCGCCAAGTATGTAGAACAGTATGGAAGAATCGCGAGGAATCAGCCCTGTCCATGCGGAAGCGGAATGAAGTACGGGAGATGCCATGGGCGAGGCAAATAGTTAGCGCTCGGAAGCGGGTGCTTCGTTGTCAGAGAATCTACAATTGACTGCCAAGTGCCACAATGAACCAACAGATCTGTGCGTAGATCAAAGCGCGTGTTGAGCTCGCGGATCCTTGAGTAGAGTAGCGTTCGTTGTAATGTACCCGCTTGGCCGTTCAAGGAGGAACCCTCATGAATTTACTTGAGTACATGCGTGCGAAAGACCGCATGACACAGGCGGAATGGGAGTGTACTTTTCAGGACGACGAACGCGAGATTCTTGTTGTCCTTGCTGAGGGACAGGGAGCCAACAAGAGGAACGGATTTTGGGAAGTTTCCGTTGATTTTCTTGCGCACGTAGAGTGCGAGACCGGTACTTTGTTCCCAAATGAAGGGCGCTTGGTCTATCCCGCCACTGATGAGGACCATGATACGGGAGATATATTTTCTCGCTTTAAAGAGCGGACGATTTATCGCGTGAAGGTACGCAAGAAGATCCCCGAAGAAGTACCTGAGATTGTTACTGCTTCCTCGCAGAATCAGTTTCGAGTTGTCGAGGTTTGTGAAGAGAACCCGCCGTGTCCAGAGTTGGAAGAGATTCTGGCTGAATATTGCAGGCCAATCATCTTGAATGACGAGGTCCTAGGAGAGCTAACCCTGGATAAGACCCTGGGGGTCTTTGAGGGGAAAGCTCAGTGGCGCCGCGCGTCAATCGACATTTCGTTGGAGGTTAACCCGGCTCAAAAGGCGAGCTGGACGAAAGCCAGGAAAGCGATGAAGAGCCTGCTCGAAGGTCAAGAACAATGGGACCGCGACATGCGTGCCTGCGCGGCGCGCTCATTGACCGCGAGCGCTCGTGATTGGCAGGAATCTGGGGACGACGAGGCTCCAGAAATTACACAAGAGAGTTTTGCTCAGCGAATTGAGCTCAGCAGCATCTCAGTGAGCGCAGGCGGCTCATTCACCGCCTATTTCGACGATGATCAGATGTTCTTCGGACACTGCATCATGGTGCGAGGAACCCTAAAGAAAGGCGCCGTGTCGGCACATATGGGTGGGTGAGTACCGACTGCGCACTCTCAGTTTTTGTGTGCGGTGATCGCAAACTGAAGGGGCAGGCGCTCGGGGTTTTCACGAAGATGCCAGCCTCCGGTGGAATCTTGTTCCATGAGCTCGGGCCACGGGCACCATGCCGTGCGCGGAGTCTCCTCAAGGGCATCGATTACCAGCCCTGCGTTGATGAGAGCTGTGACGATCTGTCCAAGGGAGTGATTCCACTGGTGGTTTGTTGTGTGAGTAATCCGCGGTGCACCGGGAGAATCCACGTAGCTTGAATCGTCATCCCACGTCATTGGAGCATCCTGCTCGAAGTATGGCTGCTCAATCTTGAGTCCGTCGGAAATGTCCTCCCCGATTGTCATGAACATCGGGTGGTCATCGCGGATGAAGAAGGTGCCGCCGGGTTTGAGTAGGGAAGTGACGACTTGCGCCCACTGGGTGATATCGGGTAGCCAGCACAGGACACCGATCGAGGTGTAGACCAGATCGAAGGTGCCGGACACTGCTTCGCGAGCGTCGTACACGTTTGCGCGAATGAACTCGATGTCAGCGCCCGCGCGCTGGGCGATGCTGCGCGCGTGGGCAAGCGAGGCCTCGGACAGATCGAGGCCAATGACGCGCGAGGCCCCGCGGCGCGCAAACCCGATCGTGTCGGTCCCGACGTGGCACTGCAGGTGGATGACCTCTTTGCCGGCGAGATCGCCGAATCGTTCGATATCTTGGGCCAGTTCGTCACTAATTGCCGTCGGCTCCTCGAGCAGGCGCTGGTAGTCGCAGTAGTTGCCAGCCATGTGCAGCTCGGCGCGGTCGTCCCAGTTGCGTTCGTTATCGGAAAACCATTGCGCTCGTCTGCTTGTTTCAGTCATTTGGTCATTGTACGTCGGTGGGTTGTTGGGGTGGGGCGCCTGCCGAGGCCTCGGCGCTGGCTATGCGCGCTTTGTCCGCTCTGCGCAGCTGCAGGTAGAGGACAGCGGCGGAAAAGAAGTCCGCGACGGCGAAGAAGTGCAGTGCTATGTGGATCGCCGCGAAGGATCCGGGGATTAGCCCGCGTTTTGCCGCGCGAATGGAGGCTGCGAAACCGTAGGAGGACGTCGCGAGCATCAGGAGGTACGACATTGCGAGCAAAGGAACCACGACGAAAGGCGCTGCAAGAAAAAGTCCGGGGATGACAAACATGATCGTCGCAATGCCCGTGGCGTAGAGGAATATCAGTGTGTAGAAGGGGATCATGCAGAGTTTCAGGAGCAGATCCCAAAAAGCCAGTCTGCGCGGGCTGCCTTCTGCTCGATCGAAGCATGCGCAGAGGATATTCGCGATCCCAATGACTAGTAGGAGAACTCCCCACGTGGGCCAGTCTGTTCCCCGGCCGAAGAGGTCATAAAAGGGTCCGCCGCTGTAGACCGCAACGATGAAAAGAAGCGGCAAGGCGGTGCGCACGACTTTGTACACGGCGAGCCTTCTTTCTGGTGAAAACTTGCACTACTGGCGAGGATATCACCGTGAAAAGTGCGTCTCCACAATCCCGTCGAGTTGGGTGCGGATCTCCTCAAAAGGCCTGTTGAGGTCGAGCGTCCTCACAGTTATCGCATTCCCGCTCATCCGATACACGCCATCGGGGTAGACCTCTTCATCGGTCTTCGCATACAAGAGCATTCCTGATACCCTGTGTGCTTCGCCGCTATGCGCGGCCTCCATATTCTTCACATACGTGAAGATCTGATAGAGGTTCCCCGAGTGCAGGCTCCGCGTGCCAAACCGCTCCTGCGTGGCGTGCGCATAGTATTTCGCGTCAATAATGAGCACCGTCTCTCCGCGCCTCAGAGTCACATCGGATCGCATCGTCGGCAGCATGTCATCGAAACCATCATCAAGCGCCCACGCGATATGTGGCGCGCTCGCATGAATCTCAGGATGCTCCTGGCGGTAGTACTCCAAAATAAACTTCTCGTACAAGCGGCACATATTCTGCTCGTCCAGGAACTCGGCGAGCCGAGTTGCTCCGCCTTCATTGGTGTGCAAAAGCTCCGAGTAAATCAGCCAACAGACGTTGATCAGCATGCGATAGGTCTGATTATTGCGATCAAAACGCATATGCCAGTTGGCCGCGCTGAGCTCGATATCCGAAACGTCTGCGAAGAAGGGGAGCAGCCTGCGCAGTTCTTTCTTCCGAGGCCTCGAGATCCTTGAACGTATCAATGCCGCGCATGTCGCCTTGATGATCTGGTTCATTGGCGTGTCGAGCGAAAACTCGTCGTAACTGCACACCAACTGCCGGCGCAGAATTGAGCGCGTCTTGAGAGACTCCGTAACCTCGATTTTTCCGCGCAGAGACGACAGCGGCTCTGTAACGTCGACATAGGAACGCCCGAGGCCTCGCTTGAGCTGGGAGCGCACGCCGCGGATAAGGATCTCAGCCAAGAGCTCCGCAGTGGAGGCAAATTCCTCGGTCGCTATATCGCGGTACCCCTGCTGGCGTAGCACCTGGAAGGCGTACGCAAGCATGTAATAGGTGTTACGAATCGGAATCATTGAATCGAGCGGCGAAGTGCATCGGACCAGAGGCGGACCTTCTCCTGATCATCAAACCAGTATTCGCCAAGCATGGGGATGAGCTCGTATTCAATGATCGCTGAAAGGCTGGCGTGATCGACTGTTCCTCCAACGAATCCACAGAAGTAGCTGTGCCCGATCATGAAGCCTTTACCAAGAGACTCGTCGCTTGCGATCTCGGTGTTCAGCCTGACCACGCACGAGACCAAATTGTCGAAAGCGGGACTGTCGACGGCCTCGCGATAGCGCGTGAAACCGGCGGAAGAAAAGCCCGGGTCGAGGGTGAAAAATGCAAAGCGGCGACGTAGTGCGTAGTCGAGCAAAGCAAGTGAGCGGTCCGCTGTGTTCATCAAGCCAATCAGGTACACATTGCTAGGCACGCAGAAACGCTCGCGCGAATACAACAACTGGAGTTTGTTCTTCTCACCGCGTTTATCATTTTCGATAAGCATGAAGAGCTCGCCAAAAATCTTTGAAAGATTTCCGCGGTTGATCTCGTCGATGATGAAGAAATAATCGCGCTCATCGTCGTCGGCTGCTTCCTTGCAGAAGGTGTAGAACGCGCCTTTGGAAAGCTCGAAACCGTCCGCGCTGGGGCGGTATCCCTCGATGAAGTCTTCGTAGGAGTAGCTTTGGTGGAATTGCACCATCATGACGCGTTTGGCGTCTTTCGTGCCCATCATTGAATACGCGAGTCGCTTCGCTGCGAAGGTCTTGCCGACGCCGGGTGCACCTTGCAAAATGACGTTCTTCTTCGCGCGAAGTAGCCCGGTGAGGGTGTCGTATTGCTGATCGGACATAAAGACTTCCGAGAGGAAATCTTCCCTGTCATATGCGGGGTATTCGATCGCAGGCTGGTCGTCGAGCACCTCATCGGCCTCGACCTCGAAAAGAGTTTCAATGGCTGCGACAAGCGTTGTGTCATCCGTGATGTCAGTCAGCGTTTTCATTGGGAGTATGCGATCAACTGCCCACTCGCCCTTGTGTGTCCACTCAACGCTGCGGAGGTTGGAGAAGTGCCCCTGGGCCTCGTCGTATTCGTAGTCTCCGGTAACGAGGCCGCGCCCGAGGATCTTCCCTCGGCCTCCTTTCACGAAAACGACGTCGCCGGGCTTGAGGTCGTTGGCGAACTGCCAGAGCGCGTAGGCGTCGTTGCGAGGGTTGGTCGTTCCGCTGCTTGAGTCGACCAGCGCGAGGCGGATCGCTTCTTTGCTTGCGTACGCCGAGAGGTCGCCAGCTTCTCCCCAGGCAAGTCCCATCACTCCCTGGCTGTAGAAGTCCTCCCACATGCACGCGGCCTTACCCGGTGCATAGAGCCAGTAGTGAGTCGTTTCAACATCAGCGTCACCGAGTGAGTTTTCGATGGGTGTCATGTTGGAGGTGAATTGACCCATGTCCATAGCGGCCTTCCTTGAACGCGCTTGTAAACCTGGGTCTAATGCTAGTTTGCATTGGGCCTCTATTGGCGCAGGCGCTTGGCTTCGGCCCCAAAGATCAGTAGCCCAGCGACAACAGAAGTGGCGATCGCGCTTGCAAAGGCGACATTCGAGTCGAGCTTGAGCGCCGGAATTCCCATGAGCATCCCGCATACGTAGGGCACGAGCCACACCAGCCACACACCAATGCTCAGGCGGTGGAAGCGTGAAAGCGTTTCGGGGTTCTTCTTCGCGTAGGCGATGGTTGCCCACGCGGCATGGATGATCATGAGGATGATCGCGAGCAGCCCGGTGGTTGCGTGCGCCAGATTCGCCGAGTTGCCTCGGGCGATTACAGACATGACAGCAGTTCCCGCGGTGTCAAAGACCAGGCCCATGTAGAAGAAGATGATGTGTCCGAGCTTGAGCGTGCCCGCTCGACGCTCGGCAAAGACGCCGATCGTGTAGAAAACAAGTGCCAGAGTGATAGCCGTAGAGGCGATTGCGATCATGGTTGTCCCGTTCCGTTGATTGATGGATCTGCAATCCATGCTAGGAACGCGTGCGTGAACAACAATCCCCTTGTGTTCACGCGAGGCTTTTACTTCGCGTTGTAGAGTCCTCGCTCAAGGAAAGTCAGCAAAAGTTCGCAGTCCTCGTCCCCCTTCTCAAGGGAGGTGAGCAGTGATCGCATGGTGAATTCTGCGATTGCCGAGGCTGCAGTTCCTTGGGGGAGTAGCGCCCAGTTAATGCGCGTGTCCTGCTCGAGGACGCTTTCGAGCTGAGCGCGCGCGTGTGCGAGGACGGAACCCATGGCCTCGTGCGCGGCTAAAAAGTCCTGTTTGGGGAGTTCTTCGTGGTCGCGGAGCCACTCGTGGTGAAAGGATACAAATGCTATTTTCGTCTGCTCCCAGAGTCTGCGGCAAAACTCCACGAAGGACTCATTGTCGTCGATTCGGCACAGTTCTTGCGAGAGTGAGAACTCAAAGTAGCGTCGCGCGGCGGCGACCATGATGTCGCTCTTGGAGGGGAAGACTTTGTAGAGGTATCCGATGGAAACTCCCGCGTCCTCGGCGACCGCTCGGGCGGAGATCGCGGCAAGGCCGCCCCTGGCGCCGATTGTGTAGGCGGCTTGGATGATGCGCTCTTTGTGGTCGAGAGTACTCACTTGTGGGTTCCTCGCCTGACGTGTTGGGGATGGGATGTGTCTATACTGAACACTGTTCATTATAGAGCGAAACCGGCGAGAGGAGGATTTCTGTGCCCAAGCAGGTCATTGATAAAGACAAACTCATCGACCAGGCGTATTCGATTGCCGCGCGCGAAGGAATCTCCGCGCTCTCCGTGCGAAAACTGGCCGCGGCATGCGGGATCGCCGTCGGCTCGGTCTACATGTACTTCCCAACAAAAGCGGACCTGACGGCCGCAGTATTCACGCGATTCTTCGGCCAGGCGCTGTTCGAGGAATGCTGCCGGGTTGATGGGAGCGAAACTTTCACGGACTACGTGCGGAAATTGCGCGGCGCTTTGGACGTGGCCTTGGCGGAAATGGACGTCGATTGGTTCGCCGAGATGCGCCGACTTCCCCGCAGTGAGCACGAGGCCTTGGAGGCTGCGCGCGGACCAATGCTGGCCCACATGGAACAGGGACTCCAGCACGTGTTGGAGGCGGATCCCGCGGTCGTGCGCTCACGGTTGGTTGGTGCGCTAAACCCCGAGAAACTGTGTCCTTTTATTCTGGGAACTATTTTTACTTCGCTCATGGAGGGCTCTGATTGTGAGCCCCTTTTCGCCCTTCTTGATACCAGCTTGTACGAGGCCGTGGCTGAGAGTCGTGCTTCAGAAAGCGTTGCCGCGGCCCTGATTGAAAAGAAAGATTGCTGATGACACTGCTCAAAATGAAGAAAGAGAACCTGATTACCGTGGCCGGTATTGTCTGGCTGCTGGCGGGTATGAACGTCGCACTGATCGGTGTGCGTGCTGCCGTTGACATGAGTGGTGCAGCTGTTGGGATTGTCGTTGCACTTGTTGTTGCTGCAGTTGCTGCTTTCTTCGCCTTCCACGCCATGTTCGGCAAGATCGTCCTGAAGAATGCGCAGAGGATTCGAAGCCTGGACGCAGATCGCCTGAACTTCCTGCAATTCTTGGATCTCAAGGGTTACCTGATCATGGCCTTCATGATGTCCTTCGGATTTGGGCTGCGCCTAAGCGGGCTTATTCCCAACTGGTTCTTCGCGTTCTTCTACACGGGTCTGGGATGTGCTTTGACGCTGGCGGGGGCCAGCTTCCTGCTGCACAGGGCGTTTGGTGAAGGCTGGACTTTTCATTCCCCGAAGGTGGACAGGGATGCTGTTTGTCGCGAGGAGAGGATTTCTTAGCGTTGCTAGCCTCGGATGGCTAATGGAGGCTTTAAAGGGGAATATGTTCTTGACCGGTTGCAAGCCGGTGAATTCGTTTGCCGAGCTTGTTACTGGCGTGCGTGGGCGAAGGGAGCCCACGCCATGTCGGGCTGTTCCGATCAGCCCGTGGATATATCTACCGTCAAGAAGAACGCCGAGGTTCATGGCTACACATATCTGAGGCCACTGACGAATCCCAGCTTGAAGGATGATCCTCACGCCACGCGCGAGGGTGGCGCGCACGATCTCGTAAATCTCGTACCAATACACATTCGCCTGCTTCCCGAAACTCTGGGACATGGCGACAAACGGGCTGGCGATGGCGGCACCGGTGGTGGGGTGTTTGCCGAGTAGGCCGAACTTGGAGATCGCCTGCTCGCACTGCACATACCGGGCAAACGCCTGCGCATACACCTCAATCAGGCGAGGCGCCACGAATTGGGAACAGCCACGTTGATCGAGCCGCTGCCACGTCTCCCGATAGACGAGGTCAGCGCCAAGCGGTTTGCCGTCACGCTGAATCTCCGACAGATAGTCCGATGGTTCGGGCATCGTCTCCCCGGCAAGCATCGCACCGTCGCAATTGTCATTACCTGCGAAGTCGAAGGGTTCATTGAGCGGGTCTTCCAGGCGGGTGGCGGGGCGTCCGGCGACGAGTTTCTCGCCCAGCGGGCCGGGCTTCGCGCCTGCACGCACGCGGCGTCCGCCCCCCTGTTGGTGCCGTCTTTGGCCATGGGTCGCCTCCCCGCCGTAGAATCGTCATGGTTTCGGTGCTGAAGTCCATGGGAGGTGTGAGTGGTTGAGTCTTTAAAACTATTCGTTCGGACCTACGTGTATTGGGTAGGGCTCATCCTCGGCTTCGCGATAGTGCCCGGTTCTCTGCTCTTCACTGCTGAAGTCGCCCCGGTGAACACTCCATTGTGGCTTGCACCTTTCGCCGGGCTGCTGCTTTTTGTCATTGATCGGCCATCAACATGGGAGCCGCCGCTCTGGCGAGCATTACTGATCCGAGTATTGGGTGCAGGATTTGCAGCCACCATGCTCATCGCGTTTGATGCAGTTGCTTCCACCCACTATGGATCTCAACACTGGAGTGAGACGCTCCTATCTTTCGGTCTCGGTTGGATTGTCTTCACGGTAGTGGCAGGACACATGCTCATGAGCAGCTCCGCCCGATTTGGCGCACCTGCTCACACGATCAGGGACGCGATCCGTACCTACACGACATGGATAGGAATCTGCTTCGGGATTTTCTATATCCCCGCCGCAGGACTCTCCGCAGCTGACACTCTTTTGATGGTTCTTCCGCTTTATGGAACGTTCCTCACCGGCCTGGTTCTTTTGATAGTTGACCCGCCACGACGATGGCCGCAACCGCGAGTGAAGGCACTGTGGATACGACTTTTGTCAAGCGGGGCAGCAGCATTACTACTTGTTGTCACGAACTCGTTCTATCGCAGTACTCACACACGCGAGATTTTCGTCGGGGACTGGCAGGAAAACCTGGTCTTCTTCGTGGGTGCTTGGGCACTTTATGCCGCAGCGGCTGGGGCCAGGTATCTTACGCCTGGCCACAGCCACGAAGCAGATGACAAACTCAGTAGATGAATTCAGCTAGAGCTTGACATGCTGCCCTCTTGGTTTCTTCGCTAGGCTCAACGCCCGAGTAGCCGTATGCCCCAGCCGCATTCTCCCAATTCACGCCATCAACCCCGTGCCACCAGTTCAGCGGATAGGACAGGCTCTGCCTCAGGTCACCGGTGTCGCGTTCCAGTGGGGGAGTGAATGAATGCAGAAAACCAGGGTGCCCGGGCGCCTCGAGAATCCCGCAGATCCCCAGAGTCTCGACGATTCCAACGGCCTCGGCCTGGTTGCAGGGAAACAACTTCGCGGTGCGGATAGCGGTCGCCAAGGCAGTTCCACTGGCCTTGTCCTCCATGGAATCAGCCAGCTCCAAGATCAACCGCAAAATCTCCACATCGCCATCACTCGCAGCCCTCCGCTCCATCGATACGAACTGCTCCAAGTAAAAGATCGGCTTCCCGATCGTCCCCCAAATACCGCCGCCCTTGTGCTTCACCCAGTTAAAGAAGGTGCCCGTTAGCTTCTCCGGAACCTCCTGAGTCCGGCCTCGATCGAGAGAAAACCAACTGCGCGCATACACATAGGACGCCAAAATATAGCGGTAATCCATGTCGCGCGAGGACAAACTATATAAAAACGCCTGCGCCGCATTCTCTAAAGAGACAGTCTCAAAGCATCGCTCCAACACATCAAGCGCCTGGTCGTGAGTAATTGGCTGGTCCTCAACAACAACGCCCATCTTTCGGGCATAAGCAAGCTCCTCAGCACTCACCGAATGCTTCTTCCGATCGTCCATTAAACGATTCAGAATCTGAACAGCCTTCTTATCCACGCTTGCCCCGCCCTTCGAAGTGCCCGGAGTGCTAAAACCTAGAACCCCAAAAGCCCTCGATAAATCGCCTCGTCCTCATCCGAGAACACATCAAAGACAACGACCATGGGGGACTGGGTCGCGGTGAGCCACTGATTGACCACGTCCACCGCGACCTCGGCAGCGGCCTGCTTCGGGTAGCCAAAAACGCCCGTCGAAATACAACAGAAGGCAAGCGAACCCATGCCGCTCTCCTGCGCCAAATCCAGGCAATTCAGGTACGAGCTCATCAGCTCGAAACGATGCATGTCAGCGTCCTCGCCGGCGGGCACAATCGGCCCGACCGTGTGAATGACGCGCTGCGAAGGCAGGTTATACGCGCCCGTAATCTTCGCCCTGCCCGTTGGCTCCTCGTGTCCCTGCTCCTCCATGAGCTGCGCGCACTCCAAGCGTAACTGGACGCCCGCGAAAGTATGAATCGCATTGTCAATACACGCATGCCCGGGCTCCCAACACCCCAGCATCTGTGAGTTCGCCGCGTTCACAATCGCATCCGCTGCGAGCCTCGTAATGTCACCGCGCCACAAGCGAATGTTCGGGTGCAGGGGCGCGACCTCGGCCTCGTCAATGGAAACAACGCCATCCCCGGCAATCAACTCACTGAGCAACTGATCCTGCAAAGCCAGCCACTGCGGCGAGGCAGGCATGGGCGGGCGCGTATTGACCAGCGCGCGGAACTGCTCCCACATCTCATCGACACTCGTCGGTGCGGGCACGTCGATACCGCGCTCCTCGCACAGTCCCGCAATCAGTGGGGTTAACAACTCAAGCATCCGGCTGGGCCACATAAGCATTCCTTTCCCAAAAGACGAGGGGTGACAACAGTGTAAATCCACGTCGGTGATAGGCTAACGCTGTTTCAGCAGCATGTACATAAACCCGGATAGCGTATGGGTTTTACGCCTTGACAGCCATCAGCATCGTCCGATTACCGCCAGCGGCGGTATAAATTGGCGGTAATCAGTCAGCGGAGGGCGCCCAGCTTCTCACTGACTCGTTCGTGCGTGTTACTTGTGCGTTCCTATTGCTACATTGAGCGATGAGAATTGGGGCTGAATTCCAGGCAGACAAGGAGTCCGACAATGAGGTACGCCAAGACTGTGGTGTTGGAGGGCGGGGAAGAACTCCTGGTGAGGAATGCCGTCGCCTCGGACGCTCGCGCGCTGCGTGAGACCACGCAACGCACGCATGTGGAGACCGACTATCTGCTGTCCTACCCGGATGAGCAGAACATCGACGATGAACAAGAGGCCCGCTCCCTAGAAGAGACAGAGCGCAGTAGCAACGAGGTCGAACTCGTCGCCGTCATCGACGGGCGGATCGTTGGAAGCGCAGGAGTTTCAGCAGTGCGCAGTCGGCGCAAGGTCGCGCACCGGGCGCGTTTTGGGATCAGCATCCTCAAGGAGTACTGGGGGATGGGGATCGGTCGGGTGCTGATGGACGCGAGCATTGACTGTGCTCGGAAGGCGGGCTACACCCAGCTCGAACTCGAAGTGGTGGCGGATAACGAGCGGGCAGTGTCTCTGTATCGGCGCGCGGGATTCGTGGAATTTGGGCGCAACCCCCGGGGCTACAAGTCCGCGTCTGCGGGATACCAGGAGCTCGTGTACATGAGGCTGGAGTTGTAGCGCCCCGGAGTGTAGCTGGCGGTTACGTGTCTAGCTTGAGGAGCCTAAAACCCCAGTTCCTTTAGTCGAAACGAGTGGGGGCACCTTGATGATGTGCATGGCGAACAGGCGTTCCATGTGTACCCCTTTGGCTCTCGGGGGCTCGCGTCGTTGGGTCCATCTCCAGGACGCTGAGGAAAGAGACCCCTGCTGTCAGATTTGCAGCTGTTCACAGATACGATGAGCCCATGACGATTATGCTTGTGCCCCTGACTGTCACCGAGCGTCCTGCGCTGATCTCGGACTTTCAGGAATCTTTCGAGCACTTCCAGGGCAACCCGCAGGGATCCTTCGTGGGGGAGCGTCTCGCCGCGCGTGAGCAGCCTCCGGCTGGTCCCAGCGAGGGCAGTGCAACGGCGCAGCCGATTCTCCCACTGTCCGACATTGAGGAGTCCCTGAATGCGCCGGGAGCGCTCGCCTATCGCATCCTTGAGGACGGCGAAGTCGTGGGCAACGTGATCCTCACCGTCGTCGGGCATCGAGGCGAGGTTCTCCTTTTCGCAATGAAGGCCTCGGTTCATTCCAGGGGAGTGGGGACGCGCGCCTGGTTCGCCATCGAGGCCGCCCACCCGCAGGTGAGGGAATGGACCCTGGTGACGCCCTATTTCGAGGTGCGCAACATCCACTTCTACGTCAACAAGTGCGGCTTCCACATCGTCGAGTTCTTCAACGAACATCACCCCGACACCTCGCATCTCCGCGGAGTGGGTGAGCCGATGGGCGAGGCTGACTACATGTTCCGCTTCGTCAAGCGCCTGGGCCGCTAGTGGTGTAGCCACTCAGTCGACGTCCTCGACGTTATCGGTGTTCGTGGTGGACCATCCCTGGTCGGAGTGTGGGCGCGCAGCAGATCGCCCGCGCTTGCAAGGCCAGGGTGAGCGCCTCGTGGATATCCCCATCGATGAGGATCGAGCGATCGCGGATCTCGACAGGGGCCTGCGCGTAGTCAAAGTTCACGCAAGCGTACGTTGCCGAGGCGTTGGTGTAGGTGTGATTCCAGAACGGGTACTTGATAATTCCCGGGGTATTTGCGCCAACACCAAGCTCAAGGAAGACGATATCGCCGCCCGCGTGGGCCTCGAGAAAATCTTGGTACCGGTGGGCAGCCTGATGCCATCCCGCATCCTCAACGAAAGTCGCATCAGCGCGCAGATTCATGCTCATAGGCTCGCCACACCTCGGACAGTAGGGGACAAGCTCGCTGGGGACTCGCATGTCATGCTGCTCCTTAATCATGCGCGCCACGATCTCAAAATTGTCATAGGTCGAGTCGTGACAAGGAATGCTGCACTGCCACAGGCCGTAGTCGCCCTGGGTGTAGAACAGACGTTCCTTGGGGAATCCTGCGAGCTGGAAGCGGTGGTCAACATTCGTTGTGAGGACGAAGAAATCCTTGCCTGTGAGCAGTTGAAGGAGATTGTCATAGGTGTCTTTAGGAGCCTCAACATAGCGGTTGTACCAGATGTGGCGACTCCAATACGCCCACTGTTCTTCCAAGGTTTTGAATGGATAAAAACCGGCCGAGTACATGTCGGAAAACCCGTAGGTCTCAATGAAATCCGCGAAGTATGCCTGGAAGCGTTTGCCACTGTAGGTGAAACCTGCGGCCGCTGACAGACCTGAGCCCGCGCCGACCATGACGGCATCCGCTGCGCTGATCGCATCTACAAGGCGCGAAATCTCGGCGTTCATTGTCTGGTTCATAGGAACTCCTACGGGTTTTCCGATCGTGTAATGGATTGGGGCTGCTTCAAATGCATGCCCGATTGTGAGTGCTAGGTGCACCCCTTACTTACGGACAACGCTGATGCGCTGGCCCACATGGTTGCCGGACTCGATTTCGTCGAGCATAGCCACGGCAAAGTCAGCGTAGGAAATGATGGATTCTCCGCGGTCGTTCAGCGTGAGTTCCTCGCCGCCAAGAATGTACTCGCCGGTGCGCTCACCATCGGCCTGGAAATTGCAAGCGGGCGAAATGTAGGTCCAGCGGACGTCCTTGCGCTCGCGAAGCTCGGCGAGGGCCTCGGCCATCGCAAGGGCAAGAGGCTTAAAGGCCTCGGGGAAATCAGGGGTCTGAGCGACCGTCAGCGTGTGCGCGGGGTTCACGTACAGGCTGCCAGCTCCGCCGACGACCAAAAGGCGAGTGTTGCTGCCGGAGAGGATATCGCTCAGGTGAGCCAGAGTCGTTGAATGCTGAGGGAGGGTTTCCGGTGTCCAGGCGCCGAAAGCGTCAACAACCGCGTCAAAGCCCTCAAGGTCCTGAGCGCTGAGCTCCATGATGTCCTTGATGACGGCATTCTGGGCGGGACTCCTGTTTTCAGAGCGGACAAAGACGGTCACATCGTGTCCGCGTTCCAGTGCTTCCTTGACGATGAGCTGTCCGGCTTTTCCGTTTGCTGCGACGACTGCGATTGACTGAGCCATGAGTTTTCCTTCGATTATTTGTGCGAGTAAATCACTCTGTTTTTGTACGTGTGACAGCGTAGAATTAATGCAAGCAATTCGGAAGTAGGCACTATTTTATGCTATAGGTACCTAAAAGTGACTATTGTCGCTGACCTGCGAAGATAAAAGGAGAAGATAATGAATTCACGGCTTGAGAACTTGCCGCCATGCCCAGTTGAGACGACTTTGACCCTGATTGGGAACAAATGGCAGGTATTGATCTTGCGAGATCTGAGCGGTAAGGGAACCATGCGTTTCAAAGAACTCCAGCGCTCGATCGGCTCGATTTCACAAAAGGTCTTGACGACGAATCTGCGCACCATGGAGGACGCCGGCATTGTCCACCGTGAGGTTTTTGCCGAGGTCCCGCCTCGCGTCGAGTACTCGCTCACCGAGCTGGGCCACAGCCTGCAGCCCGTCCTCGAGGCCATGCGCGTGTGGGGTGAAAACTATAAGCAGCAGTTGGGTGCTCTTCCGCGTCGAGCGTAGCCTTAAACCGTGAAAATCCTTGTCGTTCCCATGTTGGCCCGCTCGCAGATGGGCGGCCCATGGTCGCGTGCGCAACAGATCGCCCGCGCTTTCCTCAGCCGTGGACACGAGGTCGCGCTCGCATGGGGAGACGACGGAAACTGCGTCGATCCCGTCGCTCCGACATGTGAAATTCCCGTTCCCTCACCCCTTGGTCTTCCCGAGGCCATCGCCCGTCACACCTTTCCGCTGGCCTCGCGCCTGGGACTGATGGGACGCAAGCCCGTTCATAGTTTCGAAGAAGTGCTGTGGTTAACGGGCTCATTGGACTACCGCTACAGCTGCGTGGCCGTTGAGAAGCTGCGCGAATTCATGCGCACTTGGTGCCCTGACGTTGTCTACTCGGAATTCAACTTGGCTGCGGTGATCGCCGCCCGCGCCGAGGGAATCCCATGCGTGGGCAGTGGCTCGCAGCCGACGACCGCCGCCTACGCCTCAAACCCGCGAAAATCAGCGGGAATTCGACGCCTACTGCGCGAGATGGGCATGCCCGCCCCGGCCTCGTCCCTGACCATCCTTAAGGGGATGAAACGGCGTTTCATCCCGAGCTGTCCCGCGCTGGAACCGGAGGCGGGGGAGCGGGCGATCTACTGCGGTTTTCTTGGCGATATGCCGAATCTGGATGCTCGCAGCACCGATCGTGATTGCGCGGTGGTCTACCTCGGTTCGGGCAGTGTCCCCGCGGGAGTTGCCGTGCGAGTGGGCCGGCAGCTCTCGAGCGTGCTTGGCTGCGATGTGTACGTCGCAGGTGTGCCCGAAGCGGTCTACGCCGCAGCTGGCCGCGAGGTGCATTGCGCGCCTCGCCTCAACTTTGCCGAGCTCCTCCCTCGCGCCCGCGTCATGGTCCATCATGGCGGGCAAAACTCGATGATGGACGCGCTGGCTTATGAAGTCCCCCAAGTCGTCGTACCTGGGCGCGTGTTTGAGCGCCAATTCAACGCCGAGGCCGTCGAGCGCACGCGCTGTGGCTTGAGCGTGCGCGCACCCAAGCCCGCTCTCATTGCCGAGGCCGCGCTACGCCTCGTTAATGAAGTGGCCCCGAGTGGTGGGCTTTCGAGGCTGCGCGACGAGCTGTCGGAATTGGGCGGAACTGAGCGGATTGTCCGCGAGGTTGAGGAGATTCCCTACTTGTAGAACCTGCCCTGGTGGCAGATGCTGGGGCCTAGTGGGCCGAGTGGGCCTAGTGGGCCTGAGCAGAAGCTTTCTTACTTGAACTGCGCTATTCCCCAGACTCATTGGCGCCGTTTGGAGGCATTGACACCGGTTGGAGCTTTGGATATGCGGTTTTTGGGGTATGCGATGCCTCCAAGTGGTGTCAATCGCGCCTAATAGTGTCGATCCGGCCTACTGCTGTTAATCGGCGCTGCGACAGGAGCTGCGCCACTCACTGACGCTCTCAGTTCCACCCGCGCAGGATGGCCTCGAGGCCTCGCTCAAACTGGGTGACAAAATCGTAGCGATCCTCAAGGAGATCCTGGATGAGTGGTCGCAGTGCCTGCGCGTCCTCCGGGCTCAATGCGGCGCTCGCGGCCTGCAAATCGACAGGCTGCTCAGTGGTGCCGCCCACGGGCGGGACGACCTCGGCGGCAACGAAAGCCGTCGTATAGATCGACACGGCGTTGACCAGACCGAGCATGTCTGCGTTTGGAGTAAAACCTCGCCGGGCGAGCGCCACGAACACACGCGCCAGCTGAGAGAGCTGCTCGGGAGTCGACATCGGGTGCGTGAGCAGCAACATGACCGTGCCCGGATGCGCGCGAAGTGTGGCGGCCAGGCAGTGTGCGTACTCGCGCATGTAGGCCAGCAGTGGCGAGGCCGAGGTGGCCTGGGGTGCTCCTGGCGCGGCGGGCGTCGCCTCGTGTGAAGCTGTGGACTCAGAGTGCTCCGGCACGTCCACTTTCCCGCCCTCAACGCGAGCCAAAAATGAGTCGAAAGTCAGACGCCAAACCTGTTCCGAAATGCCCTCCAACAGAGCAGCTTTGTCGGGAATATGGCGATAAAACGCGGCCTGGGAGACGCCTAAGCGCTTTCCCAAAGACCGCAGAGATAGGGCGGAGAGCCCCTCCTCATCAACCAATTCGAGCGCAGCAGACAAAATGATGTCTCGCGATAGCGCGCGTGGCTTTGATGATGGCATGGACTCTCCGCTCGGGTGGATTACTCCTTGTGATAACGAAACTTTATCAGTGCAAGCGCGGCGAACGCGGCGAAGAATCCCAACAGTGCGCCGATTTGTGGGGCGATATCAGCGAATCCAAGACCATCCAAACTCACCTTGTTGATTGCGGCGTTGGCCCAGTATGCAGGGGAGAGGCGTGCAGCGTGTTGAGCCCAGTCGGGGAAAGATGAAACTGTGCAGAATGCTCCGCCGATTCCTGCGGCGAGCATGCCCACGATGTTCGACATGGACAGAGCGGCATCGCGACTGTGCGACCACAGGGCAATTGCAACACCCAGGGCCGATAGGACCGCCGAAAAACTCAGCAGTACCGCCATCAATGCAAGTAAAGAGCCCTTCGGGCGATACCCGAAAATCGCTGCACCGAGCACGAGCACGACCGTGATCTGCACGGTCTGCATAATGTAGGCAACCAACGCCTTACCGGTCAGGATGGATGCGCGCGAGGTCGGAGAGGCCTCGAGGCGCTCCCACGTTCCCCAGGAATGCTCGTTGAAAAACGAGCCAATGATGTTCTGGACGGCGAGGAAAGAAAAGAGAATCGCCATCGAGGGAACCGCCTGTTCGGCGCCGGTGGCTCCCGTGTATCCGTCGGCCAGGAGCATTGATTTAAACGCCGGCATCATGAAAGGAATCAAGACGAGCGGGATCACCGTCAGGATGAGCGTCGGTGCCGGGTCGGTGAGTTGGAGGCGGATATTCAAGCGGGTCATCGCCCACAGCTGCTTAAGCTGCGACATGGTCACTCTCCTCGATGATGTGCAGGTATGCGTTGTGCAGGCTCGGTTGGTCGATCTTTACATCGACAAGGCGTGCTCCCGCCAGGGCTGGCGAGGCCAAAACTTCGCCGATACGTGCGCCCGGGTCGGCCTCGTCCCCGCTGTGGCGCAGTACGTTGCCGTCGGCGCTCCAGCCCTCGAGCGGGGTGACGGTGCGGTCGAAGGTAAGCGTGACCTCGGCGCTGCCGTGGGCGGAAATGATCTCCTCAAGGCTTCCGCGGGCAACGATTCGCCCCTCGCTCAGGATTGCGATGTCAGAGCCAAGCTCCTCGAACTCCGCGAGGTAGTGCGAGGTGTAGACGACGGCTGCGCCTTCTTCGGCCAGTTGACGGACCGCGCTCAGGATCTGGCTGCGCGCTTCAACATCTGCCCCAACCGTGGGCTCGTCCATGAAGATCAGTCGAGGCCTGTGCATGATCGCCATTCCCGCGTGGAGCCTGCGCTGCTGGCCACCCGAGAGATGCGAGGCGCGTTGGCCTCGTTTTTCACTCAGGCCAAGCAGGTCCATGACCTCGCCGGCGCGCACGACGGCTTCGCGGCGGCCAAGCCCGTGTAGCTCCCCGAAAGCGGTGAGATTTTGGGCGACGCTCAGGTCGGGGTAGATGCCGAGTTCCTGTGGCGCATATCCGAGCAGCTGGCCAATGTTGTGCGCTGCAGGATTCTTTCCGCAGATGCGAACGCTGCCGGCGTCTGCTCGCTTCAGCCCGCACAAAATGGTGATGAGCGTCGATTTTCCGGCGCCATTTCGTCCGAGCAGTCCAAGGATTTGCCCTGGTTCGACGCGAAGGTCGACTCCGCGCAGAACTTTGTGGGTGCCGTAGCTCTTGTGGATTCCCTGAGCTTCTAGGGCGGGTGAGTGTGGTTGTGACACGGTCATTCTCCCATCGGTTAACAGTGTTAACTTTGTGTCGAGATAGAGGTTAACACTGTTAACTTATGGATGCAATGCGGTCCTGAAAGCCGAAGTGAAAAGCCTACTGGCTCACTGACAGCGTTTGGAGGCATTGACACCAGTTGGAGCTTTGAACGAGCGGTTTTTGGGGTATGCGATGTCGCCAAGTGGTGTCAATCCGGCCTGCTGGTGTCGATCGCGCCTACTGGCGCGGGAAAAGCAGCGGCAGAGCGTGGCTGAGCTGGCGCGAAACCGAGGCTAGAGAGTGCGTCCCGTCCTCATCGATCCATACCTGCAAGCTCTGAGGCGTCATCAGGGTTGGATACTTGCGGTAAAACTCATCGAGCTGCGGATTCATGTCGTCCAAAGCAGGATCATCTGAACCGACACTGGCGATAATGCGGAAATCCTGCGGCCCCATCTCGCGGCTGCGCACCCCCAAGGTTACTTCGTCGGCAATCTGGGGTAGGGGTGCGTCATGATCGCGGCCAATCCATGACTCCCCGGCCATCGGCATATAGCCGTAGAAATAGTCGGGGTTCAGGGCGAAAACATCCCAGGTCGTAATCCCGCCCATGGAAAAACCGCCAAAAGCGCGGTGCGCGCGACTAGCTTTTAAGGATTCATCCGTGGTGTCGCCGCCCGCGTAGGTAGAGTAACGCGACTCGATTGTGTCAATCAAGGTGTTGATCTCACTGGTCGCAAAGAAGCGATTGAGCTGATAATCCGTTTCAAAATCATCGTTCACGAAAGAGCGATCAGGGTAGTACGTTGCAAAAACAACGATTGTTGGAGAGACCGTGCCGCTGCGCTCCAGGTCATCAATGGCCGGCGAGACCTCGTCTGCCATCTCTTCCGCACTACTCATCCACCCGTGAGTCAGGTACGCGATATTGGCAGGTATTCCCTGTACGTATGTTGCCGGAACGTAGACCAAGGCCTGCTTCTTGTAGGTGACGCCCTGGTATTCCTGCTGATAATCCACGGTGTCGATCCGCCCGTGCAAGGGAATCGGATTCTCCGAGGCCGCGGGAATGATCACCGTTGTCCCGTCCGCCTTCTCGTGGTGGGTAACTGCGGGGGAGGGTGCGGAGGCGTGATAGGCCTCGTATCCTGCTGCGCTGACCAGGCCGGTTGCTGCCACTAGAGTGCCCACGGCAAGCGCGATCGTTCCCCTGCGGCCACGAGGCCGTAGCTGTCGCGCCGGGCTCGCTGAGGTTTCGGGGGTGGGTGAGGTCGGAGTGCTCATCGGTGAAGTTCCGTGTAGCTCGTGCGTGTTGACCTCATATGGTCGATTTTAGGTCCGCGAGTGTGGCACTGCGAATGCGCCTTCGCTACCGGTGGATAGGATTGAGACACCAACTGGACAAAGGAGTTGCCATGATTGCTGTTACGACCCCAACCCTTGAAGGAACGCCCATTAAGCGTTACATCGGAATTGTTTCCGGAGAGACGATCTCGGGTGTGAACTTCTTCAAGGACATCGGCGCGGGTTTGTCGAACCTCTTTGGTGGCCGGGCCACGAACTATGAAGAGGAGCTGTCCGAGGCCTCGAAAACTGCGATCGACGAGATGTGCCAGCGCGCGAAGGCAATGGGCGCGAACGCGGTCGTCGGCGTGCATGTCGACTACTTCACCGCCGGAGCTGACAATGGAATGCTCGCAGCAATTGCCACGGGCACCGCTGTTGAGGTCTGAGCGTATTTATTGACTAAGAATCCCCGCACTTCAGGCGCAATCTCGCGGCTCGAGGTGTGGGGATAATTCTTGCTACTTCCTTGATTTCTCCTTGGGGAACTCTGTAAAATCGCACAGTATTCAATCCTGTATCAACAAGCAATGGTGGTTGTGTCATGGCGAAACTTCGCGGTTTAGTTCGAGTGCTGGGTGCTCTTGTCGTTATTGCCCTAGTCTTCCTCGGTGGAATGAAAATGGCTCCCTACCTGGGATTCTTGGGATTCAATTCCAAGAAGGTCACGACCGACACTACGACCATCACCAACTCTTTCTCTGATATCGCGGAGCTTGCGACTGAGTCCTACATCTTCACTGAGGTTGGCAAATACTCCGAACAGGGGACGCAGATTTTTGGCCTGGAGGTTCCCGGAACAGGAGCGTCATTCCTCATCACCTACTCAGGTGAAGTGAAAGCCGGCATTACTGACATCAGCGCGATCAAGGTTGAACGGGATGAGAGCAAGAAGGTCATTAAAGTAACCGTGCCGGCAGCCCAGGTGATCTCGACCAAAATCGATCCCTCGTCGGTCAAGACCTACGACCAGACCTTTAGCTTGGCAAACCGCCTCGAAGTCAATGAAGTCACCGGTTTCCTTGCGAACGAGGAGAAGCGTGCATCCGAGGATGCCGTGAAGCGCGGCCTGCTTGAGAAGGCACAAAAGCGTCTGGACGAAATCGTCACCGGCCACGTCAAGGCAGTCTTGGGCGACGAGGCCAAAGACTACGAGGTGAGCGTAAGCGTCGCCGAGTCGAAGAACTGATTGCCGAGGCCGGGGCTAGCTCTCGAGAGAAGGCTCGCCGTCTGCATTCGCCTCGGGCAGAGTCGGGAGAGCGCCGCTGTCGGCAGGGAGTGCCGCGCAGGTCGTCTTAAGTAGCGAGGCTAGGTCTTGCGCAGCTTGGGTTCAGTATTTGCTTCCCTCGCGCCTCCACTGAACGTAGTCGTGGTGGATGTACTTGTGTGCCCACGCGCGGTCGAGGGGTGCGAACTCGCTGAGGTGGCCGCAGCCGGTCGATAGGTCATCGGCAATTTCAACAATGGCCTCGTGCAGTTCAAGCGGCTCAATGAAGCGATGCGGAATTGCCTCGTAACCAATTTGTGCACCTATGATCGTGCCCGCGAGCGCGGCGGTTGAATCGCTATCGCCGTTGTGGTTCGAGGCCGCGGCGATCGCTCCCGCGAAATCCCCCTGATGGCGCAGCGCACACAAGACCCCGATCGCCAGGGTTTCTTCCGCAACCCAGCCCTCGCCAAGCTCGTGGATCGCGTCCAGGTCGCTGAGCCCAGACGAAGCCAGTGAAAGCGCGCGTTCCATGATTTCTTGCAAAGCGCCAATCATCCGCGCCTTGGGGAATGCCTCGGAAAGGGTTGCGCTCGCGGCGGCGACGGCCTCGGGAAGGGGAGAATCCTCGTGGACGATCATCGACACAATCTGCGCGAAGGCTCCCGCGGGAAGCCACCCCAGCTCATGGCCGTGAGTGAGGGCCGCAATTTCCGCGCCCTGGAGCTGGATATCGGCGTAGGTCATGTGGCGAGTCATGTTTGAAAAACTCTTTGAGTAAAAGAGGCCGACCGGCGCAACGCGCATGATCCCGCCACAACCCTTTGAATCGTTGATTGGGGATTCAAGAGTCCCATTAGCCCCAGTGGCGCATGCCGTCATGCACGTTGTCCCGGGCGCTCGCCGCGCGAAAAGCTCGGGGAACCCGCTGACCCAAGCGCAGCGAGTGCGTTCGCTAAAATCCTCGGTTTGCGTCCGGTACCAGTCCTGATACATGAAGGACATGTAGTAGCTGATCGAGGCCATAATGCCGCGCAAGGCCCCTCGGGTATGCGCAAAAAGCAAGCCTTCCGCGGTGTAGAGGGTCATCTGAGTATCGTCAGAAAAACGCGCAACGCCCTGCTCATCAAGGACGTAATCGGTAATGCCTGCGGGGCCGAAGCGCTGAAAAATTTGTGGTTCGCGGAGGAACTCGACGGTATAGCCCAAGGCGTCTCCGGCGGCCTCGCCAATGAGTGCGCCGCGGTAGCGATCGCGTTTGTCCATGAATCCTCCTTAGAACATGAATATTTTACAGTGCCCGGATTGGCCAGTACACCTGTAAAAACGGCGCAATCTCGCGTTTTTCTGACACTTTGTCGCTGCGAAGGGCGGGCGTGCAGTCCTAAACTTGCCACGTTACCCACGAAGGAGGCCTCACAGTGCCGGGATTGGAACCCTACGACGCAATCATGCTGCTGTCCTACGGTGGCCCCAACGGCATGGACGATGTCCTCCCCTTCATGCGCAACGCAACGCGAGGCCGCGGAATCCCCGACGAACGCCTACTCCAAGTCTCGAAGCACTACGAGCGTTTCGGCGGAGTTTCACCCATTAATGCCTGTAATCAACGCCTGATCGCTGACATATCCGCTGAGCTTTTACGTCGCGGATATGACATCCCCGTCGGCTGGGGAAACCGCAACTGGCATCCCTTCGTCGCCGAGGGCCTAGACGAGCTCGCCCAAGCCGGCGCGCGACGGATCCTTGTGCTGCCAACCTCCGCCTACGCCTCGTATTCGGGGTGCCGTCAGTACCGCGAAGACCTTGCCGAGGCCGCGCAGTCCCTCAGCGAAAAGTGGGGGAGTATCGTCCTTGGCACAGAGGACAGTGCGGACAACCCGAGCGCCGACATCATTGTCGATAAGGTACGCCCCTACTATTCGACGCCCGGCATGGCCAGTGCTGAAATTGCCTCGATCCGGCGCGCATGGTCGGCCCTAGTCGAGGGTGGAGCTGATCCAAACGGGATCCGACTGATTTTCGTCACCCACTCCATCCCCGTGAGCATGGAAGAAGGGTCCTCTCCCTTCCCCTTCCCTTCGACTGTTTCTTCCCCCGCTACCGAGGCCAGTGAAGAGCTTGAAGTTGAAGAAAACTCATCTCTAGGTACTCCCGCTTCCGAAATTAGTTACGTGGCCCAGCACCATGCACTGATTCAAGCGATCATGCCGGAAGTACGTCGGGTCTTGGGACGCGAGGAATTGGGGTACGACCTAGCATTTTGTTCGCGTTCAGGCCCGCCGCAGGCACGCTGGCTGGAGCCCGACATCAACGATTTCCTCCGCGAACTGATCGTCCCGGAAGGCCAGGGAACGCCGGAAGGAAACGAGGCCTCGGGAAGTGGAAAGCCAAGCGGCGTAGTTGTCGTGCCGATCGGCTTTATCTGCGACCACATGGAGGTTGTCTACGATCTGGACACCGAGGCGAAGGAAACCGCTGCGGAGCTTGGGATTGCGTATCAGCGCGCGGAAACCATCTCTACGGACCCCGCGTTTGTCTCATCGCTGGTGGACGTGTTGGAAGAACGCGCGGCTCAAGCGAGGGGAGAAAACCCCTTCCGCATAACCGTGACGGGTACGGGGCCTTTCCATACGGTGTGCCCCCAGGATTGCTGCTTGGCTCCGGCTCGGCCTGCGCATTCTGAGCACTCTGCAGAAGCGGGCACTCAACATGCAAGCCCGCATGCTCCACTTTCTTCCGACGGCCCTGCTCGAGTCGCCGGTCAATCCGCCATACAACAGGAGGAATCAATGGCGTTCTTGAACCGTCGTGCGGCACAGTCCGCTGAAAATGCCGAAAATAGCGCTCACTCTGAGCCTGCGCCCGAACACGTTGCCGAGCATGCTCCGCACCACCATGCCGCGCACTCCTACGTTCCTGACCCGCGCGACCGGACCGATATTGACTTGGACCAGGTCAACGGTAAGCAGCACTACGCGCTGTATTCCGTGTTTGCATTGGGCGAGTTCTTGCCGGCTGATGATAGCGAGCGCGCCAATATTGTTGCTGAATCCCTGGACTACGTGAAGAGCGCGGGCGCAGAAATCCGCGGTTTCTATGACGTGTCCGGCTTCCGCGCCGAGGCGGACCTGATGGTGTGGTGGCTTGATGATGACCCCGAGGTCTTGCAAGACGCCTACCACCGCCTGCGTGCCAGCGCGCTGGGGAAGTTCCTTGAGCCCGTGTGGTCTTGCATGGGTCTGCACACTCCCGCCGAGTTCAACAAGCGCCATATTCCTGCGTGCTTTGGTGGGGTTGCGCCGCGTGATTGGGCGATGGTCTACCCCTTCGTGCGCTCCTACGACTGGTACTTGAAGGCTCCCGAAGAGCGCTCGCGGATCATGGCCGAGCACGGGCGGAACGGCTTCTCGCAGTACCCCGATGTCAAGGGCTCGACCCTGTCGGCCTTCGGATTCTCCGACTACGAGTGGGTTTTGGCTTTCGAGGCCGACAGCCTGGACCGTCTTGAGGGCGTCATGCACGCCCAGCGCTACACCGAGGCTCGTCTATACGTGCGCGAGGACACCCCCTTCTTCACCGGTCCCCGCGTGAGCCTGCAGGAGTGGGCAGAGCGCCAGCCGAGGGCGTAATCTGCACCGCTTGAGGAGATGACCGTGACTCTTCCTGAAGGCCTCGTTGCCTGCGAAGACGGCCGTGTCCGCCCGACCTGGGCGGCTACGGACCCGCTCTTGCGCGAGTACTACGACAACGAGTGGGGAAGTCCGGTCACTTCCGAGCAAGGCGTCTTTGAACGCCTCGTCCTTGAGAGCTTTCAATCCGGCCTTTCGTGGTCAACGATCCTCAAGAAACGCGAAGCCTTCCGCACTGCCTTCGCATCCTTCATTCCCGAGGCCGTTGCTGCCTTCAGCGATCAAGACCGCAAGCGCTTGATGCAGGACGCGGGCATCGTGCGAAATAAGCGGAAGATCGAGGCGGCAATTACCAACGCGCAGGCAGTTATTGCGCTTCGCGGTGCTCTAACCGCCGAAGCTGACGCGCACCGCGCTGGGCGTGTGGGGGAGGCGCCGCTTGCGCACCTGCTACGGCCTCGGCAATCCTATCCGCGACACTTGGGCGAACTCGTCTGGCTCTATCAACCTAGCCAGCATCCTCTGCCCAAAAATGCTGGGGAAGTGCCCGCCCAAACGGAAGAATCTCGTGCTCTCTCAGCCCAGCTCAAACGTCGAGGCTTCGTCTTCATTGGCCCGGTGACCGCACTGGCTTTGATGAGTGCGATCGGGATTGTCAACACTGACATCTTGGGAACGTGGAAGCGGCCGTTGAATTAAAGGGGCCCAGTTTTTATAGAGGCTGCTGCAGGTGAATAGAAACGGGTCTAGAGTGAAAATATGACTCCAGAGATTACTGATCCGAGGTTTAAAGCAATCGCAGAGGAAATTCGGAGGGATCCGGAAAACGCCTCGTTTACAAAGCGCGGTATCGACCCACTCTTCTTCGCTGGACCCGAATGTCGGATCATGATCGTCGGCCAAGCTCCCGGCCGCGTTGCCGAGGAAAGCGGAATCGTCTGGAACGACCGAAGCGGTGATCGTCTTCGCGAATGGATGGGGATCGATCGCGATACCTTCTATAACTCGGGGAAGCTGGCCATTGTCCCCATGGACTTCTACTTCCCGGGCACCGGAAAGAGCGGTGACCTGCCCCCGCGCAAAGGCTTCGCGGACAAGTGGCACCCGCGTCTGCTCGAGCTCATGCCTGACCTGAAGCTCACTATTCTGGTCGGCTCCTACGCGACGAAGCGCTATCTGCAGCTCAAGTCCTCGGTCTCGCTCACGCAGGTCGTCAAGGACTACCGCGACTACCTGCCCGAGTTCTTCCCGCTCGTGCACCCCTCGCCTCGTAACCAAATCTGGATGAAGAAGAACCCGTGGTTTAACGAGACCGTCATTCCGGATCTGCAAGAGCTTGTCGCGCAGATTATGAAGTGACTTTCTTAGCGAGTTCTGTTTCCCCGAAGGCAGTGGTGTCTTTGGGGAAATCTTTATCCACGATTTTTACTCCCACTCGCTTCCGTTCGTGCGCCAGCCAATGAACGTCCAGACAACGGGGAGTGGGTAATTCAAAACCCACTGTGTCTGGGGTGAATGTGTTTGAGGAGAATCGCTGTGATCGTCAGGAAGATCGCTCTTAGTCTGCACTGCTGGAACCTCAATGAAATGATCGCGTGCATAGGCATCGAACAAACGTTGCTCACGCGCAGTGAAAGGCTCAGGGCGTGCCAAACGACGCAGGTCAGCCCTGGCCTCGTCAAAGGAATTGAAGCGCATCGGTCGATAGGTATTCATCGTTGCAGTGACTGGAATGCGGCCGAGGTAACGCAGCGCGCGCAAGACCTCGGGGACGGTACTGGGGCGCTTCGCTTTGCGACCCAGGTAGGTCAAGAGCCTGGGATCCGACGATGGCGGAAGGCTATTCGGGACGACTACGGCGGCTTTGACTCTCGCTGTGGCGTCAAGCTTTGAGATGCGGCTGAGAGTGTGATCGCTCATCAGGGAGCGTGAAGCGAAAGCGCAGTCGACGCTGTTCTCTCCCAAACCGGCCAGACTCCAGTCCTCATCCCAGGCAAGCAGATGCGAGGTAATAGGAAGATTCTCGGCGGTGGCGCGCTGATCGAGGATAGCCAGCATGGCCTCGGCAAAGTCGCAGGCGTGGACGTGGTGGCCGGCCCTCGCAAGGGGAAGCGCAAGTGTGCCCGTCGCGCAGCCCATGTCCAAGATCGTCTCGCCCATCGCGGGGGAGAGTAAGTCCATGAGCCAGAGTTCGTAGTCCTCGGTCGCGTAACGGGTGAAAGTCGCCGCACGTTTGTTCCAGTAGTCTTTGGAATCTCGGTTGATCGAAGCGGGATGCGGACTGTTGTCATGCGGCATGAGTAGTGTCCTTTAGCGGTCTGGCGGCGTCATTACCTTTTCACCATGATAGGTGTGGTGTGTGCTCGGTGCCTTATTCTCAAAGTAAAAAGCGTGCAATAATTGTGCAATGACGAATCCAGCTGTAATCCCGAATTTCTCCAGTGACTATCAAGAAGGCGCGCGTCAAGAGGTCATCGATGCCCTGGTCGCCACCAACATGGAGCAAACAAGTGGTTACGGTACCGACGACCACTGCGAGCGTGCGCGCGACCTGATCCGCACGGCCTGCGACGCGCCCAATGCGGACGTCCACTTCCTCGTCGGCGGAACCCAAACAAACGCCACCGTCATTGACGCGATCTTGCTGCCGTGGCAGGGCGTGATCGCGCCTCACACCGGACACATCAACATGCACGAGGCGGGCATTGTTGAGCGCGGTGGCCACAAGATCCTCGACATTCCCGCGAAAGAAGGCAAGATCACGGCCGCAAACGTCATCCGCGTTTGCGACGCGTGGGAAGGCGATGGCGCGCGCGACCATATGATCGCCCCCGCGCTTGTCTACATTTCCCAGCCCACCGAGTACGGGACCCTGTACTCGCTTCAAGAACTCGAGGACATTTCCGCCGCATGCCGCGAGCGTGGCTTGAAGCTTTTCGTCGACGGCGCCCGTCTGGCCTATTCCCTTGCATCGCCGGCAAATGATGTTTCACTCGCGGACGTCGCGCGCCTGTCGGATGTGTTCTACATCGGCGGTACCAAGTGCGGAACCCTTTTCGGCGAGGCCGTCGTCATCCCCGACGGTGGGTCGATCCGTCAATTCGTTACGCAGATGAAGCAGCATGGTGCGCTGCTTGCGAAGGGCCGCCTCTTGGGTGTCCAGTTCGAGGCCTTGTTTGAGGATGACCTCTACCTGACTTTGGGTGCTCCCGGCGTTGCCGCCACTAAGCGAATCCGTGAGGCTCTGATCCGCGCGGGTTATGTCGTCACGATGGACTCGCCGACGAACCTGACCTTTGTCGCCTTGGATCAGGCCGGACATGAACGGCTCTCGCGCAAGGTGCAATACGGCATTTGGGAGACCCTTCCCGATGGTCGTCTCTTGGCGCGCTTCTGTACCTCGTGGGGAACTCCTGAAGAGGACATCAAAGCTTTCGAGGCCGCGCTGGCCTGATAGCCGCCACGCCTGTTGCGCTCCCTCCACGTGAGGCGCGCTCGGCACCGCACCCGGGATCCGTTCCCTCCACATGATGTCGGTAAATGTCATGCGTTATAGCGTGTGTCTTTTCGTGACTTCGTGTGTTAGGCGGGATGAGGTTGCCCAGCTGAGCTGACTGCCGGCTCGTTTCCACTCCCTCCACATGCAGTTTGGCCCTCCGTTCTTCCCGAGGCAGCATCTGGTCGCTCCCTCCATATGAAGTCGGTAAATGTCATGGCTTATAACGCATGTCTTTTCACGACTTCGTGTGACAAAAAGGGCAGGGAAGGTGCGGGAGCGTCGCGTGGAATGAGCTCCCATCGAGACAGGCAGCAAACGGAACGAGCTCCCATCGAGACAGGCAGCAAACGGAACGAACTCGCATCGAAAGGCTCCAACTGACACAAGCACGCTACGCTTGAACAGTGACAACCGACGCTACCGATTTCGCTGCCCCTGACTTCTCCGCACTCGCGGCCTCGCGCCGCTCAATCCGCGCATACACGGATCAGCAGATTCCACAGGACATCCTGGACGCACTCCTCAAGGACGCGACAACAGCCCCCAGCTGGTCCAACACTCGTGCCTTCCGCGTTGCATTGGCAACAGGGGAGCGCGCCGATCGCCTGCGCAAAGAATATGTGCGACGTTTCAACCAGACCTTGGATATCCAGCACCACAAGCGCTTTGCAACGATCAAAACTGCACTCAAGCGCGAACTTCCCGATGGAGATTTCCCAGTCTGGAAGCCTTACCCGAAGGAGCTTCGAGCCCCTCAGGTCGAGGTCGCGAAACTGGTCTACGGAGCATACGGCGTTGAGCGCCGCGACTACGAGGGGCGTGACAACGCGAACCGCCGCAACGTCTCCGCTTTCAACGCCCCCGTCATGGGCTTCGTTTTTGTTCACGAAGACATGCTCCCGTGGAGCGCAATGGACGCCGGCCTCATGCTCCAAACATTGTTCCTTTCAGCGAAAGCTCACGGCGTCGACTCGTGTGCAATCGGTGTGCTCTCGGCTTGGCGTGGCCCGGTCGAGCAGGAGTTTGAGATTCCCCAGCACTACAAGCTGATCACCGGTTTCTGCTTGGGCTACGCAGATAGCGAGGCCCCAATCAACCATGTGAACGCGCCCCGTCCGCCGATCCAGCTCCTCGAGGGGAAGTGAGCGGGCCCAAACAGTACCTTTCTGTCGCATTCGCTTACGTTGGCGTCGTCATTGGTGCGGGCCTTGCCAGTGGTCAAGACCTTCTGCAGTACTTCCTTTCTTTCGGAGCGAAGGGCCTGATTGGCATTGCCGTCCTGGGTGTCCTCAACATTGTCTTCGGCGTTGTGGCCCTGCAGCTTGGGTCCTACTACCGATCAGGCGATCACGACGAAGTCTTTGAGCGCATAGCCCCGCCACTGGTTCGTCGCGTGATTGACGTCGTTCTGGTCTTTTCGGGCTTCGCGATGGGCGTCGTCATGCTCTCTGGCGCGGGAGCGAACCTGGAACAACAGTTTGGAATCCCGGCATGGGCGGGAAGTGCGATCTGCGCGGTTTTGGTTGTCGTCACTGCCTTCCTTGATTTTGATCGCATCATGAAAGTCATCGGTGTCTTCACCCCGATGATCATTGTTGCCATCAGTATTTTGACGATCTACTCGCTTGCGCGCCCGCATCCAGGCATCACCGAGCTCAACGCTGCCGCGCAGAATGTTACCCCTGCGCTTCCGAACTTGTGGCTCTCGACAATCAACTACTTCGCACTCTGCGTGGTCAACGGTATTGCGATGGCTTTCGTTTTGGGAGGTTCCGTCCTGCGCATCGATGTGGCACGCAAGGCCGGGAGCTTGGGCGGTGCGCTGATTGCTCTCGTTATTGCAGCCGATGCGGTGACGCTTTTCCTCAACATGGATCGCATCTGGGATGTGGGAGTGCCGACGTTGGAGATCGCCCGGCGCATTCATCCGGCTTTCGCGCTCTTGTATACGCTCATCATTTTCGCGCTGATCTACAACACGGTCTTTTCCCTGTTCTACTCAACGGCTCGACGCTTCTCTGGCGGTTCGGATCAGCGCATGCGAGTGATTCTGACAGGGGTGACCGCTGCGGGTTATGCGAACTCCCTGCTGGGATTTAAGAAATTGGTTGGCGGCATGTATCCGATCATCGGCTACCTGGGGATTGCACTCCTCGTGGTCCTTGCGATCGCGTGGCTGCACCGCCGCGCCTCGGTAATCCGCGAAGAAAATCTGCGTCGCAAGCTGATCCGCGTGCAGGTGCGCAAGCATGCCGATGGCCTTGAGTACACAGATGCGGACCGCGCCGAGGTGCAGACACTCGCCCGTGCCTCGGTCGTCGAAGGAACGCAGCTGCGCCGCGACGCCGACTCGATTGCGGAACAGATCGTCGCTTCCCACGATGACGCCGCCGCCTATGCGCGCACTCAACTTCCCGTCGACGAGGACTTGGTTGCGCAGCAGATTGCCGAGGCCTTGCCGGATTCCACGGACAGCAAGTAGTTTCCCCATTCGAACGAACTCGTAGCTTTCTTTCTTCTTTTGTGATTCAATCGACATAATTCTGCGGCCTAGTAGTTCACCCTGTACGGTGAAAATAGGCCTTGGCCGTGATATTTATTGGCAATCGGAAGAAGACAATGACTAAGAAATACCTCTCGGTGGCTTTTGCATATGTGGGAGTGATAGTCGGCGCAGGTTTGGCCAGCGGCCAAGATCTCCTGCAATATTTCCTTGCTTTTGGCGCCAAGGGTTTGATCGGAATCGTAGCCTTGGGTGTGCTGAACGTGATTTTCGGCGTCGTTGCCCTGCAGCTTGGCTCGTACTTTCGCTCAGACAATCACGACGAGGTCTTCGAACGCATCACTCATCCCGTTTTGCGTCGCGTCATTGATGTGGTGCTGATTTTCTCTGCCTTCACTACGGGCTTCGTGATGCTGGCAGGGGCCGGTGCGAACCTCCAGCAGCAATTCGGAGTGCCTACTTGGGCGGGCAGCTTACTGTGTGCCCTGCTTGTCATTCTTACGGCTTTCCTGGACTTCGACCGGATTATGAATGTGATCGGGGTGTTCACGCCCATCATTATGATTGCGATTGCCGTTTTGACCATTTATTCATTGGTGACTCCGCATGCGGGCATTGCTGAACTTGACGCAGCCGCGCGTAATGTCACTCCCGCACTGCCGAATCTGTGGCTGGCGACGATTAACTATTTCGCGCTGTGTGTTGTCTGTGGTATTGCAATGGCCTTCGTCCTCGGTGGCTCAATCTTGCGCATTGGTGAGGCGCGTCGTGCCGGTCGTATCGGTGGCTTGCTGATCGCCCTTGTCCTCGGTGCGGATGCGCTTGCTCTGTATCTGAACGTGGATCGTATCTGGGATGTAAACGTCCCGGCTCTTGAGATAGCACGCTCGATTCATCCGCTATTCGCTTTCGGATATACCCTTGTGATTTTTGCGCTGATCTACAACACCGCTTTTTCCCTGTTCTATTCGACAGCTCGTCGTTTTTCTGGCGGGTCGACCTCACGAATGCGTCTGGTGCTCATCGGAGTAGTAGCAGCGGGCTACGCGGCTTCGTTCATGGGATTCAAGAAGCTGATCGGGGTTATGTATCCGGTCATCGGTTGGTTGGGTGTTGTTCTGCTAATTATTTTGGCAGTCGGCTGGCTGCGTGAGCGTTCTGCAGTCCTGCGCGAGGAAAACCTGCGCCGCAAGCTTATTCGCCTTCTTGTTCGAAAGCATGCTGATGATCTCGAGTTCACGGACGAGGACCGGTTAGAGGCCCGTACGCTTGCGCGTGCTTCCGTCGTTGACGGTGTCGAATTGCGCCGTGATGCCAGTTCGGTTGCTGAGGAAATTGTCGATGCCCAAGATGACGCCGCCGCCTATGCGCGCACTCAGCTTCCCGTCGACGAGGACTTGGTTGCGCAGCAGATTGCCGAGGCCTTACCGAACTCTACCGAGAACAAGTAGTTGCGTCTTGGGCTGGCTTTAGATGTGCTAGTCGCGGGCTTGGTGAGCGTCGCTCAGTGCCCGCGCGCCTTCCTGAGCCTCCTGTGTGGAAGTAATCGTCCCCAAGGCGGCCTCGGCCTCGTCAAAGTTCCCTAAGGCGGCAAGCCAACGTACCAACGTGAGCCGGCTTTGGGGGGATTGGAGTTCCTGGTCAAGACGTTCCGCGCGGGCGACCCATTCGATGATGTCTTTGGAGGGAAGAAGATCGGCCCTTTTCGCGGCTTTCGCAAGGAGATTCAGGCGTGCCGAGGAAATCCCCTCCACATCACACACTTTGAGTTCGATCGCCTCGCGCGCGGTGCTGGGGAGTGCCATCATCGGCTCCGCGTCCCCCTGTGCAGCCGATGCGAGTGCATCTTCGACCGCTCCAAGCAATTCAAACGAGGAAGAGGCGGTCAGTCCTTCGGTGCCAAACCATGTCTCAAGGAAAATCACGATGCGAGGCAATAAAAGCGTGTCCGAATCCTTGAGCTGAAGAATGATCCGGGTAAGAGGGTCTACGAAGTCGTAGTAGCTACGGCGCTGGTCAAGTAGATCCGTGAAAACAGTAGAAACGGGTTTCGTCCACCCTCGTTCGCTGAGGTCGCTCACCGCTTTAGCCACAGAGCGCTGTTCTGCACCCACACGCTCAGCAAGATCTTTAACTGGGAGCGGACGGTTGGCTGCGGCAAGTTCAGAGATCACGAGGCGCTGTAACGGAGAGAGCTGAGCCAGCTGCTCATAGTAATAGGGTGTGAAGCTGTCAAGACATGTAAGAAGTAAAGTTTTCAGATCGGTAAAACCTGCGGTGTTCAGCGCATTTCCCAGCACTGCCCACACTCGAGGCGTGCCGCCCGTGAGGTGTGTGATTGCGTGGATGCTAGCCATCGCTTCAGTGGATGAAAGATGATCGGCTAGTTCCGAATTGTCTGATTCTCGCGCCAAAGAAGTGAGCATTTCGCGCGCGTCTTCAGGGGAGAAGGGCGCGAGCCGAATCGTGTCGAAGAATCCGAAGAAAGGTGAAGCGGACTCAGAAAGACTGCGATCGAGACGAGCGGCGCTTCCAATGATGAGGATTCTCGTCTCGGTTTGAAGAAAGCTTCGCAGTTTTTGCTGTCCATCTTCTCCAAGAGCAACAAAGATATGGTCAACGTTTTCAGCGAAGACCACAATAGGTCCGTAGGTTCGCAGGGCGTCGCGAAGCTGTGCTTCTAGGGTTGACTCATCCGTGTTTCTCGTAGCGGCGGGGGAAACCCGATCGAGAATCGCAGCAAGAAGGCGCCCATATGACGTGATCGTCCATGGGGCCTCGGGAAGGCGAGCGATACGGACAGAAGGATCATTTTGGCTGGCAATGAGCCGTGTGCAGCGGTGATAAGCCAAGGAAATGACGTGCGTTTTGCCCACTCCGTGAGGGCCAACGAGAAGAGTGTGGTTGGGGCTCGGTGTGTGTCCAAGCTTTTTCACGCGCTTCTCGAGGGTCTTGAGAACCGGTTCACGTGCGACACACACGCGCTCGAGAACCTCCTCAGGCATGAGTGAGGGAGTAAAGCAGGCAAGCGGAACGGTACTCATCGGCGGTCCCATACCCCCTTCTTACGCGCCCAAATGTATTGGAGTGCGGGATAACGCCAACGAACTGAGCGGCCTCGGCGCTCCAAATAGTGATCCTTGATGAGATCTTCAATGACGTCGGCTACCTTCTCACCTGGAGTCAAAGAATCGATGGGGACCCACTCATTCGTCTCAGACAGAGTCTCTTGCAGAATCTGATCCGCGATGCGTGCTCGCTCACCGTAATGCGGTGCGACGCGAGTGAGGTAGTGCTCGAACCAACGGAATTCGTCTGGGTCGTCAATGAAATCTTCGAAGCATACGCGGACATCGCTGGGCGTAAATGTGGCATAGCGGCCGTGCGCGAGCGCTCCCACGAGCTTATGTAGGAGGAATGGGATCCCCCCGCTCACGTCGACAAGTGCGCGTGAGACCTCGTCGCTGGGCTCATGTCCAACTCCTAGGAGCAGGCGGCGTGCAAGTTCGTCGGCCTCGTCATGGGTGAGCGGACCCAGTGGTAATGATTCAAGATCGTTCAAGACTCCCTGGGTCATGTTGGCTTTACTGAGGACGTGATGGAAGCCGATCGATCCTGTGACAATCCATCGGACTCGTGTGGTCTTTTGACGAAGTGCGCGCAGGGTTTGGAGGATTTCTTCGGCAGCTCCTACTCCTTCGCGCTCGGCAATGTTATTCACCGCCATGGGGACTTCATCCATCATGACCAGTGGAATAATGTCGTTTTCTTCCCCGTCGAGGGTGCTGAGAATGTCGGTGAGTAGGACGTGTGGAGATGTTTGACGGTGATAGCTCTTAATGGTGATGGGGCTTGAGATCTCGATATCGCAGTTATCGAAGATGGTTTTAAGTTTTTGGAATGCCCGTGAGGGAAGCTTTCCGCCCTGAATGAGTGCATCGGCGGTGCGGATCAGGAAGTCGTTGACCGTGAATACGCCTTCGTAGTCGATGAAGTAGCAGTGGAAGCGTTTTTCTTGTGCCGCGAAAGCGTGCATCCAGAAGGTCTTGCCCATGCGCCTTGGGTCTGTCAGGAGGAGGTTTGCTCCTACTTGGAGGCGTTGGCGCGCTCGGGTACTCACCTCGTGACGGCCGACGAAGTTGGCCGGGTCTCGGTCGCTGCCGGGCTGTGGTTCGATAGGCTTGAGCGCCATAACACCCTCCAAAGTACGTGAAATCTTACGTGTAATTATACGTAGATTCTTACGTACGTCAATGATGGCTGTTTATTATACCTTCGCCCGACTCCAGTGAGAGTAAGTAAAGCTTGCGCGCCGGTCCTCCTCCGTAGTGGACCTGGCCCGAGGCCGAGGCCACGCGGTGACAGGGGACGATGAGCGAGAGTGGGTTGTGCCCAACCGCGCTCCCAACCGCCTGGTACGCGCGCGGTGAGCCGACCTTTCGAGCGAGATCCGAGTAGGTCACGCACTCTCCATAGGGGATATCCAGAAGTGCGTTCCACACCCGCAGCTGGAAGTCCGTTCCATAGGTTGCCAGGGGAATCGCGAAATGATCGGGGTTTGCACCCGCGAGAAAGTCCTGCGTCCACTGGTAGGCCTGTTCCAAGACGGCGGCATTCTGATCGCTGACTGTGCTACCGTCTGGTGTCCACGCGTGCAAGTCACCCCGGATGGAGAGTGGAACGTGGGAGGAGGCCTTGGCCTCGGAAATCCCAAAAGGGTAACCAAAGAAGCGCTGCCCGCTCATCCACAGCGCGCTTAAGGCTCCACCGGAGGCAGCGCAGGTAATAGCGCCAAGTTCAGTGTCGAAGGAACACAGCGCCAGCTCGGAGTCCTTCGCGATGCTCGCAATACGCATGCTCACAGACTGGCACAGCGGCGACGGATATGCACGCCCCAGACATATACATGCGTCCCCCGTAAACTATATGTATGGAACCGTTGATGATCGCGCTGTTGGGGATGCTCATTATTGTGGCCTCGCAGTTTATTGCCCCCAAAGTTGGCGTCGCATCACCACTGATCCTGCTCGGCGTTGGACTTGCGATCGGTTTCCTCCCACAGGTTGGAGCCATCGAAATCGCGCCGCACATCATCTTGGAAATTATTCTTCCACCCCTGCTATTTTCAGCGGCTGTGCGTATGCCAACGATGGATTTCCGCCGAGAAATGCAAGCCGTGGCAATGCTTGCTATTCCGCTGGTGTTTATCTCCTCATTCGCCATTGGTTTCCTCATTAACTGGATGGTTCCGCAGATTTCACTGGCGTGGGGCGTAGCGCTGGGAGCCGTTTTATCTCCCACCGACGCGGTCGCCATCACTATTGCCAAGCGCAGCGGCGTCTCGCACCGCATCATTACAGTGCTTGAAGGCGAAGGCCTTTTCAACGACGCCACTTCACTGGTGCTTCTTGCTGCGGCGATGAACGCGGGTCTTGCCTCCGACAACGACGCTCTCAATCCCGCACTCCTCACGGGGCGCGTCCTCGTTGCTCTTGGCATCGCCATTGTTGTCGGTTTAATCGTCGGCGAAGTGGGCGTTCGGATCCGTTCGATCATCAAAGATCCGTCGACAGATACGGTCTTTTCCTTCGCAATGCCTTTCATTGCTTCGATCCCCGCCGAGCACGTGGGCGGCTCTGGATTGGTTGCCGCAGTCGTTGCTGGGCTTGTCGTTTCCGGTCGTCGCGCAGGCATGATTTCTGCGCAAAATAGGCGTTTTTCGCAGCAAAATTGGTCGACCATGACTCTCATGCTTGAGAGTGGGATCTTCTTGGCTATGGGCCTTCAAGCTTTTGGCATCATCGAAGACGCCGATGGAGACGGCGGTGGATTGGTACGAGCCGCCGTGATCGCCGTCATTGCAGGCAGCCTGATCATGGTGATCCGCGCACTCTTCATCGCACTCATGCTCACTTGGCTCGACCATCGCAGCAAGCACCGAAAGAGGCGCTACGAGGCCCAGGCTGGGCGCCTCGAAGCCTTCGCGCAGCGAATGGCGCAGGCCTGCACCGTGGACAGCGAGGTTCTGGCAAGCCGAAACCTCAGCGAAGAACAGTGGATCAAAACCATGGCCCGCTGGCGACGCCGCCTCAAAATTGCCGAGAGGCAACACGCAGTGCGCCGATCCGACATTGATTACTTTGAAAAAGAGCCGCTTGGGCCGCGTGAAGCCAGCGTCATTATCTGGTCTGGGATGCGCGGAGCCATCACTCTTGCCGCAGCACAAACGATTTCCGCCGCAGCGCCCATGCGGTCCTTCCTTCTGACGATCGCCCTCTTCATCGCATCTGGTGCGCTGGTTATTCAAGGGCTTTCGCTGCCGTGGCTGATCCGCTTGATCAAGCCCAAGATGGCCTCTGCCGATATCAGTGAAGAAGAACGCGAAGAACTTCGACAGGTCATGAGTTCCGCACTCGTGGATACGGCTCTGGCACAAGCAATCAAGGAGGTTGATGCTCAGACACTCTTGTCTGCTGGAGTTTCACGAACCCTGTCACGCCTGGGCAATGTTGTCGACCTGCAATCTTCTCCTTCTTCGGGGGCTGTGAGCGAGCCTCTCCCTGACACCGATGGGGAAAACGAGGCCACTCCCGTGGAAATGAGCGGAGAGGAAGTCGAGCGTTCCTTCACGCGCGATCAGATTCGCGAACTGGCTCTTGAAGCCATTCACGCTCAGCGTGACGCTCTTCTTCAGGCTCGCGATGAGGGAATCTTCTCTTCAGCGGCCCTCGAGGGCGCCCTCGCCCGCCTCGATAATGAAGAAATCCTCTTGGTTTCGGGAAAGTCCAGCGACCACTAGCCCCGAGTTTCACCCAAAGTAAACCAGGGGAATCCCCCATATCGCCCCACCAGTGATTTTGTTAGCCTTAAAAAGGTCAGCAAATAACGGTCGAAGGAATCCTAGTGCTCGAACTGCGAAATATCGTCAAGATCTACGAAACTGCGAATCTGCGTCAAGTTGCGCTCAATGACGTTTCAGTCGCATTCCGGGATAGTGAATTCGTCGCAATTTTAGGTCAGTCGGGTTCAGGTAAAACGACGATGCTCAACGTCGTTGGCGGCCTTGACCATTTCCAAAGCGGTGACCTGGTCATCGATGGAATCTCAACGAAGGATTACAAAGCCCGCGATTGGGACGCCTACCGCAACAACCGCATCGGCTTCGTTTTCCAGTCCTACAACCTGATCCCGCACCAGACCATCTTGTCCAACGTTGAGTTGGCGCTGACCCTCTCCGGTGTCTCCCGAGGCGAACGCCGCAAGCGCGCGATGGAAGCCTTGGAACGCGTCGGGCTGGCCGAGCACGTAGGAAAGAAGCCCTCGCAGCTTTCTGGCGGGCAGATGCAGCGCGTCGCCATTGCACGAGCGCTGATTAACGATCCTGAAATCCTCCTGGCCGATGAACCGACCGGTGCTCTTGACTCCAAGACCAGCGTTCAGGTCATGGACCTCCTGCGCGATGTTGCTCAAGACCGTCTGGTCATCATGGTGACCCACAACCCGGAGCTTGCGCACCAATACGCAACCCGCATTGTCGAGCTCGCGGATGGTGAAGTGGTCGCCGATTCACGTCCTTTCGTTCCGGGTACCGAAGAAGTTCGCGAGGCCAAGCCAGTGCGCCGTACCTCGATGGGCTTCCTGACTGCGCTTTCGCTGTCTTTCAATAACTTGATGACGAAGAAGGGCCGTACCCTGATGACCTCCTTTGCGGGGTCTATTGGAATCATCGGTATCGCCGCGATTTTGGCTCTGGCGAACGGCACGAATGCGTACATCGCCCAAACAGAAGAAGAAACCCTGGGCGCATACCCGCTGACCATTCAAAAGAGCGGGATGGACATGTCCAGCGCCCTGTCTGCGCAAGTCGAAGCCGCTAGCAGTGAGAAGCCAAGCGACGGCAAAGTCGGGGTCTCCAAGCTGAGGACTCTTGCAGACAATATTCGCGATGCGAAGACGAATGACTTGGCCTCCTTGAAGGCATTCCTTGATGGGAACGGCGGGAATGTCAACTCTTTCGTCAACGCCATCGAATACGACTACGACGTCACCCCGCAGATTTTCCAGGCCGATACCTCGAAGGACAATATCCAAGTCAGTCCCGATCAGGCAATGAATCGGATGGAAACGGGCATGCGCGGAAGTCCCATGTCCTCGATGATGGCTACTAACGCCTTCTACCAAATGCCGCAGGAATCCTCTCTTTACACCTCCTCCTACGATGTTCTTGCCGGCCACTGGCCAACTTCAGCGTCCGAAGTCGTCCTTGTTATTGATGAAGACGGCAATATGTCGAACCTGATGGAGTATGTCCTCGGGCTGAAGGATCACAAAGAATTCGACGAACTGATGCGTCAGTACTACTCGGGGACCATCGGCGAAAAGAACTCAGCCACCCCGACTCCGTCCCCCTCGGCAAGCGACGCCCCCGCGGCCTCGTACGATTACGACAAGATTTTGGGGATTAAATACAAGCGCATCAACGCAGCCGCAAAGTACACCTGGGACGAAAACTACAAGGTCTGGTCGGATCATTCTTCCGATAAAGAATTCATGAAGAAGTTGATCGACCAGGGCCAAGAGCTTCGCATTAGCGCAATCGTGAAGCCGAATTCCTCGCATGGGGGAGCGCTGCGTCAGGGCCTCGCCTACACCCCTGAGCTGACCCGCCAGATCATTCGCGAGGCCGAGGATAGTCAGATCGTTAAGGATCAGCGGGCGAACCCGAAGACCGACGTGTTCACGGGTAAGACTTTCCAGGAACTTGCGGATTCCTCGAAGGACCGTTCCAGTGGTTTTGATATGTCCAGCTTGTTTACGGTCGATCAAAACAAGCTTTCTGCGGCTTTCTCTATCGACCCATCGGCCATGCAAATGGACCTCTCGGGCCTAGATTTCAGCGGAATGGACCTGTCTAGCCTTGACTTCTCGAACCTTGATTTGTCGGGAATGGACTTGTCGAATATTGATCTTTCGCAGCTTGTTCCCGCCGACGGTTCAGCGGTGCAGATTGATCCCTCGAAGCTCAATCTGGGAGAGCTCACCAAGAGCGTTCCTCAGCTGCAAAATGTTGATTTCCCTGCGATTATCCGCAAGACGCTGGCAGATGGAGCCGTGAAGGACACGGCAGGAACGTACTTAAGTTCGCAGGCAAGTCAGATCCTTCAGGGATTCCAGGACTACGCGCAAAACCAGATTGCTGCGGGTGGCTCCACGGACTTTTCCACGCTGGTCTCTGAGTACTTCTCTCAGCCCTCGGTCATTCAACAGATCAATACCGCCGTCTCTTCTGACCAAGTTGTTGACCGCGAGAAGCTAATGACGAACTTGCAAGCGGCACTTGGGGATGACCCGGCACTGGCTTCTGTTGCCTCTCAGGTGTCAACGGAACTTGCGAACCAGATTTCGGCGCAGATCGCCGCCCAGCTTGGTGGCAATCTCATGCGCGGGGTCTCCGCGGCGATCGGCCAGGTTCTGCAAGAGACCATGGCGACGGCCATGACCCAGATGATGACTCAGCTTTCGCAGACAATTGGCCAGCAGATCAGCGCAACAATGAGCCAATTCGCTACGAATATGAGCAGCGCCTTCCATTTCGATCCCGAGGCCATGGCGTCGGCCTTCTCGTCGAATCTTGATGAGAAGTCCCTTGCCGCCTTGATGGCGACGATGTTCTCAACGAACGTCCCCACGCTTGAGACCAACCTGCGCGATCTGGGGTGGGCTGACCTGAAGTCCCCCAGCAGCATCTCGATTTACCCGAAGTCCTTCAAGGACAAGGATTCCGTCAAGGCCGTCTTGGACCAGTACAACGCTGACAAGGAGAGTGCGGGCAAGTCCGACCAGGTCATCACCTACACCGATATCATGGGCGTACTCATGAGCTCAGTGACGAGGATCGTCAACGTGATCTCGTGGCTTCTCATCGCCTTCGTATCGATCTCACTGGTCGTGTCCTCGATCATGATTGCGATCATCACCTATATTTCAGTTCTTGAACGCAAGAAAGAAATCGGCATTCTTCGATCGATCGGTGCCTCAAAGCGCAATGTCTCTGCGGTATTCAACGCGGAAACCTTTATCGAGGGCCTGATTGCGGGCATCATCGGTGTTGCTGTGACCTACGGTATCTGCGGCATGGTTAATGCGATCGCGGAGCAGGGCTTCCAGGTGAGCAACATTGCTCAACTTTCTCCGCTCACCGCGGCAATCTTGATTGCGATCTCGGTTGGTTTGACCGTGATCGCGGGCTTGATTCCGGCCTCGAGGGCATCTCGTCAAGATCCTGTCGAAGCCCTGCGCTCAGAGTAGGTCGGACTGCGCCGCTGCGCGTCTGAGTTACCCTGAAGGTATGCAGCGCGCGTGCAGCGCGTCGGGCTGCCCGTTTGAGGAGGACTTATGCCAACGCCTACCACCCTTTCGACCACCGACACTGTCGCCGTCCTACTGGCGACCGGATTCGAGGAAGTCGAAGCCCTTGCGGTTGTTGATACTCTCTATCGTGCGGGGATTCAGTCGGACCTCATTTCGATTGAAAACGAGCGCCACGTCGCAAGCTCTCACGGCATCAAGGTTGTCGCTGATCTTATGCTTGACGACGCAGATTTGGCGTCCTATGCGGTGGTTTTCCTGCCCGGAGGAATGCCGGGAACTTTGAGGCTCAAAGAGAATGCGCAGGTGCGCGCCGAGGTACTCCGCCGCGCCGAGGCCTCGCTCAAGCTTGCCGCGATCTGTGCAGCTCCCTCGATTCTTGCTGAACTTGGGGTGCTTGAGGGGCGCCGCGCGACTGCGAACCCCGGCTTCATGGATGCCCTGAGCGCGGGCGGGGCACAGGCTCAGTCTGAGTGCGTCGTCGTTGACGGGAACATTGTCACCAGCAGGGGAGCGGGAACTGCTCTGGAACTTGGCCTCGAGCTGGTCCATCAGCTTCTGGGCGAGGAGGCGGCGCAGCAGGTCCGTGAATCTATCGTCTGGCAGCACTGAGGAGGTCCCGTGGGTAAGCGAAAGCCTCGTCCCTGGCCGGATACTCCCGAGCCTTTGGCCTCGTCGGTTATCGATAACCACACGCATCTTCCCGTCCACGAGGGAGAGATCCCCCGCGCAGACGGTGTGAAGATGCCTCTTGAGGAGCAATTGGAGCGCGCGCGTCAGGTAGGCGTGACGCGGATGATTTCCAGCGCCTGTGAACTGCCCTATTTCGATCCGATGCTTGAGCTTGCCCGGGCGCATGAGGGAGTGCGCGTTGCCCTTGCGATCCACCCGAACGAGGCCGCGCTGCACGCTGGGTGCGCCGATCCGTCCCCCGATGGTTTAGTTCCGCAGGTGCGTGAGCACCATATTCCCCTTGACGAGGCCTTATCCGCCGTGGAGGAACGCTTGGGTGATCCGATGGTGGTTGCAGTGGGGGAGAGCGGCTTGGATTATTTCCGTACTGCTGATCCCGGTCGCGAGGCCCAGAAGGATTCCTTCCGCGCGCATATCGAAATGGCTGCTCGCCATGATTTGCCGCTGCAGATTCACGATCGTGAGGCACACGAGGACTCGATTGCGCTTTTGCGTGAGTGTGCGAATCCCGATCAGCGCATTGTCTTTCACTGTTTTTCAGGGGATGCGGCAATGGCATCTGTTCTGGCTGAACGTGAGTGGTATGCGTCTTTTGCCGGTCCTATCAGCTATCCAGCGAACAAGGACCTTCGTCAAGCTTTCGCGGTCCTTCCTCCCGAGCTGGTCTTGGTTGAAACAGATGCGCCCTATTTGACTCCGCTGCCGTGGCGGGGCTGCCCGAATGCCTCCTACGTGATGGCGCATACTGTTCGCTTTATCGCTGATCTGTGGGGTGTTTCAGAAGAACGCGCGTGCGTGCAGCTTCGTGAGAACACTGAAAGGGTCTACGGGAGCTGGTAAACAGTCGAGGTAACGGGAGAGTGTGCGTGAATGCTCGCGCACATGCCGTGAATGCTTGCGTTTAGCTTGAAACACAGTGGTGGGGCCTCCCTGTCGGGAGGCCCCACCACTCATATGTAGACCTGATCTTCTTAGAGGATCTTCTTGATCGCGGGATCCTTCCAGGTGCGAGTTCTGGTCACAACCGGATCATTGTTATCGACCATGAGATAGCGTGTTTCAACTGCTTCTTGGCCAGAGTCGCCTCCGTCGTTCCAAGTAACGTCCACGGTCTTCCATTGGCCATTAATCTTGACCTGATTCCAGGCATGGCCACCGCCATTCGTGACTGTTCCCGTGACGACGATCGAAGTCACTCCGGACTTGAGCGCCAAGAGTTGGAAGGCATTCGCATAGCCCTCGCACACGGTTGTTCCCTTGAAGAAAACGCCGCCTGCATCGTGGTCGGGAGTGAGCTCAGGAGGGAGCCTATGCGTCTTTGGATCCGGGTTTGCCCAGATTTCTTGCGTCCTGTGATAACTGTCGTAGTTGTAGGTCGTACGGGCAATAATCCACGAGTTGATTGCTCGTACCTTGGCTGCGTCATCCATACCAGGCTTGATGATGTCGGCAACGACTTTGTCTGCCGCAGAGTTGATCTGGGCGGAGTAATCCTTGGGCGACAGGTGCTGGTCAGTTGCAGCGGTCGTTCCAAGCTCGACGTGAAGAACCTTGTCGCTTCCCGAAATGTTTGCATTAATAATGAAAGGAACTAGGCCATTCTGATCTTTTGCCTCATCGAGTGCATCCCACACGCGCTGTGGAGACGTTGCCTCCTCAAAATCGGCAAGTGAAATGTCTGTGTAACCGCTCATGAGGTTTGCTGCAATGTACTTGGACAGCGCGGACGAACCAAGCACCTGAACAGGGGTATCAGGGAAAGTACGAGCGATCTTATCTTCAGGGGCCTTGGATGTGGACTCCTTGGAATAAGTCAGATTTGTCGAGATGTAACCGCTTCGATTGTTCTTTTCCTGATCGTCCTTCAGCTTGGCCAAGTCGTTGAGATAGGTCGAAGGATCAAAATTGTGGACGATGAAGGTATTCGTGAAACGGCTGTGTCCAATATGATAGGAAACTTGCAGTTTTGCCTGCGGATCTTGCGTAGTACGCGGGTTGCTCGTTTCGACCCAACTGCGCTCCGGGTCGACAATGATCGGAAGAAGGCGGGTGTGTCCGTCTGCCATGACCATAGGAATCTGGGTCGGGATATCGCTCAGACTTTGGAAAACCGAGTTGTTCGGATTGAGTTCTCGCCACGCACTTGATGCAATCTTCATGGGCGTGTTTCCCATCGTATCTGAGATGTCGAGGAAATTGGACATCTTGGAAACCTTCGCGCCCTTCTTGGCGATGACAGCGATCTGAGCGCCTTTGCCATTGAGTATGGCATCGTACTCTTCATCGGTAAAGCCACCATCTGAATGAAGACCCTTGTGGTCTTCTTCGGTGACGAAACCTATGAGCGCAGTATTAAGATACGTATCGAGCTTGCGTTCCCCTTCCTCGCGCTGATCGGAGTTCCACGAAGTGGCTGAAGTTTCCGCCATCAACCTGGGATCTAGACGGGTCACTCCCTTGGTATCTGTGCTATTGAGATGAACCAGGTAGTAGCTCTCTGCACCTTCGACCGGGTCCCACGAGACGGTAAAAGTGCCGTTTTCTTCCTCATTGACCGCTACATTTTGGGGACGCGAGAGAAAACCCTCGTCGCTGACGCGGATACGGCGAACAATCGGGTGCTCCAGGAGTTTGCCCGTATCAAGGTCGTTGTATTGGACCAGGTAGTACATGGGGAGAAGTCCCCAGCCGGAGTTTCCGGTGATATCCGCCAAAGGGCTAGCCTGGGAGCGGGTCATGAGGGTGATCGGGTTAGGAGCAATTGCAAGGCCCTGAGAACCATAGCTCGCTACGCTGAAACCGAGATCAACGGTGAGCGTCGCATCGGAATAAACAGAGAAAGGCGGAGTGTATTGCGCCCCTTGTCCTGAGGGGGCAATATCCTTACGGGCCTCAAAGTTCTTGAGCGACATCTGGGTCGGAACGATCAATCTATCGCCCTGCTTGACCTCTTGAACGCCCTCGGCCCACTCGAAAGCCGAAGGATCGGTCTTCTTGAGCTGGTCAACGCTGTCGTCCGCATGAGCTGCGGCAGGAATGGCAAAAGAAACTACCGTGAAAATGCCAAGCGCAGCAATGGCGCGACTGAATGTGTGTGCGAGTCTCATTGAAGCGATCCTTCCAGCGGTTGCACGACGCGGCAGTAAATGTCTGCGGTCAGGCCCTTCCCATTCGTGCATGCCACAAAGTTCAAACTCACTGAACTGAGGTCACTCGGGGCAAGGAAGAGGGAAGAATAAACGGTGTCTTGTTGTTCTCTCGAGAGTTTTAAGTAGTCCCCGACCGGTTCACCTGCAGCCTTCACCTGAGCGTCATCGGAGGTGAATTGGCTGGTGTCAGGAGCTTTCAGTAGCTGTGATTCGACGTCAGTGAGCTTAAAAATCGTCAACTGATTAGGATCATCGATGGTGTGAGCAGCGTATTGCTTGGCAATGTCAGTGCCCGGAAGTGGAGAAGAAGCCATGTAGAACACCCAACGCAGGGCATTGTCGGGAGTCTCTTTCTTCTGTGAATGGTTCTGCATGGTGTAATCAACCTTGATGATCTTGTGACCATCTTGAGTTGTCTGCGGCAATACCGTTACGCCTTTAAAAGTGAACGAGAAGGAACCGCGATCGGTCGTTGCCAACAGCGTGTGTTTGTCTTTGTTGTAGCCCACCTGGTAGCGGTTGAGGAAGAGCTTTGAATCTTCGGGGCTGAATGTTTCCTTGCCTTCCGGCTGAGGAGAGACAGAACTCAAATCGCTGAGATCTTGGTTGGGTTCTGTTGAGAAGAAGACCGTTTTTTTATAAGCGGGTTCTGAGCCGTCCCCCTGGATATATCCGTTGGACGAGGATCCACATGCCGCCATGGACACTCCCAAGGCAATGCACGTTACAAGTGCGTAGATCCCGCGTTGGCGTGACTTCATTATTCACGGTCCCTTCTTTGCAGCGGTGACAATCTTTCCCCATCCTAGTGTTCGTCCCTGAATAAATGCCAATTTGACTTATCAATCTCTCATTCAGCTGCTGTTACAGGTGTGACAACTGTGATTTATGTGGCTTATGTGTATGTTCCGTATCACTATCGCTCGCTTGGATTTCATTTTCCCCGTAGCGTGTGAAGTGTCCGTTCGCCGCAGGCTCGCATGCGAGCCGCATTTCTTCGTGAAACTGCTAGGGCGAAACCTCCGAAGTTTGGAGCTATATGAACATTCAGCACCCCTCGCGCAAGGCTGTTATCGCTAGCGCTGCAGTTGCTGCCATGACCGTTACCGGAATCGCCGGTACTGCCGTTGCCTCGTCCTTCCGTGATGTCACTCTGGAAGTTGATGGCGTTTCTATCCCCGTTTCAGGGTTTATGGGCAAGGTCTCTGACGTTTTAGCAACCGCGGGTGTTGAAGTTTCTTCGCACGACCTTGTGGCGCCTTCACTCCATGAACGGGTGAGTAACGGACAGACCATCCTTGTCCGCCGCGCTCAGCAGTACATGGTCGATATCGATGGCGTCTCCACTCCCACATGGTCGACTGCAACCGACATTGATGACTTGCTGGGACAAGTCGGCACGAAGGGCGCCATTATCGCCGCTGATCGTTCAACCTCTCGTGCAGAGCTTCCCGCCCTAACGGCGAGCGGTCCTATCCGCGTCGTTGCGGACGGGCAGACCCACACGGTTGATGCTCGTCAAGGTGCAAGTGCCTCCGATCTCCTTTCCCAAGCCGGTGTTGAGGTTTCCTTCCTCGACCGCGTCGTCTTCACCAGCGATGAGCAGGGAAGCTTCCTTCGAGTGATCCGCGTTCAGCGCGGCGTTGAAGAACGTGAAGAAACTTTGACGAAGGAAGTTGAAGAACAAGAAGACTCCACCTTGGCAAAGGGAACCCGCAAGGTTGCTCAAGAGGGCTCCGATGGCTCCATCAAGAGGAGCGTCTACGTTGAGCGCCGCGACGGTCAAGAAATCGTCAGCCAAGTAGTGTCCGAGAACCGCACCGAACCGGTCAAGCAGATCGTCAAGATCGGAACCAAGGAAACGACAACGGCATCGTCATCTTCTGCCGCATCGTCTTCATCAGGCTCGTCGGCGACCGTGACCGGCAACGACGTCTGGGCCGCTCTCGCGCGTTGCGAATCCGGCGGTAACCCGGCAACGAACACCGGTAACGGCTACTACGGTCTCTACCAGTTCTCTGCTTCCACGTGGCGCGCAATGGGCGGTACCGGACTGCCTTCCGAGGCCTCGGCAGCTGAGCAGACCCAGCGCGCCCAGGCTCTCCAGGCCCGCTCCGGATGGGGGCAGTGGCCGGCCTGCGCTCGATCGCTAGGACTTCTGTGACCACATCCGCACGCCACTCCCGTCCCCGCGCCCACTCTTGGGAACCATCGAAGCAAGCTGTCCTCGTCACTGCGAGCGCAGCTAGCTTCGTGCTGTGCGGGATCGCGGGGATTGGCGTCGCCCACGAGCACTCGACGGTCAATATTGAAGTTGACGGAGTGATCCGCCCCGTTTCGACGTGGGCGCACTCGGTTTCCGGCGTCTTGAACGAGGCCGGAGTTGAGGTGGCAGAACACGACCTCGTCCAGCCGTCAATTCACCAACAGGTCAGTGACGGGCAAACCATCGTTGTGCGTACTGCGAAGCCCTACACGCTCAGTATTGACGGCTCGCGCAAAACGCTGTGGTCCACAGCTCCTTCTGCAGAAGGAGTACTGGCAGATATGGGAGTGGATTCCGGGAAAGCAGTTCTTGCAGTTGATCGTTCCCAGTCGCGTTCGAGCCTGACCCCGCTGGTTTCGCAGACCCGACAAGTCAAGGTCATCGTTGACGGAGATACACGAACGATTACCGCACGAGAAGGCATGGATACCCGTTCGATCCTGGAAAAAGAGGGAATCACCCTCAGTCCCCTTGACCGAGTCGAGGTGAAGTCCACTGCTGAGGGACTCTCGATCGATATTCACAAGGTCACGCGCTCACTTGCTCCTCGCAAGGTCGCCATTCCCTTTGAAGAACACCGCCAAGATTCCGACCAGCTTTTCGCCGGCGAAGAACAGGTGACGACCAAGGGTGTTGAAGGCGAAGCCGAAGAGATGACGTGGAGCGAAAACGTTGACGGCGGTGAACGCTTCGAGGCGCCGCTCAACTCAACGGTGGTTCGCGAGCCCAGTGCGCAAATCCGCTCGATCGGAACCAAAGAGGTCACCCCGAAGGCTCTGATCGAGGCCGGACTTGACCCCAAGGCAACTCTTGAAGAGAAGACCGAAGAGGATGGCACCCGCTCCATTCGCTACCGCGCAAAACTCGGCACCCTCTCAAGCGCAGCTGAAATTACGGCTGCTGGTGGGAACTCCGCCGAAGTTGCACAGGCGATGGTTGCGGCCAATATTCCGCTGACCTATTCGGGTGAAGACCCGCGGAGTCTCGCAAAGCCTTTGGTCGCTGCAAGAGGCTGGGGTGACTCCGAGTTCCAGTGCCTCGTTGCCCTGTGGAACCGCGAATCCCATTGGAATCCCTACGCGAAGAACGCCTCTTCCGGCGCCTACGGTATTCCGCAGGCTCTCCCGGGAAGCAAGATGGCCTCGGCAGGGGCGGATTGGCAGACTAACCCCGTTACTCAAATCAACTGGGGTCTGGGATACATTGCGGGTCGCTACGGCAGGCCGTGTTCGGCGCTCGCGCATTCAAACTCCGTCGGTTGGTACTGATCAATTAGGATGGGTGCGTGAGTTCAACCCGTCGTTATTCAACCCCGCGTCTGCCCAGTGACGCAGAGCCCAGCGAGAGTGGGCTCCTTGGCCCTATCGAAGTGCACGCGATCTGCGAAGCGCTGGGAGTTCGCCCCACGAAAACCCTGGGCCAGAACTTCGTTCACGACGCTGGAACCGTCCGCCGTATCGTTCGAGATGCGGGGATCGGCGAGGGAACTCAGGTCGTTGAGGTTGGGCCGGGCCTAGGTTCCCTCACCCTTGGCCTTCTCGAGGCTGGTGCGTGGGTTCGAGCGATCGAAATTGACCCCGTTTTAGCTCGCGCCCTGCCCGTGACCGTTGCTCAACGCATGCCCGATGCAGCCCAGCGTCTCCACGTTGTCAATCGTGACGCCGTGCAAATCGAAGGCTTGGCGGACTTTGGGGTTGACTGGGATGCTCCCACGCACTTGGTCGCAAATCTTCCCTATAACGTCGCAGTACCTTTGCTGCTGTCGATGATGGAGTCTTTCCCTTCGCTTGACTATGCGCTGGTCATGGTTCAAGCCGAGGTCGCAGACCGCTTGGCTGCAGAGCCGGGTTCGCGAACCTATGGCGTTCCCTCCGTCAAGGCCGCCTGGTACGGGAATGCGAACCGCGCCGGAACCATTGGACGTTCCGTGTTTTGGCCCATTCCCAACGTCGATTCGGCGCTGGTATCCCTGCGTCGCTTGGAGACCCCGCGCGGAGATACCGCCTTGCGTCTTGCGACTTTCGAGGCCTGCGACACCGCCTTCTCGCAACGGCGCAAGACCCTGCGCGCCGCCTTGAAGAATTGGGCGGGAGGCGCAGACAATGCCCAAGAGCTGTGCGATCGCGCTCAGGTGGATTCTTCTATTCGAGGCGAAAAGCTCGGGATCGAGGACTATGTGCGGCTCGGACGCGCTTTGCTTGAAATGAGAGCAGAAGGAACAATTCCTCTTCCTGCTCAAGATCGTTACGCGAAGGAACGCCAGGCGGAGTCGCCCAGTGCGTGAGGTACGTGCATCTGCACCGGGGAAAGTGAACCTTATCCTGCGCGTTGGACAGCCGGATACGCAGGGCTACCACGGCCTCGTCACTGTATTCGAATGCTTAAATATCCGCGAGTACGTCAGTGTGCGCACGGCCAAGTCGCCGGGGATTCACATCGAAACCCATGCTTATGCTGCAGACGGAAGCATTGACCAGGGCGCGACGCAGCTCATGAGCGAGCTAGATCCCACATCGCACTTGGCCTACCGTGCGGCAAAAGTCCTCCAGAAGCTCGCAGCTACGGGTCCCTGGGCACAAACCAGCGCGGGAGTGTCGATCCGCGTGGACAAATACATTCCCATCGCTGGAGGAATGGCCGGGGGATCGGCGGATGCGGCAGCAGCGTTGGTAGCGTGCAACCGTTTATGGGAACTAGGGCTGAGTCTCGAGCAACTGTGCCAGATCGGGCGCGGGCTTGGAGCAGACGTTCCCGCCTGCATCATGGGCGGTATGAGCGTGGGGGAGGGCCGCGGAGATGTTCTGACTCCCTTGCTTGGCTCTGACGCATCGACGTGGCCGCACCATCACTGGGTCATGGTCCGCGCGCACCGGGGTCTTTCGACTCCCGAGGTCTTCAAAACACTGGATGCCTTGAGAGAAGCGGAAAATAACGCTACAGGAATAGACCCCGCGCCATTGAGCCAAGAAGATCAGCGTGCCTTGCTGGGGGATGCAACAAGCGTGGCGCCGGCGTTGAGTAATGACTTAACCGCCCCCGCGCTCCATCTGTATCCCGAGCTTGCTGAAACGATTCGCGATGCGCGTGCAGCCGGTGCCTGCGCAGCGATATTATCCGGCTCTGGCCCAACAATTGCAGTGCTCGCCCGCGATAAGGCTCACGCCGACGAGCTTGCGGAGGCCTTGGCACACAGCCCCGAAGTCAGTGCAACCCTGCCCACCTCGGGTCCCGCGCTCGGCGCAATTGTCGAAGAAGAGGAATGCTAGGTGGCACATCTACTAGGCACACAATCTCTGGGAGCACTCGCGGGTTCGCGTCAGCTCTTAGCCGATGTCGATATTAGCGTTGAAGATACGTCGCGAATCGGAATCTTGGGGCCCAACGGTGCCGGAAAATCCACGCTTTTGCGCCTGGTCGCAGGCGTGCAGCAGCCCGACGACGGGCAAGTGATCACTCGCGATGGTTTGCGTGTGGTCATGCTCGAGCAGGCGGATCACCTTGATGACAATGCCCGAGTGATGGATGCTGTTCACCCGGGACTCGAAGAATACGAATGGGCTTCGCAGAGTTCAATCCGCGATATTCACGCCGGTCTCTTGGCAGATATCGACCTGCATGCTCTGGTTGGAACACTCTCTGGTGGGCAACGCCGCCGCGTTGACCTTGCACGGGTGCTCGCACTTCCCTCCGACGTCGTTTGCTTGGATGAACCAACGAACCACCTCGATGTGGAAGGCGTTGCGTGGCTCGCGCGCCACTTGAACGCACGTTTTGCGCGCCCGGGTGCAAGCGGCGCGCTGATCGCTGTCACCCACGACCGTTGGTTCTTGGATGCAGTGTGTGAAACCATCTGGGAAGTCGTTCCCGGGATCGACCCGGGAGGCTCTCGTCCTCAGATCCCCGGTCGGGTAGAAATCTATGATGGCTCCTACGCTGCTTACACTCTGGCGCGAGCCGAGCGCGTCCGCCAAGCCGATGTTGCCGCAAAGAAGCGCGCGAATCTCCTGACGAAAGAGCTCGCGTGGCTTCGTCGCGGGGCTCCGGCGCGCACGTCGAAGCCGAAGTTCCACATTGCTGCGGCCGAGGCCCTGATCGCTGACGTGCCTCCGCCTAGGGATAGCGTTGAATTGGTCAAGATGGCGACCGCTCGTCTGGGTAAAGACGTTGTTGATCTTGAAGACGTGAGCGTTTCTTTCGAGACTCCTCAGGGTGGTCGGCGCACGATCCTTGACCACGTGACCTGGCGCTTGGCTCCGGGGGAGCGAGTGGGGATCGTCGGCGTGAATGGCGCAGGTAAGACGACGATCCTTAATCTTCTTCGTGGTGATCTGGAGCCAACAAGCGGCCGGGTGAAACGCGGAAAGACCGTCCAGATCGCTACCCTTTCGCAGGATACTCACGAGCTTGACGAGCTCAGTGATCTTCGCGTTGTCGAGGCCGTGGACGCGGTCGCCCACAGCGTGATCGTTGACGGCAAGGAAGTTTCCGCCTCGCAAATGACGGAGAGAATGGGCTTTACTCGCGAGCGCGCGTGGACGCGGGTCAGTGAGATCTCTGGTGGTGAGCGGCGTCGGCTTCAGCTCATGCGCCTGCTCATGGCCGAGCCCAATGTTCTTCTTCTCGATGAGCCGACGAACGATCTTGACACGGATACTTTGGCCGCAATGGAAGACCTCCTTGATGCCTTCCCGGGAACCTTGGTCGTTGTCAGCCACGATCGCTATCTTCTTGAGCGCGCGACCGATCACCAGGTTGCACTTTTGGGGGATGGAAGCCTTCGCGCTCTTCCCGGGGGAGTTGAAGAATACTTGAGTATTCGCGAGGCCGGTGGCGCAAAGTCTCCCGATGCTCGCGAAAGTGCGGCAGGGCCTCGTCAATCTGGAAATGCGGCGGGGGAGGAATCTTCCGCAGACGCCACAGGCTCGGGGATGACTGATTCTGCTGCGCGACGAGCGGCAAAGAAAGAAAGCGCACGGCTTGAGCGAAAGATCGATACCTTGCGCACACGCCTTGAAAAGGTCGAAGAACAGCTTGCTGAATGTGCTGCGCGCATTGCTGAGGATCAGAGCGCTCTAGAAGAGATGACGGACTTGTCTGCGCAGTCAACTCAGATTCGCCAGGAAATTGACGAGTTGGAAGAAGCTTGGCTACTGAATGCAGAGCTTCTTGACGAGTAGAACTCGCAGTGCCATACCTTGTGTAGCACAGCCTAACCTGAGGCAAATAGCCGGTTGGACTTTATCGTAATTACGTGAACATTCTTCGGAAGCAACACTCAGTTTTCGTTGATATTCCGCGGAAAAAACAGTGCTATACGTTTTTCGAAATAAAACATGCATTCTTGAGGGGTCTTAACAATTTGTGTCGACTCTTCAAGGAGAACATCATGACGACCATCGACCTTCCCCTGGTCCAGGACTGCTCCGTTTCGGAGTGCTCGTACAACAACAATGGCTGCGCTGCTGGTGCCGTGACCATCGGCTACGGACGTACCTGCGCAACCTTCGTTCCGCTCTCGGTTCGTGGTGGCCTCGAGCGCAAGAGCCCGGTTGTTGGCGCCTGCCAGAAGGCAGATTGCTCCTTCAACACCGGTCTGGAATGCACCGCCTCTGCGATTCGCGTGGGATCCGCCGGCGCTGATTGCCTGACCTACCAGGCTCGCTGAACATATCGCGTATAACGGGTGTGGCCCGCAGGAATTCCTGCGGGCCACAACCATATGTCAATCGGTGGAAAACGAGGCTTCTAGTTTCCCGCCCATGACTTCATTGTTGTCAGCATCTCGACCTTGTAGCGGTCCCACAAGCGTCCACCCCACACCACTGAAACTGCGATGATGGCTGCACTCCAGGCCAAAGACACGACCACAGCGATAATGAAGGGGATTCCTGTGCCGGTGGTGAAGATCAAGGCAAGCCAGCCGGGCAAAGCGACCAACAAACCGCCCAGCATTGCAGCAGAGGTCGCCCACATCGCCACCATTCCAGCCCCTGCGCCTCGCGTCGATAGAGGAGATGCGCCAGGTTGCTGAACGGGGTAGACCCAGCGACTTCCGACAACCGTTGCGATTCCTGATGAAGCAGTCAGGAAGAGAATGCACAAGCACAGTGTGTAGACGATATCAAGCACACTCTTGCCCATAATGACGCATGCCGCTCCCGAGGCCACAAGGATAACCGGGGTAACAATAGCGAGTGACCCCAAGAGGCGGCCTAAACGATCTTCGCGCCCGGTCATTCCGGCAGCAATCGGCACCCATGCGCCTGTGGAGTCATATTGCATATTCGCACCGATGTTTGCGCCGATGACGATCGGAGCAAGGTATAGGAAAAAGCCGAAAGTGAAAGGCATGAATTCACGCACGTCACTGTCAATCATGTAGTCCATGAGAACGGCCATCACCGGGAAGAGGATCGTCGAGCCCAAGGACACTGACAGTCGAGAATCGTGGAGCCAGTAGTAAGCCGTCTTCGTCGCCATCGCAGCCGAGCGGCCTGAAAGCCCGAGCGCCTGCCAGCGTTGAACACGCTTGAGTCCTGCCGAACGCGAATCCGAGCGCTGCTTTGCCAATTCAGCCTCGGCGCGTGCCTCATCAACGTGATAGCGGCCAGCCTCAATGGCCTCACGCGCTTTGGCAGAAACACGGTTTGCGCTGCCGTACATCGACGGCTTTAATACGCGGATCCAGAGGACCCAACCTAGGGCGAGAGTCGCAAGACCGATTGCACAGCGAACTCCCGCAAGGAGGTAGTCCCCTTGCCTCAAGGATTCAAGTACCCCGAAAAAAGCACCAAAAGGTGTCGTGTAGACCTTGGAAGCGAAGGCAAGAACTGCGTCGTAGGAAAAATTGCGAATAAGAAACTGCATCCAGATTCCCATCGGCGCGAAAACTGCAACGAAAATCATCGAACCGATAAAAGACGCAAAATTCTTGCGTTCTGAGTTTTTCAAAACTTGGTTTCCCGCCCACGTCGTCACGGACTTTGCCCAAATGACAGCAGTGAGGAGGGTGAGAACAGCAGCACAGCTTGCGCCAAGCGAGAGCAGTAATTCACCGCGAGTTAAGAAAAACCAGGCGGGTACAAGGAAGAGGAGTAATGAAAAAATCCCGCCAATTCCAAGCGCAGACGCCACAACAAGAGCAAAGCCAAGTTTGGGTGAGGGCGCAATGAAAGGAGAAAGTCGACGTGGTTCCAGGGTGTTATCCATCGTCGAGAACAACAGTGGCAGGATCAGCCACCCGAGGAAAACCAAAGGCCCGATGAGCATGATGAATTCCGGCGGGATAGATTCATGTAAAGCCAGGACGCCAACGTACAGAGCGCCGACCATTGCCAAACCATACAGAAGCGCCATGAGCGACAGGAGCAGCACGACGACTTGTTTGCACATCACGTTCCACATGATGCGCAGCTTCAAACGAATCAGTTGGCCAACCATGACAGCCCTTCGCTCGTGTGCAGGCCGCCCACCAACTGAGCAAAACGCTCATCCAAGGACATATCGCCCGCCACTTCTGCAGTCGTTCCAGAAGCCAACACCTGTCCGTGATTAATCACAGCAACATGAGTGCACAGCTGCTGAACGGTGGCCATGACGTGGCTGGACAAAATGACCGTTCCGCCCCTGTGGGTGAAATCGATGAGGATCTGGCGGATGTTTGCTGCTGAAACCGGGTCGACCGCCTCGAAAGGCTCATCAAGGACCAAGACCGAGGGAGCATGGATGAGTGCCGCAGCAAGGGAGATCTTCTTCGTCATACCCGCCGAGTAGTCGGAGATGAGCTTCTTACCTGCATCCACGAGGTCCAAAGTTGCCAGCAGCTGCTGCGCGCGCTCGCGAGCAGTTTCGCGAGGTAAACCGCGCAGCATTCCGACGTGAACCAAGAAATCAGGGCCGGAAAGACGGTCGAGCAGGCGCATCCCATCGGGCATGACGCCAAGCTGTGCGCGGGCGGCAAGATTATCCGCCCACACATCGATTCCGTTGACGAAAGCGGTTCCAGAATCCGGCGTGAGCAAACCGGTCGCCATATTGAGGGTTGTGGACTTGCCCGCACCGTTGGGGCCGACAAATCCGTAGAAGGATCCCTTGGGGATGTCCAGGTTGAGGTTTGCCACCGCAACCAAGTTTCCGAAAATCTTCACGAGGCCGCGCATCGCGAGCGCGCATTCACCGGGCTCCCCGAGGGACTGCGTGGGCATGAAAGCGGGGAATGCAGCTGCCGGAGGTTGCTGGCCCACTGGAGTTGCTTGGAACTGCTGAGCAGATGCGGAGCCTGGCTGGAATTGTTGAGGATTCACGGGAGCCTGTTGGAAACCGGGGGTTTGCTGCGGGTACTGCTGTGCAACAAAAGCCGCCTGCCCGTATTGCTGTCCAGGTTCGGGTGGGGGAGGAACGATCGAACGCCTCTTTGGCTGAGACTGCTCCGGCTGTGCAGGAGTCACTGCAGGCTGCCCCGGCTGGAACAGTGGCCCGGGAGGCGGAACTGGAGGAGTCGGAGGGAGCGGGGGTTGAGACATCGTCGATATTCCTTCCTGAAATGTCCTAATGAGTCCAGATTAGTCGCTGCGGGCTTGTCGAGTCGAACCTTCTCATGTGATGGGTTGTGAGGGGAGAAAACCACCTATATCGTGCGAAAACCGCAAACGCAGCTGTGGGTTTGCTGACGATTTTCAGGAGTGATTCTGGGATATTCGAAAATCGTACTTTTGTATCCTTTGAGCTTGCTACTCTTTTGAGTGATTGAGGCTACAGCTCGGTAGATCCTCTGAGCTGGCCCCGGGCACTGCGGTTCTCGCAGCGCCCGTGCATTTTGATCGTGCACCTTGAGAGGAAGCTGCGCATGCTGCGTGCGAAGAAGCGAACAGTGATCGGTGCTCTGGCAGCCTTTTCCCTTTTTGGAATGCCGCTAGCTGCCTACGCGGATCCCAGCGAAGACCCGACATCGGGAAGCGAAACTCAGGCCTCGACGCCCACACCCAGCGTCGAGGCCTCGGCACATGTTAGGCAGACGCGCGCGGTGAGTGCGCTGGTCTCGATCCCGGATATTCAGACCCCGGGCGACGGGGACGATTCCCAGCTGATCAATCAGACGGTCGAAACCAAAGGCGTTGTGACCGCGGCCTACCCCAAGGGAGAGAACGCTAACCTCAAGGGCCTTGAGGGCTTCACCATCCAAACCCCCGGAACAGGCGGAACCTGGGACCCCGCACGAACCGCCTCCGACGGCCTATTCGTCTTCATGGGGAAATCCTCTGCGACGATGCCCTCCATTGGTGACTGCGTTGTCGTCAAAGGCAAGGTGGCTGAGTATTCAGGCGTGAAAAATGCGACCGCCGCAACCCAGAGCCTGACCCAATTGCTTCCGCAAAGTATTACCGCTGCTACTGATTGTGATCCTGTCAAGCCAACGGAACTGAGCGGCGTGCCCACTCAAGACCAGATGGAAGCACTGGAGTCCATGCTGGTCCTGCCCAAGGACACGTGGACGATTACCGATAACTACAAGACCAACCGATACGGGACGCTCTCGCTGACCCCTGGAACCGAGGTTTTGCGTACCGCAACCGACGTTGTTGCCCCCGGCGCTGCTGCTCAAGCCTACGAGGCTGAAAACGCCGCCAAGACCATCGACCTGGACGATGCCTCGACCACAGACCTGACGAACTTCAAGCAAAACGGGCACAAAGAACGCTACGCCTACTTGGCCAACGGAGCCCCTGCTCGCGTGGGCTACCACGTGACCTTCACGAAACCCGTTGTCTTGGAATCACGCTTCGGGAGCTTCGTCTTCCAACCTACGCAGATGACCGCTGGAAATCCTGATCGTTCGCCGGTGACCATCACGGGGGAGCGGCCCGCTGCTCCTTCAGTCAGTGGCGATACGAAGGTCGCAACCTTCAACGTCCTCAACTACTTCTCTGATCTGGGTGAAAACGAACCCGGATGTAAGGGATACGAGGACCGCGACCACAAGTACGTGACCGATAAGAACTGCAAACTCCGCGGCGCCTGGTCCTCGCAAGCTTTTGCGAACCAACAGACCAAGATCGTTCAGGCGATTAATACGATCGATGCCGACGTTGTGGCATTGGAAGAAATCGAAAACCCCGTCGCATCGGGTGTGAGCACCGACCGTGACGGTGCGCTCAAGAGCCTCGTCAATGCGCTCAATGCAGCTGCAGGATCCGAGGTCTGGGCCTATGTCCCCAGTCCCTCAACCGTTCCCGCAAACGAAGACGTCATCCGCATTGCTTTCATCTACAAGAAGGCAAAGATCGCCCCGGTCGGGGACTCCGTCATTTACGACGATCCGGCATACACGGGCCTCGCGCGTCAGCCCCTGGCTCAAGAATTCAAGCCGATCACTGATGTAAACCACGAAGGCAAGAACTTCGTTGTCATTGCCAACCACTTCAAGTCCAAGGGTTCTGCACCCAAGAACTTGTCCGGCGCGGAAGCGGCAGCCAACACTGACAACGGTGATGGTCAGGGGAACTCCAATGGAGTTCGCGTCAAGCAGGCCCGCGCACTTGCCACCTTCGCACAGCGTTTCAACGGAACCCCGACACTGCTTGTTGGCGACTTCAACGCCTACACGATGGAAGACCCTCTGAAAGTCCTGACCGATGCGGGCTGGGCCCACGAGTCAGGTCACGGTGATTCCTCCTATGTCTATGGTGGTCGCTCTGGATCGATGGACCACGTCTTCGCGAACTCTGCAGCGCACCCGCTGATCACCGAGGTGAAGTCGTGGGCGGTAAACGCGCAAGAAAGCATCGCCTTCGAATACTCACGCGCCAACTACAACGCATACCTGGCTTTCGAGGCCGACAACCCCTACCGCGCCTCGGACCACAATCCCGAGATCATCGGTTTGAATCTCATCACCCCGATCGCCCAGCCGCCGGTTGGCCCCTCGGCCCAGCCTTCGGATCAGGCCTCGACCAATCCAAGTGCCCCGGCAGGTAACCCCGAGCAGTCTGCATCGGCAACAAAAGCCAAGCAGAAGCGCTCCAAGCTGGCCTCGACCGGCGTGAACGAAACCATTCCACTGGCCCTAGGAGCCCTGGTGCTGGGCGTGATCGCCTGCGCCATGCGCCGCCGGACCCTCTGACCTTCACCCAACCATCATGAGAGGAAACAATATGCTCACTCGAACCCGAAGGGCGGTGATTGCGACCGGCGCAGCCCTCGCGCTCTTCGCAACTCCTCTAGCTGCCTTCGCAGACCCCGCCGGCGAGGCGACTTCGACGACGGAGGCCAGCCCCGAGGCCACCGCGCCGACTTCCGCCGCCGAAGCCACGGCCTCGGCAAACCAGGCCACCCCCGCGACGGCCCCCGGTGCTGGTACGGATCGCGGCGCATCCGATATCGTCACCCTGGACCTGTACAACCTCACCGATGTGCACGGGCACATCGAGATGCAAAAGGATCGCAAGAGCCGCAAGGTCGTCGAGGCCGGTCTTCCTGCGATGAATTGCTATCTCAAGCGTGCAACCGCAGCGAACCCGAACTCAAGCTTCACCCTGCTGGGCGACAACATTGGTGCGTCTCCCTACACCTCGGGTGCGTTGAAGGATAACCCGACCATCGAAGCGCTCAACACGATGCATCCCCTGGGTTCGACCATGGGCAACCACGAGTTGGATATGGGCCAGGCAGTCTTCAAGCAGCGCGTCGATGGCTCAAACCCCTCTGAGTTCGTTCAAACGAACTTCCCCTACCTTGCTGCAAACGTTGAAGGAATGGGAACGTGGGGAGCGGGCACTCCCTACCTGGGAGAGTACAAGCTGTGGACCTCTCCTTCGGGAGTGACGGTCGCGTTCATCGGCGCGATTGCCGAGGATGTTCCCTACAAGCTCAGCCCCGGAACCACGCAGGGCCTGACTTTCAAGGACCCGATCGCCAAGATCAACACCCTGGCGAAGCAGCTCAAGCAGGATGGAACCGCGCAGATCGTCATCGCCATGCTTGATGATGACGTGAAGAACAACTACCCGAAGATGGGTCCTGATGTTGACGGCCTCATGGGTGGCGACACGCACGTTCCTTACGAGTTTGACCACGTCGATTCGGCGGTCGAGCTCACCTCTCAGAACCCCCTTCTGGCGGGTGTCGCCTCCGGTTCCTACACGGATAACCTGGGCCTGATTCAGATCTCTTACGATACGGCGACCGGAAAGGTCGTTAAGGCCGACACCAAGCTGATCCCCGCGGCAACCGTCTACGAGTGCGGTGAAGACCCGCAGACGAAGGCAGTTGTTACCCGCGCGCAGCAGGCCTCGGCCGTCGCCGGCGCTCAGGTCGTAGCACGGGGCTACACCGAGAGCTTCCACCGCGGCATTTTCGAGGCACCCGATGGAAGCATCGAAAAGGGCGGTAACCGCGGTATCGAGTCGACCCTGGGCAACCTGGCTGCTGACGCGATGCGCGAAACGATCCGCACACCCGATGGCAACCCCGTTGATATCGGCATGATCAATGCTGGCGGTCTGCGCGCAGATCTTGAACCCGGTAGCGATGGCAGCATCACCTACAAGCAGAGCTACGACGTCATGCCCTTCTCGAACGAGCTGGGATACGTGACCATCAAGGGTTCCGATGTGAAGGACGCTCTGGAAGAACAGTGGAAGACGAACCTGAACTCTCAGAACTCGCGCCCGCTGCTCAAGCTTGGTCTGTCAAAGAATGTCCAGTACACCTACGATCCTTCCAAGCCTTACGGTGAGCGCATTACCTCGTTGCTCGTCAATGGTGCGCCCATTGATATGAACAAGGAGTACACGGTTGGGTCGGTGACCTTCCTCCTTGCTGGAGGCGATACCTTCCCGGCACTGACCCGTGGAACGAAGACGGTTCTGGGTAACCTCGACCGCGATAAGTTCAACGAGTATCTGGCTGGACACAACGGCATCAAGGCTGCGACTCTCAAGCAGGCAATTGGTGTGACGCTCCCGAGCGATCCGGTGACTCCCGATCAGGAATTCACCGTGCCTTTGCGTGGCCTGTCCTTCTCCGAGGGGCCCGGCAAGACCCAGAATGTCAAGGTCTCCTTCGGATCGGTAGCTGTCAATGCAAGCGTCAACAACTCGCTGCGCGAAGAGCACGCATCCGATGAGGCCTCGATTATCACAACCGACGGCGCTGGCCAGGCAACTCTGAAGGCCTCGCTGCCGATGTCGGTGTGCGCTGCCAAGCCCGAAGGGGGAGTGCTCTCGCTTCCCGTCACCGTTGAGACCGACTTCGGCACCGTCGTTCCCGAGGCCTCGGGACTGACTGTTCAGGTCACCTGCCCGGTTGCGGCACAACAGCCCGGCGCTGCAGCGACGAACGCAAAGGGCGTCGCGGGCAAAAAGCTGGCACGTACCGGTTCCGAGGCCGCGCTGGTCGTTTTGGCTGCTCTCGGTATGGGTGGTCTCGGCTTGGTGATGCGTCGCAAGTTTGCATGATAGGAACTCGGTATTCGCCGGGATATACCGGTGAAAAGCCTGAGTGACCTGCGTTTGTGGGCGGTGGGATGAAGAAATCCTGCCGCCCACAGGCGTATGCATGGACGGAAAATATAACTTTTATCGATTCGTTATCGCGCTGAGGCCGATTCGCCTTGACGCGTCCGAATGCGATGGGAGAAACTCTAAATGGGCGTCAACGCAGCACACGTATGCGTTCTCGCAAGCGGTGGTGCGCGTGTCTTCCAAGCGGTTGATTCGCGCTGTCGCAACCAACCTACTGTGTATCAACACACTCTACTTGGAGGAATAACGGCATGAAGACCCTCACAAGAATCGTTGCAGTCGCTGGCGTTGCTACGCTCGCACTGACCGCGTGCTCGTCCGGTTCGAAGCCCTCTTCGGATTCTGGCTCGACCTCGAGCGCATCTTCCAATGGCGCAAGCTTCAAGGCTTGCGCCGTTTCTGATGCTGGCGGTTGGGACGACAAGTCCTTCAACGAATCCGCATACAACGGCCTGAAGGCCGCACAGTCGAAGCTCGGCATTCAGATCAACACGGCAGAGTCCTCCTCTTCGTCGGACTTCGTACCCAACACTGAATCAATGGTCTCCGACGGCTGCAATCTGATCATCGGCGTTGGCTTCAACCTGGAGAAGGCACTGCACGCCTCTGCAAACGAGAACAAGGACGTCCACTACGCACTTGTTGACTCTTCCTTCTCGGACGACTCCAACAAGACCGTAACCGTTGAGAACGCACGTCCTCTGCTCTTCAACACCGCTGAAGCTGCTTACCTGGCTGGTTACGCCGCAGCGGGAATGAGCAAGACCGGCAAGGTCGCCACCTTCGGTGGCATCCAGATTCCTTCGGTTACCGTCTTCATGGACGGCTTCGCCGATGGTGTCGCAGCCTACAACAAGGCAAAGGGCACGAACGTCCAGGTTCTCGGCTGGGACAAGACAACCCAGAATGGCTCCTTCACCCAGTCCTTCGATGACCAGGCACTGGGCAAGCAGCAGGCACAGCAGTTCATCGACCAGGGCGCTGACATCATCATGCCCGTCGCTGGTCCTGTGGGCCTGGGCGCAGCTGCTGCTGCAAAGGCCGATGGCAAGACCTACATCGTGGGTGTTGACTCCGACTGGTACGAATCTGCCCCCGACTACAAGTCGATCATTCTGACCTCGGTCATGAAGGAAATCGGCGCTTCGGTTGAGCAGGCCATCACGGACTCCGTGAACGGCAAGTTCAGCGCAACTCCTTACGTCGGTACTCTGGAAAACGGTGGCGTCTCCATCGCTCCCTTCCACGAGTTCGATTCCAAGGTTCCTCAGGATCTGAAGGATGAGCTCACCAAACTCACCGATCAGATCAAGAAGGGCGAACTGAAGGTTGAGTCCGCGAACTCCCCGAAGTGATTCGTGAACACTAAGTGAAGGCGCGGTGGTCTCTCCACCGCGCCTTCGCTGTATCAGCTATCCTGAAACCGAAACTCAACCGCGCAGAAGGGCAGAGTTACAGTGAAGTTGGAACTCAAGGGGATCACCAAACGTTTCGGTCCTCTGGTCGCAAATAATGACATCAACCTCACCATCGAAGAAGGGCATATTCACGCGCTTCTTGGTGAAAACGGAGCCGGTAAATCAACGCTGATGAATGTACTTTACGGCCTTCACCAGCCCGATGAAGGAGAAATCCTCATCGATGGGAAGCCGGTCCACTTCAACGGCCCCGGTGATGCGGTTGCCGCGGGGATTGGAATGGTGCACCAGCACTTCATGCTGATCCCGGTCTTTACCGTCGCAGAATCGATCGCTCTGGGTTTCGAGCCGACAAAAGCAAGCGGGTTGATTGATCTTGCGCAGGCCCGACGCACTGTTGAAGAAGTCTCTGCGCGCTTTGGTTTCGATCTTGATCCCGATGCCCTCATTGAAGACCTTTCTGTTGGTGCCCAGCAGAGAGTCGAAATCGTGAAGGCCCTCTCGCGTCAAGCAAAGGTCCTTATTCTTGATGAGCCAACGGCGGTTTTGACTCCCCAGGAAACCGACGAACTCATGGCGATCATGCGTCAGCTTGCCGATGCGGGAACGTCCATCGTCTTCATTACCCACAAACTGCGCGAGGTCCGCGCCGTCGCAGATGAAATCACCGTCATTCGACGCGGAACCGTCGTCGGTGAAGCATCTCCGCAGGACTCCGAATCCGAGCTGGCCAATAAGATGGTCGGCCGCTCGGTCATGATGCGCGTTGACAAAGCTGAGGCACATCCAAGCGGTGGGGGATTGGAGTTCAAGGAGATCTCCATGCTTTCTCCTACGGGCTTGCCCCTCCTCGACCACGTATCTTTCACTGTCGAACGCGGTGAAATTGTTACGGTTGCTGGTGTTCAAGGTAACGGTCAGACCGAACTTGCACAGACCATTTTGGGCCTAGCCACCCCGAATTCCGGTGAGATCCTCCTTGAAGGAATCGACATTACACACGCCAACCCTCGTAAGTCTTTGGACGCGGGAATCGGCTTCATTCCCGAGGACCGTTCGACCGACGGCATTATTTCCTCTTTCTCGATCGCCGAAAATCTGGTCTTGGACCAGTACAAGGACTCGCGTTTCGCGGCCGGTCCCATGCTCAAGCTCGGAATCATCGCTCAAAATGCGCGGGCTAAGGAGGAAGAGTTCGATATTCGTCTGACGTCGATCAGTGATCCGATTTCTTCGCTTTCGGGCGGAAACCAGCAAAAGGTCGTTGTCGCGCGCGAAATGTCGAAGGACCTCAACCTGCTTGTTGCGAATCAGCCAACTCGTGGCGTGGACGTGGGCTCGATCGAGTTCATCCACAAGCGCATCGTCGAGGTTCGCGACCAGAACATTCCCGTCCTGTTGATCTCATCCGAATTGGATGAAGTAGTTTCGCTGGCCGACCGCATCGTCGTGATGTATCGAGGCCGCGTGATGGGTATCGTTCCTGCAGATACCCCGCGTGATGTGCTCGGTTTGATGATGGCCGGCGTTCCCTATGACGAGGCTGTGGCGGGCGAGCAGGAAAACGCTGAGGTTTCGGATTCACACGAGGAGGAGAAGTGATGACCCAGGCAAAACGTCCTTCGAAGGCACTGGTTGTGTGTCGTCACATCTTGGGATCGCGGTGGTTCGTTTCCATCCTCGCGGTTCTCATTGCCTTTGCTCTAGGTGCGATTTTGATCGCGATGACTGGCGCATCGGTACTCGATGCCTATTATGCGATGTTCCGCGGGGCAATCTTTGACCCCGGCGCACGCAGCTTCCAACGCCAGATCAAGCCGCTGACAGATTCCCTGTTCTTCTCAATCCCCTTGGTGCTGGGCGGTTTGGGTCTTGCTCTGGGATTCCGCGCAGGGTTGTTCAATATCGGCGGTAAAGGCCAGATTATTTTCGGTGCTCTTTCTGCTGTGTGGGTTGGCTTCGCAATGAACTTGCCTCCCGTTATTCACACCCTTGTTGCTCTTCTTGCAGCGATGGTCGCCGGTGCTCTTTACGCCGGAATCGCCGGCGTGCTCAAAGCAAAGACCGGTGCTAACGAAGTCATCGTTACCATCATGTTGAACTCGATTGCCACCTTGGCGCTGGGCTACATCCTTTCGAAGCCATCGTGGCAGGTCCCGGGTTCTAATCAGCCTCAAACTCCGAAGGTTGCGGATTCAGCCGCTTTCGCTCGCATTCTCGATGCGCCCTTCAAGATTCACATGGGTGTTTTCGTCGCGCTCCTTGCGGTGATCATTTTCTGGTGGCTCATTGAACGTTCGACCTTGGGCTTTGAAATCCGAGCTGTTGGTGCCAATCCCGAGGCCGCCCGTACCGCCGGAATTTCGGTGGGGAAGATTACCGCAATCACCATGGCCATCTCGGGTGCCTTTCTCGGCCTTGCGGGCGCAAACGAGGCCTTGGGCACCGTTGGTTATGTCTCGCGCGATATCACTGGCACCATCGGCTTTGACGCCATTACGGTTGCTCTTTTGGGTCGGAACAAGCCCCTGGGCACTCTGGGCGCAGGTGTTCTCTTCGGTGCCTTTAAAGCAGGTGGCTACACCATGCAGGCGAAGGGCGTCCCGATCGATATGATCCTGATCCTCCAGTCAGTGATCGTCCTGCTCATTGCAGCCCCCATGTTTGTTCGCTGGCTCTTCCACCTGCCCAAGGAAACCAAGAAGAGCTTGCGCGCTGAGCTCGCTGAGCTCAGCGATGAACATACTGAAGAGGACGGGAAGAGTCCGGCCGCGGCCTCGGCAGTGAAGGAAAATGCAGCGTCTGAAGGCGGCGATGCCGTCGTCGATGGCGCCTCCACCGATTCGGAAGGAGAGGCACGATGAGCCAGATGCAAACAATGAATGACGTTCAACTCAAGCGTTCATGGAAGATGCCAGTTGTCTACGTTCTGGCAGTGCTCCTGCAAATTCTCTTCACGATCAAGGTCAGCGGCGACGTCACCATCCGACTCAATGACAAGTCCCAGAGCCTCAATATTGACGATATTGTCACCCCCGGACGGCCTATCCTTCTGGTGCTGACAGCGTTGACTCTTGTGGTGGCCATGTGGTCGATCTACTCGGTATGGGCACGTCGGCAGAATCCGCGTTGGCTTGATGTCACCATGATGATTGTCGCCGGGATTGCAACGGTCTTCGGATTCCTGATCTATGCAGGTTCGGGTTCTAGCGGTGTCGTGACACTGACCTCGACACTGTATTCGACCGTTGCAATTTCAACGCCTCTGATCTTCGGTTCACTTTCGGGCGTTGTTTCGGAACGTGTTGGCGTTGTCAATATCGCCATTGAAGGTGACCTGCTCTTGGGAGCTTTCGCAGGTGTCATGGCTGCCTCGTACTTCCAGACTTCATGGGCGGGCCTGATCGCAGCGCCGATCGCGGGTGCCTTCCTTGGCTGCCTCTTGGCGCTCTTCTCGGTCAAGTATGGCGTGGATCAGATCATCGTCGGTGTGGTCTTGAACGTCTTGGCAGCGGGTCTGACGACTTTCTTCTACGGAACGTGGATGACGAAGAAGGCCGAACTCTTCAATACGAATAAGTTCTCGCTCTCTGATATCAAGATTCCGATCCTGGGAGAAATCCCGGTTATTGGCCCGATGCTCTTCAACCACAACATCTTGGTCTACTTGATGTACGCCACGGTGATTTTCTTGGCGATCTACCTGTACCGTTCGCGTTGGGGCTTGCGTCTTCGCGCCTGCGGTGAGCACCCGCGAGCAGCCGATACCGTCGGCATTAACGTCAATCGCACGCGAACCCTCAATGCCATCCTTGCTTCCGGTTTTGCGGGATTGGGCGGTGCATTCTTCACCATCGGTTCGGACCTGTCCTTTACCGACAATATTTCCGCCGGCAATGGCTACATTGCCTTGGCTGCAATGATCTTGGGTAAGTGGCACCCGATCGGCGCCATGGGTGCTGCACTGATGTTCGGTTTTGCTCAGGCACTTGCGCGCCTGCTGCCGAACCTGGAGCAGTCCATTCCTTCAGACCTGATCTCGATGATCCCCTACATCGTGACCATCATCGCGGTCGCCGGATTCGTCGGGAAGTCGCGTCCGCCGGCAGCTGAGAACATTCCCTACACGAAGTGATTGACTGCTAGGTAGAAGGAACGACTCATGGACATCAACTGGGAAGATCTTCAGGATCTTGCTATCTCGGCAATGGAACAGGCCTACTGCCCATACAGCGGATTTCCCGTTGGAGCAGCTGGACTGACAACAGACGGGCAGACCTATTCGGGATGCAACGTGGAGAACGCCGGTTACGGTGTCACACTGTGCGCTGAATGCGGAATGGTTTCGCAGATGGTGCGCTCCGGTGGCGGTCGCCTCGTGGCGGTGGTTGCGGTGAACGGGAATTGCGAGCCGGTTGCTCCCTGCGGTCGTTGCCGTCAGCTCATTTTTGAGCACGGCGGTAATGACTGCCTGGTTTTGATGCCCGAGGGCGTCATGACCATGAAACAAGTACTACCGGGAGCTTTTGGCCCCCACGACCTGACCGAAGTGCCATCGGCACGATTCAACGAAGATTAATGACTGCGGCGGGCGTGCACGTCCCTTAATGGTGTGCGCGCCCGCCAAGCATTCTCCGAAATAACACCCAGGAAGGACATCATGAAACAGTTTGATGCCGTCGACGTCATTCGCGTGAAGCGCGATGGCGGGAAACTGTCCACTGAAGAAATTCAATGGACCATTGATGCCTACACGCGCGGGGTCATGAAGGACGAGCAAATGGCCGCCTTGGCCATGGCTGTTTTCCTGCGCGGAATGGACCGTGAAGAAATCGTGACGTGGACTCAGGCCATGATCGATTCGGGCGAGCGCATGGATTTTGCGCGTATTTCTCGCGTAACCGCGGATAAGCACTCGACCGGTGGCGTGGGCGATAAGATCACCCTTCCGCTTGCCCCGCTTGTTGCAGTCTTCGGCGTTGCAGTGCCGCAGCTTTCCGGCCGAGGCCTCGGCCACACGGGTGGAACCCTTGACAAACTCGAGGCCATCCCCGGCTGGCGTGCGTCTTTGTCCAATGACGAGATCTACCACCAATTGGGTGAAGGCTGCGGAGCCGTGATTTGTGCGGCTGGAGCAGGTCTGGCTCCGGCAGATAAGAAGCTCTACGCGCTGCGTGACATCACCTCGACCGTGGATTGCATTCCCCTCATTGCTTCTTCGATCATGTCGAAGAAGATCGCCGAGGGAACCGACTCCCTGGTTCTGGACGTCAAGGTCGGTAGTGGCGCTTTCATGAAGGACATTGATCATGCTCGCGAGCTAGCCCGCACCATGGTGGACCTGGGCCGCGATGCCGGAGTGAAAACACAGGCTCTCTTGACCGATATGTCCACCCCGCTGGGACTCAAGGTCGGTAATGCTCTTGAAGTTGAAGAATCCGTCGAGGTTCTTGCCGGTGGTGGCCCCGCGGATGTCGTCGAATTGACCGTTGAGCTTGCTCGCACCATGCTCACCATGGCGGGACAGCCTGATGCCGATGTTGAAGCAGCGTTGAAGGACGGTCGTGCCATGGATGTGTGGCGTGCAATGATTCGTGAACAGGGCGGAGACCCCGACGCTGCGCTGCCGACTTCCGCGCTGACCCATACGGTCACTGCCGAGGCCGATGGCTTCATTTCCGAAATGGATGCACTCAGCGTGGGCGTGGCCTCGTGGAGGCTGGGCGCGGGCCGCGCGGTCAAGGACGATCCGGTACAGGCGGGAGCGGGAATTGAAATTCACGCCAAGCTTGGGGAGCGCGTGCGCAAGGGAGAGGCGCTCTTCACCCTGCACACAGACGATGAGTGGCGCATTCCCCGAGCTCTTGAGGCACTGGACGGGGGAGTGGTGATCAGCGAAACCGCACCCGCTCCTCGTCACATCATTTTGGACCGCGTGGACTAAGACTCACACCAGACCAAGCAAGCGACACGACCACACACGTATTGGAGTACACGATCATGAAATCGACACCGCACATCAACCCGACGGCCCCCATTGCACCGACCATCTTGCTGCCCGGAGATCCGCTTCGCGCCAAGTTCATTGCCGAGACCTACCTTGAGGACGCGCAGCAATTCAACGCGGTGCGTAACATGCTGGGCTTCACCGGTACCTACCAGGGCACTCCGGTATCGGTTATGGGCTCGGGTATGGGTATCCCTTCGATCTCGCTGTATGCGTGGGAACTCATTCACGTCTTTGGCTGCACAAAGCTCATCCGTGTGGGTACCTGCGGCGCGCTGCAGCCCGGAATCAACCTTTACGATGTCGTCATCGCTCAGGGAGCCTGCACGAACTCGAACTTCATCGATCAGTACAACATCCCTGGAACCTATGCCCCCATCGGTTCCTACCGCCTGATTGAGGCTGTGCGCGAGAATGCAAGGGAAAAGGGCGTAACCACCCACGTGGGTAACGTCCTGTCCTCGGATACTTTCTACAATGCCGATCCGACCTTTAACGAGCGCTGGCAGAAGATGGGCATCATGGCCATCGAAATGGAGACCGCGGGCCTGTACGCCACTGCCGCCGAGGCCGGGGTTGAGGCTTTGGGTATCTTCACCGTCTCTGACTCGCTGGTGACCGGTGAAGAAACGACCGCACACGAACGTCAGACCGCGTTCACCCAGATGATGGAAATCGCACTTCCTCTGGCGCAGATCTGAGGAAAAGACGAGGAATGAGTATGAAGAAAACTGACGTTGCGAGCATCATCGATCACACGATCCTCAAGCCCGAGGCAACTCACCAAGACGTCGAACGAATCGTTGAAGAAGGCGCACATTTTGGTACCTATTCCGTGTGCGTGTCCCCATCGATGCTCCCGCTTGAGGTGCCCGAAGGACTGAAGGTCGCCTGCGTCGTGGGCTTCCCTTCGGGGGCAGTGAAGCCGAATGTCAAGGCCTATGAAGCCAAGCAGGCTATTGCCGATGGTGCTGACGAGATCGATATGGTCATCAATATTGCCCTGGCAAAAGAAGGCAAGTTTGATCAGGTCGAGGAAGAAATCCGTGCTGTTCGCGCGGAGATCCCTGCAGGAAAAGTCCTGAAGGTCATCATCGAATCGGCGGCCTTGACCGACGAAGAAATCGTTGCAGTCTGCCGTGCGGCGGTCGCTGCCGGTGCAGATTTTGTCAAGACCTCAACCGGTTTCCACCCTGCAGGTGGGGCCTCGGTTCACGCCGTTGAACTGATGCGTCAAACCGTGGGTGAAAACGTGGGAGTCAAGGCCTCTGGCGGTATTCGCGATGCCCAAACGGCCATCGCAATGATCGAGGCGGGCGCGAATCGTCTGGGCGTTTCTGCAACCGCTGCGATTCTTGCCGGTCTTGAAGACTAATTCAGGGGGAAAAATGAACGTTATTGAACGAGCTCAACAGTGGGTGGACCACGATCCGGATCCGGCAACCGCGGCTGAACTTGCCTCTGCCGTTGAAGCAGCGCGCGCAGGAGACGAGAGCGCACTTGCCGAACTGAATCGGGCCATGAATGGCCCTCTGCAATTCGGTACTGCCGGATTGCGCGGTGAAATTGGCCCGGGCGAATCGCGAATGAATCTCTCGGTCGTCATCCGTGCAACCGCCGGGTTGTGCGCGGTTCTCCTCAGGCATGCAACGCGCGCTCCGCGCGTCGTCATCGGCTGCGACGCCCGCTACGGATCAGTTGATTTCGCTCACGCAGCTGCACGCGTGGCCTCGGCAGCAGGATGCGAAGTGTTCTTGCTTCCGCTGAAGAACCCCACCCCGCTCACCGCATTCTCCGTGCGCGAGTTGGACGCCGATGCGGGCATCATGGTCACCGCATCGCACAACCCGCCTCGCGACAACGGCTACAAGGTCTACTTGGGCGGAACCGTCGTGACCGGTGCCGGCCAGGGCGTCCAAATTGTTTCTCCCTTCGATGCCGAGATCGCTTCTGCGATTGCTTCGGCTCCTTTCGCCGATCAGATCGCTCAGAATGACGAGCTGATCGTCAATGTGGATCCTCGCGAGGACTACATTGCTCGCGCCGCATCTTTGGCGCAGGGAAGCCCGGAAATCAAGGAAGATCTGGCCATCACCTTGACCGCCATGCACGGTGTGGGCGCAGCCCTGACCCAGCAGGTGCTCAACGAGGCCGGCTTTACCAACGTCAGCCTCGTTGCAGAGCAAGTGGAACCGGACCCCGACTTCCCGACGGTGTCCTTCCCGAACCCCGAGGAGCCCGGTGCTCTGGATCTGGCTATTGCGCATGCGCGCGCACATGCTTCTGACCTCATCATCGCGGTCGACCCAGATGCTGACCGCTGTGCGCTCGCGGTTCCCGACGAGGCCTCGTCGAATGGTTGGCGTCAGCTTTCCGGCGATGAAACGGGATCACTGCTGGGAGAGTTCCTCGCAGGAAGCGCCCCCGAGGATGCAGTCTTCGCAAACTCGATCGTTTCTTCGCGTTTGCTGGGCAAAATTGCTCAAGGGCACGGACTGAAGTACCAGCACACGCTCACCGGCTTCAAGTGGATTGCACGCGTTCCGGGGCTCTACTTCGGCTACGAAGAAGCCATCGGTTTTTGCCCCGATCCCACGCGCGTGCGCGATAAGGATGGCATTGCCACCTCGGTTGTTGCCGCTTCCTTGTTCGCAATGCTCAAGAGCCAGGGACGCACGGCAAAGGACGAACTCGAGCGCATGGCACGGCTCTATGGCCTGCATGTGACCGCGCCGCTGACCTTCCGTGTTGATCGCCTTGAGCTGATCGCAGAGGGCATGCAGCGCCTGCGTTCTCAGCCCCCGACAACTCTTGCCGGCGCTGAGGTCGAAGGAGTTGTGGACCTGTCGAAGGGATGGGATGGTCTTCCGGGTACGGATGCGCTCATGGTCACCACTACTGCCGGCGACCGCGTCATTGCTCGTCCGTCTGGCACGGAACCCAAGCTTAAGTGTTACCTCGAAGTGGTAATCCCCGTAGAAGAAGGAGCAGAGGTTCCGTGGGCACAAGCTCGTGAGCGCCTGGAGACGATTAAATCCGAATTCGGTGCCGCGATTGGGATCTGAGTGATTCCCGAGGCCTCGCTTGCTGTGGAATTCTTGCACTAGTTGCGGCCTTGAAACTTCTGGTGGGTGTCTCCTTCGGAGGCGCCCACCAGCTGTATTCGCCTCCTACGGTGCGTCTGCCCAGTCTGTGACGCGCCATCATATGCTGTTCTATGAGAAGCTGTGCGTGGTTGACTCGCGGCAAACTATCGAGGCTGGCAGGATAAAAGAGTGAGCGAAGAACACACCTCATCAGATACACAGCCTCAAGACTTCCACGATCATTTGCTTTTGCAGGCATTCGCATGGGATTTGCCTGCTGATCAGAGCTTGTGGAGGACGATTGCTGCTACGGCACACGACCTTGCGGAGCTGGGGATTGAAGGAGTTTGGCTTCCCCCCGCGTACAAGGGCTATAAAGGGCGCGAGGACGTTGGATACGGCGTCTACGACATGTATGACCTGGGTGAGTTCGATCAAAAAGGAAGCATCGCCACGAAGTACGGCACGAAGGATGAATACCTCGCAGCCATCGATGCTCTCCACGAGGCGGGGATCCACGTCATTGCCGATATCGTCTTTAACCATCGTCTAGGCGGCGATGAAACTGAGGAAGTTCGAGCGCGCAGGGTTGATCCGGGGAACCGAATTCAGGTGATCTCCGATGAAGAAACGATCCGGGCGTGGACCCGTTTCACCTTCCCAGGCCGGGCAGGAACCTACTCTGATTTCCAGTGGGATTCGCAGTGTTTCAACGGTATCGATTGGGACGAAAACACCAAGACCAATGCCGTGTGGCTTTTTGATGGCAAAGAATGGGATCCAACTGCGGGCGAGGAGCTGGGCAACTACGACTACCTCATGGGTTGCGATGTTGACGTTTCCTCACCGCAGGTCAATGAAGAATTGGACCGTTGGGGCCGCTGGTACGTTGAGACAACGGGAATTGATGCCCTGCGTTTGGATGCCGTCAAACACATCGGTTCAGATTTCTTTGCGCGTTGGCTGCCGGACTTACGCGCAGCGACCGGCAAGATGCTTCCTGCAGTAGGGGAATATTGGAGCTACGACGTGGGACAGTTGTGCGCTTACCTAGACCGAGTCCCCGATGTTGCACTCTTTGACGTCCCCTTGCACTTCCATTTTCACGAGGCCTCCGTCTCAGACGGAAACTTTGATCTTTCGCAGCTCTATTCGAATACTCTGGTTGCTGCGCGCGCCCAAAATGCGGTGACTTTCGTTGAAAACCATGACACTCAACCGGGACAATCACTGGAATCGACCGTTGCCCCCTGGTTCAAGCTCTCTGCTTATGCTTTGATTCTTTTCCGCGATAGCGGGGTTCCCTGCGTTTTCTGGGGAGATCTTTTGGGCAGTGGGGATATGCTCCCCGCAGTGCGCGAGCTTCCCTTCCTCATGCAAGCCCGAAAGACCGCGGCTCAAGGCCCGCAATTTGATGCTTTCGATAATCCCGACGTGGTTGGTTTTGCTCGACAGGGCATTGAAGGGGACCCCTCGACAGGCTGTGCAGTTGTTCTATCGGATCGTCTTGCTGGTGAGAAACGTTTGTTCCTTGGAAAGTGGCGCGCCGGCGAAAACTGGGTGTGCGCGATCGGTGAACACCCCTTCGTTGTTATTGACGAGGACGGGTGGGCGACCTTCCCCGTCTCCGATGGTGGCCTTTCCGTCTACTTCCCCGAGGCCGCGCATCTTTAACCCCGCGCAACTATCGGGGGAGGGAAGGGGGAGGCAAACCCCTACTTGGCCTCGTCAGCGGAGGTGAGGAGGACGGGGGAGGGGCGAAGGTTCCGCATCCCATTCCACACGAGGTTGACGACGTGGGAAGCGACGTCTTCCTTACTCATCCGGCGCTCATCAAGCCACCATTGGCCCACCTGTGCAATCAAACCTACAAGCATCTGCGCGTACAGGGGAGCCCACTTGGGGCTCATATTCGCCTGAGAAAACTGGTTTGCAAGCAGGTGCTCGACCTTGATCGCGATGTCACCCATGAGGGATGAAAACGACCCGGAAGTAGAATTTTGTGGCGCATCGCGCACAAGAATTCGGAAACCATCCGAATTCGATTCAATGTAGCTCAGCAATGCAAGCGCGGAGTCTTCGAGGATCATACGCGGCCGTTTTTGGGAATCGAGGGCGGCTTCAAGGGCGCTCATGAGAGCGTGAACTTCGCGGTCGACGATGACGGCGTACAGGCCTTCTTTTCCGCCAAAATGCTCATAAATGACGGGCTTGGAAATCTTGGCTTGAGAGGCAATTTCTTCGACGCTTGTCCCGTCGAATCCTTTTGAAGCAAAAGTCTTTCGCCCGACAGCAACAAGTTGCTCTCGGCGGGCAAAACCGCTCATGCGCATTCGTTTCTCGGCCATGTCTTAACCGTACACGTTCAAGTCGCCTGGGGTTCTAGATGCCAAGACGGGTGTGTTTATGGCACAATCTATGTGTCCTTCCGCCTTGGTGTAACGGCAGCACAGAGGTTTTTGGTGCCTTTAGTCTAGGTTCGAATCCTAGGGGCGGAGCTCAATGTGAGCGCGCGTGAAAGGGCGACATGACTACTCCCACTGCAGTGATTGTTCTGGCCGCAGGCGCTGGGACACGCATGAAGTCCTCTCTTCCCAAAGTCGTTCATCCTGTCATGGGATTATCGATGATCGGGCACGCCCTCCGCGCTGGAGCCGGTACGGATCCCGATCATTTAGTCGCAGTCGTACGCCACCAGCGTGACCTTGTTGCCGATGAAATCCTTCGCAATAACCCCGACGCCATCATCGCGGATCAAGACGACATCCCTGGAACTGGGCGTGCAGTTCAGTGTGCTTTGGATGAACTTCTGAGGCGTGGCCACAGCCTCAAGGGAACGATTCTTGTCACATACGGCGATGTTCCAATGCTTGATGCAGCCACTCTCAATGACCTCGTTGCCTCTCATGATGAACGTGGTGCAACTGTTTCTGTGCTGACAACGATTGTCGAAGATCCGACCGGCTATGGCCGCATTGTTCGAGACGGCGCAAGTGGCGACGTCTGCCGCATCGTCGAGCAGAAAGATGCCACAGAAGAAGAGCGTGCGATCTGTGAAATCAACGCAGGAATCTACGCTTTCGATGGGGAGTTCTTACGCGATGCCCTCATGCATGTGGGGACAAATAACAAACAGGGCGAGGTCTATCTCACCGATGTTCTTGCGCAGGCCTACCGGGCTGATTGCGTAACAAACGGCGTTGTTCTTGACGACCAATGGATGGCGCAGGGTTGCAATGACCGTGTTCAGCTTGCGGAATTGGCCGCGGAAATGAACCGCCGAATTTGTCGTGAGCACATGCGTGCGGGAGTATCCATCGTGGATCCCGCCTCAACATGGATCGAATGTGATGTCCGCATTGAAGCGGATACAACGATCCACCCACATACTGTTCTTCGCGGTCAGACAACGATCGCGTCGGGTTGTGAAATCGGCCCGGGAACAACACTGACAAATGCGCTGGTCGGCCCGGGTTGTCGGGTCCCTTCGTCGTGGGTCAGTGACACACACCTTGAAGGGGATACCATAGTAACGCCTTTCACTTTGATCGAACGGTGAACAGGAAACTGCTCGACGAGTGAGGTCCGTATAAACGGGGAGGACAAACCGCATGACGGGGCTGGTGACCAGCGGAGAAAAGCGTCTGGTTCTTGTATCAGGTCGAGCACACATGGAGCTCGCTCAACAAGTTGGCGAAGAATTGCACTGCGGAGTTTCTCCGACGACTGCATATGACTTTGCCAGCGGTGAAACCTACGTTCGTTTCAATGAGTCGGTGCGCGGTGCGGATGTTTTCGTCTTGCAGTCACACACCGGTGAAGTGAATAAGTGGCTGATGGAACAGCTTTTGATGATCGATGCAGCCAAGCGAGCATCGGCAAAGCGTATTACCGCAGTTGCTCCCTATTACCCCTACGCGCGCCAGGATAAGAAACACCTGGGGCGCGAACCTATTTCTGCACGCCTCATCGCAGACCTCTTCAAGACCGCTGGTGCAGACCGCGTAATGAGCGTCGACCTGCATGCCTCGCAGGAACAGGGTTTCTTTGATGGCCCGGTTGATCACCTGTGGGCGATGCCTGTGCTGGTTGACTACGTGCGTTCCCGCGTTGATCTGAGCAACGTCTGCATGGTTTCCCCGGATGCTGGTCGAATCCGCGTTGCCGAGAAGTGGTCCGCGAAGCTGGGCGGTTGCCCGCTGGCCTTTGTCCACAAGACTCGTGACACCACGCGCCCCAATGTTGCCGTCGCTAACCGCGTCGTTGGTGATGTTGCGGGTAAGCAGTGCGTGCTGGTCGATGACATGATCGACACCGCTGGCACCATTTCCGAGGCCGTCAAGGTCGTCATGAACGCTGGCGCTTCCTCGGTCATCGTTGCTGCAACGCACGGCATTCTGTCCGATCCGGCTGCACAGCGTCTCTCTGAGTGCGGTGCCAGCGAAGTGATCGTCACCGACACCTTGCCGATTGCTCCGGAAAAGCGTTTCGACAAGTTGACCGTTTTGCCCATTGCACCGCTTCTCGCGCGCGCAATTCGTGAAGTTTTCGACGACGGATCGGTCACATCTTTGTTCGACGGGGTCGCCTGAAACCGTTAAACGCGCTATCCTAGCTAGGTTGCTCCGGCGAGGGCGCGAAAGCGCCGTTATCGACAGGGCTTTCTGTAGGATTCCTCCTTCAGATTCCTAGCGCCGGTGCGTGGAATGAACTATTTGAAGGAGGCTCTCATGAGCAACCCCACGCTGGTCGCACAGACCCGTAGCGAATTTGGTAAGGGTGCAGCACGTCGCGCACGTCGTGCAGGCTTGGTTCCCGGTGTTCTTTACGGACACGGCGATGCCCCCCTTCACGTTGATCTCCCCGGTCACGAGCTCTTCCTGGCCGTCCGTGGCCAGAAGAACGCTCTGGTCGAGCTGGTCATCGAAGGCAAGAAGCACCTTGCTCTGGTGAAGGAAGTTCAGCGTCACCCCGTTTCCCGCAACCTGCTCCACGCAGACTTCCTGGCCGTTAAGGCCGGCGAGCTCGTTGACGTCGAGGTTCCGGTTTCCATCATTGGCGAGCCCGCCCCCGGCACCCAGCACACTCAGGAAGAGTTCGCACTGCTGGTCAAGGCTCCCGCCACCTCCATCCCTGAGTCCATCGAGGTCGACATCACCGGTGTCGAGGCCGGAACCGCAGTTCGCGTTGCCGACGTGACCTTCCCCAAGGGCGTTGTCTCCGAGCTCGATCCCGAGACCGTCGTTGTTACGGTCAGCGAAGAGGTTGTCGAAGAAGAGGAAGAGGCAGCTCCCGCCGAGGAAGCAGCCGAATCTGCCGAGTGATCTCACTGTGTTTTCGGGAGGCTCGCCCCTAGGGGCGAGCCTCCCGTTTATTACACTGAATGGTATGAAGCGCGTGCACGTTATTATTCCCGCGGGTGGAGTGGGCTCTAGGCTGTGGCCCCTCTCGCGTAAAGACCGACCGAAGTTCCTTCTTGACCTTCGAATGAGCGGGAAGAGCCTCCTGCAAGAAACTATTGACCGCCTCGATCCTATGGCGCAGTCTTTTACGATCGTCACTGGTAAAGCGCACGAAGAAGCAGTGCGCGCTCAGATTCCCCAGGGGCGCGATATCACTGTCTTGGTTGAGCCCCAAGGGCGAGATTCCATGCCTGCTATTGGCTTTGCCGCTTACATTATTCGACAGCGTTTTGGCGATGACGCGCCGATTGCTTCCTTCGCAGCCGACCACGCGATCAGTCATCCCGATGTTCTTCTCTCCAGCGTCAGTCGCGCCCTCGATTGTGCTGAGCGTGGTTACGTTGTTACCGTTGGTCTTTCTCCCTCGAACCCATCAACAGCCTACGGTTACATTGCTCCGGGAGATCCTTTCGATCAGAATCAACCAGAAAACGGAGCTATTGTCAGTTCCTTCGTCGAAAAGCCCGATGAGCAAACCGCCCGAAGCTACGTTGAAGCGGGATATCTGTGGAATGCGGGAATGTTCATCATGACTGCGGGGACTCTTGCGCGTCGTCTTGCTCAATTCCATCCGGATATGGCCCTCCACCTCAGCAAGATTGCCGAGGCGTGGGGGAGTGCGGACTTTGACGCGGCTTTGGATGAGCATTGGCCGCTGCTGACGAAGATCGCCATCGATCATGCGATTGCCGAGCCTTTGTCGCTTGAAGGGGGCGTTGCCGTTGTTCCAGCTCGCGACATGGGGTGGACAGATGTCGGTGACTTTGATGCTCTCGCCGATATCAGCCCTAAAGGTGAGGCTCTGCGCATTGATTCTCCCCAAACTTTTGTCCGTTCGATGACCGGACAGAAGATCGTTTTGGTTGGTGCTGAGAATCTTGCGGTGATTGCAACGCAGGACGCAATTCTTGTTGTTGATCGAAATCGTGCCCAGGACGTGAAGAAAGTTGTCGATTCCCTGTCTCAGAATGGGCAAGCCGAGCTCCTTTAAGATGAAAGACATGACCAGACACTCTTCAGCGCGTCTCCTGGCCGCGACCACTGCGGTTCTTCTTCTTGGAGCATGCTCGTCGCAGTCCTCTCCTTCGTCGGCTTCGCCGAAGATCTGTGGGATCTCCGATGCTTCCGGGTGGGACTCTAACGCCTCGCAAACTCCCGCCAAACGGGCAATTGCACAGGCGGCCTCGGAGATTGGAGGAGAAACGACACTGGCGACGGGCGCGGGGGAGCTTAAAGGTCTCCTTGAGGATGGCTGCACGATCATCGTTTCAGAAGGCCAGGGGATTGCCGAGGCCACGACTCAGGCTGCGCACAAGTACTCGAAAGTGCGCTTTATTGCGGTCGATTCAGATTTCGTCGCTGGTGGGAAGCCCAGCGAGGTGAGCAATGGCAAGGTTGTCGCCTCGAAAGCAACACAGGGGGCGTATCTCGCGGGCTACGCAACAGCCGGAATGACGACAACGGGAACGATCGCCGGCTTTGGGGGAGTTGAAACCAGTGAGCGCCAAGCACTGATGGATGCTTTCATGCAGGGAATCGACGCCTACAACCAGGCGTACGGAACCTCAATTCGTTTTCTCGGATGGGATCCGACGCGCCTGAAGGGGACATTCACCGGGAGCGACGATGAATCCAGCATCAAAGATGCGGCCATGAAAGCCTTGAGCGGCGGTGCGGATATTCTTGTTCCTTTTGCCGACGCAGGGAATCAGGGGGCTCTTCGCGCTCTTGAAGAAGCAGGAAATAACTCTGCCCAAAGGCTCGTCTGGATGGGGGATGGGGCTCCGACGAATTCAGCCCAGATCATCACCGCTGTGTCGACGTTGACCAAGGACCACCTGAGCGAGGCAATTACGGCTGCACGCGGAAGCGAATTTTCCTCTCAGGCGGTCATTGATTCTCTTGATAATAACGGGGTTGTTCTGGCGCCATTTGCTGCCCACGAGGCGCTGATGACTCCGGAACTGAAGGATGCGCTTGCTACCATGCGTCAGCAGATGATCACTGGCGAGCTCGTCATTTCCACTCCTTTTGACCCACTGATCTTCGCCCAGAAAAAGTAGAGGACACCATGGATACTCCCAATCCGCAGACTTCCTATCGCCGAGGCCCCGTGATCCTTCGCGGAGGAAAGATCCCTCACGAAACTTCCGATGCTGGGCTCTTGCGGAGCCAATCTTCCGCAGATTGGCTGCACGAAGATCCGTGGCGGGTTTTGCGTATTCAATCCGAGTTCGTCGAGGGTTTTGGTGCGCTGGCTGATTTAGGACCTGCGGTGTCGGTTTTTGGATCGGCTCGTACACCTGCGGGCAGTGGAGATTGGGAGAAGGCACACACCATTGGTTCGCTCCTGGTTAGCTCTGGCTACGCGGTCATTACAGGTGGCGGCCCGGGGATCATGGAGGCCGCAAACCGTGGAGCTTGGGAAGCTGGCGGAAGCTCTGTGGGTCTTGGAATTGAGCTTCCTCATGAACAGGGAATGAACGAATGGGTCAATATCGGCGTGAACTTCCGATATTTCTTCGCCCGCAAGACCATGTTCATGAAGTATTCGTCGGGCTTCATCGTCATGCCCGGAGGCTTTGGAACAATGGATGAGCTTTTCGAAGCCGCGACCCTGGTTCAGACGGGAAAGGTCAAGTCCTTCCCGATTGTGTTGGTCGGTCGAGACTATTGGGGCGGGCTGGTTGAATGGATTAATTCAACGATGCGTGCGTCGGGAATGCTCTCCGATGAAGACCCGGAACTGCTCCACGTCGTAGATAGCGCCGAAGAAGCAGTGGAAAGAGTAGTTGGACACGAGTAGTTCACATCCCTACTAAAATAGGTCGTTCCCGGTAGAATATAAGTGTTTAAATACCGATCTTTCGGAAGGGAAACGGACATGGCAGCTATGAAGCCGCGGACCGGTGACGGTCCTTTAGAGGCAGAAAAAGAAGGTCGTGGGATTGTCATGCGTATTCCCAGCGAAGGCGGCGGACGCCTCGTGATTGAACTCAGTGCAGATGAAGCGAAGGAACTCGCCCAAGCGCTAGCAAACGCTCTGTGAGATCTCCAGGGCCTGCGCCAAATTTAAACTTCCCACATATAGTGCTTTTCCAACGATTGCGCCCTCGACATAGCCCTCGCGTGTGAGGGTACGGATATCGTCTAAGTGGCGGATTCCGCCCGAAGCAACAAGATCAGCGCGTGTTCTCGCCCGTAGATCTCTCAGGAGTTCTACGGGCGGTCCCATAAGCGCTCCATCCCTTTTCTTCTCGGTAACGATGTAGCGCCTTGCTCCGGCGCGCTCAAGGCGGGCGCACACGCTCCACACGTCTCCCACATCGCCTTCGCAAGCGCGCGGACGAATACGCCCCTCTTCGACGTCGATGCAGATGTTGAGACGCTCCCCAAAATGAGCGATGAGCGAGGCAACTTCATCAAGATCGGCCAGGGCCTGAGAGGCCAGATTGACCCGATCAGCTCCTGCGCTTAGCGCACTTTCGATATCCTCCCCGCCTTTAACTCCACCAGACCATTCAATATGGCACGGATTTCGGGCGCTCCACCGCTGAACCTGCGCAATGAGATCGCCCAGTACCTCAGCATTATTTCCGCGCCCGAAAGCCGCATCAATATCAACGAGGTGGATCCAGCGCGCCCCGCAATCGATGAACTCGCGGGCGATACGAATTGGATCTACACCGGCCGCCCCCTCACGTCCATCCGCATTGCGGTGAGTGAGGGCGAGGCCGGATGCAATATCCAGGGCGGGAAGGATATCCATGACTAGCGCACGCCCCCGCGTGCGGTCGCTTCACGCATGGGCGCAAAGAAATCGCGAAGCTCTGAAAGGAGAGCATTCATCGCGGGAGAAGAGTCTTGACCTTCCTGCGCGATGACCTCGGCCGCATGCTGGGCAATAATGCGAACGATCGCGGAACCAGAAATCGCTCCATCGGCTCCCGCTTCAATTGCGGCGCGCACGTGTTCGGGGCGGGAAATCCCAAAGCCCAAGAGCACCGGCGCTGCGGCCTGCTCGCGCAAGGTCGCTACGGCCTCGTGGAGGCCGACGGTCGAGGCCTCATGATCGGCGCCGGTTACTCCCACGCGCGAAACCGCATACACATACCCGCGGGCCGAACGCGCGACATCGCTGAGGGTACGTGGGGAGGCCGAAGGCGGCGCAATGTAGACGCTATCGACGCCGCAGGCAAGGGCCGCCTTGCTGAAAGGATCACCCTCGCGGATTGGCACATCGGGGATGAGGACCGAATCCACTCCGACCTCGGCGCAGCGCGCATAGAAACGCTCAATACCGATGGAGAAAGGAACATTCGCGTAGACGAGCAGGCCGATAGGAAGCTCGGGGTGAGCTGCGCGAATGCGGCCCAAGATCGCGAAAGACTCCTCGAAGCCGATTCCGGCATTGAGAGCACGCAGGTGAGCTTCCTGGATGACGACACCATCAGCGACCGGATCGGAGAAGGGAATACCCAATTCCAAAGCGTCCGCACCATCGGCAATGAGGGCCTCGATAATTGCTTCGCAGGCGCTAGCCGTGGGATCTCCGAGCATCACGAAGGGGACGATCGCCCCGCGCCCCTCAGTCGCGCAGCGCTCGAACATGGATTCGTAGCGGGTCATCGCTCCTCCTTGGGGGTCGAAAGGTCATAGGAATGAGTCCTGTGGGTTCCTGAGCCTGCTCGCGCCTGCGCGACTAATTCAGCTGCGCGTGCAACCGCGCCATCGCGCGAGAAAGAACCACCAAGGCGCTCGCGCACCTGATCGAGGTCCTTATCTCCGCGACCAGATAGGCACACGAGAAGTCGGGGAGTGTGGCCCTGGGGGACATCCAGTCCGGCAGTTGTCCCCTTTGCCTCAAGGTCGGCAGCCATCTTCAAGGCGTAAGCCAGAGCATGCGAGGACTCCATTGCGGGGATAATTCCCTCGTGGCGCGACAAAGCAATGAAAGCTTCGACCGCTTCCTCGTCGGTAATTCCCACATAGTTCGCGCGCCCACTTGCCGACAGATAGGCATGTTGGGGACCGACTCCCGGGTAATCTAGGCCTGCCGAAATTGAGTAGGACTCTTCGACTTGGCCCTCATCGGTACGCATGAGGTAGGAACGCGCACCGTGGAGGACACCGACCTTTCCTTCATGGATTGCTGCGCCGTGGTGGCCGCTATCCAGTCCCTCACCCGCGGGTTCCACACCGTAGAGGGCAACGGAGGGATCATCGATGAAATCGGCGAACATTCCGATCGCATTGGAACCACCGCCGACACAGGCGATGACTGCGTCGGGAAGTCCCCCGGTCATAGCGAGCATCTGTGCGCGCGCCTCGGTGGAAATGATGCGGTGGAATTCACGAACGATCGTTGGGAAGGGGTGCGGGCCGGCTGCAGTTCCCAGGAGATAGTGGGAGGTCGCAAAAGTCGCTGTCCAGTCGCGCAAGGCCTCGTTGACGGCGTCCTTGAGGGTACCGCTGCCCGCAGTCACCGGAACGACGGTGGCGCCCATGAGCTCCATGCGTTCAACATTGGGTGCCTGACGAACAACGTCAACTGCGCCCATGTAGATCGTGCATTCCAAGCCGAGGAGTGCGCAGACCATTGCGGTTGCGGTGCCGTGCTGGCCAGCCCCTGTTTCAGCGATGATGCGCGTCTTTCCCATGCGCTTGGCAAGTAATGCTTGGCCGAGGACCTGGTTACCCTTGTGCGCACCACCGTGGACGAGGTCTTCTCGCTTGAGGAAGATCCGCGCTGCTCCGCCGGACAGGTTACGCAGTTCCGTGACCGGGGTGGGGCGACCTAGGAAGTGGTGCAAAAGCGTGTTGATCTCTTCGATGAAGCTGGGATCATCGATTGCTTCGATGAAGGCTTCTTCGAGTTGGTCAAGAGCTGGGATGAGGAGCTCGGGGACGTACTGTCCGCCGAAATCTCCGAAGTAGGGGGAAAGCTTTGTGGGGTGCTCTCCCGAGGCCATGGCCGCGCCTTCGCTAGCGCCGAGGCGTTCGCTTGAGTACGGTTCCCATGACGTTGAGCGTGCCTGGGCTTCGTAGTATGCCTGACCAGCGCTGGGAACGCCGCCTGTGATCTCCCATGCCGCGTGAGCGGGATCGGCAGAACCAGAAAGGTGAGAACCAACCAGCAGGGCATCAACGTAGGGGGCAAGATCGTCAACGTCGCTGCGAGAGTTCACACCCGATTCGCCGACAATGACCGCCCCAGCAGGAGCCAGGGGAGCAAGCGCGCGAGTATGTGCCTTGTCAATGTTGAGTGTGCGCAGATCCCGGTTGTTGATACCAATAATTCGCGCGCCCAATAGCTGTGCGCGACGCATATCGTCTTCAGTGTCGACCTCGGTGAGCACATCCATTCCCAAACGAAGCGCTGCCAAGGAAAGCTCGCGATAGGCCTCGTCATCAAGAACGCTCAACATGAGCAAGACAGCGTCCGCGCCGTGCACTCGCGCCGCGGTGATCTGGATTGGATCAATGACGAAGTCCTTGCACAAGACCGGCTGAGTGGCTTCGGGGCGCACCTCGTCGATGTCCTCGAAGCGACCGTTGAAACGATCGGGTTCGGTGAGTACACTGATCGCCGCAGCGTAGGGAGCATATGCGCGAGCCAGGAGACGCGGAGAATACGTCCCCTCGATGATTGTCCCCAGAGTCGGGGAAGCTGACTTGCACTCCATGATGATGGCCGGGCCGCTGGGGCGCGCCTCGATGCCGTTTTCGCCCAGGGTACGGGTGCGCAGGGCATCCTCGAGAGAGCACTCGGATCGAGGAAGCGTGAGGGGATCAATGTCCCCGTAGGCCTCGTAGAGTTCGGGAAGGCGCGTGCGGCGCGCTGCAACCAAGGAATCAAGGACTGTTCCGGTGGCGCGCAGGCGCTGTGAGATCGGGGAGAAAGCGTGCTGGCTCATTGTTGCTCCTGCGTCTTCAATTCTTGTGCGGTTGAAGCAATCGTCTTCAGGTGCTCGGCAACTGCACCACTGGTGAGCTGGGCGAGTGCAGCGGCGGTTCCTTCGTTCAAGGAAGGAGCTTTTCCAGCCAAATAGAGCATGGCTCCCGTCGTTGCAGCAATCGCATCGCGTTGAGCAGGAATGCCCGAACCGTTGAAAATATCAGTGATGAGGCGAAGATTATCGCTCGCATCTCCACCAATCAGATCCGACAAGGGCGCGGGAGTGATCCCCAGTTCTTCTGGGGTATAGGTGAAGGAAGAGACCCCCTCACGAGTAATCTCTCGGACTTCCGTCTGTCCATGAACAGCGAACTCGTCGGTTCCACTTCCGTGAACAACCAGAGCATGTTCGAGTCCAAGGGAAGCCAGAGCCTGCGCGACATCGTCGAGGAGCTCGCGCTTGCCAACGCCCAGAACCTGATAGGACAGGTGGGCGGGGTTCACCAAGGGACCGATGAGATTAAAGATCGTCGGGTTCTTGAGCGCGGCACGCACCGGGGCGACGAAACGCATTGCGGGGTGGTACTTCTGTGCGAAGAGGAAGCAAAAGCCAGTGCGCTCAAGGAGCTGCGCCGAAGAAGCGGGGGAGAGATCCAGAGGAATTCCTGCAGCCTCAATGAGGTCGGCTGCTCCCGCCTTTGAGGACACCGCACGGTTTCCGTGCTTGGCGACCTTTAATCCCATGGATGCTGCGACGAAGGCCGAGGCCGTGGAGACGTTGATCGTGCCCACGCCGTCGCCGCCCGTGCCCACCACATCGATAATGCCGGTGGCATCGGTGGAGAAGCTCTGTGCTGCCTGTCGGAAGGCCTCGGCGGCACCCGCGATTTCGCTGGGCTGCTCGCCACGAGCGTGAAGTGCCCCAAGGAAAGCCGCGATTTCAATATCACTGAGCTCGCCGCGCGACATCTGTTCGAATACGCTTCGAGCCTGTTCCTGGTCCAAAACAGCACCATTTAACGCGTGGCGCAGGTAAGACTCACTCATGAGAACTCCTTGAAATCGAGGGTGAAAGTGTCAGATCAGCCAAGAGTCCGCGCAAAAGGAGCGGTCCGGCAGGGGTCAGGATAGATTCGGGATGGAATTGCAGGCCGATGCACGGAGCACTGCGGTGACGCGCGGCCATGACGATTCCATCATGGGTGTGGGCCAGTGAAATCAAAGACTCGGGAAGGCTTCGGGTTCCCAGCGAGTGATAGCGGGCAATCGAGATATAGCCGTGTGTGGCCTCGTCGCCGGGGCGGGGCGCTTCAGCGATAGCAGAAAATGACGGGTCTTCGATCCCGGCCTCGGTGAGTTCTACGCGGTCAGTGCGCCCGTGGGTTGCGCCAACCGGGGCAACGACTCCGCCACAGGCCTCGACCATTGCCTGGAATCCCAAACAAATGCCCAAGGTTGGGATTTTCTCTTGCAGAGCCACGTCAAGGATTTCCATCATGTGCCCGGCCTGGCGCGGGTGTCCCGGGCCGGGGGAGAGAATCAAGAGCGGGCGTTCGCCCGCAGCGCGTTCTTCGGCGGTCGGCTCAAGCGCATCACGCAGCGTAGCTACAGGAGTTGTATTGCGGAAGACCTGTACTCCAGCCTCGCGAGCCGTCAGGTCAACTAGGTTGTAGACGAAAGAATCGCGGTTATCGACGAAAATGACGCGCACTTTAGAATTCACCTTCTTCTGCGCTCGCTGCAATCACCAGCGGACGGTGTGCCGAGGCAGCTAGGGCGCGCAAAACTGCGCTTGCCTTGTGAACGGTTTCTTCGGCCTCGCGAGCAGGGACGGAATCTGCAACAACACCGGCGCCGGCCTGCACGATCGCGTGTCCGTCTTTGACGAAAGCCGAACGGATGACGATGCAGGTATCGAGTTCGCCGTCGCCGCGAAGATACCCGACTGCCCCGCCGTAAGAACCTCGCCTCAGTCCTTCGTAGGTGCGAATAAGCTCAGCAGCGCGAAGCTTGGGGGCACCGGTTAGTGTTCCCATGGTCATGGACGCGCGGAAAGCATCCAGGGGATGAAGATCCTCGGCCAAGGTGCCGCTTACTTCGGAAACCAAATGCATGACGCGCGAGTAACGATCCACGCGCAGAAGCTGTTCGACTCTGCGGGTGCCGCGCTTGGAAACTCGGGCAACGTCATTTCGTGCGAGATCGACCAACATGACGTGCTCTGCGACTTCTTTTGCGTCCGAACGAAGCTCAAGCTCCAGTCGGATATCGAGTTCATGATCGATGCTGCCATCGGGAGCAAAACCACGAGGACGCGTGCCTGCGATTGGACGAATTGCGACGGTGTGGGTCTTTGCCGAATGCAGGAGCGAGGACTCGGGGGAAGCTCCGAAAAGTTCGAAGTCTTCAGTCCCGATGTAGAACATGTAGGGACTGGGGTTCTCATCGCGCAAGAAACGATAGCTGGTCAGCGCATCGGCGCATTCAGCGATGAAACCGCGCGAGGGAACAACCTGATAGATATCGCCTGCGGCAATGTGCTCTTGCATGACGGTGACGAGCTCGGCGAAGTCACTATCGGAGATCGTCGGGCGGGCAATGAGGGGCTGTGCGCCTTCTTGTTTCTCAATTTCCGAGGCCGTGGATTCCATCGCGCTTTCGGGTGCGGCGTCGATCGCCTCGGCAAGCGCGTTCATGCGCTGCTCAAGGGAAATGGGATCGAGGGAAGCGCCAACTAACTGGGCGCTTTGAGAGGGGTGATCAACCACCAAAATGATGCGCGCTAAGTAAAAGAGATAGTCAGGGCAGGAGTTGAAACCGAGGGCGACCTCGGGCAAGGACTCATAGGTTGCCAGGTAATCAAAGGCGACAGCCCCGGCGACCAAAGGAAGGTGCGGATGATCGATGGGAGTGTCGGTCAGGATACGCAAGGGTTCCATGGTTGCGCGCTGCTTGAGGCGGGTCTCCTCATCGGCCTCGTCTTCACGAAGAGAAGGCAAGGTCAACAAAGCGTCGGTCTCGGTGCGTTCGAGAAGCGCGTGGGGGAGAGCCTCGCATACGCTTTGGATTGCAGCGGGGCCGTCGACAGGATGCGTCGATGTCACGCGGACCTGATCGCCATCGCATTGGATAGACGCGCTGGCTTCAAGTAGAGCAATCGTTGTCAAGTGCTGCTTGGAGGCGATGTCAGCACTGTCGAGTAAGACAACCTTCGTCGGGTGCCCCGAGGCTGCGCGAGGAAGCAAGCCCTGGTTGCATAGATCAGCAAGAAGCTTGCCGCCGTCGCTGTGATAGCGCACCTCACGTGTGATCACGTGTGGCGTGTCCGCGTGTGTCATTTCCGTCCTTATCTTTTGCCCCCGGTGGGCCCACAAGACAAAGAAAAAGGCCCGCCGCATGGGCGAGCCTGATGAGTTTTAAGGTACATCAACGGAGGCCCACCCTTAGGAGAGCCACCACCACATCTGGTTTGCTGAAGTACCGAACATGTTTTTCATACTAGCGTCACAACCCGCATATGCGCGAAAGATGTCACCCAATGAGACTTAGCGAGTAAGACTCAGATGCGCTTAACTGCTGCAAGCAGTCCATCGCCGACGGGAAGCATTGCCGGAACAAACTGCTCTGAAGAAGCAAGAACCTTTGCCAGCTCTCGCATCATGACGGTCTGTTCATCGCGCTGGGCAGGATCCGCAACCTGGTCGTGCCACAGAGCATGAATGATCACAATGAGTCCGCCGGGGCGTAGGACCCGAAGTGCATGATCGAGGTAGTCCGGAATTTCATCTGCAGGAGCATCGATCACCATCATGTCGTAGCCGCGTGCGGCCATGCGGGGAAGAACATCCAAAGCCCGACCCGCGATGAGGCGGGTGCGTTGGGAGGGAATGCCCGCTGCTGTGAATGCGCGACGTGCGTACTTGTGGAACTCGACCTCGTGGTCGATCGTGGTCAAGACACCGTCGGCCGACATTCCCTGGAGGAGCCACAGGCCAGATACTCCCGCTCCGGTTCCGATTTCGAGGACGGCTTTTGCTCCGCAGGTTGCGGCAAGGAGACGAAGGGTAGCGCCGACTCCGGTTGAAACGGGCTCAGCACCTAAATCGGTGGCAGTCTCGCGAGCTTGGGCAAGGATGTCGTTTTCCTCGACAAACTCTTCTGCAAATACCCAGCTCAGAGCCTTATCTGATGCCATTATGTCCTCCGCGGTAGTAAACCTTTGCTTCAAGGTTACGCAAAAACCCCGCCACTGGGGCGACTACGCGCCCAATGACGGGGTTTTATTCGTTGAATTAGATGGTCTTATTCAGGGGAGCAACACCCAGGGGACGCCCTGCGAGGCCTCGCGAGGCGTGAGAGAGCGTGCGGGCAAGTTCCTGAAGAACTTGAGCGGCCTCTCCTTCGTGCACGGAAACAGGATCTCCTGCGTCTCCGCCTTCGCGCAGGGCAATATCCAAAGGAACTTGGGCGAGGAGTGGAACATCGTAGCCAAGCTGAGCGCTCAGGCGATCTGAGACAGATTGCCCGCCGCCGCTGCCGAAAATCTCAAGCTTCGAGCCATCCTCCTGAGGCAGGTAGGACATGTTCTCGATGACGCCGATGACCTTCTGGTTGGTCTGCGACGCGATCGAACCTGCACGCTCAGCAACTTCGGCTGCAGCAACCTGCGGGGTCGTAACGACAAGAATCTCAGCATTGGGGAGGAGCTGAGAAATTGAGATTGCAACGTCTCCGGTCCCGGGAGGCATATCGATGAGGAGAAAGTCCAGATCTCCCCAGAACACATCTGCCAAGAACTGCTGAAGTGCACGGTGGAGCATCGGGCCGCGCCAAATCACGGGCTGACCGTCGGGAACGAACATGCCAATGGAGACGACTTTGACGCCTTGGGCGCCAAGCGGGGGAATGATCATTCCGTCGATCACCTGAGGATCGTGGGCGACACCCAGCATGCGGGGAATCGAGAAGCCGTAAATGTCCGCGTCCATGACGCCGACTTTCAGGCCCGAACGTGCCAGTGCGGCTGCAAGATTTGCCGTCATTGAAGATTTACCGACACCGCCCTTACCGGAGGTCACAGCAATGACACGTGTCAGGGAATCGGGGCGTGCGAAGAGAATTTCGCGCTCGGGGCGCCCGCCGTTGAGCTTTTCGCGCAGGGCCTTCTTCTGCTCGTCATTCATGACATCCATAGTCACCTTGACATCGGTGACGCCATCGAGTGCGCGAAGGACCTTGTGAACGTCCTCGGAAATTGTGTTTCGCAGCGGACATCCTGCAGTCGTCAGGAGGATCGTTACCGAGACGGTAGAGCCATCGATCACAACCTCATCAACCATATTGAGATCGGTGATCGGGCGACGAATTTCCGGATCGATAACGGCCGACAGGGCATCAAGAACGTTCTGCGAAGTCAAAGTCATGGTGTCAATCCTATGACCCTAGCCGCTCTTGTGCGCAGCGGTTTAGCTCTCAGTGGTGCGAGGCGTTGAAAGATCTGCGGGATTGTCGTTGTCGATCGACTCTGCTTTTTCATCGCGAGCATCGAGTTCCTCGCGAAGGTCAGCCATCATGTCGCGCAGTTCCGATCGCACAAAGTCGCGGGTCGCCACGTCTTGAAGAGCAATACGCAAAGCTGCAATTTCGCGGGTCAAATACTCGGTGTCAGCGAGATTGCGTTCAGCGCGCTGACGATCTTGTTCTGCTTGCACGCGGTCGCGGTCATCTTGACGATTCTGTGCAAGAAGGATCAGAGGTGCCGAATATGAAGCCTGGGTTGAGAAGGCCAAATTCAGCAAAATGAAAGGATAGGCATCCCAAGCGTACTGCTCAGAAACCCTGTACAGTATGACGTTCGCAGCAATCCATGTCACGACGAAGATCGTCATGTACAAAATGAATTTGGGCGAGCCCATGAAGCGAGCGGTTGCCTCGGCGAACTGGCCGAAACCATCACCGGAGGAACGGCGACGAAAAAGCTTAAACTTCCGCTCGCTCGGGGTATCAAGACGATCAGCCATCAATACTCCTTGCCATTACTCGGTCGGTGACATCGTCATCCCAGTCGCGCCAGTCGCGGGGGAGAAGCTCATCCAAGACGTCGTCAACAGACACGGCGCCCAAGAGGTGCCCATCTTCGTCAACAACGGGAAGAACGGTCAGATTGTACGTTGCGAGCAGACGTGTCACGGTCGCAACGTGCGCATTCGGAGAGAGCTTGTCCAAATCCGTATCCATGATGGTTCCCAAGAGAGTATTGGGAGGTTCGCGAAGAGCGCGTTGGAAATGGACAGCACCAAGATATTGCCCGGTCGGGGTCTCTAAGGGAGGGCGCGCAATGAAGGTTGCTGCAGCCAAAGAAACAGGGAGGTCAGATCGCCGAATCGAGGCCAGCATTTGAGCCACGGTCGCGTCGGGTCCGAGAATCACCGGTTCGGTTGTCATCAGCGACCCCGCCGTTGATTCCTTGTACGCCATCAATCGGCGAACGTCCGCGGCCTCATCCGGTTCCATCAAGGACAGAAGGGATTGAGCTGTTTCAACGGGGAGCTCGGCGACAAGGTCGGCTGCGTCGTCAGGCTGCATGACGTCCAAAACATCGGCGGCTCGACTTGCTTCCAACTGGGACAGGATCGACACTCGGTCGTCATCGCCCAGTTCCTCAAGGACGTCGGCCAGACGCGAGTCGGGGAGCTCGGCGGCGACTGCCAGCTGGCGATCAGCGGGAAGATCATGGATGAAGTCCGCAAGGTCCGCGGGCTTCATGTCTTCGGTCTGCTGAATAAGCGCTGTTGCGGCCTGGTTTGAGTCAGTCTTGAGGAGTGAAGAAACTTCATCCACTCCCACCGTCATGGTGGTTCCGCCGCGCTTAAAGCCCAAAGCGGTCGTACGGATACGTTGGACGTGGAGGGTCGAGATAATCCAGTCACGAGGCCGGCGCTGCTGCATTGCGACATCAAGGATCTTGACAGCGCCACTTCCGTCGTTCATGGTCACTTCGCGGTCGAAGAGCTCTGTAATCACCAGGGTTTCGACGGGGCGCTGGGTGAAGGAACGAATATTGAGCAAGCCGGTGGTGATCACTGAGCCAGCTTCGATTGCAGTGACTCGCGTAAAGGGAAGGAATACGCGCTTTCGGGGACCGACCTCGACAACGAAGCCAATGACATTCGCGGTTGAGTGCAATCGGAAAGTCACCACGACGTCATGAATGACTCCCACTTTTTCGCCCAGGGGGTCAAAGACGCTCGTTCCGGCAAGTTTGCCGATAAAGATACGACGTCCTGCTGTTCCGACGTTTAAAGGTGCACTGCTCACTTGGCCAGTTTATCCCCACAGCGAACTTCTTACCCGCCCATCCATCTTGAGTTCTCGCTACGATGTCAGAACAAGGAAAGGGAAAACATGAGCGTACCTGTCAATGGAGTTGTGCGGAGAAACGGTGGCGGACGGCTGCCCGATGGCACGGAGGTTGCCTCCTACGGCTCCTATGAAGAAGCCCTTGCTGCGCTTGAGGTTCTTGCCAGCAACGATTTCGAAGTCGAACAGGTCAGCGTCGTTGGAACCGACTTGTATTCGGTAGAACGAATCATGGGACGCGTCACCTGGGCGCGTGCAGTCTCCTCTGCAGTGATGAACGGTGCACTCTGGGGCGCAATGATCGGCATCGTGCTCTCAATCAACCAGGGAAACACCATGGTGTGGGTGGGCGCGTGCATGCTTGCAGGTGCTTTCATGACCGCGTGCTTGAGTACTTCCCTTTTCTTCATGCGCAGGCGCCGACGCGATTTTTACTCTCAATCCCAAGTGGTTGCTGGGCGTTACGCAGTGATCATTGCCAAAGCTGCGGGTGTGGATCGCATTCGTGAGGCCTTTGAACTATTGCAAAAGACTCAGGGCAATCAGATGCGTCCGCGTCGGGCGCGCACGCCCCGCGAAAGCAGCGGCCCCACGGAATATGGATCGCGCCCAGATGAACAGCCGCGCTTTGGAGTGCGTCTTTCTCAAGCAGCGGATACTCCGCAAGAGCAGGCACAGCCCACGGCCTCGTCAGACCACAGCAAAGCAGAGGGTGCTCCCTCAGATTCCTCTGAAGAAGCACCCCGGCCGGATTCTCAGGACTGAAAGCTAGGCGCGCTGCTGCGCCTGGCGAATCCACTCCTCAACATCGGCAATCTTTCGAGGAATATCCTCTGACATTCGCGTGACGCTACCATCGGCGTTGACCAGAACATCGTCTTCAATGCGCACGCCGATTCCACGGAATTCCTCGGGGATGGCCATGTCATCGCCACGGAAGTACAGGCCGGGCTCAATCGTGAAGCACATTCCCGGCTGCAAGAACGCATCCTGGTACATTTCGCGGCGCGCCTGAGCGCAGTCGTGAACGTCCAATCCCAGGTGGTGGCTGGTGCCGTGGGGCATCCAGCGACGGTGCTGTTGGCCTTCGGGGGAGAGTGATTCTTCGGCGCTCACAGGCAGAAGTCCCCACTCCTCAAGGCGTCCGGCAATGACCTTCATTGCGGCATCGTGAACATCGCGGAAGCGCGTTCCCGGCTGGTTCGCGCGTTCGAGTGCGGCCTCGCAGGCATCCAGAACCGCCTGATAGACCTTCGCCTGAGTGGGGGAGAAGCTTCCATTGACGGGGAGCGTGCGGGTGATATCTGCGGTGTAAAGAGAATCGACCTCGACGCCAGCATCGACCAGAACCAAGTCGCCTTCGTTCACCGGGCCGTCGTTATCGATCCAGTGGAGTGTATTCGCGTGGTTTCCCGAGGCCGCAATGGTGTCGTAGCCCAGACCGTTGCCTTCTTCGCGTGCGACCGCCCCGAAAGCGCCTTCGATCACGCGCTCGCCACGATGGTGTCCCACGGCGCGGGGGAGGGCCCGCAAGATGTCCTCAAAACCGGCCTTCGTGATCTCGATTGCGCGACGAAGTTCAGAGATTTCAAACTCATCCTTGCACAGACGAATCTCGGAGAGGCGTTCCTCAAGCGCATCATCGCTTTCAGTGGCATCTCCACCGAAGGGGAGGCCTGCCTGGAGGCGCACTTCGTTGACCATCGCCTCGACGGCCTCGTCAACGTTGCGGACCACGCGAAGACGAACGCTTCCCGCGTCCTTAGCCAGTGCATCACGCAGAGTGTCGATGTGCTCGCAGCGCAGCCCGGTTTCTGTTGCGACTTCCTCGAGCGAGGGGCGTGCGCCCACCCAGAACTCGCCGTAGCGCGAATCAGAGTAGAACTCCTGCGAGGAACGCGAGGTTCGGGGCTTAAAGAAAAGCACGGCCTCGTGGCCACCGGAGGGGAGAGGCTCCAAAACGATTACGGAATCAGGTTCGCGTTCTTGGCCCAGACCCGACAGGTGCGCGAAAGCAGAGTACGCGCGGAAACGGTAGGTGCAGTCGTTCGAGCGGACCTTGTAGGTGCCTGCGGGGATGACGAGGCGTTCGCCGGGGAAAGGCTCGCCCGCTGCTACGGCGCGCGCGGGAAGATAATCGGCGACGGGTGCTCGCGTGATCCCTGCTTCGGGACGGGGACCCCAGTTTGAGCCCATGAACTCGCGGAAAGCATCCGATGATGGGCGGCGCGAACGGTTGTTCACGCGCTCGGCCAAGGTGTCGGCCGATTCTTGGTTAGAAGTGGTATCACTCGTATTCATGGTGCCATGGTCTCACTTTCACAGCGGGGCATGCTAGGGGGACCGTATCCTAAAAGCATGAGCAGGATCGATCTTCACACGCATAGTGCGTATTCGGATGGAACCGATACCCCGGAAGAACTGATGCACAAGGCCCGCGAGGCGGGTTTGGACGTTGTCGGTCTGACCGATCACGATACCTACGCGGGGTGGGACGAGGCTGCCGCTTGCGTTGAGTCCACCGGGGTTGCGTTGGTTCGCGGTGTCGAATTGTCGTGTGCGCGCGAGGGAATCACCGTCCACCTCTTGGGTTACCTTCCCGATCCGACGAACGAGGCCTTGCTTTCCGTCCAGCGCCGCGCCACGGAGTCACGCCTGACGCGCGCGCAAAGAATGGTCGAGAGAATTTCGAAAGACTATCCAATCACCTGGGAGCAGGTTCAGGCTTTGGCACCCGATGGGGGACCGGTTGGGCGTCCGCACATTGCTGATGCCCTTGTTGCGATCGGTGCTTTCCCTGATCGCAGTGCGGTTTTTGTTAAGGCTTTGCATCCCTCAAGCCCCTATTTTGTTATGCATTGGGCGCCCGATCCTATTGACGCGGTTGAGCTGGTGCGTGCTGCGGGGGGCGTTCCGGTTTTGGCTCATCCTCGCGCCCGTGCACGTCAGCGGCTCTTGCCTGAAGAAGTCATTGACATGATGAAAGAAGCGGGTCTGTTCGGTATTGAACGTGATCACCGAGATCACGGGGATGAGGACCGTGCGGATGTCGATAGAATTGCCCGTCGTTTGAAGCTGGAAGTCTTTGGTTCATCTGACTACCATGGGCGAGGCAAACCGAATCGGCTTGGAGAAAACCTTACGGATCAGTCGGTTCTGAACAAACTCGAAGAGGAAGCGTTTTTAGAGGTCTTGCGCCCATGAATATTGGCTCTGTTGTGGACGTTACGGTACTACTGACGACTTTTGCGACCCTGATTGTCATTTTGGACCCGATGGGCTTGATGCCCGTGTTCTTGGCATTGACGTCAAAGTTCTCGCCTAAAGCGCAGCGTAAGGCAGCCGTCCAGGCATCCCTGGTGTCTTTCGGCGTGATTTTGGCTTTTGCTTTCTTGGGGCAGCAGATTCTTCGAGCGCTGCAGATCTCGATGGAGTCCTTAAAGCTCTCCGGAGGTGTGCTCCTCTTCTTGGTCGCAATGGAACTGTTGACCTCGAGCGATATGGACCAGCCGGATACGGGCGATGATGCTGTGAACGTGGCTCTTGTTCCCCTGGGTATTCCTCTGCTTGCCGGCCCCGGTGCGATTGTCGCCGTCATGGTGTCGATGGCCCAGGCGCATACGACGGGATCCATTGTTGCGGTGGTTCTGGCAGTGGTTGCGACCCACGTCGTCATCTGGGCATCGATGCGCTTCTCGCTTGAGCTTTCTCGTCTTCTGGGAACAGGCGGAATCCTCTTGCTCACTAAGATCTCCGGTGTGCTTCTTGCCGCAATTGCAACCGAACTGGTCATGGGTGGAGTTTTCGACTTCATTAAGAATGCTGGGATTGTCAAGTAGGGTCGGTTGACAAACAGCAGAGGACTTTAATCTCGCTACCACGCGAAAGCCTGCAGTAGGCTTGACTCAGTGCTACCGGTAGTACTGAGTCAATCGCAAGGAGAGATTTTATGAGCCGGTCCCTAGAGGAACAGCTAAAGTCGCAGGTTCGAGCGGTCTCTGGACGCCCTGAACGCGTCTCAACCGAGATGGAAGCATGGCAGGGACTATCTGCAGCGATCATCGATCGCATCGCTGATCGCTGGCATGCAACAGAGCGCACCTACGCAGTGGGGCGCATGGAACACTACTTTTCAGCAGAATTCCTGATGGGCCGGGCGCTCCTAAACAATCTTTCCAACCTTGGAATGGTTGACGAGGCCCGCGAGGCCTTGGCGGCACTGGGCAAGGACCTGTCCGTGGTCTTGGAAGAAGAGCCCGATGCGGCGCTGGGTAACGGTGGCCTTGGTCGACTGGCTGCGTGCTTCCTGGACTCGTGTGCAACCTTGGACCTGCCGGTTGCTGGTTACGGTATTTTGTACCGTTACGGTCTGTTCAAGCAGCTTTTCGATAATGGCTTCCAGACTGAGCATCCCGACCCTTGGATGGAAGAGGGCTACCCCTTCGTCATTCGCCGTGAGGAAGAACAGCGCATCGTTCGCTACGCGGATCTGACTGTCCGCGCCATTCCTTATGACATGCCGATTACCGGCTATGGCACGAAGAACGTCAATACGCTGCGCCTGTGGAAGGCCGAGCCCATGGAGGACTTCGACTACGACGCCTTCAACTCTCAGCGCTTCACCGATGCGATCGTTGATCGCGAGCGCACTATGGATATTTCCCGTGTGCTGTACCCCAACGATACGACCTTCGAAGGTAAGGTCCTGCGCGTGCGCCAGCAGTACTTCTTCTGCTCGGCCTCTCTGCAGGCAATCGTTGATAACTACGTTGCTGAACATGGCGATGACCTGCGCGGCTTTGCACAGTTCAATGCCGTTCAGCTCAATGACACGCACCCGGTTCTGGCCATCCCCGAGCTCATGCGCATCCTGATGGATGAGCACGGCCTCGGATGGGAAGAAGCATGGGAAGTTGTCTCCCATACTTTCGCGTACACGAACCACACGGTCTTGGCTGAAGCTCTGGAGACTTGGGACATCCACATCTTCGATCGTCTCTTCCCCCGTATTTCTGAAATCGTTCGCGAGATCGATCGTCGTTTCCGTCTGGACATGTCCGAGCGTGGCGTTGATGGCGCGACCATCGACTACATGGCTCCCGTCTCGGGCAACACTGTCCGCATGGCGTGGATTGCCTGCTACGCCTCGTACTCGATCAACGGCGTGGCTGCACTGCACACTGAAATTATCAAGCGTGAGACGCTCAAAGAGTGGTACGCGATTTGGCCCGAGCGCTTTAATAACAAGACCAATGGCGTGACTCCACGTCGTTGGCTCAAGCAGTGCAACCCGCGCCTGGCGGCCCTCCTTGACGAGGTGACCGGATCGGATCGCTGGGTGACCGATCTTGATGAGCTTGCGAAGTTTACTGATGCTGGAAACGCTGATCTGTATGCGCGTTTGTCTCAGATCAAGCATGCGAACAAGGTTGATTTTGCCGCGTGGGTGAAGGCTCGCGAGGGTGTCGAAATTGATCCCGATGCAATCTTTGATGTTCAGATCAAGCGTCTGCACGAATACAAGCGTCAGCTGCTTAATGCCTTCTATGTGCTGGATTTGTACTTCCGTATCAAGGACAATCCTGCTCTGGATGTTCCTAAGCGCGTGTTCGTTTTCGGTGCGAAGGCTGCCCCCGGCTACATTCGCGCGAAGGCGATTATCAAGCTGATTAACACCATTGCTGACCTGGTCAATAACGATCCGGACATCAATGGCCGTATCAAGGTTGTCTTCGTCCACAACTACAATGTCTCGCCCGCCGAGCACATCATTCCTGCTGCGGATGTTTCCGAGCAGATCTCGATGGCCGGTAAGGAAGCCTCGGGCACGTCCAACATGAAGTTCATGATGAACGGCGCGCTGACCTTGGGAACCTTGGACGGTGCGAACGTTGAAATTCTCGAGGCCGTGGGAGAAGAGAACGCATACATTTTCGGTGCAACCGATGATGAGCTTCCCGAGCTTCGTCGCCACTACGATCCTCGCTGGCACTACGAGAACGTGCCTGGCTTGAAGCGCGTGATCGATGCTTTGACCGATGGAACCTTGAATGATTCCAACTCCGGTTGGTTCCATGATCTGCGTTGGTCGCTTCTGGAATCGGGATATGAGCCTGCTGACGTCTACTACGTCTTGGGCGACTTCGCTTCCTACCGTGAAACAAAGGACCGTATGGCACAGGATTACCGTGACCAAGAGGCTTGGGCACGCAAGGCTTGGGTCAATATCACGCGTTCCGGTCGTTTCTCTTCTGACCGCACGATCAGTGATTACGCTCGCGAGGTTTGGCACATCAGCGCCGAGCCGATTGCGTGAATGTGGCATAGGCGGCCTGTTAGAGGCTGAATGCGTGGCTTAATGCCGTAACACCCCGTTGGGATTTTCCCAACGGGGTGTTTGTTGTCCTCCGTTTCCGACCAAACTGTATTACTGTGTTGACACAGTTTCGATAGTGTGGCACTGTATTAGTGTATTAATACAGATAGACAGGAGGGATACATCGATGCGCATCGATGACACCCGTCCAATCTGGATCCAATTAGCTGATTCGTTCCGCGGTCGTATTACCGACGGTACGTGGAAACCAGGCGAAAAGATCCCCTCCGTGCGTGATCTCGCGATCGAGGCAGGCACCAATCCCAATACCGTTCAGCGAGCCCTGAGTGCACTTGACGAAGAAGGGCTGACGGTCCCGAAGCGGACCGCAGGACGCTTTGTCGCAACCGATGAGTGCGCTCTGCATGCTCTGCGGAAGAACGACGCGCATCTCGCGGCAGATGCCTACATTCGCGCGTGCCGTTCACTGGGAATCGATCTGGAAGGTGCCCGGGCTCTGATCGATCAACGTTGGGATGTCACGGAGAAGTAGCCAAGGAGGCATACTCATGACCACACAAACTGAGCGGTCAAGGTGTGCGGGGCACGGCCTCGTCCACGTGGACCACCTCACGAAGCATTACCGGAAAACGCCGGCACTACGGGACTACTCGCTGTCACTGGATGCCGGGCACATCGTCGGTCTTATGGGTCCCAACGGATGTGGGAAAACGACATTGCTGAAAATCCTTGCAGGCGTATTGAATGATTACCAAGGACAGGTGAGTATCGACGGGCATAAACCCGGAATCGGTACAAAATCTATTGTTTCGTACTTGCCTTCGGCAGCATTCCTTAACGGCGAATGGACCGTGGAGCGTGCGATTAACATCTACTCGCGTTTCTTTGCTGATTTTGAACCGGAAAGAGCGCGAACCATGGTTGATTTCTTTAAACTCCCCGAGAATCGGCCGCTTAGTGAGATGAGCAAAGGAATGGGAGAAAAGCTCCAGATCAGCCTGATCATGGCACGCAAAGCGAAGGTCTTCTTGTTGGATGAGCCCATCAGCGGTGTTGACCCTGCGACGCGCGACATCATCCTCGAAGGCATCCTGCGTGAGTTTAATCCCGAGTCGCTGCTCATTATGTCAACCCACCTGATTTCGGATATCGAGCATTTCGTCGACTATGCGCTCTTTATGAAAGAGGGACAGGTTCTTCTTCACGGAGATGCGGATGATCTGCGTGCAACGCGAGGGGACTCTTTAGATGCGATTTTCAGGAAGGAATACCGCTGATGTTCGGGAAAATGCTGTCTTACGAAATCGGTAGTCGCATGCGCGCTGATCTTCGCGAAATGGGGACTGTGCTTGCGATCCTTCTTGTGACGGTCGGTGTCGTTGCAAGTGGAGTCCCGGGACTGAGCGGGACGATGACTATGTTTGGCTACCTGATGTGCGTAGCGATTCCTGTGGGTATAGCGATCAGTGGAATGAGTGACTACTGGAAGACTCTGTATGGACAACAGGGGTACTTCACCATGACTCTGCCCGTGTCGGGTGCCGTGATCTACTGGGCAAAGGTCAGTCGAATGATCATTGAATTCCTCGTCGCACTTGCCTTAGCCATCGGCGGAGGCATTGCAGTTGCGTGGGCGGCGGCATGGAGTCAGGGCATCACTCTCGCCGACTACACTGCTGGTCCGCGTTCGCTATTTGCGACTTTTTCGACTCTGGTGCTTGTGGTTTTGTTTATTACCTGGATCGTTTCGTGTATTGCGCTGATTCTTCAGGTCTGTGCGGTCATGACTCTTGCGGCCGAAGGGCGTTTCAACCACATGGGCTTCGGTGCGGTGGCTATCGGATTAGTCCTGCTCTACATCGTTGACCAGGTTTTGAGCGGAGTTGGAACGTTCTTCATGCCCTTCTCAATGACACCCGACGGCCATTTCAGTACCGAGGTCATGTGGACGTCATATCGCGCGACTTTAAGCACCGATGGCTACCCCAATGTTTGGGGAATGGGCGCCTGCATTTTGGTCCCTCTCTTTGCACTATTACTTGCAGTGTGGGCATCGCGCTCAATTGAAAGGCACACGTCTTTGCGATGAGCTAATCGCGCGCTCTGTATCCTTGAAAGCAGACTGCGCGCAATTGTTGGAGGCTGCGATGGTATTCACGACTGTTATCTCGTCTTTTGTTCAGCTCTCACTTGCACTTGTTATTCCGGTTGCATGGTGGGCTGTGACAACGCGCAGGCGTGTTGAGTTCGCAACGTGGATTGGCCTCGTCGTGCCCGAGTGGAAAGCAGCGCGCCAGCGTCTTGTGCTTGCGCTCATGGTATGGGCCGCTGTCGCCGTGCTTTCAGTCGCGCTTCTTTCCTCGGCTGCTGGCGGGACAGCCTCCTCACGCTTCGCAGGTAGCGGGATCTATGGAGCGATAGCGGTCCTCTTCTACGCCTTCATTCAGACCGGCCTATCGGAAGAGATCCTCTTTCGAGGGTTCCTTGGAAAGAAGCTGAGCGAAAAGTTCGGATTCAGAGTTGGAAACACAGTGCAGGCCGTGGTCTTCGGTCTTGTACATGTGGTTCTGCTTTCCTCAGCGTTCACCCTGTTCCCACTTATTGGCGTGGGAGTGCTGACTGCGGTCAGTGGCTGGATTATGGGTTGGGTGAACGAAGAGGCGGCAGGCGGTTCCATTCTTCCCAGTTGGATGATGCATTCCCTTGCCAACCTCCTCGTTGGTTGGGGAGCGGTCTTCGGGTTTCTTGCCTAAGGGATAATTCTGTGAATATCGCTGAGCTTTTCCGCGGGCGACTGGGTACCGTTAAACCTCGATGACACTCCTTCTATCGCCGCGAGGCGCAGGCGAAATATTCAAAGGAAGCCGAATGATCGTTGACATGAATACGGGTCAGCCGAACTTCTCCGCGACTCCTCAAAACCCTGATTTGCTCAGATGGGTTGGGATTCAAGTCGCAGTTGTCGTGCTTGCCTGGCTCATTGGCATGATCGTTCGCCGTTTCCTGGCCTCGCGAATGACAATGTCCACCGCCTCCGCAACCTTGACCGGCATGCTTGGCGTGTGGGCTGGACTGCTCTTTGCCGGCTGGATCTTCTCAAGCTCTGATATGTGGCGCCCGGCCATGATTGCCGTGGCGGCTGTGGTTTCCCTCCTTGTCGTCACTGTCTGCGCTCTCATCATCGCCTATCTGCACCCGCGTCCCGGCCTCGATCCGATCGCTGAGGTTGCCGCGCGAGGCGAATCCGATACGCGCGAATTCAAGTCCAGCGCACGCTGGAATATGCGTACCCAGCAGCGGGATGATGCGATGGAGACCGTCATTGCCAAGACTGTTGCTGCCTTCATGAATTCCGGTGGCGGAACGCTCCTTATCGGTGTTGATGATGACGGAAAACTCATCGGTTTAGGCCCGGACTATGCGACATTGAAGAGTCCTGATGCTGATCGTTTTGAACTGTGGATTCGCGATCTGTGGGGGCAACGCCTCGGAACTAATGCGGCTGCGCTGCCAAGCATCGACTTTGCTCCGGCCACGGATCCCCAAGAAGGCTACGAGGCTCAAGAAGTCTGCCGCGTGACCGTTCCTCCCAGTCCGAGGCCTGTGTACCTCCTCGGCCCGAAGGGGAAGGGTGCGCCGGAGCTGTGGGTTCGCGTGGGTAACTCAACGCGGCGCCTCGAGGTTTCCGACGCGGTTGAGTACATTACCCACCGTTGGCCTTCCAGCGTGCGCACGACCTTGTGGGGGCGTATTCGCATGTTCTTCTTCACTAGGGGAGGGCGCCGTGAACGTCCCGCCGCTCTTCCGCGTTTCGTTCAGCGGGTGTTGACGGATTCGGAGGAGTAAGACCCCTCAAAGGGCAGCTTTAATAAAAACGTATAAACTATGTTTTATTAGAAGCTGTTGCTCAGGCGTTAATGACACTCGCCGAGGCCCGACGAGAGGAAACTCATGATCGAACCCAATTCTGACCTGCCCGAATTTGACCTCCGCGATGTTTCCGCCGAAAAGGCGCAGGAGCCTGCTCAGAACTCCGGTGGATGCGGTTGCGGTTGCGATCATGGTGCTCAGCTTCCGCGCTTGGATGCGCGTCCCTTCCCGCCTCGCTTGCGTCACCCCGCAATCCTGGGTGCCGTTTCTTCTCTGAATGTTGGCGAGGCCATGGAGCTGGTTGCGCCTCACGTGCCAACGCCCCTGCTCAACCAGATCGACATGATGCTAGAAGGCGAGTTTGCCTACGAGCTGCTTGCCGTTAGCGATGAAGGAGCGATTGTTAAAATCTCCCGCGTTGGCTGAGCAGAATATATAAACTGTTCGCCCCGATGGCGCGCCTAGGTTCAAGACCGCGGGATTACGCAGAGAGGTGTCGGGGGAGAGGGATCCTTCAAGACGCTATTCTTGAAGAATAACGTTCACTTGGAGGCCAGTATGCGCAAAACTCTCCCCAATGACATCAAAGAGATCCTTGCAAGCGGGGACGTCGAGGCCGTGGCTGAGGCAGTGAAAAACTGCGAGATTGGCGCATACCTGCGGAGTGAATACGGAAAGCCCAAGCTCTTGCACCTCCTCTGTTCGCAAGAGATTGTCGAGTTCTTGGTCGCTCGAGGCGAGGACATCAACTGTCGCAATGAACGCGGACAAACCCCCATTCACTGCCGCGTTAAGAACCGTCGACCCGATCTGATCCCGGGTCTGATTGCTCTTGGCGGCGATATCAATGCCCGAGATAACGCGGACCAAACTCCGTTGTTCGGCGCTGTCGAACGCCTAGACGCGCCCGAGGTGGAACAGATGATCCAATGGGGTGCTGACCCCACTCTTGATGCGCATTCAAAAATCTATGGGGACTACACACTGACGAAGTACGCGCTCAGTTGGTACAACTTCTTTGATTCCCCCAGAATCCTGCGTGTTTTCAACGTCTTGCGTGCCCACGGCGCACACCCAAGCGGCGAGGAATACAAAGCTCTTCAAGCCATGGATAAAGATCGCTGCTCGATCATCGCCCACAACCCTGAAGAGGCCAGCAAGCCCCGCTTCCAAGAAGCCGCGGAAGCCTTGCGGCAGCTGTGCGAAATGTTCGGCGTCGCTCAGCAAGTTGCGCGTCCCGCCCCTAGCGTTGGAGAAAAGCTTGAGCTCGACTCCTCGAAGAGCTGGAAGAAGCTTTCCAACGAACTTTGGGACTTGCTCGTTCCGCTTGATAATCAGGCCGAGACACTCCAAGGTGAAGCCATCAGGATCACGGGTAAGGTCGCCTACGAGGTCTACGATAACGGCGGCATTAACTGGGAACCGACTTTTAACGCGATCCTCAAGCAATTCCTCGAGATCATTTCCTCTCAGGTCCCCCTCAGCGCAGACGAGCTTGCGCGTGCCACGAAAGCAGTGGGGGATCTTCGCGGTGGAAAATCAACCGAGGCCAGCGATGTCCTGAGGGAAGCCGCTGTTCACTGGGTGCTTGCCAATCCTGTCTTACGCGAAAACACCCTGCCTTTCCTCGGCCGGTAAACGCGCGCCTTACTCCTCGCTGCCCTTACGACGGCGCACCCGCTTACGCGGAGCGGGCGAGTGCTCACCACGACCACGGCCCTTCGTACCGCGGTCGGAGCGCCCCTGCTTTCCAGGATTCATCGTCTGATCGCCATCCTTACGGCCGCGGCGCCTACTTCGGCTACCCTCGCCAGAGCGGGAGGACGTGCGAGCACCTGAGCGGCCTCGGCCTCGTCCACGGCGGGAAGGAGCGCCCAAATCCTCAAGCTTTTCGGCGCCAAGTCCCTCGCGCGTACGCTTCGCACGAGGCAGACGCCCGGTAACGTCCTCGGGAATATCCAAGTCCGTGTACAGGTGCGGCGAGGTGTGGTAGGTCTCCAGAGGTTCGGGAACTCCCAAGCCCAGCGCCTTCGAAATCAATGACCAGCGCGGGACATCGTCCCAATCCACGAAGGTTACGGCTGTGCCAGAATTCCCCGCGCGACCGGTGCGACCAATGCGGTGGATGTAGACCTTCTCGTCCTCGGGGCACTGGTAGTTGATGACGTGGGTGACATCGTCAACGTCGATGCCACGCGCGGCAACATCGGTTGCAACCAAAACATCGACCTTGCCATTACGGAAAGCACGCAGAGCCTGCTCACGCGCGCCCTGGCCCAAGTCGCCGTGGAGGGCCGCAACGGCAAAACCGCGCTCGCTGAGCTCGTCGGCAACGCGCGCGGCCGCACGCTTAGTACGACAGAAAATCACAGCGCGACCGCGGCCTCGTGCCTGCAAGATACGAGCAACAATCTCGGTCTTGTTCATGGCGTGAGCGCGATAGATGACCTGCTGGACCGTGTTGACGGTCTGTCCCTGATCGTCAGGATCTTGCGCGCGGATGTGGGTCGGCTGGGTCATGAACTTGCGAGCCAGCGTGATCACCGGACCGGGCATGGTTGCCGAGAAAAGCATCATGTGACGGTCCGCGGGAATACGCGAAAGCAAAGTTTCCACGTCCGGGAGGAAGCCCAGGTCAAGCATCTCGTCGGCCTCGTCAAGGACAACGTTTTCCACGCCGTTCAGGTGCAGCACACCTTGACGGAGCAAATCGATCAAACGCCCGGGGGTACCGACGACGATATCCGCTCCTCGCTTGAGTGCCTCAATCTGGGGTTCAAATGCGACGCCACCGTAGATGTCAACGATGCGCGTCGACAGGTGCGAGGCTGCCGCTCGGAGATCTTCGGCCACCTGCTTGGTGAGCTCGCGGGTCGGCAAAATGATGAGTGCCTGCGGCATATTTGGGTTGAGAAGGTCCTCGTAGCCCTCTTCATCCGGGGCGATGACGTCTTCCAAGACGGGGATGCCAAATCCCAGAGTCTTACCGGTACCGGTCTTGGCCTGACCGATGATGTCGTGGCGATCCAGTGCAACGGGAAGAGTCAGGGCCTGGATCGGGAAGGGGTGGGTGATGCCGCGTTCTTCAAGCGCATCAACAATGGGGTCACTGACCCCGAAATCAGCGAAAGACTTCGCTTCGAAAGTTTCATTTCCCGAGTTCGTAATATCGGGGGTGGTCTCTTCTTCAGTGGAAGGGGCAGCAATCGCGCCAAGACGAACAACGCCGGCGGAGTACTCAGAAGGTGAAGTCACAATCAACCTGTCCTGGGGAAAAACCCCGTTGAGAATTGCAGCCGATCGCGGTCTTCTTGTGGGCACTTGCCCGGGAAACTTTTCTCGCGTGCGATCGGTCAGCACTGTCTTTTTCATTGTACGAGGTTGACAAGGTTTGTCCGAAGAGGAACCCGTCACGTTTGCGTGATGTAGTGTTATGCCATGGAACGCACCTATGAACCTGTGGCGGACAGCGACGCGGAAGTCGTCGGTCTGATCGCGTATTCGATTTTGGCTGCAATGACTCGCCTGGCAAAGGATAGTGACCAGGCTCCGACCTTCGAAGCGAAGGTGGAACACGCACGTATGGCGACGCGTGTTTTCGAGACTTTTACTCAGGTTGAGACGTGGTGTACTCACCGTGGAATGGATTTGTCTACGTATGCGCGAGCCTACGACGGGCTCTATGACGACCTCGATGCCCGCACGCGCCCGAAGACATGGCATGAGCGCTCCATTAAAACCTATGTGACCTTGGGTGTCCTTGGCGGTTTCCTGCGCGAGATCGCTTCGCGAAAGAATCTTTTCCCCGGAGCGAATTGGGATCTTGAACAGGGGGAGTGGGTGCGCGAGAACCTTGCCCCCATTTTCGAGGCCGACGAGCAGCTTGCGGCGAGGCTGTCCTTGTGGGCGCGCCGAGTTGCCGGAGAAGTTTTGGGTTTGGTGCGTTCGACGATGTTTATGCACCCGGACCTATCGCTGTCACCCGAAGACTCAGACACCATTGCTGAAGTGCTGAGCAGTGAACATGCTGAGCGAATGAAGGAAATCCACCTGCGCGCCTAGGGCAACAGGTGGACTTGTGAAGGAATAAACGCGCGGCTTCTCAGTGAATGGCGAAGCCGACGCGGTGGCTCTGCTGCGCCGTGACGCGCACGAAGGAAATTGCCTGCGCGGGGATGAGTGTTTTCTCTCCCTTAGTGTCGGTCAGGAGTAGCGGCGTTTGAGCGCGGAGGGCTTCACTTACTTGAGCGAAGAGTTCGTCTTCACTGAGGTTTACCTCTAGGTCGAGCTCGCGCGGACTTGCATTGATACCGATCGTAATGTTCACTGCGACTCCCAGCTGTCGTGGATCGAATGGTCTTCTGTGTCCTCATAGTACGTGCAGGCGGGGGAGAGGGCCTGCTATTTCTGCAAGAGCGTAATTGTGGGGTCGGTCGAAGCGTTGTCGCGGTTTAGTATCTAAGTGGTTAGTATGTGGGGTTGTGTTGAAAATAGTGCGAGAAGCGGCAGCTATCGGTTTGTATTGACGAGTTGTTTTGTGTTCTGGCGGTAAAGCTTAAAGTTGAATCTACTCGAAAGGTGAACGATGTCTTTTCCTCCTTATCCGCAGGAAATGCCCGTTGAGGGGGTTTATTCGACTGTTCCTCCTCAAGGACAATTTGGAGTAGCACCTGTAGTTAAACCCTTATCTCCCCTTGCTATCACCGCACTCGTGTTGGGAATTATTTCTCTTCTCCTGTTCTGGGTTCCGGCTCTTAAATATCTGATTTTAATTCTGGCTCTGGTCGCTACTATCTTGGCGATCGTTGCCGTTGCTCAAACGCTCCCGAATAAGGCTCATCGCGGCTCCAGTATGGCAATTGCTTCACTGGTGATTTCGACTCTCACTATTGCTGCTGTTTTGGGAGGCCAAGCTATGTATTCGAAGGCTAATGGTGAGGCCGCTGGGACATCTTCTGTATCGCCGCAAGCTTCCAAAGCTGGTGCGACCTCGGATGTTGTTCAGCTGGAGAACGGTAAGGTCACGATTGAGGTGAAGAAGGTCGAGGAGTCGGTAGATGACAGTGACGGTGAACCAACGGTTGCTGTGACCTTAAAGATCACAAATAACGACACAAGCAGTTTGAATCCTTTTGCATACTATATTGAGGTATCCCAAAACAAGGCTGAGCTCGATAGTGCGGTTTATTCCGATGATCTAAAGCCTGAAGGATACGAGCCTTTTGCTGACTTGGAAGAGGTCCCAGCTGGTAAAAGTGTGACCCTTGTGGAAGGGTATGTTCTTCGCGATGCAACCGCTCCAGTTACCCTGATGATTGACAGCACTATCTCTTCAACGAAGGCATTCAAAAAGGATTATTCACTTCAGTAAAGGGTAAGCCCTCACTTTGAGTATGACTGCCAGAATGTGCCCCCGAAGCTTCCGCTTCGGGGGTCTTCTGTGTCCTCATAGTACGTGTAGCCAGGGGAGCGGGCCTGCTATTTCTGCAAGAGCGTAATTGTGGGGGCAATTGCGCGTTGCCGCGGTTTACTGTCCAGGTGGTTGAATTGTGGTGTTGTGCTGGAAATCGTGTGAGAGACGGCTGTTATCAGGTCGCTTTGATGTGTTATCTTGTGTTTTGTCAGGAAAATTCAAAGTTGAATCTACTCGAAAGGTGAGCGATGTCGCTTCCTTCTTCTCCGCAGGAAATGCCCGTTGATGGGGCTTTTGCTCCTGGGATGTCGTCGGAATTACCTACTGCCAAACCGTTTTACAAGAAATGGTGGTTCATCGCGCTCGCTGTGTTTCTTGGTCTTGCGGTAATTGGTGGCCTTTCACAGCCCAATGCAAGCCAGTCCACGACGGCGTCTGCAACATCTTCGTCTTCGGCGTCACCTTCGGCTGATCCCATTGAGCTGCCAGACCTTGTTGGAATGCGGGGAGACCAAGCGGAAGCTTCTCTTCAAGGTCTTGGTGTCACACGAATTTCATTTAAGGATGAAGCCGGAAAGAAAGCCGTCATTAAGGTGAGCAACTGGACAGTGACGTCCCAGACCCCTGCGGCGGGAACAAAGCTGCCTGCTGACGCGACGATCACCCTCTTTGTGCATCATGACACTGAAACACCTGCGGCTGCTCAGCAGACTTCTACTCCAGAAGCAGCCGCTTCAAATGCCTCCAGTGACAAGGATGTCCCGCGCGAGCACCGTAAGGCTTTGAAGACTGCTGAAACCTATGCGACACAACTTCACATGTCAAAGCGTGGTATTTATGACCAACTCGTTAGCCAAGCGGAGAATTTCTCTCCGGACGCTGCTCAATACGCAATTGACAACGTCCAAGCTGACTGGAATGCGAATGCTTTGGCGAAGGCCAAGGAGTACGAGCGGCTCATGAATATGTCGGATGAAGCAATTCGAAATCAACTGACGAGCGAATACGGCGAACAGTTCACTGCTGAGGAAGCTGACTACGCAGTATCGCATCTTGGCGATTGAAATGCGGTAGAGAGTAATTGCATGTGCCCCCGAAGCTTCCGCTTCGGGGGCACATTTTTCTCAATTTCGACGTGAAGCCAAAAGTTGACTCCAAATGCACATGGCCTCTGTCAGAATCACTATATGGGTAACAAACAGGTACGGATAGAGATTGGCTCCGGATTTTCCGGCCTTCCTGACCTTGATGATCATCAGCGTGCACTCCTCCAACGCATGATGACTTCCGACGCTGTACTTCGCGGTGCCCCTGGAAGCGGAAAAACCACACTCCTGCTCAGCGCAATCGCAGAGCTCGTTCGACAGGGACGCAGCTTTCTTGTACTTACTCCTGACCGTTCGCGGGCCGACGCACTGATGCCAGCTGTCCAAAGTATGGCTCCCGATGCTGTTCGTCCTGTACGCACGCCCACAGCTTGGGCGTATTCCATCGTTTCTCAGTGGCGCAATACGCGTGACGAACCTCTGGGGGACGTTGAACTGCTCACCGGTGCAAGCATCGATCGTCTGATCGTGCAGCTTCTTGAGACAACGCCCCTCAACTGGCCGGAAGATCTCTCGCAAACTATTCAAGCGCTGCCCGCTTTTAAGATGGAGCTGCGCTATCTCATTGATCTTGCTGCCGAGGCAGGGCTCGCTCCCGACAGCCTTGTACAACTCGGGAAAACCCATTCAATCCCGCAATGGGAAACCGTCGCATTCCTCCTGCGCAAATGGCAAGAGATCCCCGAACTTGCAGTGGAATACCGTGGAACAATGCAAGCTCACGGCGCTGCCCTTGGTCGCAGTGCAGCGCGACTGCTTTCGCGCTGGGATCAAGACATTGAGACTTTGCGGCTCCGCAGCGATGCACCACTACCGCAGTGCATCCTCATTGATGATCTGCAGGATTGCACGCCTTCGCTTCTCCCACTGCTTCAAAGCGCGCGCCAACACGGCACCCAGATCATTGCTTTTTCCAATCCGGACGTATCTGTGACCGCGTATAAGCGCGGTTACGCGAACCTCGACCTTGATCTCGCAAAAGTCTTAGGCGTCGACATTGACGATTGCGGCGGAAGCTATCATTCAACTCCGCGACTGCATGAACTGAATCGCCAGATCAGTTCGCATATCACCCAATCCGGTCCATTTTCTCGGCGTTCCGCCCCATTCCTCGGAGGAACAACAGATACAGAAACCCCGGTACGAATTCACTCCTGTGCAAGCTCAGCACAGATGGGTGCGGCAATCGGCTACGCCTTGCGTTCGCACTATCTTCACGACGATATTCCCTGGTCCCGCCAACTTGTTCTTGTCCGCTCTCAGTCCCTCATTCAACAGGCGCGAAGAGCCCTCAAGCGGAGCTATATTCCCCTTGCCGGAGGACAACAAGCCTTCGACTTTGCCGCCAACTCAATGACATCGGCACTACTGACATCGCTGATTCCACACAGTGACAGCGCAGCTCAGCTCATCGACCTGTGGCTTCGCTCCGACCTGATTTCAATCGATACGCTTCACGTCAGATCAGCAATTCAGAACTACGTGTGGGCGCACAGCGAAACTGTCCGCGATGGAGCTCTCTCGCAGCATTTAACAACAGACATGCTTTCTCGGATCCTCGTGGATTCCGATTCTCTGCCACACCATGTCGAAACAGAACTACGCAAACTACTTACGGCCTCGTCCCTGTGGAAAGAAAGCACAGGACTGAGCGCAGAAGAAGGCCTATGGAAGGCTTGGGAGACGGCAGATGTCGCCCAAACCTTGAGCGATCGAGCACTCGCGCAAGACGCCGATTCCGACTATTACGACGACGTGCTCGACGCGGTGATTGCGCTTTTCCGTGTCGCAGACATCTGGCAGCAGCGCAATCCGCAAGGAAACGCCGCAGACTTCGCAGCCGAGCTGCTCCAATCGGACGTTCCCATCGACACAATCGCACGAACAGCACTTCGCCGTGAAGGTGTTCACGTGCTCACCCCAGAACAAGCAATGGGGAAACACTGGGACACCGTTGCAATCTACGGACTCCAAGACGGTTCATGGCCGGATTTACGCCTCGGGCATCGCTTGCTGCGGGGCGACCTCCTCACGGACATTCTCCGCCTCGAGTCGCAGGGGAGTGACTGCACCCCAAGCGAAACAACGCCTCTTCTTGACGATCCACGCATTCAACGTCGAGCCATTCTGGACAATGAACTGCGCCGCTTGCTTGCTGCAACATCAAGGGCAACGCGCTTCCTCCACATCGGCGTCGTCTCGAATGAGGACCAAGCTCCTTCACAGTTCGTCGAGCTCATCGCGAAGGCAAGTGGAATCGAGATCCCTGAAGAAGGATTCACACCAGAAGAAGTACCCCCATCTTTGGATCTATCAGGTCATGTTGCGCGCTTGCGATTCCTTGCAACTCAAGAAGACGACCAGACTCGTGAACTCGCGGCCAATCTTCTTGCTCTACTCGCCCAGCACGGCGTTCACACCGCTCAGCCGGACAAATGGATCGGCGCAGGGGGAATCAGCTCCGATAGCGCAATTTATGGACAACAGAACGTCTCCATCAGCCCCTCCAGCTTCGACACTGCGCGTGCGTGTATTTTGCGTTGGTTCTTCTCGGCAAACAGTGGCTCATCTGTGCCCACACAAAGCGCTGCCGACGGGACACTGATCCACAGCCTCGCCGAGCGGTTTCCGCACGGACCAAAACAAGCCGTTGTCAAGGCTCTCGAAGAAGAAATTCAAGCGATGAATCTGGACGAAGAACCTGCAGCAACCAAGATTCATCTCAACCATCTGCGTGACATGGCTTCCGCGCTAGGGGAGTACCTAGAAGGTGCCACAGGCGAGGTGCGCGTTGAAGTCCCCTTCGACGTTCCCGTATCAAGCGTGAACATCCGCGGCCGGATGGACCGACTAGAAGTCAGCGGTGAAAGCGCGCGGATCATCGACTTCAAGACCGGTAAAAAAGGTGCAAAAGGCAAAATCAAAACCGATCCCGACCACCCGCAATTGGCCCTGTATCAATTGGCTGCAGAAGAACTCGGCTATATGATCATCGACGCTGAACTGAAATACCTCGGATACGGAGATGTTCGGACAATCCTCCAAGAGCCACTCGATGACAACAGTAAAAATGACTGGATCAACCAGCTCGACGAGGTCGCTTCACGGATGCGAGGCCCGCACTTTATAGCCACGCCATCCGACGAAGCATGCAGATACTGCGAATTCACCAGATCCTGCCCGGCGAAGGACCAAGGAAAAAGGAGCGTCGAGTAACCATGGACCTCAGAAAACTGGACGTCGACGAGATTCTTCGCATGGCGACTCCGCGCTCCAAACCCTACCTTGCACCCACGGAAGAACAACGCGCGGTTATTCAAGCTCCACTTCAACCACTCCTCGTCGTTGCAGGAGCAGGCGCTGGAAAAACAACCACGATGTCGCAGCGGGTACTCTACATGGTCGCCCACCACGGCATCGATCCCGAGCGTATCCTCGGCTTGACCTTTACGCGAAAAGCCGCCGGTGAGCTCGGGTTGAAAATGCGCCAAGACCTCGCCACTCTTGCCTCGAATAGCGGGCAGGAATTCGTTGGAGAGCCTACCGCTCTCACATATAACTCTTTCGCCGCGCGGATCCTTGGAGAATACGGCGCAACAATCGGCGTTGATCCAGACTCTCGGCTCATCGGACAGGCACAACAAGTCCAGGTGCTCAGCAGTATCGTCGAAAACTGGAGGGGTGAATACCCCCAAAGCGATGAGCAATACAAGCCGACCGCAACCATCGTTGCCGCCGTCCTGTCTTTGTCTGGGCATATTGCCGAGCAAAACATGACGCTGGACGATGGACGAATAGCACTGAGTGCATTTCAAAAAGAACTTGAAGAAGTTGCTTCAATCTCCGGAAAGGACCCGACGGGGAATCTTAAGAAAATGATTGAGGCGAATCGTAACCGCCTGCTCCTTCTTGATATCGCAGAAGCTTTCGAAAGCTATAAGCGTGCCCACGGTCTCATCGATTTTTCTGATCAACTTCTCCTGGCAACACAAATCGTTACCTCGAACAAAGACGTCGTGCGCCAAGTTCGAAGCGACTACCAGGCTGTTCTTCTCGATGAATTTCAAGACACCTCGGTCATCCAGATGGTCTTCTTGTCTGCTCTCTTTGCAGACCACCCAACTACCGCTGTCGGCGACCCCAGTCAGGCAATCTATGGTTGGCGCGGAGCTTCTGCCTCTGCCCTCAGCGATTTCCTCACTCGCTTTTCTCCGTGCCACGACGCGTCGCAATTGGTTCTCTCAACAGCTTGGCGAAATGACCAGACAATCCTTGATGCAGCAAATGCGATCGCTCAGCCCCTGCGGGGACAGGCACGCATTGGTAATGCTGGCAACGCCCCTACTCGTGAATTAAAACCACAGCGAATTACAGTTCCAGTTCTTGCTCCACGCCCAAATGCGGGTTCGGGACAAGTGAATACCAGCTATCCGCTCACCTATGATGAGCAACTCCAAGCGGTCGTTGATTTCGCTCGACAACATCGAGTCCAAGACGAACACGGGAAGTGGAATACCTGTGCAGTACTATCTCGTCGTCGCTCGGACTTCCCCGCGATAGAACGGGCGCTTAAAGACGCTGATATCCCCGTGCAAGTCGTCGGACTCGGGGGACTTCTCGACCAAGCAGCGGTTAGCGACGTTCGGGCGGCACTTGATCTTGCAGCAGACCCCGCGAATGCCCCCGCCCTCATGCGTCTTGCCACTGCAATGGATATCGGTGCATCGGATCTACTGGTTCTTAACCAGTACGCAAAACAACAGGCATATCAAAAGACGCAGGGTGTTGTTGCGCATCCAGAGTTCAGTTTGATCGAGGCAATTGACCAGCTTCCCCCGATTGGTTGGCACTCCTCATCAGGCGGGCCAGAATTTAGTGAGGTCGCCCATCAACGTCTATCTCTTCTTGCCAAGCGCCTTCAAGTCATACGCCAGGGGATGGGGCGTGCGCTTGATGAACAAGTCGAACGCGCGATATCCATCCTGGGACTTCGCGAGGCAATCATGTCTGATCCCCTTGGAGATCAGGGCATGGAGATGCTCGACGCATTCGTTGACATCGCAGCCGAGTATGAAGCGCAAGTGTCTGGCGCAGACCTGCCAGGATTCCTCGCATGGCTCCAAGTCGCTGAAGACGAAGAAAAAGGCCTCGCAATCCCTGTGAGCGCGACTCGACCTGATGCCGTTCAACTGCTGACGATCCACTCGGCAAAAGGACTGGAATGGGATTCAGTCGTTGTTTTCGGCCTGCAAGATTCAGTCTTCCCCGATCACAAGTCAAAGCCACGAGACTGGAAGCAAGACCCGCCGGGAACAACTGAATGGTTCTCCTCGATTGAAGAACTTCCGTATCCCGTGCGGAGAGACTATGCCGATCTGCCACACATGGTTCCTGAAGAATACGGCTCAATGGGAATTGTTGAGTACTTTGATCTCCTTGCCCAAGAAGCAGAGAGAAAAACGACTACTCCAATGAGCATCTTCAACAAGCATGTTGCCTCCCACAAAGATGCGAATCAGACAGTGGATACTGTCCACAGCAGGCAAGGAATTCACCATGAACTCGAAGAACGACGCCTTGCCTATGTCGCATGGACGAGGGCTCGCCACGACCTGCTGTTGCTTGGATCATGGGTTGGCGCAACCAGTGTGACTCCACGCGATCCCTCGCGTTACCTCATGGAAACCGTGAATGCGCTCGGTCTTGATGAAGGCACTATCGCAGCTCGTCCTGAAGAAGACATTGCGGATCAATCCCTGATAGAGATCGACCCAAGGCTACGGCAATATCCGATTCTTCCCGGACGCTCGCGTCAGCTCGTCAACGCAAGTGCAACGCGCGTTCAAGAACTCATCGATACCCCGACGCAGCTCCTTGAAGAAACACTGAAAACTCAGCTCGATAACCCTCTTGTCCGCGATACTTTCTTGCTCATGGCAGAGCGTGAACGTGCACGCCAAGACGCGACTGAAATTCGTATTGACCGTGTTCCCGCAACCAGTATTTCAACCTTGATTGATGATGGTGATTCCTGGGTTCGTAGGCTGAGGCGGCCTTTGCCAACTCCACCCCAGCGCAGCTCCCTCCTAGGCACTATTTTCCACATGTGGGTCGAAAAACAGCTCCACCTGACAACCGGCGAGCTCTGGGACGACCCCGTCGTCGGTCTTGAAGCCCTCAGCGCAAGGGAACAGGAAAGGCTCTCCCTCATGCAAGAGAACTTCCGCTCTCTCGATTTGAGTTCTCTTGTTCCTGTTGCCATCGAAGAACCCTTCGCTCTGAACTATTCAGGAGTATCCGTTCAAGGTCGTATTGACGCTGTCTTTCGTGACTCGGATGGCAACGACATTGTCATCGATTGGAAGACATCCCAAGTGCCCGGCCCCACCACCAGCATCGAGAAATGGGAATACTACGCACGCCAGCTCCAGCTCTATCGGGTTGCATGGGCGAACAAGCGCGGTATTGCGCCAGAACAGGTGCAGGCACGTGTCTACTTCATTGGTGGGCCCGTGGACTTCTCTCTCGAAGACATCGCGAAAATTACCAACAAACCAGTCGATCGACTGGAAAGCGACCTCGCCCGCGCACTGAGTGAACTCGTTGTGAATAACCCAAAGATCTAAACAAAAAGAGGTGGTCCCGCAAAGCGCGGGACCACCAACAGGTCTACTCGTGCGTCGGCAAAATAACACTCATATCGAGGTGCTCTGTTGGTCCCTCGATCGCATCCGTGTGACCCGCCTCGGTCTCAACCTCGTCAGAAAGAGGAGGCTCTGCTTCGGCGTGCGCATCCTGAACTGAGTGCGCGGCCTGAACTGGGTGCGCGGCCTGAGCCGCGCGCACGTTCTGGGCTGTAGGAGCGGCCTCGGGCGATTCCGAATGCGCCGGCGCGGCATCGGCTTCCTCGTGGCGCTTTGCGGAAGGCGCCTCGCCGATGCTCGCCGACAAATCGGCCAGCATCGCCCGGGCCTCGTCAACGATTTCTGAATCATCACTATGCAGGCCATGGACCAGCCAACGCACCACAGCGAGCTCGGACAAAAGCTCCGCGCGCTCAAGCAGATGCAAGTCCTTCTCGGAACGCGTCTGCTGGTAGGCCTCGTGGAATCGCTCCAAAAACTCATCGGAAGCGCGAGCAAAAACCCACGCAATATCAACAGCTGGATCTCCCACGTGTGCGGAAGAAAAACCAGTCAGCGCGCAGACTCGACCGTGATCGACATGGATCGATGTCTCGGACAGATCACTGTGGATAGGGGAGGGGAGGAAGCGCCACAGGGACAAATTCTCCAAGGACTCTTCCCAGCGGTCCCACAAGTTCGCAGGAATAACGACTTCCTGCGCGGCCTCGTCCAAGACCGCCTGATGGCGATCGCGACACTCGATAGCTGAATACGCGGGGAGATTAACCCCCGTGTAGATGAGCTCAGGAAGATTGTGCAGGGCTGCCAGCGCGTTCCCCAAAGACGCGGGAAGCAAATGAGGATCGTCGAAATCCGAGGTTTCCATGACTCGACCGCCAAGATCGCGGTGAACCATGACTCGATCGCCCTCTGGGGTGCGGGTAAAACCAGCCGGACGCGGAATTTCAAAAGGGATCTTTGAAAAATCGTGAGCTTTTCCAAGGCGCTCTAAGACGGCGTTTTGGGCCTCCATGTCCAAACCGCCAACCGTGTCATGTGGACATACGACCATCCAGCGGTCGCCCGAAGTGTCGATGAGACCGGTGACCGAGAGGACTTCATCGCTGAACTGCGGGGGACGCAGTCCGGCAACTTCAAGGCGGGGGACCGCCACTGTCGCAAGGGCAGCAAGTTCGTAGGGGGTCTTTGATCGAGTCACATTCTTGACCTTAGCGGTAGCATTCGCGCCAATACAGCAGGCGCAGCGATCATCAGTGAATTCATAACGTGATGAGGATCTAAGCAATGAGGGGTCCATATGTTGGAAAAGAGAGAGTAAATGAAAACCAACGGTGGAATGATCGAGGCATGAGCGAAAAGTTTGATACATCTCGACTTCCCCGCGAGCTCTCCTCTGTTTTTGAGGAATTGGTTGCTCGCGATCCGTACCAGCTTGAGTTCCATCAGGCTGTTTATGAGGTTCTCATGACCCTCACGCCTCTGGTTACACGCAAGCCTGAATACCAAGATCTGGCTATTTTTGAACGAATTACAGAACCTGAGCGCCAAGTCATGTTCCGTGTGCCTTGGAGCGATGATCAAGGACAGATCCACGTCAACCGCGGATTCCGTGTTCAATTCAATTCGGCTCTCGGCCCCTACAAGGGCGGTCTGCGCTTCCACCCTTCGGTGAACCTATCCATTATTAAGTTCTTGGGTTTTGAGCAGATCTTTAAGAACTCTTTGACCGGTCTGCCCATGGGTGGCGCAAAGGGCGGTGCGAACTTCAACCCCAAGGGCAAGTCTGACGCCGAAATCATGCGTTTTTGTCAGTCCTTCATGACCGAGCTCCAGCGTCACATCGGTCCCGATACTGACGTTCCTGCGGGCGATATTGGTGTTGGCGGCCGCGAGATCGGTTACCTTTTCGGTCAGTATCGTCGTCTGCGCAATAGCTTCGATGCCGGTGTTCTCACTGGCAAGGGGCTGACCTGGGGAGGTTCCTTCGCGCGAACCGAGGCAACCGGTTACGGCCTCGTCTACTTTGCCGAGGAAATGCTCCGCGCTCGCGGCACTTCTTTTGACGGCAAGCGCGTCGTTGTTTCCGGTTCCGGAAACGTTGCAATCTACGCGACTGAAAAGGCTCAAGAACTCGGCGCAACGGTTGTTGCAGTCTCTGACTCCTCCGGTTTCGTTGTTGACGAGGCAGGAATTGACGTTGAGCTCCTCAAGGACGTGAAGGAACGCCGTCGTGGACGCGTCAGCGACTATGCAAACCAGCGTTCAAGCGCTCACTTCAGTGCTGAGGGCTCGATCTGGGAAGTTCCCTGTGACGTCGCACTTCCGTGTGCAACTCAAAATGAACTCCCCCTTGAGGGCGTCCAGGCCTTGATCCGTAACGGCGTGCAGATGGTTGCGGAGGGCGCAAACATGCCCACCACTCCCGAGGCCATTGATGAGCTGCGTAGTGCTGGTGTCCTTTACGCGCCCGGCAAGGCATCCAATGCTGGCGGTGTTGCGACTTCCGGTCTTGAGATGCAGCAGAACTCGGGTCGAACCCAGTGGCCTTTCGAGGAAACGGACGCGAAGCTGCACCAGATCATGGTGGGAATCCATGAGAACTGCTTGGCTACGGCGGACGAATACGGGGTGCCCGGAGACTATGTCGCCGGCGCAAACCTTGCTGGTTTCATCAAGGTTGCGGACGCAATGGTCGCTCAGGGCCTGATCTAATTCGCAGGCTGTTTCAGGGGGCTTCACGCCGGTGGGCGTGGAGCCCCCTTTCCTGTACAAGGCGGGGGAGCGCGCTCAATGAAACAGAGGGACTTCCTTTGGGGCTAGTGCGAAATGCCGGGCGCGCGTAGCATTTTCGATATCGCAATGAAGCGAGGACATTGGGCAAGCGGAGGTTCAGTGATGTTCTGGGATCGGGTTGCGCCCCTTTACGACTTCTTCGAAAACACATTTAATCGCGGCGTGTATGACGGAACAGGCGTCGCTGTCGCTCAGCTGGTTGGCCTCGAAGACGAGGTCCTTGAATGCGCCTGCGGAACCGGTGCAATCAGCACCTTCCTTGCGCCGATGTGCAAGAGGCTGGTCGCTACCGACTTTTCCGAGGGAATGCTCAAACAAGCGCGGAAGAAACTTGCGAAATATCGCAATGTTACGGTCGAAAGAGCTGACATCACAAAGTTGCATTACGCGGACGATTCCTTCGACATCGTCATCGCAGGCAATGTCATCCATCTGCTTCCAGATCCTGGTGCTGCCATGCAGGAACTTGAACGAGTCGTCCGCCCCGGAGGCACTATCGTCGTCCCGACTTATGTCAAGCGTCGCCCAAGCAAACAAGGAATAATCCCGAAGATCCTTGCGAAGCTCGGCGTTGACTTCAAGGAACAATTCGATGTGGACTCCTATCGAGCTTTCTTTGAGAAATTGGGATACCGCAACGTTACCTACACCGTTATTGACGGCCGCATTCCTTGTGTGATTGCTTCCTTCACCTGTAACAATGAAGAGCAATAGTCCTCGCTGTTGAGCTCACCCGGAGTCTGAGATGGCATTTGATTTTAAAAAGGAATATAAGGAACTCTACGCGCCTAAGAAAGGGCCGAGTATCGTTGAAGTTCCAACGATGCGCTTCGTCGCTATGCGTGGTAGTGGAGACCCTAATGACGCGGAGGGTGCTTACCAAAGGGCAATTTCTGTCCTATATGCCATTTCCTACACGATCAAGATGAGCAAGAAAGGCTCCCGTCAGATTGACGGATACGTCGATTTCGTCGTACCGCCACTCGAGGGATTCTGGTGGCAAGACGGTGTCGAGGGCGCTGACTATTCCCACAAAGAGGCTTTCAACTGGATTTCCGTTATCCGGCTGCCTGACTTTGTTTCGCGCGAGGATTTCGACTGGGCGGTCCAGGAAGCGACGAAGAAAAAGAAAGTTGACTGCTCGGTGGCTGAGTACCTCACGATAGAAGAAGGCTTGTGCGTGCAGTGCCTGCACATTGGCAGCTACGACGATGAGCCCGCCACTGTCGAGGCCATGCATGCCTATGCGCGTGAGTGCGGATACGCGATCGACCTGACGCAAGAGCGGCGTCACCACGAAATCTATCTTTCAGACGCACGCAAAGTGGCTCCTGACAAGCTCAAAACGATCATCCGCCACCCGATCAAAGCTTCAGAAGAGAAGAAATGAGCGAGTGTTTACACTTTATTGTCTGCCTTTCTTGACGGGGTGGGGATAATGGTGAGAACGCAATGGGGAGGTGAAGAAACCGATGTGGATAGTGGCCGTAGTGGTACTGGTCGTGTCGTGGAGTCTCACTGCTCTCTTGCTTGCCCTGCTTGTGCGTGCTCAGCATGAGCTCAAACGAGTTCTTGCAGAAAAAGAACGGCTGCGTCAATTGCATCAGGACTACATTGCCGGCCCCGCTGTTCTCTCACACGAATTGCGTACCCCTTTGACTGTCGTTCGAGGAGCAGCTGAATTACTCGCTGATGGTTCTGCTGGCCCCATGAACGAGATGCAATTGAAATTCGCCAAAACTATCGCCGAGAACTCTAACCAGGTCATCGAGATGGCGGAGGACATGCTTGCAGAAATCCGTATGGAATCGGATCTGTTTAACCTTCGCTTGAAACGGGTCGAAATGCGCGAACTTGTTCGACACAACGTCGCGCAACTTCGCCGCTTCCATTCGGCACCAATCCGCCTTGAAAATCATGGGGCTCCCATCCACATGTCCGTTGACCCACGTTTGATGGGACAGGCGATCGCTAATGTCATCAACAACGCTGCACGTCACGCGGGTGATGGCGTCTCGATCCTCGTGAGCGTCCAAGACTCCGATGAAGATGTGACAATCGCAGTTGTTGATGATGGGCGCGGAATGACACCTGAAGAAAAAGAACGCCTCTTCATTCCCTTCGATACCGGAGGATCCTTGCGTCCTGGAACGGGACTTGGAATGATGCTCACGCAAAAGATCCTGAGGTTGCACGGAGGAACGATCCTTGTCGATACGATTGCTTCTAAAGGAACGACGTTTTATCTGACGATCCCGCGATCGCAGCGCAGCGCAACGGTGCCAAAGGAGGGGCAATGACGACAACCGCTTTAGTTGTTGATGATGAACCTCAGATTTTGATGATCATCAAGTTTGCCCTTGAAACTGCGGGTATTACCGTAGAGACCGCCAGTGATGGTGGGCGTGCATGGGATAAATTCACGAAGAAGTACTACGACCTCGTCGTACTCGACTTAATGATTCCCGTGATCTCTGGAATTTCGCTTGCTCAAAGAATCCGTGCAATGAGTGACGTTCCGATCATCATGATTACTGCTTTGTCAGAAGAGTCTGACCGGATCAAAGGACTTGAAAGCGGCGCAGACGACTACATCACCAAACCGTTTAGTCCCAAAGAGTTGACCTTGCGCGCGCAATCCCTTCTTCGGCGTTCAAAGGCGCTGACATCTGAGGTAGTGACGAACGGTCCTTTGCGTGTTGATATGCGTCAGCACAAGGCGTTTGTTTTTGGTGTCCCCGTTGTCCTCTCAAGCATCGAGAGGCGTTTCCTTGAAGTGCTTGTGCAAAATCTTGGCGAGCCCGTCACCTATCGCGAACTGCTGAATTCCGTATGGGAAACGCAGGATGAGTCTGGCGGAAAAGACATGATCAAGATGACGGCGTATCGTCTGCGGGGATCATTAGGCCCAGAAGGGGCCGCCCTCGTTCAATCGGTTCGCTCCGTCGGCTACATGATGCCCGAACTTTAGTAACACCTTAGTTACCAGCCGTTACCGCAAGACCACTATCGGGTGCATCCGAGAGTCCACAATGGACCTGAGAGAGCACGCCTGCGAAGTCGATGCTCCTTACAGATTCCTCGATTCAAAGGAGAATCCCGATGAAGAAGAACTTCATCTCCCTGATTGCACTCGGCGCAGTCGGAGCCTTCACCCTGTCCGGATGCATCGTCAATGAGCAGGGCAGCGACAACAACGGCGGAAACGGATCCGAGCAGTCTTTGACCATTGCGTGTGGCGCAATGGAAGATCTCTGCCAGAAGTGGACCGAGACTTTCACCGCGCAGACCGGAATCAAGACGAGCTACGTTCGCCTGTCTTCGGGTGAAACCGTTGCACGTCTGGACTCGGCCAAGGACAACCCGGAGTTCGACGTCTGGCACGGCGGCCCCGTGGATGGCTATGGTGCAGCAGTCGAAAAGGGCCTGATCGAGGCCTACGATTCCCCGACCGCAAAGGAAATTCCGGACAAGTACAAGGATCCGAACCACAACTGGACCGGTGTCTACGTGGGCGTTCTGGGCTTCTGCTCGAACAAGAAGGTCCTGGACGAAAGGGGCTTGGCTGTTCCCGAATCGTGGAGCGACCTCCTCAAGCCTGAGCTCAAGGGGCAGGTCTCGACCGCACACCCCTCGACCTCGGGTACCGCGTTCACGACACTGTGGACCCAGGTCGTTCTTGGTGGTAGCGAGAATGCAGGCATCGACTACATGAAGAAGATGCACGCCAATGTTCTGCAGTACACCAAGTCCGGTACTGCTCCCGGCCAGATTGCCGGCCGCGGTGAGGTCGCAGTTGGCCTCGTCTTCTCGCACGACTGCGTGAAGTACCGTGACGAGGGCATGAAGGACCTGGTCGTCTCCTTCCCGAAGGAAGGCACCGGCTACGAGATCGGTGGTGTTGCTCTGATTAAGAACTCGAAGCACTCCGAAGCCGCGAAGAAGTACATCGACTGGGCAATTTCTGCTGACGCTCAGAACATCGGTCAGACGGTTGGATCGAACCAGATTCTCACCAACCCGAATGCTAAGACCAATGACAAGATGGCCAAGCTCGACGAAATCAACTTGATCGACTACAACTTTGCCGCAGCCGCGGCTGCAAAGCCTGAATTGACCAAGCGCTTCGACGAAGAGGTTGCCGCTAAGCCGCGCGAGTAATTCGCGCTTCAGCGGGAGGGGGCAGCGCTCAACATGTCCCTGCGTTGTCCCCTCCCTTCTCTCTTTCTTGATCTGTGCGCCCGCTGATGGGTGCGCCCAATGCAGGGAAAACCCGCCTCAAAGATGTGCGGACATCCCGTAAAGATTGGATTTTTAATGTCTGTGGAGACAAGTGCACCACCGAGCGTTGGTGCGCGGGGGGAGGAAACCCCTGAAACGCGCGCAGTGGCCTCGGGAAAGAAAAAACGAACAAAGGTTCGTCGTGATCCGGTGACTGTCGCGATCGTTGCGATCATTTCAGCGGTGTTGGTACTGCTGGTGCTGTTGCCTCTGGTCACGATTTTGGCTCGCGCATTTTCGGGCGAAGGAATGAAGGTTCTGACCTCCTTCGTCTCCTCGAAGACTAACCGTACGATTGCCCTGAACACTATTGTCTTGGGCTTGGTCGTCGGTCTTGTCGGAACTCTTGTTGGTTTCTTCTTCGCTTACATTCAGGCTCGCGTGAAGATCCCCGGCAAGAAGATCCTGCACCTCATCTGCTTGATCCCGATCGTTTCCCCGCCCTTCGCTGTGGCAACGTCCGCGATCACTCTGTTTGGACGCAACGGAATTATCTCCACTCAGCTGCTCGGTCAGCAGTGGAACATCTACGGCCTCTCTGGCCTGACTCTGGTTCTTTCTCTCTCCTTCTTCCCTGTTGCGTACATGAACATGCTCGGCATGCTCAAGAATCTGGATCCCGCAATGGAGGAGGCCGCGGCCTCCCTGGGTGCATCCTCGTGGAAGATTTTCCGCACGGTTACCCTCCCCATGCTGATCCCCGGCTTCGCAGCCTCGTTCCTCCTCCTCTTCGTCGAGGCAATCGCTGACCTGGCGAACCCCTTGGTCATCGGCGGTGACTTCACGGTCTTGGCTTCGCGCGCATACATCGCGGTCAACGGTGAGTACAACACTGCTGCCGGTTCGGCTTACTCGCTGATCCTCTTGGTTCCCGCGCTCTTGGTCTTCCTTCTGCAGCGCTACTGGTCGGGTCGTTCTTCCGCGGTGACCGTGACCGGTAAGCCCGCGGGCCGCGTTCGCATGGTGACTTCTCTTGCTGCTCGCATTCCTTTGGGCGCAGTGACTGCCGCGCTGGCACTTTTCGTTGTGACGATTTACGCGACGGTTATTGTGGGTGCATTCGTCTCGATCTTGGGCGTTGACAATACCTTCACTCTCAAGAACTTCAAGTACGTGCTCTCGGGTATCGGTAACGATGCGATGGTGGATACGACCATCTTGGCCCTGATTGCTACGCCGATTGCTGGCGTGCTTGGCATGATCGTCGCGTGGTTGGTTGTCGTGCGTTTGAAGGCTTCCTCGGGCTTCATGGACTTCCTCGGTATGCTCGGTTTGTCTGTGCCCGGTACCGTCTTGGGTATTGGTTACCTCATCACCTACAACAAGCCGATCATCATCTTTGGAAAGCTCCAGTTGATGCCTGCGCTCGCGGGTGGTTCTGCGGTTTTCGGTGGTGCGTTGGCGATCATCATGGTGTACATCGCGCGTTCGATGCCTTCCGGTCAGCGTTCGGGTATTGCTTCCCTCCACCAGATTGATCATTCGATTGACGAGGCCTCAACCTCCTTGGGTGCTTCGGGCTTGGTGACCTTCATGAAGGTGACGCTTCCCCTGATTCGTCCTGCGTTCATCGCTGGTTTGACCTACGCCTTCGCGCGTTCGATGACCACGCTGTCGCCAATCATTTTCATCACGACTCCTAAGACCAAGATCATGACCTCGCAGATTCTGTCTGAGGTTGATGCGGGGCGTTTCGGTAATGCCTTCGCCTTCTGCACGATCTTGATCGTCATTGTCATGGCTGTTATCGGCCTGACGAATGTCCTCGTGCGAGATAAATCTGTCACCGCCTCCAATGGCGCGGGCATGTAATTGTTGACAAAGGAAAGCTTCATGTCGAATACAAATGACACTAATGCTCCCGGCCGCCTGTCCTTGGTGGAACTGACGAAGACCTTCTCCAATACGGTCTCTGATGTGACTGCGGTCGACCACATCAATTTGGACATTCGCCCCGGCGAGTTCATCACCTTGCTTGGTCCGTCTGGATGCGGCAAGACCACGACCCTGCGCATGATCGCAGGTTTCGAGGATGCAACTTCGGGCCAGGTCATGCTGGACGGCGAGAACATGGTTGTTGTCCCGCCGAACAGGCGCCCCATGTCGATGGTGTTCCAGTCCTACGCGCTGTTCCCGCACCTCAGCGTGCGTGAAAACGTTGCCTACGGTTTGCGTCTGCGTAAGAAGAGCGCAGAGGAAATCAAGGAAGAAGTCGATATCGCTCTTGCTGCGATGAACCTGACTGCGATGGCCGATCGTGCGCCCTCTCAGCTCTCGGGTGGCCAGCAGCAGCGTGTTGCACTGGCACGCGCCATGGTTGTGCGCCCCAAGGTTCTGCTTTTCGATGAGCCCTTGTCGAACTTGGATGCGAAGCTGCGCGTCAAGATGCGCGTGGAGATCCGCCGGATGCAAAAGCGTCTGGGTATCTCTTCCGTTTACGTCACCCACGATCAGTCTGAAGCTATGGCAATGTCGGACCGCATTGTCGTCATGAACTCCGGTCGCATTGAGCAGGTTGATACTCCCGAAGAGATTTATCTGCACCCCGCGAGCGTTTTCGTTGCAGACTTCGTGGGACGCGCGAACTTTGTGCCTGCTCAGGCTCAGGAAGTCGGCGAAGACGGCATGGCTGAGATCGAGGCCTTGGGCCAGAAGATTCGCGTTCACTCTTCTGAGGGCGCGAAGGAAGCTGTGCGTGAGGGCAAGGAAACCGTGGTCTTGGTTCGCCCTGAGTCCATGAGGATTCAGCCGACCGATGAGAAGCCCGCAACCTTGACGGGTTCTTTGGGGCAGGTCGTTACCTCGATCTTCTACGGTGAAACGGTCGAATACGAAATCGAGACCGAGTTTGGTTCGCTCGTGTGTGTCGTTTCTGATCCGCGTGCCGAGGACCTCCTTGAAGAAGGTCAATACGTTCGCCTGGGTATCGAGGCGGAGAAGGCATGGCTCTTGCCTTCGGGAGAGCTCGCATCGGCGTAACTGTTGTATGGGTCTTGAGTGAGTGATCAAGGCCGCCGGCCGGGGCCGGGAGAGGGGAGTGATTATCCCTCTCCCGGCCCCGGCCTCGTCAATAGGCAAATGAATCCGCTAATCTGGTGACGTGGCCATTGAGTTTTCTGAAGAGATCCAGTCCTTGCGCACAACCATGGAGAACATCTCCGCAGTTGTGCAGCCCGAGCGTCTTCGTGCGCAGATCGAAGAGTTGTCGCAGCAGGCGGCTGCTCCGGACCTGTGGGATGACCCCTCGCATGCTCAGGAAGTAACCTCGCAGCTGTCTCACCGTCAGAGCGAGCTCGATCGCGTGCTGGCCATGGAAGAACGCATCGATGACCTCGAGGCTATCGTCGATATGGCGCGCGAAACTGCGGAAAGCGATCCCTCGGAGGCGGAAGATATCTTTGCCGAGGCCGAAGCAGACTTGGGCGCTCTCAAGGACGACATGTCTGCTCTTGAGATCCGTACCCTTCTGGACGGCGAGTACGACGAGCGCAACGCGGTCATTACTATTCGAAGCGGTGCGGGCGGCGTGGATGCCGCTGACTTCGCCGAGATCCTCCTGCGTATGTACCTGCGTTGGGCTGAGCGTCACGGCTACCCGACGAAGGTCATGGATACGTCTTACGCGGAAGAAGCCGGCCTGAAGTCGGCAACTTTCGAGGTGCAGGCCCCCTACGCTTACGGCACGCTGAGTGTCGAGGCCGGTACCCACCGCCTCGTGCGCATCAGCCCCTTCGATAACCAGGGACGCCGCCAGACTTCTTTCGCGGCCGTTGAGGTTATTCCCCTGATCGAGTCAACAGACCACATTGAGATTCCCGAATCCGAACTCAAGGTTGATGTCTTCCGTTCCTCAGGTCCAGGTGGCCAGTCGGTGAACACGACGGACTCTGCAGTTCGAATGACCCACATTCCCACGGGCATTGTTGTCTCGATGCAAGATGAGAAGTCCCAGATCCAAAACCGCGCGGCTGCCCTGCGAGTTCTGCAGTCTCGCCTCTTGGTACTTCGTCATGAAGAAGAACAGGCCAAGAAGAAGGAACTTGCTGGGGACGTGAAGGCCTCGTGGGGCGATCAGATGCGCTCGTATGTTCTTCAGCCCTACCAGATGGTGAAGGACCTGCGAACCGAGTACGAATCTGGGAATCCGCAAAACGTTTTCGATGGCGACATCGATGGCTTTATCAATGCGGGAATCCGTTGGCGTAAGAACCAGCAGAACGCTGAGTAAAGTGAAAAGCCCGGGCGAAGGCCCGGGCTTTTGCGCGTGTCGCCGGTGCAGCGGGCCGCTGAATGCATAGGGTAAAAGAGACCATAACCCCGATCAGAGACGGCTCATGATTCGATTTGATCACGTGACCATGGTGTATCAGCCTGGTGCACGTCCGGCATTAGACGATGTTTCCCTCGAAGTGAAGCGCGGAGAGTTCGTCTTCCTCGTAGGTAAATCCGGCTCAGGTAAGTCCACGTTCCTCCAGCTCACCATGCGGGAGATTCGCGCGACTTCGGGAACCGTGTGGGTTCTTGGCCACGACGTGGGCAAGCTTTCTCGCTGGTCGGTTCCAAAACTCCGTCGCCAGGTGGGAACCGTCTTCCAGGATTTCCGCCTGCTTCCCTCGAAGAGCGTTTACGAAAACGTTGCGCTGGCTATGCAGGTGATCGGCAAGCCTCGTCACGCGATTGAAACCCAGGTTCCCGAGGTGCTGGAACTTGTGGGCTTGGCTGGCAAGGAAAAGCGCTTGCCGCACGAGCTCTCCGGCGGTGAAGAACAGCGTGTGGCCATTGCCCGAGCAATGGTTAACCGCCCCGAATTGCTGTTGGCCGACGAACCGACTGGAAACTTGGACCCCGATACCTCCTTGGGAATTATGCGTCTTCTGGACCGCATTAACCGCAATGGAACAACGGTCGTTATGGCTACTCACGATGCTGCAATCGTGAACCAGATGCGTATGCGCGTCATCGAATTGCACGATGGAACAGTCGCGCGTGATCAGAACAGCGGCGTGTATGGGGCGGTGAAGTAATGAAGTTACGTTTTATTCTTTCCGAGGTTGGCAAGGGCCTGTCGCGCAACCGTGCGATGTCCGTTGCCGTTGTCATCGTGACCTTCGTCTCCCTTCTTTTCGTTGGTATTGCTGGGCTTTCTCAGATGCAGGTTTCGCGTATGAAGAGCCAGTGGTACGACAAGATCGAAGTGTCGGTCTACATGTGCGCGACCAACGATCAGACGCCGAGCTGCAATAACCAAGAAGCGACCGATGCTCAGATTGCTGCCGTTCGCGACAAGCTTGCTTCCGCTGAGCTTGCTCCCTATGTGAAGGAAGTTTTCGAAGAATCGAAGGCGGAAGCCTTCAAGAACTTCATTCAGATTTACGGGAACTCTCCGCTGGGACAGTGGACGACCGAAGACATGATGCAAGTGTCCTTCCGCGTCAAGCTGGTCAATCCTGAGCAGTTCAGCATTATTCGCGATGAACTCACGGGATCTCCCGGTGTATCCGTGGTGAAGGACCAGCGCGAGATCGTCGAGCCCTTGTTCCAGGTTCTTGGCAAGGCCCGAGGCCTGTCGCTGGGCTTGGCGGGCGTCATGATCATCGCCGCGGTCTTGCTCATTACGACCACTATTCGCCTGTCCGCGATGAGTCGTGAACGTGAAACATCCATCATGCGACTGGTTGGTGCCTCGAACCTGTTTATCCAGGCTCCCTTCATGATTGAGGGAGCGATTGCCGCCGTGGTGGGTGCGCTCCTCGCTGTTGGAACGCTCTTTGTCGGCGTGCATGTTCTGGTTAACCAGTGGCTTGCGCAGGCTTTCCGCTGGACGAACTTTATCGGCATGCGTGAAGTCTGGATCATGTCTCCGATCCTCATTATCGCGGCCGTCCTCCTGGCGCTTTCCGCCTCTGCTTTCTCCTTAGCGAAGTACACAAAGATCTGATCCTATGAAGCTCCCACGTTTTCACGGTCTGTCCAAACGAATGACCAGTGCTGCGGCATTGCTCATCGTTCTTGCCCCCATCAGCTTTGCGCCTCCGGCCTTGGCCGATGAGGACCGTGATCGCGTGGCCGAGGCGCAGCGCCAGTCCGCGCAACACGTTCAAGAACTGCGCAACAACCTTGAGGGCTTGGATTCCTCTCTTGCTCAGGTCTATGTGGATCTTGAAACCGCGAACGCACAAATCCCCGTCGCTCAGGCCGAACTTGATACGGCGAATGAGCGATATGAGGGGGCAAAACGGGAGCATGATGTCGCCCAGGCACAATTGGATGCCGCTCAAGCGGAAGCCAGCCGCCTGAGTGAAGAAATGACAAAGGCTCGCAAGCAACAGGAAGCTGCAGAAAAAGCGGTCGGCTCACTTGCGCGTGAAATGTACCAGTCGGGGGGAACCAGTTCCCCCTTGCTCATCGCTTTGTCCTCATCTGGGACCGAAGAAATTGCGGATCGCGCTGCCGCGGCCGATGCTCTTACTCGCGCCCAAGACAGTGCCTTGAGTCAAGCGCAAGGCGTCCAGGCTTCTACTCGCAATCAGCAAAGTCGGCAGAGCGCGGTCACCACGCGTATCTCTGCGCTTGAAGAAAAAGCGCGCAAGGCCTCGGAAGAAGCAGAAAGCGCAAAGAACACCGCGGAAACGAAGCTTCACGAGCTCGACGAACTGAAGAGGACCTCGGAAGAAAAGCGTGCCCAGTGGGATGCGCAGAAGGCTCAGGCTGAAGAACAACTTGGCCAGTGGCAGCGCGAATACCAAGATGCAACTTCGAAGCTCGCTGCAATTGACGAAGAAAACCGCCGCCAGAATCGGCGCTACACCTCGTCATCAAACTTCTCTAGCCCGCTTCCCGTTCCCTTGGTCGTGACCTCTCCCTTCGGATGGCGAGTCCACCCCGTCCTTGGGATTTCTCGCTATCACAATGGAACCGACTTTGCGGCGAATTGCGGTACTGAAATTTATCCGGTTGCCGAAGGTGTTGTCACCGCTGTGACCGTTGAGACCGCTGGCGGAAACGTCGTCTACGTGAACCACGGGATGATGAATGGCGCCTCGATGTCGACCGCCTATGTCCACATGCAGTCAACGAATGTTCACGTGGGCCAGCAGGTTGGACGCGACACTGTCTTGGGGTGGGTCGGAGCGACCGGATACGCCACTGGCTGCCACTTGCACCTGTCTGTCATGCGCAATGGCGCTGATGTTGAACCTCTTGATTACTTGTAGGACAATGGTTCTCCTGTAATTTCTCACTGAGGGGGTGCTTATGCCGAAGGAATGGAAAAAGCCAAAGCCTACCGAATCCGAGAGGCGTAAGGCCGCCTCGGACGCGAAGAAGACAATTGCGCGCAACAAGAAGGCTCGCCACGACTATCTCATCGAAGATACGTGGGAGGCCGGCATGGTGCTTTCGGGTACCGAAGTGAAAGCCCTGCGTATGGGCCGTGCGTCGCTTGTTGATGCGTGGGTAGAGATTAAGAACGGCGAGGCCTGGCTGTATGGGGCGAATATCCCCATGTATGCCCAGGGCTCGTGGACGAACCATGCTCCTACGCGGAAGAGGAAGCTCTTACTGCATAGCAGCGAGATTTCCACTCTGGCCGATAAGTCTTCTGTCAAGGGTTACACCATTGTTCCCCTTGAGCTGTACTTCATTGGCGGTCGCGCAAAGGTAGAGATTGCCCTTGCTCGCGGTAAACAAGAGTGGGATAAACGTCAGGCCCTGCGCGAAAAACAGGACCAGCGTGAGGCAGAGCGCGCGATGCGTCGCTATGTCAAACAAGCACGTCGCTGATCGGTGGCGTGTTCACGAGGAAGTGCTGTGTACCCTCCATGCGGAAGGTACACAGCCTGTTCTGTTTGAGGAGCGTTTATGAGGCCCGTTGTACGATCGCTCAAGCGGGATATTCGGCGTATGGTGACCGTGCCCGCCGCTTGGATTGTCATCATCGGGCTTCTCTTCGTCCCCGCACTGTACGCGTGGTTTAACATCGTCGGTTTTTGGGATCCCTATTCGAATACAGGGAAGATTCGCGTCGCAGTTGCCAATGAAGATCAGGGCGCGACGAAAGACGCGATCGGTTTTGTCAACGTGGGCACAATGCTGGAATCCAAGCTACGCGAAAACGATCAACTCGGATGGCATTTCGTCTCAGCAGAGCAGGCGAAGAAAGAAGTTGAACGCGGGGAATCCTATGCCGCTTTCATCATTCCTTCCGATTTCTCCACGCGTCTCACGGGCGTTGTTGACGGCACCTATACCAAGCCCGATGTTCAGTACTACGTCAATGAGAAGAACAATGCTGTTGCCCCGAAGATCACAGGAGCAGGCGCGTCTTCTTTAGATCAACAGATCAACTCGGCTTTCGTCTCGACCGTCGCGCAGACTCTTTCGGAGAAGATCACCTCCACGGGCAAATCTATTTCTGAAGTCCTCCAAAACGGGCGTTCGGACATCAGCGAGAAAGTGAAGACCGCAAGCGAGCAATTGGGACAGGCTGAGGAATCCCTTAACGCAATGGGGGAGAAGCTCGATTCGGCGAAGGGTAAGGTCAGCGGTGCGCGAAGCTCAATGACGAGCGCCGACTCAGCGCTAAGCGATCTCAACGAGGCCTTGTCCCAAGCAGATCAACTTGTCTCCGATACCCGCTCCAGCATCTCGCAATTCAGCGCGAATATGTCGACTTCTCTGGACGGGCTTTCGACACATGCCTCCTCAGCAGTAGCCAAAGCCTCAAGCGCTGGTGGAACCCTCAACGGCGGAGTGCAAGGGGCAACAACGACAATCGGTGGAGTACTCACCGAGGGGCAATCCATCAACCAAGCCAACGCTGAGATCCTTCGCGACCTGCAAAGCCTGGGGATAGCGAATCTGCCCACGGCCTCGCAGGCGCTACAGGACTTGAGCACGCAAAATGCACAGGTCGGGCAGACATTGTCGAATCTATCGGCGCTCAATGGGAACCTCTCCTCGACCTCAACGTCGATCGCTCAGGCGCTCAACTCACTGAATTCCGCCAGCCAGTCCTTGAGTGATGCGGCCACGCAGGCACGCTCAGGCGTGACGAATCAGCTCCCGGTCATTTCCAGCGCCTTGGACCAGATGTCCTCTGCTTCAGCGGATCTTCGCTCCGCGATCGGCGTTCTTCAAGGCCAACGTGAGCAGATTTCGGGCCTTCTGGACCAGCTCGATACCTTGCTTGATTCAACGAAGACAACGCTTGCGCAGTCTACGGCGAATATTGCCTCTCTCAAGTCCGATCTAGACAGCGCCAAGGGTGATATTCAGGCGATTTCCTCGTCCAATGCACTCCAGTCACTTGCGGGCTCGATGAATCTCAACCCTGAGAAAATCGCAGAATTCATGGCTGCCCCGACATCGATTACAACCCAGACTGTTTTCCCGGTTGCCACATACGGCTCCGCAATGGCGCCCCTATTCACGAACCTTTCTCTGTGGATCGGTGCCTTCGCACTCGTGATCATTCTCAAGCTTGAGGTCGATGAAGAGGGCGTCGGCTCCATGACCTCGGCGCAAAAGTACATGTCACGTTGGATGCTCTTGGCACTATTCGCGATTGGGCAAGCTCTGGTCGTCTCCATCGGCGATCTGATTATCGGTGTACAAACGGTTTCGAAACTGGCCTTTGTGGGGACTGCTGTCCTTGTTTCTTTGGTGTTCCTTTCCGTGATCTACATGTTGGCGACCTGTTTCCAACATATCGGTAAGGGCCTGTGTGTCATCATTGTGGTCCTTCAGATCCCCGGAGCGGCGGGCTTGTATCCCATCGAGATGATGCCCTCCTTCTTCCGTTTCCTTCATCCGCTTTTCCCCTTCACTTACGGGATTAACGCGATGCGCGAGGCCGTTGGTGGTTTCTACGGGCACGCATATCTTCGGGCGATTGCAGTGTTGGGGATCCACGTTCTTATCGCTTTCGCCTTGGGTTTGTTGGTTCGTCCTTTCTTGGTGAACCTCAATGCGATGGTGAGCCGAGATCTGTCTCGTTCGGGATTGTTCCTTGCCGAGGCCACGCATCTTCCGTCCTCGCGTTACCGCCTGTCTCAGATCGTTGCTGTCCTTGCCGATCACGATGGGTATTCGCGTTCGGTGACCCGTCGCGCGCGTAACTTCGAACGGCGTTATCCGAAGATGCGCCGCGCGGCTCTGATTGTGGGAATCGTGATTCCTGCGCTCCTTGCAGTTCTCTCCGTTGCGAGCGTTGCCGAAGTCCCACTCCTTCTGGGGCTGTGGATTATCTGGATTCTTGTGATTATCACTTTCCTTATTGCCCTGGAATACATTCGTGAGTCGTTGGCGCGTCAGCAGCTGCTCACCTCGATGGATGATTCTGATGTGCGCTCCTTGCTGCGTCGCAGGCTCCATGGAGTGAAGGCTTCGGCTGCGCAACTGGGGAAGCACCGCCTCGGCAATGAGGACAATGCGGAAGAAGGGAGCGAGAAGTGAAAGCTGTATGGCGGATTTTCCGGGCTGATCTCCATCGTGCTCATCGCTCGATCATCTCCTTGGTCGTAGTCTTGGGGCTGGTCGTTCTTCCGTCGATTTTCGCGTGGTTCAACATTGCGGCCTCGTGGGATCCTTTCGCGAATACGAAGAATCTTCGGATTGCGATTGCCAATAGCGACGAGGGGTACAAGTCGGATCTGGTGCCTTTGAAGATCAATATTGGCGATCAGGTTGTTGCCGCGCTGCGTGCGAATGCGGATTTCGACTGGGTTGTTGATAGTGAAGCGCAGGCAGTTGAGAAGACTCGCTCCGGTGAGTACTACGCGGCGGTCGTGATTCCTCAGAATTTCTCGCGCGAGATGATGACCTTCTTCTCTTCGGATGCGCACAGCACCCCGCTGACCTACTACATCAACGAGAAGAAGAACGGTTTGAGCCCGAAGATTGCCGGGCAGGGAGCAGAGCATGTTTCCGCTCAGATCAATCAGGCTTTTGCTCAGACTCTGGCTGAGATCGCTGTCGATACTGCTTCATCGCTTTCTGACTCTCTTTCGGACCCAAGTAACGTGCGCGGGATTCAGGCGCTCAATTCGCGTCTGGAGACGACCTCGACACGTCTCGCGAATGCGGCGGCGAGCGCCGATGCCTATGCGGGGCTTATTGGCTCGTCCATTCAGCTTGTGGATTCCACGCAGACGATGATTAATAATGCGGCGCAGGCGAAGGGCCCGCTCTCTAGCGCAGGAAACACTGCTTCCTCATCGATTACGCAGATTTCTTCTGGAGCCTCGCAGGCCGCTTCTGCTCTTTCCTCGGCGGTGAGTGCGTCGGCTAGTTCCTTGGATGCCCTGGCTTCGTCGATTGATGATGTGTATTCCCGAGGCGGAAACACCGTGACTTCGGCCGTGGCAACCTTGCGCTCTCAGGCCGAGGCCGTGGGCAACCAGGCGACCCAGTATCTTCACGTGAAAGAGACTCTTTCACAGCTCCCAGGTTCTCCCATTTCTCAAGACGTATTGAATCGTCTGCAAGCTTCTGCTGATCGCCTGAATGCGCTTCAAAGCGCGATCAATGCGGCGGCGGATGATCTGGAAAAGAACGGGGCAGCGGCAGCCGCGAATCATCAAGACGTGAAGAGCCTCATCGAACAGGCGAAAACGGCCGTGGGGACACTCAAGTCTGATGTCGAATCGACGCTGCGCCCCCAGCTGGAGCAGCTCTCTCATACGATGAATTCTGCGACCTCATCGATGGCTTCGCTTCGCAATCAGCTTTCCGCAGCGAGCTCTCAAGTCGGTGACGGCTCAACGGGAGTGCGTGAGGGACTGACGAAACTTCAATCCACCTTCAGCAATATCGGGACCAACCTTCGCGAGGCCTCGGAAAAGCTGGCGACAATCCACACGAAGCTCACCGACGCTCTCAACGGTGGGAATCTTACCCAGGTTCGAGCGATCATTGGTTCGGATCCCCAGGCGCTTGCAATTGCGCTGGCTGCACCTGTGGGGATTGAGACGATCCCGGTGTATCCGGTGGAGAACTTTGGCTCGCAGATGGCGCCTTTGTACACCGCGCTGGCGCTGTGGGTAGGCTCGGTGCTGATGATTGTTGCTCTACGCAGTGATGTCACTGCCGAGAACGTTGCAGACGGGCTTGAAGAGACGCACCCGACGGCGCTCTATTTCAAGGACCGCGAGGTGAAGCTGTGGGAAGGCTTCCTTGGACGCTACCTTATTTTTGGGCTAATCGCGCTTATCCAAGCAACGGTTTTGTGCCTAGGTGAGCTGTTCTTCCTGAAAGTTCAACACACTCACCCGTGGGAGTTCATGTGTGCGGGATGGTTCATGGCTGTGGTGTTCTCATTCCTGCTCTATACCTTCATTGCGACTTTCGGGAACGCGGGAAAGGCTCTGGGCGTGCTGTTTTTAGTGCTCCAGATTTCGGCTTCCGGTGGCGCATTCCCCTTGGATATCCTGCCGAGTTTCTTCCGGGCAATTTCGCCGTATCTTCCCGCAACGCATGGGATCACGGCGCTGCGCGCTTCGATTGCGGGGTATTCGGGTCATGAATATCTTGACGCAATGCTGTTACTGGGTGCCTTTGTCCTGTTTGCGGCGGTCTTGGGATTGGGGCTCCGTCCCTTCCTCATCAAGAAGAACCGACTCTTAGTTGAGAAGCTGGAGTCTACAAAGCTTATGTAGAGCCTCCTTGGGTTTCTCTTGCCAGGTCTGCTGCGGGGACGTATGATTTCAAGTCCGGTGTTTGTGCTGCTGCTGTGGTGGCTGGGCGCCGGTGAGTGAAGAACTCAATAGGGGATGATCGGTTTCGACAGCGGTCGTCGATCGAGGGGAAGCGAGCCGAGGAGGCATGCTCTACTCGTTAACGATGTGTGCAAACAAATAGGTGCCGAACAGAATCGCACCGACTACGTTCTCGCCGCCTGATTGCCGCGTGAACCTTTAGTCCGTCAGCCCGGAAGCTGCTTCCGGTCCGGTGTCTGGCGTCGTCTAGGAAGCCACTGGGTGCCGTTCGTGTTGGTAGGACGGCTCCGACACTCAATCAACTGAGCCTATCTGGTAGCAGGTCTGCATGATGCCAGGGGCTGAGAAATAACTCGCAGACTGCGCTCGGAGAAGACCTCGGGGTCGGCTGTTGGACGGGGGTTCGATTCCCCCCATCTCCACCTGAGGGGGAAGTGTCGAACTCTCGCTTTCGAGCGTAGGTTCGCACCTCCCCCGCTCTGTGTCCGCTGGTGAGCGCTTCTTCTAGCTCCTCGAACTCGATGGGCGCTGCGCTGTCATGGAAATAGGACGCGATGATGATCTGCTCGCGCCCGATGAATACCTTATCCACGAAGTACTCGAAGAGCTGGTCGCGGGTCTCGGGTGTGTCAATGGTGGCCTCTGCCCCGGGAGTGGGGGTCACGGCCTCGGCTATCGCCGTCGATATCACGACCTTCCTGGCCGCTGCGACGCGCCTCGTTGCACACACGGCCGCTTACTACGGCTACGACTCGGAGGACCCCACGGAGCGACTCTTCTCCACGATGGTGCTCTCGCAGGCGATCGACCCGACGGGCAGCGGCCACGATTTCGTCGTCGAAAAGCAGACGACGATGCTGGCCTTCAACAAGGTGATGCGTGGCCTTGCCCGGCGCGGTTCGCTCGACGGCCTCGGCGGCAACGTGGTCGTGAGCGCGATGAACTCCCTCTTCAGCGCAATGGGCGTACGTCTGGCGTCTCGCAAGCTCGCGCAGATCGTCCCTGTCGCGGGAGTCGTCGTGAGCGCCGGGCTCAATGCCGCCCTCATGCGCACCATCGGCGAGACCGCCGATCACCTGTACCGCGAGCGCTTCCTCGCCGAACGCTACGGTCGCGTGGAGACCTCCGATGGCGCCTCGACGGACCTGGCGAGGTCTGCCGACAGCCAGGAGCTGAGCGCAGACATCGCGCGCTACGTGGAGATCGCGGAGGCCGAGAGTCGCCCGTAGGAGAGCGGCAATCCCGCTCGCTCTGTGGTGTGGGCCGCTTTATCTTGGCCGGGTAGGCTTGGGGTATGACAGATCAGCCGGTGGAAGAGAACAACGCACGCGACGATATTCGGCAGCGCATGACCGACGACGATCGTGCGCAGTGGGATGCGATCCAGGAATGGAAGGCCGCTCAGGTCAACCCTCGCAGTCCTCGCGTCATCACTCAGCGCATCCGTTCGTACGTGCTCACCCCTTTGAAAAAAGTGGTTGGCCTCGCGGGCAAGATGCCCGGCGTCGCTGCGGTTGCCGGCTGGATCTCATCGGCTGTCCTGGGGCTCGTCGAGAAGGCGACATCAGCCGCCGAATCATCGGTTCGACGCGAACGAATCGTGAAGGCGTATCGCAGGGCAGGCAACGACGTGGAGTGTCTCGAAGACATCCGAAACCTGAACCTGGCAGAGATCCAATTGGTCAGGCCCCACCTGAAGGTGGGATATGCCGTCGTTACCGCGACGGAAGGAGCGGTGAGCAGCATATTCGCGACGGGAGGGGCGGTTGCGGCTCTCCTTGGCCTGGGCATCGCTTCGGCACCCGGTATCGGCGTGATCATGGGGGCAATCGGCCTCGATATCGCGACGTTCTTGGCCTCCTCTGCGCGCCTCGTGTCGCACACGGCTGCGTACTACGGGTATGACACGGAGGATCCAGCGGAAAAGCTGTTCTCCACGATGGTTTTATCCCAGGCGATCGCCCCGCGAAGCAAGGCTGATGACCATGCCGTCGAGAAGGCGACCTCGATGCGTGTGTTTAACAAGGTGGTGCGCAAGCTCACCAAACGCGGATCGATGGAGAGCGTCGGGACCAACGCGCTGACCGCATCCGTGAACTCCTTGTTCGCGGCCCTGGGAACGCGTCTCGTCGGCATGAAGATGGCGCAGATCCTGCCGATTATCGGCATCATCGTCGGCATGGCCCTCAACGTGTCCCTCATCCGTACCATCGGGGTGACAGCGGACAACCTCTACCGAGAGCGCCTCCTGTTGGAACGCTACGGGCAGGAGGAATCAGACGCAGAGGCTGAGGCTCCGTCCGACGGGACGGATGATGTGGACGATCTGGACGAGGAGCTCGCGCGCTACGTCGAGCTTGCTGAGGCCGAGAGTCGCCTGTAGGCGCACCCCGGCGCTCGCTTAGCTGCGCGAGTTCCTTCGTCCGCAGATCAAAGATCCCGTTTGCCAGAGCCACGGCATCACCGTCCTCCGAGGGCTCCAGCATCGGCACCGAGTCCTCCAGACGACGCAGCACCTCGTCGAGATCACGGCTAGTCGCGCTGACGTTGTACGCGACTGCCGCCTGTCGAATGAGGAACTCGGCGGGGACGTACAACCCCTCGTCCGGGCCTTGCTCGCTGTACGTATAGAGCCTCGCCGTTTCGCGCGATTCACCGATCAGACCCAGATGAGAGTGGTCCCGCTCCAGGACGCACGCGGCGATGACGAACGGTGGGAGGACCTTGAGCGAGCGATAGGCCAGCGCCCCCTTGAGGCCGCCCTGGGCGTTCTTGGTGAGGATCCGCGTGTTGATGGCGTGAAGCAGCTTCGACTCCACCTGCTCGGGCGTGTACCTCGTCTGATCGGCCCTGAAGAAGAGCTCCACCTCGTCGGAGATGAGCTGGTTGATCGGCGGAACGTTCGGGTAGTGCCTCACGGGAGAGTTTGCAGTAGACTGACTTTCACGAACAACAGTTGCCTCGGTGCCCTCAGCGGTTCCGGGGCGATTTCTTTGAGTGCTCATCGTGCCTCACCTCCGGTGGAGATGGGCTCGCCGATGTATCGGGCAAGAGCCTCGGCAGTGACTTTCAGACGGCCTCCGACGCGGACGGCATCTAGACGTCCCTCGCGAATAGCGCGGCGGAGCGTAGCAATTGAGCCGTATCCGGCTTCAGACAGTGTTCTCAGCGAATACAGCTGAGGTAGGGCAGTTTTGGCAATCGCAGCCATTTTGAACCTCACAGAGTGGTGGCATCGTTGCCCACCACTTGCATCAGGTGAGACCCGTCCTGATGTCTCCGGGGTACATCTCCCCGATAAGGTCCCTCACGTCCGGTCCTCATCTCGCTCAGGCGAGATCGGCGGCTGCGCCTCCCCGCGTGGGCTCCATGCGGGGCACTTTTATTTTATCGCGAATCCAGTGATTTAACCACATTTACACGGGGCTTTCTGGTTCTGCTCGTGTATGAGCGGAAATGAGCGCTCCTCACGCTGCCATGGCCACCAACAAAAGGTGATCGCGAGTCTGGACGAGTTCGACATGTGCCCCCTGAGCTCCACTTATGCCTCGGGATTCCTATGGAATCCCGAGGTTTTCCTTTGTTATCAAGGCTTTTGTGGGAATATCGCTTGAGTGTAAGAGTGGCTAGAAAGAGTGAATGTGAGTGTTTTCGCCCCCAATACGCCCCCAGCGGCGCCCCCACGGCCTCGGGAAAAGAAATCCATTGCGCCTTCTTTCAGAAAATTTTCGATCAATGCGCAATAGTGGTAATAAAATCCAACAGAACATATAGCAAGAGCGTGTGAAGCTCTCATTTTATAAGGCTTATGAGCCTTGGAATCCTGCGCTTTGATGCGCATGTGTGTGCGAAATAAAACCGCTCGCGATGCGCATCAAAATGTATAAGAAAGCTACAAGAATAGTCGCAGAAATCTTGTAGCTGATGAATAGCTTCGTTAAAGAATCTTTTATTTATGTTCACACCTTGAGTTTTTAGTGTTGAGGATCAATAGGCCACTCCCTTCCGATCAGCGAAAACATTGTGGGTCTGGCCTATCTCACGTACTGACAAGGAAGATCCTCCGCTATGAAACGCAGATACCTCGTGGGAAGCGTCGGCGCCGCTGCGGCAATCGTGCTCCTTCCCTCCCTGAGCACCACCCATACCGCCATCGCTGCCGATGGCGACACGACCTATGGTGCCTCTTTTCCCTACACGCGTTACGAGGCCGAGCGGGGCCGACTTGACCGCGCACACGTCGTCTCGCTCGACGAGAGCCTGACTGTTGACAAAATGCTCGACTCGACGGCGATTGAAGCCGGAGAACAGTCCTACGTTGAACTCGAAGGCAAGGGATCTTCCGTGAGCTTCACTGCTGAAGTTCCCGGGAATGCAATTGATCTTCGATTCACTCTTCCTGACCACAGAGCTGGAAGCGTTGATATTCGTATTAACGGAGAAAAGGCCGCTACTTTTAATCTCTCGTCAGAAACTGCGTATCAGTATGTTCAAAAGAGCAAGGCCTTTGACGAAAAGAAAGACAAGTTGGCAGACCAAGGGCCAATACATGCGCGCTTCCAATTTGATGAGGTCCATACTCTGCTCAATCGCCAAGTAAACCCGGGAGACACGGTCAGTGTCGTTCGAACGGGGAGTGAAGGTTATACCTATGGCATTGACTTTATTGAACTTGAACAGGCCCTTCCTGAGATTCCGCGCCCCGATAATTCGGTGAGCATTACCGATGATGACTTGACGGTTACGGAAGAAGTGAAACCGGGAGAATTCCAGACTCGTCCGGTTCACGCATGTGCCAATGACGGAAAGGATGACTCCGAAGCTTTCCTCGCAGCCCTTAAGCGCGCATCGGATGAGAAGAAGACCCTGTACATTCCGCGTGGAACCTTCGAGTTTGACAGCCAGCTTGTGGTTCGGCATTCTCCGGATGATAACCACCAGCTGATGATCCAAGGTGCAGGTATCTGGTACTCGAATCTCTTCTTCCGTAACCCGAACAAGGCCAGTGGTGGAATTGTTCTTGAACATACCAGCCATGACCTGCAGTTCCGTGACTTCTACATGTCGACTAATCTCAAGTCCCGTTACGACGAAGGGGCAAACTATAAGGGATTCCAAGGCGTCACCAAGAATTCACAGTTTGTGAACCTGTGGATCGAACACTTCGAGTGTGGCTTCTGGATGGGTGACTATGTCAATCAAATAGACATGCAGTACACCGAAAATATGCTGGTCGATCACTCCCGTATTCGCAATAACTTTGCTGATGGCCTGAACTATTCGCAGGGCAGCCGGGATTCGGCCGTTCGCAATTCCAATGTTCGTGGAAACGGCGATGATGGTCTTGCCTCCTGGTCAAGCCACGCAGAGTCAAAGCCGGGCGATCCCGTTCAATACGTATCGAATGCTCGTCACACCGACAATATTGAGTTCACGCACAACACGATCGAGCTCGGATGGCGCGCAGGTGGAATCGGTTTCTTTGGTGGATCCGGGCAAAAAGCAGAGAACAACCTCATCACGGGGAATTTTGAAGGCGCAGGTATCCGTCTCAATACGGTGTTTGGTGGCCACAACTTCGATTGGAACTTGACCTTGAACAAGAGGGCCAGCATTCAGCGTAACAAGATTGTTCGTAGTGGCACTCAAGATGACTACTATGGCGGCTCCCGTGGTGCGATTGACTTCCAGGAGATGTTCGGCCGCATTGCTGGCGTTGATCTTTACGACAACATCATCGTGCGACCTTTTGCAGAGGACATTCGTTCGGACTTCGCCTTCACTGACAAAGAGAAGAAGCTTCGCGGCATGAGCATTGGTGACAACCCGCGCAGAGACTGGGATGGTTACGAGCCTCAGCATCTGGTAGTGAACTACGCTCGAGTCAATGGCAAGGTTGACCGCGGTATCCCTGAAGACGCGAACTACAGCCTCCACTGGTGGGACGGAGATCGGGTGAATCCGGTTGACGGCAAGACCCATCGTTACTGGATCCCCAAGGCTGATGGTGTCCAGATCGATGATGGTATGGAATTCTCGTGGGAAGGCAACAAGAAGGTCTACAACTTCACCCTTGCCGATAATCCTCAGTACCTGCCCATATCTTCCACTCGCTTCTTCGATGACTACAGCTACCAAGGCGAGATGGCTCGTTCCTTCCAGGATCCCAACCAGCCTCAAACAGTCATTCGTTTCTGGTCGCATCGATAAAACCAGCGGCATCCGCCGCAATTGGTGAAACTCAGGTGCCCGCGCTGCCCCGCAGCGCGGGCACCTTCCCATTCTTCCTGCCCTCTTTCTTGGCTCTTCCTAGCTCCAAGTACTCACTGTTGCTTGAGCACAAAAGTTATCCACAGCCTCGAAGGCACCGCGACTTATCCACAGAATCGGCACCCTCAAACTCTTCTCCTCATTCCCGCTCTTACTCTCGCTTCAAGCGGAGAAGAACTCTCCGGAAACTGTGAAAGGAAGAACCATGATCGGGAGGCAAGGATATACGCCTGCTGCAAGAAGGTCGGGGCAAGGAACAGTGACGCGGCTCCTCGTCTATATCGCGGGAGTCGCAACGGTGAGCGCTCTGGCAATGAGCCCGCAACCAGCACATGCGCTATTTGAGGGCAACGGTCTTTACGTGAAAGGCGTCGGAGCACAATCAGTCGGCGGATTTTGGCTGGGGGCCTACACGGCGCCTCACAACGTTGAAACTCGCTACCCCGTCTGGTGTACGCACATGTGGCGAGCGAATCCGAAACCGCAAGACACCGCCTCGATCAGCGACCTCGGAGAATCAAAACGTTGGGGACCAGATGAAATTGACCTCTCTACCGCGCAGATGGCGTGGCTCCTCGATCGCTATCAAGGAGACCGCCACCCAGAAAACCGTGCAGCACTTTCCTTCCTCATCCACGCAAATTTTGAGGGTGACCAGGCGGGGAAGAACACTCAGGATTCAGTCAACACTCTGGTCGATCGCGTTCGCGAGCAGCTCCCTCAGGTCTATGAGAAAGCAAAAGACTACGTGCGCCAGGCGCAAAAGGCGGCTGTGACGACCTATGAGAACGGAAGCGTCGAGTCGCGCACACCTCGCAATGGTTTCCTCAAAGACCTGGGTGTGAAGAATGAGAAAGGGGAGTGGATCCCGGGCCTCAAAGTGAAATTGATGCTTATTGGGCCTGCGCGCTTCAGATCGACGGGAACGTCCCAATGGGAGGGAACAACAAAAGAGACCGGAGTGAGCTTGGAGTGGGAAGCAACAGGAAACGGAAGCGTGAAATGGGAAGGGACATACGTCAACCCCGTCCGAACGACGCTCACGCGCTACGGTGTTCGCGCCGCAACGCAAGACACGGCCTCGTACGGGAATAGGCCCGATGGGGACAAGGAAGAAAAGCATCTTAAAGGGGGAGTATGGAAAGTCCTCATGGATTTCCAACCCATGCTCCGCTCGAAGGTCGAAGAAGAGACTATTATGGGTCACCATCTCTCTGACACGATCACCGCTTTTGCAGACCCAAACTATGGGGATGGAAGTTGGCTTCATGACGACCATGGGCCGATTCCCGTTGCCTTTGACGGAATCGCCTATGACCTAGGAGAAGAGCCCCCATCGTCGCCAGTAGATGGACGTTTGATCCCGCAAGACGCGCCGGTTATCGGATACGCTTCAGCAGTTTTTACTGGGGAAGGAACAAAGACCGTAACAATCGATGTTCCTGAATCGGCACACAAGCCAGGTTTTGTTTCCTGGGTGTGGAAAGTGCGAAAGGACCATCAGGGTCAGTACGCTCCGTTTATCCATTCAGACTGGTCGGACCAGCTTGCCTTATCAACGGAAACCAGCGTCACTCCGTGGAAAGTTCAGATCTACTCTGCAGCCCAGGTCAAAGAAACCCGTGGCGGAACGTATCTCATCGATGACCTATGGGTGAGCGGTTTTCCGCAGTCTCATCCGGGATGGGCGGGGCGAGAGCCCTTCGGGGCGGATGTGCCAACAATGCGCCACCGTCTTCTCTTCTTCCCTCAAGGACTTGAGGTCGCAGAAGAAAATCGCGATAAAGCCGAGGAAATCGGGAGCGTCGAGATTCCTGCGCGAAATGGCTACTACCCGTCACTCGGTGACCTCACCTTCCGTGTGCAGCCAGAGCGAGTGGGGACCTACGTGTTTACTACTGAATTCGATGGGGACAGTAGGGTAGAGGCCTATCGTTCTGTCCTTGATGATCCGAATGAACAGTACACGCGCAAGCAAAGCGGGCCTATTACGATTTCTACGCATGCGCGTGATGGCGCGGATTCGGACCAGATAGTGGCGGGTGCCGGTCCGGTGAGCATCGTTGACAGCGTGTGCTACGAAGGCGTCGAGGCCGGGGGTGAATACGCCCTCAATGCAACCCTCGTTGATCGCGAAACCGGAGTGCCGCTGTCGAACGAACAAGGATTGCTCAGTGCACGCACGGAGTTTCGTGCTGATTCCACAAAGGGGTGCAGCGAGGTCGTTTTCCGCGTGCAGGGAGAACAGCTTCGAGGAAAACAGCTTGTTGTTTTCGAGGATCTTTATCAAGGAAATGAAAGAGTCGCTTTTCATCGGGATATCAATTCGCGCGAACAAAGCGTGAAGGGGGAAGAACCGAAGAAACCTCGTATGGCGCGAACCGGCGCAGTCAGTAACTCTCTCGCGGTGATGGGTATCCTCTTAGCGGGAATGGGACTGGCCGCGCACCGAGTATCGCGGCGCTGCGACTCCTAGGAACCGGGAATTCTTCTTCAATAAGCGCCCGACAGGCAAAACAAATGGGTGGTGGCGAAAACTTTAGTTTTCGCCACCACCCATTGATGTAGGCAAAGATCAGGACATGCGACGTGCGCGAGCTGCGCGGCGCTTGAGGGAGCGACGTTCTTCTTCGCTCATTCCACCCCACACTCCGGAATCCTGATTGTTCTCTAGGGCCCACTGCAGACAGATCGCTTGAACTTCACACTCGCGACACACTGCTTTGGCTTCGGCCGCCTGCGCGATCGCTGGTCCCGTATTCCCGATAGGGAAGAAGAGCTCTGGGTCAACGCTGAGGCACGCGGCTTTACTCCGCCAATCCATTATGGGTACTCCTTTAAGAGCGTGAGCGCGGGCATTGAATGCCCGCGCCGAACAAAAACAACAGTCTTTAGTTTCGAGGATTCAAACTTGTATATCAAGAGTTACGAGACGATTAAATTGCAGAATTGGTGTGCAAGGGATCACTCTATTTAAAACTCAGGACGAAACGCCTAGTGGAGCCGTGATGAATGATTACCCCCGAATAAGAATTCCAAGAATGCGCATATAAAGAACTGGGAAAATCCTGGCAGCTTTGGGCGATGAAGCGCAGTGCGTCACTGGAAGGGTTTGGGAAGAACAACAAATCGTGAGGCATGCTCAGTGCCTTTAACCAGCATGTTTGCTCGAAGTAATCAACAGAGCAACTCGGGTTTATTGTCTTTAGAACGCTAGCGAGAATAGAATTCTCATCCCCGATTAATATGCATTTGTGCTCTGAAAATAGAAATCGTTTTAAGTGCGATCCATAACGAATTTCAATGCCTAAAACATGCATGTCAACGTCGATTTTTGAGCGAGATACAAGCGCTGTTTTCTCACTGAGCGGTGTCTTAGGGAAGCTATGAATATATGGGGAGTGAAGTCCTCGCCGCGTCATCATGCTCGAATCTGGCCTTAGAGGTCTACGTATCGCAACCGCGCTGGAAATTTCCATACTGCGCTGCAGCATCGCATCCCACGAGCGCAGGTGCACGATCAATTTCGGTCCGGGGTGCTCTACTGGCAGAGCCATCATTGTCTCTTGGGCGGGGTTCCAAAGTTGCCCTGGCTGATTTGTCAGTTGAGCCTGCCCGATAAGCCCAGAATTGGAGGCAATGTCGCGAGAAGGAATATCGCACCAATTGTGTTCGAAAGAACCGTATCGGGAGCGATGCGCAAAAGTCCCTGACCCCTCGCTTGCTACCAGAACGACCTCAGTTCCATCGCAAGCACGCGTGAATTGCCCCCACATCTGATGTGCGCGTAAAACTCCGAAACACTCTTCCATCGAGTGAAGAACGTTTTCGATGTTCTCAATCCATAAAACGCAAGGGGAATAGTCTGTGATTGCTTCGCAGAAAACGCCGCAATCAAGAGTATTCCGGATGAGGAAGGGAAAAGCTGTGCTTCCCGATTCGCCCGGTTGTAATCCAGCACTTCCTGCTTCTAAGGAGATCCCGTATACCGGAAACCCAAGCGCATCGCTCAGTGCAAAGGCGCATGAACGCGCAATGCGTCCAAGCTTGAGGCGAGAACTTCCCACGCCACTGAACAAGATATTTCCGTGCCGCCACACGAGTGGGCAATGAGTGCCCGTATCGATTCCATCTCGCAGCCCAAGAACGACACCCTCACTCCCAGCTATATTCATCTCCTTCAACTCAGCAGAGGGAATATGGGAGGGAAGCGGAGGGCACCACAGAGGAGAGTTCTGACTCATTGACTTCCGACACTCATCCGCTAAGTTTCGATCTCTCATTGTCCTAATTACGTCCTCAGCATCGTGGCAGTACGCGAATTGCACTTCGCGACCAGAGCCGATGATCGCGCGTCCGGGAATTCGTGGAATACGCGCTGCAGCTCCGCTACCGATAATGTCGAGCGACTCGGCCTCGGTAATGGTCCTTAAAGCGATTCGCAGCTCGGTGTTGGCGCGCATCGTCGTATTGACTGCTCCACTGGGGTGCTGGGTCGCATAGAGGAGGTGAAGGCCCAGAGAACGTCCTTGGGATGCAAGGCGAGAAAATATCTCCATAGTCGTGGGATGGAGGTCTGCAAGTACCCGAAACTCGTCGACAACAATCAGGATCCGCGGAGGTGGAAGTGGCGCTTTGCCTTGTTGATGGCGCTCGTACCACTGCTGGAGATCTTTGACCTGGAGTTTGGCAAAATCAGCCTCCCGCTGAGCCAAACAAGAAGCTAAACCGCGCAGTGCGCGAGCAGACTGCCCGGGATCAAGATCAGTGAGGACCGCTTCTGTGTGAGGGAGGCGAACTAGGGGAGCAAAAGCAGAGCCTCCTTTATAGTCAACCAAAACAAGACGCAGTCGAGTGGGGGAGTAGCGAGCACACAATCCCAGAAGCCACGTGCGAAGTGCTTCTGACTTTCCGCTTCCCGTCGTCCCTGCAATAAGTGCGTGTGGCCCGTCGCTGACCAGATCGATGCTGACTTCTCCCGTAGAGTCCTGCCCAATGGGAGTCCTCAGTGAGTTATTCGTATCGATTCCATCCCACGAGAGCTCTTCGAAATCACAATCGTTTGGAATACTCGCGCGAGAGTGGGCGCGCGTGATCATCTGCCACCATCCCAGTGAGACCGGTGCTTTGTCTGCTGGTATTACGGCCTCGCACCACGTGGGGAGCTCCGCATAGCTGTATGCCCACGCGAGGTGAATTTCTTCTGTGCCGCGCTCAGTTTCCGCCCCATGCGCTTTCCCCTGTGGTTTCCATTCATCCCCGAGGCCGTGGAGAAAAATGTGCACCGAGTTGGGTCCCGCTGTACCAAGAATGAGTGGTGGAGACCCGGTGAAATGAAGATGGGCGCCTCCTGCTTGCGTTGCGATTTGCGACGCAAACCAAAACACCATGAGCTGGGCTTGCGGGCCAAGGGCCGCGTAATAGTGGTGCGATAAGGTCTCTTCTGCAAACGGACGCAGGCTGCCTGTTGACGATTGAGAAGAAGTGGCCTCGGGAGCCCCTGAAGGCTCAAGAAGCCAGGGCTTTCCGCGGCCAACTACGGAGGGATAAAGAGCAAATCGTAGAGCAGACCTGGCCGCGGATACTGGAAGGAGTAAAGCCACGGCTGCGGCGTCGAGTCGTTTTCCTTGAGAACCGTGGCGAAAATGTCGAAAGCCAAAGGAAAAGAGAATAACGGCCAGGGGAAGCGCAGCAAGAAAGAAATAGCTTCCTTGTCCCACTCCCATCATGCCGATACGCACTCCCATGAACACGGCGATCGGAAGAAACCCGATGAAAGACACCGCGGGAAGAGTGAAGCCTCTTCGCTGATCAGCACCAGGGAAGGAAAGGATACGCGGGCGAGCGCGATACACGTAGAAGTCAGTCGAGTGTGAGAATCTGACTCTGACTTTCAACGCCGGACCGACGCGATAGGTGCGGGTGGGGCAGACGCGTCTCCAGATTCCGAATCGCCGTGCTTTCACTGAAATCTGACTCAATTCATCGCGAGGTATGAGCCGCATCCGTTGGTCGCGAGAGGAATCGCTGAGTATCACGCACTCGGCTGGGAATTGTGGTGGCGTATTCCCTGGAAGAGCAATGATGCCTTGGTGGGGGCCTCGAATGCAGGCAAGATGCCATGGGGCACGCAGCGCAGCTTCTGGAAGAGACCCAAGCTGATCAGAATCACACTGCGAACCAGACACTCTCGCTCCACTCTCTTTCAAGGCCCTTTGCTTCTCATCGCAGCATCTCAGCTCATCCGCGTGCTGTCGCCAATTGCCCTTGTTCTGTGGAAAACGCCGATACTGTGTCCGACCTGTGGAAAGTGGGCGCGCGCATTTGAAACGGGGAAATGACACAATGGCGTCTATGAGCGAAGAGGAACGCCAGGTCTTAGATCACTACCGTCAACTCATTGCAGCCGTCGAAGATGCTCGAGCCGCATATTACGATCGCGATGCGCCGGTGCTCTCGGATGCGGACTATGACCAGCTCTACCGCCAGCTCGAAGAATTCGAAGCGAAATATCCGCAGTATCGCAGCTCCGACTCTCCGACAACGCGCGTGGGGGGAGCTGCCTCCGACGCTTTTGCCCCCGTGCGCCACCTCCAGCAGATGACAAGTCTGGATGATGTCTTCTCCCTTGAAGAACTTGCCGCCTGGGAATTGCGCATGGCGAATGATACGGGCAGAGATGACTTGGACATGCTCACCGAGGTCAAGATCGATGGCCTAGCAGTGAACTTGCTCTATGAAAATGGCGTCCTCGTGCGTGCCGCGACTCGTGGAGACGGATGGGTTGGCGAGGACGTGACCGCGAACGTCCTGACGATTTCTTCGATTCCGCACCGCCTCAGTGGCCTCGTTCCTGAGCGCGTGGAAATTCGCGGAGAGGTCTATTTCCCGACAAAGGATTTTGAAGCCTTCAATGAGGAACGCGTGCGCGCCGGCGAGCCGCCCTTCGTCAACGCCCGTAACGCTGCTGCTGGTTCCTTGCGTCAAAAAGACCCGCGAAAGACGGCCGAACGCCCCCTTGCAATGCTCGCTCACGGAATTGGAGCTGTCGAGGTCGGAAATACGTCTTTCGAAGCGCCCGACACTCTTTCCGGATGGTTCTCCCGCTTGAAGGAATGGGGAATGCCTGTTTCCCCTCACACCAAACTTCTGCGCGGACGCACCGCGATCGAGCAGCGAATCGCTGAGCTGGGAGCGCAACGTCACTCTCTTGAACACGAAATTGATGGCGTTGTCGTCAAAATTAACGATCGCGCCATTCAGGCCTCCCTGGGCACAACCTCGCGTACTCCTCGGTGGGCGGCTGCCTATAAATTCCCTCCTGAAGAAGTCAACACGCGCCTCCTTGATATCCGAGTCCAAGTCGGACGCACCGGACGCGTCACCCCTTACGGCGTCATGGAGCGGATTCTTGTCGCCGGTTCACACGTTTCTCGGGCAACCTTGCACAATGCAAGCGAAGTCGAACGCAAGGGCGTTCTCATTGGTGATCTTGTCGTCTTGCGCAAAGCCGGCGATGTTATCCCTGAGATCGTCGCTCCGGTTGTTGCCGCGCGTGATGGGAGTGAGTATCCCTTCGTGATGCCTGAAGTGTGTCCTTCGTGCGGGGCTCGGCTCGCTCCGCAAAAAGAAGGCGATGTGGACTTGCGGTGTCCCAACCAAGCGGCCTGTCCTGCGCAGATTACCGAGAGGATTGCGCACTTGGGTGCGCGTTCGGCTTTGGATATTGAGGGCTTGGGGGACGAGGCCGCGCTTGCCCTTACCCAGCCGGAAAACAACCGCGACGAGGTGGCTGCCGCGCTCGCGGGTGGTGACGTGGTGCTCCTTGAAGACGGAAAGCAATTGCGGCTTGCAGGAGTAGAGCGCCTCACGCATGCAGAGCTCATCGCCGATGCAGAGGCCCTTCTTCCCGCCCCTCAAACCCCGGTTCTTTCTTCTGAGAGCCAGGTCTTCAATCTTGACGCAGAGCAACTTCGTGACGTCGTGGTCTGGAAACCTGTCACTTCGGAAGGTGAAGCGACAGGGGAGTGGATGCAAGTGCGCTACTTCTGGACAAAAGCGGTGGGGCGAAAAGCATCTGTTCCTTCAAAGAACACGATCATGATGCTCGAACAAATCGAGCAGGCAAAACAGCGTCCCTTGGCGCGAATCCTGGTTGCTCTGTCAATTCGTCACGTTGGCCCCACAGCTGCTGCGGCACTTGCTGCCACCTTCCCCTCAATGGACTTGCTCTCCAAGGCCTCGGTTGAAGAACTAGCCGAAGTTGAGGGTGTTGGCACTGTTATCGCTCAGTCTCTCGTTGACTGGCTGGCGGTTCCTTGGCACCAAGATATTGTCCGCGCATGGGCGCAGGCGGGCGTGCGCATGGAAGACGAAAAACGCGATGACGTTGAGCAGGTTCTCGAGGGACTCACCATTGTCGTTTCCGGTTCAATGCCTGGATACACGCGAGAAGGCGCAAAGGAAGCAATCATCGCCCGCGGAGGTAAGGCCTCGGGATCGGTATCCAAAAAGACATCACTGGTGATTGCAGGACCCGGATCGGGTTCCAAGGTCGCCAAAGCTGAGTCTTTGGGCGTTCCGGTGGTTGATGAAAGCTATTTCGAACGGGTTTTGCGCGAAGGTCTTGCCGCACTCGACGAGTAGGCGCCGCGGGGGACAAACTCTCAGACGAGGAATTCGAAAGGATGTAGGAGACGCTCCAGCACCTTGGTGAGCAGCGAGCGCTCCTCCCATTCCTCAAAAGAGAGACGGCGTGCGTTCGTCAGATCGAGTTCGAAGATCTTGTCCATGGTCTGCGCGAATTTGTCCGAGCGGAATTGGACATTGACCTCATAGTTTCCTTGGAGAGACAGGCGGTCGATATTTGCCGTTCCAACGGTTGACCATGCTCCGTCGATCGTCATGGTCTTCGAATGGATCATGGCGTCCTCGTAGAGCCAGATTTCAACGCCTTCTTTGAGGAGCGGACCGTGGTAGGGGCGCGCAACCCAGTCGGCAAGAATGTGGTTGGAGTACTCGGGAATCAGAATCTGAACGCGAACCCCGCGGCGCGCCGCGTGAACCAAGGCCTCGAAAATCTCACGATCGGGGATGAAATAGGCGCTGGTAATACGGATTGACGAGCGCGCACGATCGATTGCGTCAATGTAGAGGCCGCGAACGGGGTAAAGCAGACGAGAAGGCTGATTGAAAGCGAGGGAGACCTCGGAATCCCAACGCGGGGCCCGGGTGCGAGCAATCGAGGGCTGGCCGTGACGCTTGAAGTGGTTCCAGAAATCAATGAAGCCGTACTTAAGCTCTGATACCGCGTCTCCCGTGACGCGCACGTGGGTGTCACGCCACTCCAATGCGAAGGGATCGCCAATGTTGTAACCGCCGACGAAAGCGACCTTGTCGTCAACGACGAGGATCTTTCGGTGATCGCGTCCGGTTTTACGCAGATTCATCGTGAACATTCCCGAACGAATTTCGGGGAAACGACGAATGTATAGATGCGGTGTCTTGGGGAAAACGTAGAAGAAGGGATCTTGATTGAGGACGGCGAAACCGTCGTAAACGATATGGACGTCAACTCCGCGTTTCGCAGCGCTGAGCAACGCTGATTTGAAGCGCTTTCCCCACGCATCCGCACGCCAGATATAGGACTCAAAGAAAATGTAGTCTTTCGCCGAGGTAATCGCCTCGAGCATGTCCTCGTACAGGGATGTTCCCTCCGTGTACGTGCGAACTTCAGTTCCCTCGACCTGAGTGTCAAGAGGAGGGAAAGTAGGGAAGCCACCTGCGACGTGAGGGACTCGTTCTTTGCGGAGCTTATCAACGATATGAACCCCGACAAGCGCCGCCGCCTGAGCCCCGAGCACAGTTAATCCAGCGATCTTGAGTGCCCTGATGGTTTGCGACGAAAAAGACGGACGGCGATGAGACATAGTTTAAGGGTACTCAAAACTACGCCGAGCTGGGCACAGTATGAGAGGCGCGGCCCATACGGGTATCATCCTTTTTATGGCAAGGATCAGTACTGACGAGGTCGCCCGCGTTGCGGGCTTGGCTCGAATCGCACTTACACCCGAAGAAATCACCAGAATCGCTGGTGAACTTGATGTTATTACCGAGGCCGTTGCAAAGGTTTCCGAGGTCGCTACCCCGGACGTGCCTGCGACCTCCCACCCCATTCCGTTGTCGAACGTGTGGCGTGAAGATGAAGTTGGTCCGACGTTGGACCGTGATGAGGTCCTGGCACAGGCCCCCGCACAGCAGGACGGAATGTTCTTGGTTCCGCAGATTTTGGAGGAGGACTGATGAATCCTTTGCTGAAGAAATCAGCATGCGAGCTCGCTGAACTGCTGCGAAGCGGAGAGATCACCTCGGTTGAACTCACTCAGGCATGCCTCGACCGTATTGATGCGATCGATTCCAAGGTCCACGCTTTCCTCTACGTTGATCGTGAAGGCGCACTTGCAACTGCAGCTAAGGTCGATGCTCGTCGCGCTGCAGGTGAAGATCTCCCGCGCCTGGCCGGCGTTCCGATCGCCGTGAAGGACAATATGGTGACCCGAGGCCTGCCGACGACCTGCGCGTCTAAGATCCTTGAAGGCTGGTTGCCTCCCTACGACGCAACCGTTGTGGAGCGTCTGCACCAGGCCGGAATGCCCATTGTCGGTAAGACGAACATGGATGAGTTCGCGATGGGCTCCTCGACCGAGCACTCTGCTTTCGGTCGCACGGGTAACCCCTGGGATTTGGATCGCATCCCGGGTGGCTCGGGCGGCGGTTCTGCGGCGGCAGTTGGCGCTTACATGGTGCCTCTCGCCCTGGGGTCTGACACTGGTGGTTCTATTCGCCAGCCCGGAGCCGTTACGGGAACCGTTGGCGCCAAGCCCACTTACGGCGCAGTGTCACGTTACGGATTGATTGCCATGGCCTCGTCGCTGGACCAGATTGGTCCCGTGACCCGCACTGTGGCCGACGCGGCCGCGCTGACCGAGGTCATCGGTGGCTTCGATCCCCACGATTCCACCTCGCTCAACGAGCCAGTCCCCGCACTGAGCGCGGGAGTGGAATCCGTTGCTCGCGCTGGAAAGATCGAGGGACTTCGCGTTGGCGTCGTCCGTGAGCTTTCCGGCGAGGGATACCAGGAAGACGTGAGCGCAGCGTTCAACGCAACTGTTGAGAAGCTGCGCGATGCAGGTGCTGAAATTGTCGAGGTTTCCTGCCCGAGTTTTGAATATGCGCTTGCCGCCTACTACTTGATCATGCCTGCTGAGGTTTCCTCGAACCTCGCACGTTTTGACGGAATGCGCTACGGCATCCGCGTCGAGCCCAGCGAGGGCCCCGTCACTGCTGAGCGCGTGATGGCTGCGACCCGCGAGGCCGGTTTCGGTGACGAAGTGAAGCGCCGCATTATTTTGGGTACTCACGTTTTGTCCGCAGGCTTCTTTGATGCCTACTACGGAAATGCGCAGAAGGTTCGAACCCTCATCCAGCGCGACTTTGCTCGTGTCTTCGACGAGGTCGATGTCCTGGTATCTCCCACCTGCCCCACGACGGCCTTCCGTTTCGGGGAAAAGATGGATGATCCCATGGCGATGTACCTCAACGACATTGCGACGATTCCGGCGAACCTTGCAGGAATTCCCGCAATGAACGTTCCCAATGCGGTGAGCTCTGAGGGGCTTCCCGTCGGATTCCAGATTCTCGCCCCGGCTCACCACGACCTGAAGATGTACGAGGTCGCAAGCTTGGTTGAGCAGCTCAGCGGCGATATTGCGGGCAACTGCCCGGCAGCGCAGTGGGAGGAAAAGTGATGAGTGAACTGATGGACTACCAGGAAGCAACAGCTTCCTTCGATCCGGTCCTCGGAATCGAAGTACACGTCGAATTGGGTACCGCCACAAAGATGTTCGATGCTGCTCCCAACGCCTTTGGCGGGGACCCGAACACCTACGTGACGCCTGTGTCCTTGGGACTGCCCGGCTCCTTGCCCGTGGTTAATCACAAGGCAGTGGAGTATGCCATCAAGATTGGTCTGGCACTGAACTGTTCGATCGCGAAGAGCTGCCGCTTTGCGCGTAAGAACTACTTCTACCCGGACCTCACGAAGGCTTTCCAGACCTCACAGTCCGATGAGCCCATCGCTTATGACGGTTATGTTGACGTCGAGCTGGAAGATGGAACCATGTTCCGCGTTCAGATTGAGCGCGCACACATGGAAGAAGACGCCGGCAAGAACACCCACATCGGCGGTGCTGACGGGCGTATTCAGGGTGCAGACCACTCGCTGGTTGACTACAACCGTGCGGGCGTTCCCTTGGTTGAGATCGTAACGCGCCCCATCGAGGGTGCAGGCGAGCGAGCCCCCGAGGTAGCTGCTGCTTACGTCCAGGCTCTGCGTGATATCTTCCGTACTCTCGGCGTTTCCGAGGCGCGTATGGAGCGTGGAAACGTGCGAGCAGACATCAACGTTTCACTGCGCCCCACTCCGACCTCTCCTTTGGGAACCCGAACCGAAACGAAGAACGTCAACTCCTTTAGGGGAATTGCAAACGCGGTTCGCTATGAGATCCAGCGTCAGGCTCAGATCCTGAGCGAAGGTGGAAGCATCCTGCAGGAAACCCGTCACTTCCACGAAGAAGACGGTTCTACTTCTTCGGGTCGTGAAAAGTCCGATGCAGAAGATTACCGTTACTTCCCCGAGCCGGACCTTGTTCCAGTCGTTCCCTCTGAGGAATGGGTGGAGTCCCTGCGTGCAAGCCTTCCCGAGCTGCCTGTTGCGAAGAGGCGCCGCTTGCGTGAGCAGTGGGGCTTCGCCGATAAGGAAATGCGCGACGTGATCAATGCCGGTGCACTTGAGCTTATCGAGGCGACGGTTGTGGCGGGAGCTGATCCTAACGCTGCCCGAAAGTGGTGGATGGGTGAATTGGCCCGCTACGCCAAGGACAACCAGCTTCCTCTGGAGGAATTGCCTGTTACTCCCGCTCAGATCGCCCAGCTTCAATCCCTGGTTGATGGTGGTCGCCTGACGGATAAGCTGGCTCGCCAAGTCCTCGAAGGCGTTCTTGCCGGCGAAGGCGATCCCGAGCAGGTTGTCGCTGCGCGTGGCCTCGAGGTCGTCTCCGACGAAGGCGCGCTTACCGCGGCAGTCCAGGAAGCTCTGGATGCAAACCCTGATGTCGTCGAGAAGATCAAGGGCGGCAAGGTACAAGCCGCCGGTGCGTTGGTCGGCGCCGTCATGAAGGCAACTCGCGGTCAGGCCGATGCTGCACGCGTTCGCGAACTCATTATGGAAATGGTTGGCGCCTGAGCTCGTTTTGAGTTCACGTCCGTGGCCCGGTCCTGAAGGACCGGGCCCTTTCCATATGTGAGGACGCTGGGGGAGTGGTGGAGTATTCCTGTGCGTCAAATGCCTTGTTGCAGCGTCAATTTTGCGTAATGTGGGACAACACTGCACCCCTGCAGTTACGCGGCTACGATGAGGTCAGAGCCCGGTGGGCTCGCCTCGTAAAATTCGGAAATGCAAAGGTGACCAATGCGTACTTCTCCGTCATACACCGCGTCCTACCGTCTTGAGATCGATGAGTCCACTCTCTCGATCGCGCAGATCGTGGATGCTGTATCTTCTACTGGCGCACAGATCAAGGGCCTTGACGTCGCCGATTCTGATCGTGGACACATCGTCATTGACCTCACCTGCGACATGCGTGATTCTGACCATCGTCGTGAGGTACGCCAGGTTCTGGATGGTCTTGAAGGTGTGCATACCTCCTCTGTTGCAGACCAGACCTTTATGGCTCACGTTGGTGGCAAGATCGAAGTGCATCCTAAGGTTCCGCTTCGTAACCGCGATGATCTCTCCCGCGCATACACCCCCGGTGTTGCTCGCGTGTGCACCGCGATCCACGACATGCCCGAAAAGGCTCACCTGCTGACTATGAAGGCAAACTCGGTTGCTGTCGTTTCTGATGGCACTGCTGTTCTGGGCCTGGGCGATATTGGCCCCGAGGCTGCTCTTCCAGTTATGGAAGGTAAGGCTGTTCTCTTCAAGCAATTCGGTGACGTCGATGCGTGGCCGGTTGTCCTGGACACGAAGGACACTGAAGAGATCATTTCTATCGTGAAGGCGATTGCCCCCGCATACGGCGGCATTAACCTTGAAGACATTTCCGCACCTCGCTGCTTCGAAATTGAAGAGCGACTTCGTGCCGAACTTGATATTCCTGTCTTCCACGATGACCAGCACGGTACCGCAATCGTGGTTTTGGCCGCGCTGATCAATGCCCTCAAGCTGGTGAACAAGAAGATTGAGGATGTTCGCATCGTTGTCTCCGGTGTGGGCGCCGCGGGTTCGGCAATCATCAAGCTGCTGCTGGCACAGGGTGCGCGCGACATCGTTGGCTACGGTCGTACGGGTGCGCTGGCTGGGGACGACATTGAGGGTATGCACCCCTCACGTGCATGGCTGGCTCAAAACACCAACCCGCGCATGGTTCACGGCTCCCTCAAGGACGGTATTGCCGATGCTGACGTCTTCATCGGCGTCTCTCACGGCAACATTTTGGAGCCTTCGGACATTGCAAAGATGGCTCCCGGTGCAATTGTTTTCGCTCTCGCGAACCCGACTCCCGAGGTCGACCCCATTGCTGCCGCAGAGTATGCAGCAATCGTGGCAACCGGTCGTAGCGACTACCCGAACCAGATCAACAACGTTCTGGCCTTCCCGGGTCTGTTCCGCGGTTTGCTGGATGCGAAGGTCAAGGAAATTACGACCGAGGTACTGCGCGTTGCTGCAAATGCAATTGCTGATGTGATCTCGGAAGAAGAACTCTCTCCGAACTACATCATTCCTGGTGTCTTTAACGAGGCAGTTCCCGGTGCCGTGTCGAAGGCTGTTCGTCACGCGGTTCATGATCTGCCCACGATTGATATCCCGGTTCAAGAAGACATGGATCTTCACTGATTCGGACGCGCTTAGCGTAGTTCTTTTGCGGGACCTGCTTCCTTGTGAGGCAGGTCCCGCTTTAGTTGATTAACGCGAATAATTTGGCGCTATTCCACCGAAAAATCGCTTCTCTTCTTCATTCAGATTGACGAGGCCGCGCCAACTTTGCCGCTTTGTGTGCTGGTTCACGTGGTTTTGGTTTGACGTGGGGGGTGGTGGGTGTGTAGATTTTTCTCTTGTCGCCGCGGCCTTGGTGCTGTGGTGGTGGCCTTCTTTCTTGGCTTTTCCTGCTGGTTTTGGTGGGTTTGGTTGGGAGATGTGGGGGTGTTGTTTGTGAACTCGATAGTGTGTTTGTTTTTTGTTTTTATGCC